>JBCDAZ010000004.1:0-145075 GCA_039184655.1 Pseudomonadota bacterium | reverse complement strand
GCCTTCATCGACCTGCGCCACAACGCGCTCCCGAATATCCAGCGATAGTGATTTACCCATGATCCACCTCTAAACATGCTGAACCACAATTCATGCCCTAGGGGAGTCCTGACGATCCAGACTTTCGGGACGAAGCTCTAGTGAAGAGGCCCGCCGAAAAGACGCCCGCAGACAAGACGCCCTCAGACAAGACGCCCGCCGAAAAGACGTCCGCAGACAAGAGGTCCCCAGACAGGTCATCACAAGATAGGGGGCAAGGGTGCATACCCCCTGAAGCACCGCCGACCAACCGCCCTACCGGCGCAGATCTGGATGCTGCGCATTACGGAACGCGCCGAAAGCGGCGCGCCGGATCCGCTTCAATGGCCCAGGATTTGGCTCAAAAACAGTTTGGTGCGGTCCGAGCGTGGATTGTTGAAGAACGCCTCGGGTTCGTTCTGTTCCACGATCTGGCCCTGATCCATGAAGATCACCCGGTTCGCCACCTGCCGCGCAAAGCCCATCTCATGGGTTACGCAGATCATCGTCATGCCTTCCTCGGCAAGGCTGATCATCGTGTCGAGCACCTCTTTGATCATTTCCGGATCCAGTGCCGAGGTCGGCTCGTCGAAAAGCATGATCCGCGGCCGCATGCATAGCGACCGGGCAATCGCCACGCGCTGCTGCTGACCGCCCGAAAGCTGCCCAGGGTATTTTCCCGCCTGTTCGGGGATCTTCACCTTGGTCAGAAAATGCATCGCGGTCTCCTCGGCCTCCCTCTTGGGAACCTTTCGGACCCAGATCGGCGCCAGCGTGCAGTTTTCCAGGATGGTCAAGTGCGGAAACAGGTTGAAATGCTGAAACACCATGCCGACTTCCGAGCGGATCTTGTCGATGTTTTTCAGATCGCTCGACAGTTCGGTGCCGTCGACAACGATCCTGCCCTGCTGGTGTTCTTCTAACCGATTGATGCAGCGGATCAGGGTCGATTTGCCCGATCCCGAAGGCCCGCACACCACGATACGCTCACCCCGATTGACGGTCAGATCGATCTCGCGCAGCACGTGGAAATCGCCGTACCATTTGTTGAGCTTGACGATCTGCACCGCGACCTCGTCCGAGACGGTCATGCCCGACGGCGCGGTCTCCTTCGACAATTCGATGCTGGCCATGGCCCTGCTCCTTATCGGTGGTCGGTTTTCAGCTGGCGCTCGAGATGTTGCGAATAAAGCGACATCCCATAGCAGAAGATGAAGAAAAAGAGCCCCACGAAAACGAAGAACTCCCAATAGATACCTTGCCATTCGGCATTTCCGCGGATCGCTTCTGGAATGCCCTTCAGCGGGTCGAGAAGCCCGATGACCGCGACCAGCGTGGTGTCCTTGAAGAGCCCGATGAAGGTGTTGACGATCCCGGGGATCGAGATTTTCAAGGCCTGGGGCAGAACGATCAGCCGCATCGACTTCCAGTAGTCGAGACCCAGCGCATCGCCGGCCTCGAACTGCCCCTTGGGCAGCGCCGCAAGCCCGCCGCGGATCACTTCGGCCATGTAGGCCGAGGCAAAAAGTGTCACCAGGATAAGCACCCGCAAGAGCAGGTCAAACTCTGTGCCCGGAGGCAGGAAATAGTTGAGCAGCGTCGAGGCCACGAAGAGCAGCGTAATCAGCGGCACGCCGCGAATGAACTCGATGAAGCCGACGCAGAGCGCGCTGACGACGAACAGTTTCGATTGTCGCCCCAGCGCCAGGAGAATGCCGATGGGCAGGGATGCCGCGATCCCGGTAATCCCGATGATAAGCACCAAAGTAAAGCCGCCGAAATCGTCCGAACGGACGCTTGAAAGCCCCACAAGGCCAACCCGGTACGCGACGGTTGCGATCTGGGTCTCCAACGTTTCGATCCGCGCACGCGCGTCGTTATAGAGGTCCAGCGCATCGAGCTCGGCCGGGCTGGCAAGCCCGTCGGGAACCTGTGCACGCCGTTCGTAGCCGCGGATCTCGCGCGGAACAGCATCCAAAAGCGCATCGAGCCCCTCCCGCACCGTGGCAAGCTCCGCCTCCCGCTCTGGCTGTGCCGCGATGTTTTCCTGGAGCCGCAAAAGCGCGGGACGCTCGGCGTCCGAAGCCGCTTCGATCTGGGCGGCGAGATCCTCCGAAAAAGACGCCATCCGTTGATCGGCAATCAGCCCTGTGATCGCCCCGTCGACCCGCGTCACAGCAAAGAGCAACAGCAGAATAGTGACCGCCGCCCCGGCAAACACCGCCGGTGTCGAGCCCAACAGCGCTGGTCCGCGCAATACGATCAGCCCGCCAATGGCAAAGCTCGCCACCACCGCCAGCGGCCCCCAGATCGTGCCGCCGAAAAGCAGGATATAGGCGATGATCGGAAAAAAGAGGCTGAGCCAAAGGCCCTGGCGGGGCATTTTCGGGAACAGGAGCGGGGCGAGCGCTGCTAGCATCAGTACGAAAGTCAGCACCGGGCGCCAGTACTGGTCGCTGGGGTAAAAGCCGAACATGAACTGGTTGAAGCGCTCATTGATCACTGCAAAACAAGCGCCCTCGCCCAAGTCGCGACATTCGTTGAGACTGCTTGCGGTCCAGACGGCACCGGTGAACCAGGGCAGGATGCCTGCAATCAGCTGGTAGACCACAAACACGCTGACCAGGGTGAGGATCGAATTGGAGACCGACGAGAACAGGTTCTCGCGCATCCATTTCAGCGCGCCGGTCTGGCTTGGCGGCGGCGGGCTTGGCGGGATCTCCGAGCGTCTGACAAAGGCGACGCCGTGGCTTCCGGTATCGCTCATCTCACCGCTCCTTCAGCTTGACGCGTTCGTTGTAGACATTCATGGCCGCCGATATGGTCAGCGACAGCACCAGATAGAACGCCATCAGCAAGAGGATGCACTCCATCTCGCGGCCGGTTTGGTTCAGGGTAATCCCGCCCAGCGTTCCGGTCGCATCCATGTAGCCCACCGCAATGGCCAGCGAGGAGTTCTTCGTCAGGTTGAGGTACTGCGAAATCAGGGGCGGCACGATGACCCGCAGCGCCTGCGGTAGGATCACCAGGTTCATCGTCGGGCCCGGCCGCAGCCCAAGCGCATAGGAGGCCTCGGTCTGACCTTTGTTGACGGCAAGGATGCCGGCCCGCACGATCTCGGCGATGAAGGCGCCGGTGTAAAGCGACAGGGCGATCCACATCGCGATCAGCGAATCGCGCATATGCACGCCGTCGCGGAAATTGGCGATCCCGCGCTCGGGCAGATAGGGCAGACCCAGATGAAAGCCGAGCGCGATCAGCACCGCCAGGGTCGGACCTAGAACAAGTGCGACCCGGGGCCAGAACACCGCCGGACGGCTGCCGGTCTGGGCCTGTTTGGCGCTTGCCCAGGCGCCCACCCGCCGCGAGGCCCAGATGCCGGCGAAGAGGGCCACCAGAAACACCAGAAGATCGACCGAGATTGCGAAATAGCCCGCCACGTCGATATTGCCCAGCGAGCGGCTGAAGAGCGGCTCGGGCACGTAGATCCCGCGATTGGTAAAGGCGATACTGTCGAACAGCACCATGGAGGCCACGGCATCCTCGCCCCGAAAGGCGGCAGGTGGTGGCAGCGACTCGTTTACGACCGCCGCGATCAGCAGGATCCAAAAAAGCAGCGGGATATTACGAAACCCCTCGACATAGATCGACATCAACCGGGCGATCAGCCAGTTGCGCGACAGGCGCAGAACGCCGGCCGCCACGCCGATGAAGGTCGCCGTGACGCAGCCCATCACCGCGATTAGCAGAGTGTTCATGATCCCGATGACGGCCGCGCGGGAATGGGTTGACTGGCTGGAGTAGTCGATGAAGCTCTGATTGACGTCATAGCCGGCCGTTGTGAACAAGAAGCCGAAACTGAAGCCCTTATCGAGCGCTTCGAGGTTTTGGATGGCGTTGTCGACCAGCCAGGCGATTGCGAGCGCAAAAAGAGCCAGCGCGATCACCTGGATGGTCAGCGACCGGTATCGCGTGTCGGTTAGCAGCATGCCCAGGCTGAAATGGGTGCGCGGCGGATCGGAGGTGGTTGCCATCAAAGCCCCTATGGTTCCCGCAAATCGTCTGTCTTAAAGGCAAGCGCCCTTTGACGGCGCAAAGCGGCCGTGATCGTTGAAACAACGCTGTCAGGAACGGCAAAACGTTGCGGACCGGCGGTCGCACGGCGCGCATGCCCCGGGCGCGGCCGCCCGGGGCTTTGGTGTGCTGGGTTCAGCGGAAGGGCGGTGCGTAGAGCAGGCCGCCTTCGGTCCACTGCGCGTTCAGACCGCGGGCCAGGCCAATCGGGGTCTTCTCGCCGATATAGCGCTCGAAGATCTCGCCGTAATTGCCGGTGGCGGCAATTACGCGCACGGCCCAATCCTTGTCGAGACCGATCATCGCGCCGTACTCGCCCTCGGTGCCCAGAAGCCGGTTGATCTCGGGGCTCGAGGTCGGCGCCTTGGCCATCTCCATGACATTGGCAGAGGTGACGCCAAGCTCTTCGGCCACAATCAGCGCGTTGAGCGTCCAGCGTACAACATCGCCCCAATCATTGTCGCCATGGCGCACCAGCGGCCCCAGCGGCTCTTTGGAGATGATCTCGGGCAGGATCAAATGCGCCGCGGAATCCTCGAACGTGGCGCGCGTCGCGGCAAGACCGGACGCATCGGTCGTGTACACGTCGCAGGCATTGGCGAGGTATTTTTGCGTCGCCTCCGCATTCGTCTCAACCGGAACCGGCTCGTAGCTCATATTATTGGCGCGGAAAAAGTCGGCCAGGTTGAGCTCTGTGGTCGTGCCGGTTTGGATGCAGACGGTGGCTCCGTCGAGTTCGGTCGCTGAGGTGACGCCTAGATCGTTGCGCACCATAAAGCCTTGGCCGTCATAGTAGTTGACGCCCACAAACTCCAGCTTCAGGTCGGTATCGCGGCTGAAGGTCCAGGTTGTGTTCCGCGACAGCATATCCACTTCGCCCGAATTCAGCGCGGTGAAGCGGACTTTGGTGGTCAGCGGCGTGAACTCGACCGCTTTGGGATCGCCGAGCACGGCGGCGGCAACGGCACGGCAGACCGCCACGTCGAAGCCTTCCCACTCGCCGGCCGCATCGGTGAAGGCAAACCCGGCAAGACCGGTCGAGACGCCGCAGTTCAGCGTGCCACGCGCCTTGATTTCGTCCATTGTCTGAGCCGAGGCGGCTGAGGCAAGACCCATGACGGCCGCAGCACCCAGAATCGCTAGCTTGTTCATTATGTTCCTCTTCCCCTCAGTCTTGTCCCGGGCACTCGGCAACTCGGGCCAAGCGGGACGGTTGTCGGCCGGCGCCTCTTGCACGCCGCCAGCGACTCATTGAGCCGGATTCGCGTCCCCGGTCAAGAAGTTGTGCCCCGCGAATGCGGTGACGGCGCGTCCTGTCTGCGCAAAAGGCGCTCTTGCCTGCGTCTTGTTCAAGCGATGGTTGCAGCCGGGGGCGCCTGGCCGTTAGACAGGGGCGCAGAAAGTCCGCATAACTAGGTCCTTACGGGGCAGGCGTGTGACGGTGGCGATCGTGGCATTGGGTGGGGCGTTGGGCGCGGTCATGCGCTATCTGCTCACCGCCGCCGCCTTTCGCTGGTTCGGCCCGGGGTTTCCCTGGGGGACGCTGGGGGTCAATGTGGTGGGGTCCTTCGCGATGGGCGTTCTGGGGGTGCTGCTGATGGAAAGGCTGCCCGGAAGCTGGCGCGCCGCCGCCCCCTTTGCGCTTACCGGCGTCCTGGGCGGTTTCACCACCTTCTCGGCCTTCTCGCTTGACGTGTGGCTGCTTTTGGAGCGCGGGCGAACCGCGCTGGCAGCCGCCTATGCCGGCAGCGCGGTCGTGTTGTCTGTGGCGGCCCTTGCGCTTGGGGTCGCGCTGGCGCGAAGTGTCGCGTCATGAGCACGCCGGGACCGGCGCCCGGCGCCCCGGATGCGGGTTCCGATGCAGATCCGGTGACGTCTTCGCCCAACGGGCGGGATGCGGGCCGAACCGCGCGCCTAAAAAAGAAGGGCGGCGACGAGAACAGCGATAGCACCCGCTCCGTCCTAGGCACCGACCCAAGCACCGACCCAAGCACCGTCTCTGGCCCCGTTGCCGGCTCCGTCCCTGGCAACGGCGTGCAGCAAATCGCGATTCCGCCCGATGAGGCCGATCAAAGGCTCGACCGCTGGTTCCGACGACGGTTTCCGCATATTCCGCAAGGGCGTCTGGAAAAAATGCTGCGCAAGGGCGAAGTGCGCGTCGATGGCGGTCGGGCGAAATCCGCCCAGCGTCTGAACGCCGGCCAAACCGTGCGGGTCCCGCCATTGCCCGCGCCTCCTGCTGCGCCCAACCTTCCTGTCGCAGGGGCCCAGCGGAGGCCGGAGGCGGCACGCCCGATCCGTTCCGACGATGCCGCCATGCTGCGCGACGCCGTTCTTTTCATGGATGCGCATATCATTGCGCTCAACAAGCCGCCAGGCCTCGCCGTCCAGGGTGGGACGGGCACCGACCGTCATATCGACGGTCTCGCCGCGACGCTGGTCGATAGCGGCCCGGCGCCGAAACTGGTGCACCGGCTCGACAAGGACACCTCGGGCGTTCTGGTGCTGGCGCGCAGCCAGAAGGCCGCCGCCGCGTTGGCAAAGAGCTTCCAAAGCCGCAAGGCCGGCAAGGTCTATTGGGCGCTGGTCGCCGGCGCGCCCAACCCGCCTGCGGCGACAATCCGCTTCGGTCTCCTCAAGGCGGGCGGCGATACCGAGCGCATGCACTGCGTGCATCCCGATCGGGTTCGCGAAACCCCAGGCGCCAAACACGCAACGAGCGCCTACGCAACAATCGAAGCTGCCGCAAAAAGGGCTGCCTGGGTGGCGCTTTGCCCGATCACCGGGCGGACGCACCAGCTTCGGGCGCATATGGCGCAGATCGGCCATCCCATTGTCGGGGACGGTAAGTATGGCGGCCGCGGCCAGACCAATGCGGGGGATGGCTGGGGCGCGCAGCTGGGCGGGCAGGTCAGTCGCAAGCTGCATCTGCATGCGCGCAGCCTTCGCCTGACGCATCCTGCCACCGGCGCCCCTCTGACCCTGACGGCGCCGTTGCCCCCCCATATGGAGCGCAGCTGGGCGCTCTTCGGCTGGCGCTCCGCCGATGCCCCGGCCGATCCATTTGAGGCGCGCCCGTGACGGCTGCGGGGAGAGGCCCGGGCCATGGCGTGCGCATCGGCGCGACCGTGCCGCAAGGGGGGGACCTGCGGCTGGTCGTTCTCGATTTCGACGGAACGCTTGTGGACAGCCAAGCCCTGATCCAGGCCTCGATGGCGCGCGCCTTTGCCAAGGCCGGGCTGCAGGCCCCGTCGCGCGCGGCGGTGCTTGGCATCGTCGGCCTGTCTTTGCCCGAAGCGATCGCCGTGCTGCAGCCGGGGCTCGATCCGGTAAAGGCCGACCGGGTCGTTGAAGGATACCGCATTGCCAATCACGCGCTTGGCCAAGGGACGGACGGGCGTGGTATGGCGCCGCTTTTTGCTGGTGCGCGCGCTGCGCTGGACCGCTTGGCCGCGCTGGGCCCGGAGCTGCTGCTGGGCATTGCAACGGGCAAGTCGCGGTCCGGGCTCGACGATATGCTGGCTCAGCATGACCTGGAGGGCTACTTCACCACAATTCAAACCGCCGACAGGCACCCCTCCAAGCCGCACCCGGCCATGCTGGAGGCTTGCCTGGCGGCCACGGGCGTTGCGCCCGAAAGGGCGGTGATGGTGGGCGACACGAGCTTTGACATCGAGATGGGCCGCGCCGCAGGTTTGCGGACGATCGGGGTGTCTTGGGGCTATCACACTCCGGACCGGCTTGCGGCGGCCGGCGCCGACCGGGTCATCGCCAGTTTCGAGGCGCTGGACGAGGCGCTGGCGGGCATGCTGTGACCGGCGTTCCGTCGCGGCGTTTCTGGACGCAGGCCGGCACCGCGCCTGCGCCGGGTGGACATGCGCTGCTGCTTGACGGCAAGCCGGTGCGAAGCCCGGCACGCGCGCCCTTGGTTCTGCCCACCCGCGCCCTTGCCCAGGCGCTGGCCCGGGAATGGGATGCGCAGGGCGAGAGCATTCTGCCGGCCAGCATGCCGCTGACACGGGCGGCGAATGTCGCAATCGATGGGGTGAGCGGTGCGCATGCGGCGGTGGCCGAGATGGTTGCGGCCTATGGGCAAAGCGACCTTCTGTGCTACCGCGCCGACGACCCGCCCGGTCTCGTTGCCCGACAACAGGCCGCTTGGGACCCCCTGTTGGCCTGGGCGGCGGAGGTGCTCGACGCCCCGCTCACGGTCACAAGCGGCGTGATGCATGCCGCTCAGCCTGCATCAAGCCTTGCCAGGCTGCGGGCATGCGTCGCAGCGCTCGACCCGTTCGCACTGACCGCAATGCATGATCTGGTAACCCTGTCGGGATCGCTTGTGCTGGGTTTGGCCGTGCAGGCCAAGCATAGCGCACCGGACCGGGCTTGGACGCTGTCGCGTATCGACGAAGACTGGCAGGCCGAAAAATGGGGCCTAGATGCCGAGGCGGCGGATGCGGCATCGGAACGGCGCGCGGCATTTCAATCGGCCGCGCGCCTGCTGACGCTGTTGGAGGAGCCCGATGCCTGAACCCTATTTTGCCGAAACCATGGCGGATCTGCATGTCGCCGGGATCGCCCAGATGACCGGCCTGCAGATGCTGGAAGGGATGCTGGCCGGCACGCTTCCAGCCCCGCCCATTGCGCGCACGTTGAATTTTCGATTGCACGCCGTCGCGAACGGTCGCGCCGTATTCCGAGGCACCGCGGCGTTCGACGTCATGAACCCCAACGGGACCGTGCATGGCGGCTGGTACGGCACGCTCCTCGACAGCTGCATGGCCTGCGCGGTCCTGACCCGGATCGGTGCCGGACAGGCCTATACGACACTGGAGTACAAAGTGAACATCGTGCGGCCGGTGCCGTTGGGGGTCGAAGTTGACGCAATCGGCGAGATCGAGCATGTCGGCCGATCTACCGGGGTCTCGCTGGGCCGCTTGGTGGGCGTTGCCGACGGGCGCCTCTATGCAACGGGCTCGACCACTTGCATCGTATTGGGTGGCTGAATGCGCATTGTCATCATCGGCGGCGGCATTATGGGCGCATCGGTGGCCTGGTGGCTGAGCCGCGGCGAGAACCGCCCGCATGTAACCGTTCTGGAACGCGCGCCCGACCTCGCATCCAGCGCCACGATGCTCTCTGCAGCCTCGATCCGGCAACAATTCAGCCTGGCCGAGAATGTTAGGTTGAGCCGGTTTGGTTGGGACTTCCTGTCGAATGCCACTGAAACACTGGGCGAGGATGTCGGTCTGCGGCGGCGCGGCTACCTGATCTTGGCCAGCGAGCAGGGCGCTGACGCGCTGCGCGATAGCGTGGCGATTCAGCATGCCGAGGGGGCGCAGACCCGCCTTCTCGACCCCGCTGCCCTGACAGCACAGTTTCCCTGGATCGCTGCGGACGGTATCGCTTTGGCGGCCCTTGGCGTCGATGAGGGCTGGTTCGACCCCGCATCACTGCATCGCGGCTTTAAGCGCGGCGCACAAGCTGCGGGCGTTGTCTGGCGTGCGGGCGAGGCGAGTGCGCTCCAACATCGCTCCGGGCAGATCGCGGCCGTTCAGACGGATGATGGCGTGTCGATCCCGGCGGATCTGGTGGTCAATGCCGCCGGCCCCCGTGGCGGGGCGGTCGCGGCCATGGCCGGGATCGCGATGCCGGTACGCCCCGATATCCGCACCGTCTTTCGCCTCACATCACCGAATGCGCAGTTGATTCGGCAAGCCAGCCCGCTGACCGTCGACATTTCGGGCGTGTGGATGCGGCCCGAAGGTGATGGCTTCATCTCCGGCGCGGCTTCTGCGGTCCAGCCCGCGGATCCATGGGCGTTGGAGCCCGACTGGGCGCTCTTTGAGGACATGATCTGGCCAGCCCTGGCTGCCCGCATCCCCGCCTTCGAGCGGCTGCGCATGGCCGGTGCCTGGGCGGGGCCCTATGACTGGAACGCGGTCGATCAGAATGGCCTGATCGGCTTTCACCCGGGTTGCAGCAATCTGTGCCATATCTGCGGCTTTTCGGGCCATGGCTTGCAACAGGCCCCGGCGGCGGGCCGTGCCGTGGCCGAGCTTGTTTTGACCGGCGCCTATCGCAGCATCGATCTTTCGGCCCTTGGGGCGGATCGGCTGGCCGAAGGGCGGGAAATGCGCGAACAGGCGATCATCTAGAACAGCCGGTCATCTAGAACAGCCGGTCATCTAGAATAGGCGATCATCTAGAACAGGCGATTATCTTAACGCGCCGCAGCGGAGTGCTAGAAGGGCGCTGCCATGTACTCGCGTGGCGTACATACCCTGCAATACCTTGGCGAGCGACTCTGATTCGAATCGTGTTTAGGTTGAGTATTGACACGTGTCACAATCCAAAGTGGGCGGAATCATGGCTACTTTAACGAATTTTTTGGATTAAGCTTTCGTTTACCATGCAGCTGACGTACTGTTTGCGGGGTGTGTTACTTTGGGGAATGTGGGGTAAGCGTGGACAGATTAGCGATCCTAGACAAGGTTTTTGACGAGCAGACGGTCCAGGCGCCGGTTCTGACAGTGTCTTATTACAGTGACAGTATTGGTTGGAGCGGCTTTGTTACCCATACCGTCAGCGATGTAATCTACAGCGCCTTCGATCGGGTTTTTGCCGACTACATCTATGCAACAACCAGTCAGGCCATGCCGCGGGCCCGGGTCGAGACGGTGCTGGCCAATGATGATGGACAAATCCTGCGCCGCGTCTCCAGCGGTTGCGTGACGGTGTTGGAAGCGCTGGTGCGTATCGGTCTGCGCGCAACCTCTGAAGCCGCGCGCGACATGCGGGTCTCGCAGAGCGACCGCACCCGCCACCTGCGCGAGATCGAAAACCTGCGGGCGGTCTCGCGCGATACCAGCCATTTCGAGGGCATGGAGCGGGCAAGCGATCTGATCTGCGCGATCGCCGATCCTGCGCTGTGCCGTGTCACCGCAACCATGGACGGGGCGTCGGTGCAGCCTTGCAGCGGGACGGAAGTGTTTTTTGAGATCGATCTGGAGCGCGGGGTCATCACATTCCCGCCGCGCGGTGAGAGCGAATCGATCAAGGTGCCGCTCTACAATTTTGGTGATGCAACCCGGGAAAAACCCGCGCTTGCCGCCCGTCTGCGCGAGATCCAGGATGCTGTGGCTTGCGCACGGCGCCGTTCGGTCGATGCTTTCGGGTCCGCCTGCGACACCGAGGTTAGCCGCTTTCACAAATCGTTGTCCGGACGGGTGCTGGAGGGGCGCGCAGCCGAGGTGGCCGGCGATCTGATCGACCGGCTAATGGCGGCTTTCGGCCCAACGCTGCGCGGGCTTTCGCCCCACGCCCGGCTGATCACGCTCGACTGGCTCGAAGACGGCCTTAGCCGCAAACGCATCGAACATCACTTCGCGGCCTAAACAATCGGGCTGAGGGCGGGTCCCCGCGCCTGTCGCACCGGCATGCCCTTTCGCTGCGGCGGTTTTTTTGCCAAGTTTCGTTGCGTTGGCACGACCCGTGCCGCAGACCGGAGCTTGCCATGACCGCCGCCGATCCGACCGCGAAAACTGCAGCCGGTAAACCTGCACCCCAAAGGCATGCACAGGATGCAACCGGCGAAACCGTGCTGGTCTCGCGCCGGGATGGCGTGCAGACGATTCGCATTGCACGGAGCGAAAAGAAGAACGCGCTGACCGACGCGATGTATCATGCGCTGGCCGATGCGTTGGTCGCAGCTGAGGCGGATGAGAGCATCGGCACCCATCTCTTCGCCAGTCATGCCGGCGTTTTTACGGCCGGCAACGACATTGCGGATTTTATCAGCCGGGCAACCTCGCCCGTCGGCGATCCCACCTCTGGGGTTGTGCGTTTTTTAGAGGCGCAGTGTACGACCCAAAAGCCCATGGTCGCGGCTGTGGACGGTCTGGCGATTGGCATCGGCACGACGATGCTGTGGCAGTGCGACATGGTGCTCGCTAGCCCAAAGGCGCGCTTCCACACCCCCTTCATCGATCTGGGCCTGGTGCCGGAGAACGCATCGTCGCTGCTTGCGCCGCGGCTGATGGGGCATGCTTTGGCCTTCGAAATGCTTTGCCTCGGCGAGCCGTTCGACGCCGATCGCGCGCTTTCGGCGGGCTTTGTGAACGCCATCCATCCGGCCGAGGCCTTGGATGCCGAGGCCCAGGCCCTGGCCGCGCGGCTTGCATTGAAACCGCGCGCGGCGATGCGGATTTCCCGCGCCCTGGTCCGCGGCACACCCGACGAGCGACTGGCTGCGTTGCGTCGCGAGGGCAAGCATTTTGCCGAGCGGCTGGCATCGGACGAGGCGCGGGCGGCCTTCACGGCGTTTATGAACCGTAAAACCGGCTGAGCCCGACTGGGGGGAAGGCAGGGTCATGGCGCAGGCCCGCATTCTGGTGGTGGGCGGCGGGATTGCCGGGCTGACGGCGGCGCTGGCCCTGGCACGGCACGGGTTTTCGGTTTCGGTGCTGGAGCGGGCCGCGCAGTTCCGCGAGGTCGGGGCCGGGCTACAGCTCGGCGCCAATGCGATGCGGGTGATGGCAGCGCTTGGCCTGGCACCTGACGTTGCCTCCCGCGGTTTCCGCCCGGATGCCGCCGAAATCCGGCTGGGCGATCTCGGCCATCAGGTGTTTTGTCTGCGCTTTGCCCAGAACGCAGCCCTGCGCACGGCCTATGTGCAGATCCACCGCGCCGATCTGCTGGATCTGCTTGTGGCTGCGGTCCGCGATGCGGGCGTCGCGCTGCACCCGGCGGTGCGGATCGTTAAAATCGTCGAAAACACCGATAGCGTTGCTGGGGTGACTGAGGACGGTCAGCGCTTTGAGGCCGACATTCTGATCGGCGCCGACGGGTTGCGTTCGGCTGTGCAGGGCTATGTGCTGGCCCCGCAGCCGCCGCGCTTTACCGGCCAGGTCGCCTGGCGTGCCACGGTTGCGGCGGATGCGGTCCCGGCCGGTCTGGTTGCCCCGCGCGGGACGATCTGGGTCGGCCCCGGGCGGCATCTGGTAACGTATTTTCTGCGCGGCGGGCAGCTTATCAACATCGTTGCGGTCGAGGAGCGAGACGACTGGCGCGAAGAGGGCTGGATGCTGCCGGGCGATCCCGCCTTGCTGCGGGCGGCCTTTGCCGATTGGCATCCGCGCGTCACCACGCTTCTGTCCAAGGTCTCCGAAACCTATCTCTGGGCGCTTTACGACCGCGCTCCGCTGCCGGTCTGGACCAAGGGCAGGGTGGCCCTGATCGGCGATGCCTGCCACCCGATGCTGCCCTTCCTGGCCCAAGGCGCTGCAATGGCCATCGAGGATGGGTGGGTGCTGGCCGACTGTCTCGCCCGCGACACCGGAACGGCGGGGCTGGCGCGCTATGCAAGCCTACGTCAGGGGCGCACAGCCCGGGTGCAGGGCGCGGCGCGGCGCAATGCGGGCCGCTTTCACCGCCGCGGACCGGTCGGGCGAACGCTGGAATTCGGGCCGATGGCGCTGGCCAACCTTTTTGCACCCTGGGTGCTGCGCCGGTCGATGCGTTGGCTTTACGATCACGACGTCACCGGGGGATCGGGCGTGTGACCGGGTCTGCACCGGTCGCAACTATTGCCGGTCGGGGACCGGTGCTGGCAATCCAGTCCTTCGTTGCGGCCGGCAGGGTCGGCCATCGGGCCGGCAGTTTTGCGCTCGAACGGTTGGGGCATGAGGTGGTCCAGATCCCGACCACACTGCTTTCGGGTCATGCCGCAACTCCCGGCGTTACCGGGCATAGGCTCGCCGCGACCGACGTGGCATCGCTGCTGGACGGTGTTGCGGCGGCCGGGCTGCTGACCAACATATCGGCCTTGCTGACGGGGTATCTCGGCAGCCCCGAGACCGCCGTCGCGGTGGCCGATTTTCTTGCGCGTTTGCCTGCGGAAACGCTGTTTTTGTGCGACCCCGTTCTGGGCGATACCGACAGCGGGCTTTACCTGCCCGAAGCTGTCGGTCGCCTTTATCGCGAACGGCTTTTAAAGCGCGCCGACATCGCCGTTCCGAACGCTTTCGAGCTCGGCTGGCTGACGGGCAGGGCGCTGCAGACGCCCGGTGCGATGGTTTCGGCGGCTCGATCCCTGGGGCCGGCGACGGTTTATGTCACGAGCGTCGCGCAGGGTCTGCCTGCCGACCGGCTGGGCATTCTGGCCGTCACCCCAAGCACGGCGGCGCTGGTCACGACGCCGCGCCTGCCGGTCGATCCGAAGGGTGCGGGCGATCTTTGCGCAGCGCTGCTTCTTGCCGCGCATTTGCAGGGTGCAAGCGCGGCCGACGCGGCCCTGCGCGCAGCCGCTGTGCTGCAGGCGATCATCGCGCGCAATAAGACGGGCGCGCTCGATCTCGTCGCGGGTCAGGCGCTATTGACGGCGCAAGTCGCGGCGCTTCCCGCGCCGCGGATCGAGCGGCTGGAGGGTGCGCCAATGCGGGGCCTGTGAGCCGCTGAGGGCCGTTGCAGCGGGTCGGATCCTGTCGGCCGGCGAGATGCATGCATTTTGCGCATGGCAGCTATGCATTGACCCCGCATCGCAGACGCCCCAGGCTCTGATCAGCGGAGCGCGACGCAACCGCGCCAAAACCCGCGCGCAGCACAACGCAGGATCATGTCCGACAGCCAGGTCCAGAAACCCGCCATCTGGTGGGACCCCTCGACGCCGCCGCACATCGCCACTCTGGTGTTGATGACCGGTGTTGCGGCGATGAGCATGAATGTCTTTTTGCCCTCGCTTCCCGGCATGGCGGTTTACTTCGACGCAGACTTCGCATTGGTTCAACTGGCGGTCTCCGGCTATCTGGCCATGACAGCGCTGATTCAGCTTCTGCTCGGCCCGCTTTCGGATCGCTACGGGCGCCGACCTGTGCTGCTGGGTTCGACGATCGTCTTCGCATTGGCCACGATCGGCTGCATCGTCGCGCCGACGATCGAGATCTTTTTGGTCTTCCGGATGGCCCAGGCCGGCATTGCAACCGGGATTGCGTTGTCGCGGGCGATTGTGCGCGACATGGTCTCCTCGGACAAGGCGGCCTCGATGATCGGCTATGTCACCATGGGTATGGCGTTGGTGCCGATGATCGCGCCGATGATCGGGGGGCTGTTGGAGCAGTTCTTCGACTGGCGGGCGAATTTCGCCTTTATGCTGGTCGCAGGGCTTGTGCTGCTGTGGGTGGCCGCGCGCGATTTAGGCGAGACGAACCACGCCCGGTCGGCCAGCCTAACCGAGCAGTTCCGCGCCTATCCCGAGCTCGCCCGCTCGCAGCGTTTTTGGGGTTATGCGTTCACCGCCGCCTTCGCCTCGGGCAGTTTTTTCGCCTTTTTGGGTGGTGCATCCTATATCGGCGCGTCGGTCTACGGCCTCGATCCGGCCACGACGGGGTTCTACTTTGGGTTCATTGCGGTGGGGTACATGACCGGCAATTTCATCATCGGTCGGTTTTCGACCCGCATCGGGCTGAACCGGATGATGGCCGCGGGGACGCTGATTGCGGTTGCAGCGCTGAGCGTGGCCTGCGGGCTTTACGCGTTGGGTGTGCTGCATCCGCTGGCCTTTTTTCTACCGGTGATGCTGATGGGGCTGGGCAACGGGCTGACTATGCCGAGCGCGACCGCAGGCTCGGTCTTGGTGCGTCCGCATCTGGCGGGAAGCGCATCGGGCCTGTCGGGGACGCTGATGGTCGGCGGCGGTGCGTTGATTTCCGCGGTTACCGGCCTGTTGCTGGATGAGGACGGGTCGGCCTGGCCATTGCTCGTCATGATGATCGGAAGCGCGGTTCTGGCCTTGCTGACCACCCTGGCGGTCATGACCGTTGCGCGCCGGCGCGGCCCGTTGGCCACCGAAACGGCGACGCCTGCCGGCCCCTGAGGAGCCCAGGCTGCGCGTCCAGAGAGCGGGCCCAGGGAGCGAGACCAGACGGAGAGACCAGACGGGGAGACCAGACGGGGAGACCAGAGGGCGGCTCGTTCACAGTTACAGCACCCATCAGGGCCAGCGGGCACGGAGCCTGTTGCCGCTAAGAAAACCGGGGTGCGTTTTTGCGACAACCCGCCGGTAGCCTTGCGCCAAGCCTGTCCGGCGGCGGTTGCGGCGGCGGCTTCGGGACGCTCCGCGGGGAGTATTTTGGCCAAGAAGAAGCGGTGGCGCCGGTCAGGGGCTATAGGGGCTGCCCTGCAGCTTTAGATCGCCCAGCTGGATGTCGTCGCCGCGCATGATGGCGGCATGACGGTCGGCATCGACGTTGCGCCCGGTCAGGATCGTGGCGATGGGGCCGGAGAACCCTGAGAGCTTGCCGCTTAGCAGGGCTGCGATGCCGACGACGCAGCTGCCTTCGGCCACGAGCCGGTCTTCATAGTAAAGGGCTTGCAGGGCGCGATAGATCTCGGCCTCGGTGACCAGGATACTGTCATCGAGATAGCGTCGGCACAAAGCGAGCGAATGGCGGTTGTCGATGCCGATGCCGCCCCCCAGCGCATCGGCAAGGCTCGGCACCTCGTCGACCGCGACCGGCGCGCCCGCCTTCATCGACAGATGCATGGCCGGCCCGCGATCCATGGTAAGGCCGATAACCCGGATACCGGGCTTGATGGTTTTGGCCGCGAGAGCGATGCCGCCGGCCAGCCCGCCGCCCGAGAGCGGGATCAGCAGCGTCTCAAGATCGGGCCGCGCGGCGAGAAGCTCGAGCCCGATGCTGCCCTGACCGGCGATGACATGCGGATCGTCATAGGCTGAGATCTCGACAAGCTCTGCTTCGGCGGCGAGGCGCGCGGCGGCGATCTCGGCGGCATCCTGTGTCTCGAGCGTGCGGATCTCGGCCCCCAGCGCGGCGATGGCGTCGCGTTTGACCGCCGGCACCAGCCGCGACATGCAGATCGTGGCGCGCACCCCGCGCGCCTTGGCCGCATAGGCCAAAGCGCGGCCGTGATTGCCGGTGGAGGCGCAGACCACCCCCGCCGCCCCTTCGGGCAGGCAGGCCACGGCGTTGGCCGCCCCGCGCAGCTTGAACGCGCCCGTGGGCTGGCAAAGCTCAAGCTTGAGCAGCACCTCATGGCCTGCAACCTGGGTGAGATGGGGCGAGGGGATCAGCGGGGTCTCGATGGCGAGCCCCGCGATGCGCCGGCGCGCGGCAAAGATGTCGGCCAGGGTCAACATGGTTGGAGAGGTGACATGCCCGTCCCGGGCTGTCGAGCCCCTTGTGCTTGGCCGTGCTTTTGCGCGACCCGCTTGCACCGCGGGCCCAGCAACCAGATATCTTATCCCAGAAGACAGGCGACCGATGCGGAGGATGCGATGTACACGGATGCGATCGAACGGGGCGGGCTTGCGGTTGTGACCGGGGCGGCGAGCGGTGTGGGCCGGGTGGCGGCCGAGCGGTTTGTGCAGGCCGGGCTTGGCGTGGTGCTGGCCGATCTGCCCGGCGATGCGCTGGGTGAAGCGACCGATGCGCTGCGGGCCATGGCCGATGCTGGGCAAACGGTTACGGCCATCCCGACCGATGTTGCCGATGCCGCCTCCGTGGCCGCGCTGGCCGACGCGGCTTTTGCGGCCGGCGAGGTGGCGGTGCTGATGAACAATGCCGGGATCGGCCTGCCCAGCAAGGCTTGGGCCGAGCCCGAGAACTGGCGCAAGATGATCGAGGTCAATCTTTTCGGGGTGATCTATGGCGTGCAGGCCTTTTTGCCGCGGATGGTGGCGGCGGGGCGCCCGGCGGCGGTCATCAACACCGGCTCCAAACAGGGGATCACCACGCCGCCGGGCAATCCGGGCTACAATGTCACCAAGGCCGGGGTTCGGGTGGTCACCGAGCAGCTGGCCCATGAGCTGCGCGAAGCCGGCGCGCCGATCTCGGCGCATCTCTTCGTGCCCGGCTTTACCTATACCGGCATGATCGCCCGGGTCATGCCCGAAAAACCGGCCGCGGCCTGGACCAGCGCACAAACCGTGGACCATCTGCTGGCTCGCCTGGCAGAGGGCGATTTTTATGTGCTTTGCCCGGACAATGATGTCACGCCGCAGCGCGACCGGCGGCGGGTTGCCTGGTCGGCCGGCGATGTCATCGAGAACCGCCCGGCCCTGTCGCGCTGGCACCCCGATTATGCCGAGGCGTTCAAAGCCTTCGAAAGCGCGGGCTAGCCGGTCCAGACCGCCCCGGTGGGATATTGATGGGCAATGAGGCTCGCCGGCTTCATCTCGATCGAATAGCCCGGATCGGGGGGCGGCATATAGCGGCCGGCTTTCATCTGCACGGGGGTCACGAAATGCTCGTGCAGATGATCGACATATTCCAGCACCCGGTTCTCTAGGCTCGCAGACACCGCGATATAGTCAAAGAGGGCAAGGTGCTGGACATATTCGCACAAGCCCACCCCGCCGGCATGCGGGCAGACCGGGATGCCGAACTTTTCGGCCATGAGCAGCACCGCCACGATCTCGTTGGGGCCCGCAAGCCGACAGCTGTCGATCTGGCAAAAGGCGATGGCCTGGGCCTGGAGAAGCTGCTTGAACATCACCGCATTCTGGCAATGTTCGCCCGTGGCCACCTTGATGGGTGCGATCTCTCGGGCGATGCGGGCATGGCCCAGAACATCATCCGGGCTGGTCGGTTCCTCGATCCAAAGCGGGTCGAAGCGGGCAAGTGCGCGCATCCTGGCAATCGCCTCATCGACGCCCCAGACCTGATTGGCATCCATCATCAGATACCGTTCCGGTCCGATCACCTCGCGCAACAGCCCGGCCCGGCGGAAATCGTCGGCCTGATCGGCACCGACCTTCATCTTAAAGTGACGCCAGCCCTGATCGAGCGCCTCTTGGGCCAGGCTGCGGATCTTGTCGTCGGAATAACCCAGCCAGCCGGCCGAGGTGGTGTAGGCCGGATAGCCCTCGGCCAGCATCTGTGCGGTGCGCGCCGCGCGGCCCGAGGCTTTTTCCGCCAACCGTTCCCGCGCCTCGCCCGGATCGAGCGCGTCGGCGAGATAGCGCCAATCGACCAGCGCCACCGTCTCTTCGGGGCGCATCTCGCTCAGCATCCGCCAGACCGGCAGGCCGCGCGCTTTGGCGCAAAGATCCCAGACGGCATTGACCATTGCGGCCGTGGCCAGATGCATCACCCCCTTGTCGGGGCCCAGCCAGCGCAGCTGGCTGTCTCCGGTCATGCGTTTCCAGAACCCGCCGAGATCAGCCTGGATATCGTCCAGATCCACCCCGCGCAAAAGCGGGACCAACGCGTCGACCGCCGCAACGCAAACCTCATTGCCCCGCCCGATCGTGAAGGTCAGCCCGTGGCCCAAATCGCCGCCCGCCGTCTCGACCGTGACATAGGTGGCCGAATAGTCCGGTGCGGGGTTCATCGCGTCCGAGCCGTCCAACGCGCGCGAGGTGGGAAAGCGAATGTCCCAGGCGCTGATGCGAGTGATCTTGTTGGGCATTCAGGCCTCCCCAATGACGTAATCCAAGCTCTAGGATGCGGATGGCGGCGGTGCAAGAGTGGCGCCGCTTGCCCGTCCTTACCGGCCCTAGCGCCTCGCATCGGTTCGCTGACCCTGCCTGCATGCCGGCTGTAGCGCAGCTAGCGCCACAACCCCGCCGCCGGCGCAAGACGGTCCTGCAGCCGGGCCAGAAGGCGCAGCGCAGGCGAGGCGGGGCGTGCCAGCCTGCGATCCCCGCTGGCGAGCCGGGCGAGCAGGCGTTCGGGGCTGCAGGCCCGCCCGGTGATCGGATCGCGATAGCGCGGATAGTCGATCAAAGCGGCATGGACCAACCCGTCTAACCCCGGGCGGGCCCAGCGGCGTGCCGGAACGGGACCCTTGTCGCAGGTCAGCCCCCAGCCAGCGTAGAACGGGGCGCCCAGGCAGGTTACGGGGATCCCGCGCAAAAGCGCCTCGAACCCGATTTGCGAGGAAATCGTCCAAACCATGTGGATACGGGCCAGAAGCGCCGCAGGGTCGCCGTCGGCGACGATGCAATCCGCCAGATCGGCGGCATCGATCCCGCCGGGGCGCAGCCCTGCCGACACGTCCGGATGGGGCCGGTAAATCACCATAGCATCTGGATTGGCGGCCCGTGCTGCGGCAAGCAGACCGCGGTTGTCGCGCACAGCGCCGGTCGCGCCCAGCCGCAGAGAGGCATCGTCGGCCACCTGTCCGGCCACCAGCAAAAGCGGCTTGTTTTGGGGGAATTCGGGAACGTCGCCGCCGCTGCCGGCGCCGTATTTGCTGTGCCCGCCCAGGACGATGCGCCGCCGCAACGCAGCCGCCCGCGCCAGCGCGTGCTCCGGCAGATCGGACGCGCCGGCGATCAGCGCTTCGAGCCGCGAAGGTTGGCTTGGGTCAAAGTGGATTCCCAAATCGTCGACGACCAGCGAGGCCGGCGGAACCAGCCGCGCCCCTAGACCCAGCGATCGCAGGAACCCGTCTTCGAGCGCCAACAGAGCGACCCCCGCCTCGGTACAGGCTGCGTGCAGGTCTGGCGGTGTGCGGCTTGCCCAGACGGCAAGCGGCCGGCCCGTTCGACTGGCCCGCTCAAGAGCGCTGGCGGCGTTCTTGGCAAAGACCGGTACCCCGCCGGGCCCGTCGAGAAAGCGACGGACAACCGGACGCTTCCAGGCCCGCACGCCGACGCAGATCGGCGGTCGCGGGGCGGTCCGATACGCTGCCGCCTCCTCGGATGCGATGACCGCGGCGGTCGAGAAGTCGCACAATCGATCCGCAAACGGATCGTACCAGACCGGGTAACGCAGCATTGTCCCGGAAAAGAGCGCGGCTGGGTTCAAGTGGCGGGTTCGGCGCGGCGTTCTCCGTGCCTCGTCGGCAAGACCCCAGCCGGCATAAAAGGGCAGACCGAAAACCCGGGGTCGGTGACCGGCAAGGATCGCCTCGAACCCCAGTTGCGAGGTAACGACATAGACCCGGTGGGCTGCGGCGAGCAGCCGGTGCGGGGCGATCTCGGGCGACAGCCAAGCGACCCGTCCGTCCGCTGCGGCGCCATCGACGACGCCCGCTTCGAAATGGCCGCGGCGGTTCCCGGGCCCTGCCGACGGGTGGGGGCGGATCAAGACCCGCCTTCCGGGGTTTTCGGCCAGGGCTGCGGCAAGCATGGCACGGAAACTTTCCGCATCGGCCCCTCCGCCCGCGATCGCGGCATCCCCGCGCAGTTGATCGACAACCAGCACAAAGCCCGGCGCGGGCGCCGGCATGTCGGCCCAATGATTGAGCTTAGAGAGCCCCAGCCTGCGCCATTGGGCAAGCGCCGCCGCCCCGTCGGCCAGATCGTCCTGGGCCAGGATCTGCTCTAGCCGCGAAGGCCGCGCCGCGTCGAAATGCACGCCCAGATCGTCGAGCAGCAATCCCAGCGGCGGGCTTCCGGACCGGCCCGGTTTAAGACCGCGCAGAAACGCCTCCTCGACCGTCAGCAGGGGAAGACCGAAGCGCCTGGCCGCCCATTGGCCGCGCCTGGCCGGACGGCCGCGGCCCCAAACGCCCACGGCATCGACACCGCGCAGCCCGGCCACCACCTCCCAACCGGCCAGGGTCAGAATTCGGCGTACCGTTTTTTCACGAAAGAAGCCGAGCGAAAGGACGCCGAGCCGTCGCTGTGCCAAGCGGCTAATTCGCGAGATTGTTCGCGGAACTTGCGAAATTGACCACCGGGGCGACCGAGCTGAGCGCTTTGATGAACTGCACCGCCGGTGCTTCGGTGGCGTAGACGATGTCGCCGTCGCGGATCTCGAAATTGCTGGCCGTGAGCATGCCGCCCGGCTGGGCGAGGTCGATGGTGTAGACCATACGGGTGGGAACCAGAACCTGCCGGTCCGTCAAAAGGCTGTCGGCGATCTGGGCGGTTTCGGTGCGAAACACGAAGATGCCCGACGGATCGCCGAGCTGGCTGTTGATCCCGCCAACAAGGCCCAGCGCTTCCAGCGCGTTGATGTTGCGCGACGGGAAGGGCACGCGCACCTGCGAATTCAAAGCCCCAAGCGCGGTGAAGGCGCGGCGATCCCGCTCTACAATGATCTGATCGCCGGCCCGCAACGCCACGTTAAAATCTGGCCGATCATAGAGCTCTTCAAGCCAAACCGTGGCGGTCAACCTGCCGCGGCGCAACGTGATCAGCGCCACCTCGGGCTCTTCGACGACGCCGCCTGCGGCCGACAGCATGGGCAGGATCCGCCGGGTCGCATTCTCGATGACATAGATCCCCGGGGCCCGAACATTGCCGATAACGCTGATCTTCGCGCCGCCCTGTTCGATCCGGCGCACCTCGACCTGCGGGTCGGGTGTCTGGTCGCTCAACCCGTTGGCAATGACGCGGCGCAGCCCTTCGATGGTGTTGCCCTCGGCCCGGACCCGCCCGACATAGGGCATGAAGATGAACCCATCCTCGTCGACCTCGGTTTCCTGCAGGATGGCGAATTTCTGGCCCACACCGGTCAGCACGCCCTCGCCGCCGCCGACATTCTCCCAGACCGTGACCGTAAGCTTGTCGCCTGTTGCGATGTCGTCGACATTTTCCGGGGCGCTGCGCAAAAACGCTTCGGAGTACGCGCGAGCCTCGTCGATCCGGGCAATCTTGGCGACCGTGTCGGTCACCCTGACTACCTCGAAAGGCAGGGTGTCTGCGTCTCCCTGCGCGGTGAGTTCGGCTTCGCTTGGGCCGCCACGGGGAAGACCGCAGCCAGCCAGGGCGATCAATGCGAGCAGCGAAAGCCCGCGCAAAGGGCGAATGCAGCGCAAGTTACCTGTTCCGTTATCTGCCTCAATGCGGATTTTCATCCGTCTTGCCCGTCCCTTACACCACTTTCTTGCGTTTGTGAATCGATCTCATGCAACCGTGTCAACGGCCCGCTCGGTACGTGGCGCCAAAGCAACTGGCTGCTGCTGCGTGGCCGGGCCGGCCATGGCGTGTGCATAGCCGTCCTGGGGCGAAAGCATGCGTTCGGGAAGGGTGGTTAGCAGCTCTTGTCGACCGCTTTTTGTGTAAAAACTGCCCCGAAACTGGCTGGTGGCCAATAAAAAGCGGCGGAAGTCGAGATAGGCGGCCCTATCCGGCGGGTCGGGTCGGGCAAAAAAGGCAGGCAGTGCCTGACGGCTGACAAGGCCGGGTTTGTCATAGACCGCGCAACCCAGAGCGGCCAGCGGTAGGCCGCGCCAGAGCGCCTGCTGACCAGCTGTGGAGTTCACAGTGACCACGGCGTCGGCCCGGTCGAGAAGCGGGCCCAGCGGGCCGCCGGCAACGAGATGGATCCGCCCCGCTAAGCCGTACCGGGCCGCGCCCCGACGCAGGATCCGGGATAGGGGCTCGCGCCCATCCTCGAAAGGATGCGCCTTGAAGACCAGATGCCGGTCTGGGGCTGCGCCCTTGGCAAAGGCCGCAAGGCAGGTCTCGATAAACCCCGCCATGTCGGGAAAGGGGCTGTGGCGGCGCACCGCCCCATCATGGCCGAGCTGCAATAGAGCAAGGTGATAGGGTGTGCGGGCTGCCAGCAGTTTTGCGGCCTGAAGCCGGCTGGTTACTGCCAGGCGCGGTGCGCGCAGCAGGCGCAAAACATTCAGCCAGGCCTCGCGGCCAAGCCCGATGTCGCGATGGCTACGATAGGCTGGAAAGGCATGCCGCCCGGCTAGCACACGCGCGTGATAAAGCGCGCCATGGACGGCATGCGCCCGGGCCGTGCCCCAGCTGAGCGGCGCTTCGGTTGCCGGAAGCGCGATCGCGGCGGCGGCGGCGCGGATCTGCGCCAGGCTTAGCCCAATCAACGGCGAGGCGCCGTTTGCGCCGCCGCGCTCATAAGTGATCCAATGCGGGCGCAGATAGCCTTCTTCGAAGACATGGCAGGTAAGCCCCGCCTCCCGCGCCAGGCCGCGGGCGGCCTCGTGCAGCGGGCGGGCGCCATAAAGAACGATGTCGGTCGCCCCATAGGCGGCGAGGCAGCGAGCCAACGCCGCAGGATGCGTCTCGACCCTGCCCGGCAGGGCGAGGCTGGGCAGGCTGCGCGGCCAGGCCGCCCGGTCGCCGGCATTAAGGCAAATGCGCAATGTCCCCGCGCCCAGCCCGCCAAGCCGCTCGGCCAGCGCGCCAAAGAAAGGCCCGTGCGGGCCCTGCAAGAAAAGAAACCGGCGATCCTGCGCCTGCATCGCACTCCTCCGCCGCTGCGTTTGGGCTTGCGGCAGGTCAGACCTGCGCGAGCGTGACCTTTTTGGCCGCAAAGGTCCAGCGATGCTTGCGAAACCCATGCCGGGCGCGCTAGGCAGCCGGCTTGGGCTGCCAGCCGCGGCCGGCCCTGCCAGCGGGAGACGGGAATGTTCACAGGGATCGTCACCGATATCGGCGAGGTGGTCGAAATCGTCAAAGAGGGCGATACGCGCATCCGCATTGCGACCGCCTACGCGCCAAATAGCATCGTGCTGGGCGCCTCCATCGCCTGCGACGGCGTCTGCCTGACAGTTGTCGATAGCGGGCCGGCGATCGGTGTGGCCAAAGGCTGGTTTGCCGTCGACGCGTCGGCCGAAACGCTGTCGCGCACCGCGTTGGGCGGCTGGACAGTGGGCAAGCGGATCAATCTGGAGCGGGCACTGAAGGTGGGCGACGAGCTTGGCGGGCATATCGTCTCGGGCCATGTCGACGGCCTGGCCGAAGTGCTTTCGGCCACGCCCGAGGGCGACAGTACCCGCTATCGGTTTCGTGTGCCCGCGCCGCTGGCGCGCTTTATCGCCGAGAAGGGCTCGGTGGCGCTGAACGGAACCTCGCTGACGGTCAACGAGGTCGCGGGCGCCGAGTTCGGCGTAAACATCATCCCTCATACCGCAAGCGTCACCACCTGGGGCGGGATCGCACCGGGCGCGGTGTTGAATTTGGAGATCGATCTGATGGCGCGCTACGTCGCCCGCCTGGCCGAAACGACACAAGCGCCCTTTGCGAGGCAGCCCCTATGAGCGGCCTGGGCCACAACCGCGGCCCGGCCATGGATGAGGGCCGGCGCTGGCGGCGGCATTGCTGGCAAAAAGCGCGCCATGCGTTGTTGCCGCAGCTGCCGATCGAGGTGGTGCGGCTGCGCGTTGCTCGGGCCCGAGCTATCGGGCTCGACTATCGCCGCTATGCGACCGTGCGGGCGACGACGGGCCGCGATATCGTGGCCTTTCTTTTTTCAACCAACGCCCTGCGCCTGATGCATGCGACGGCGGCCCTGCCAGCGGATCGCGCCGCCCGATTGGCGGCTTTGCAAGACGTCTCGCCAAGGCTTGCGGCCTATGCACCGCTCGACCCTGCTGCGATGGCCGCGCAACTGGCCGCGCAAGGGATCGGTTTTGACGCGGCGATCCGTGCACCGACCAGCATCGACACGCCTGCTGGAACGCGTGCGGCGCTGCTTGCTGCGCTCGCGCCGGGCAAGCTGCCGCGTGACGGTCTGCTGGTGGTGGGCGACACCGCGCTGGAGGCCCGCTGGCCGGCGACAGCCGGGCTGGCAGGCTATGTGCCGGCGGCGGCCTATTTCGCGGCCGATCCGAGGTGAACCGGGGCGGGGGCGATTGGGCGCGGCCCGGGGCGATCATGCGCCTCGCCGTCGCGGGGCACTGGTAATCCTGCGTCCTGCGGTCTAAGTGCCGGGACAGCGGCAAGGGGCACAGACGCCGATGCGAGACCATGATCAGGATGCGATCTCCAGCATAGAGGACATCATCGAGGATGCCCGCAACGGGCGGATGTTCATCCTGGTCGATCATGAGGATCGCGAGAATGAGGGCGACCTGGTGATCCCCGCCCAGATGGCCACGCCGGATGCGGTGAATTTCATGGCCATCCATGGGCGCGGGCTGATCTGCCTGGCGCTGACGCCCGACGGGGTCGACCGGCTTGGGCTGACGCTGATGTCGGCCAATAACCAGTCGCGCCACGAGACGGCCTTTACCACCTCCATCGAGGCTCGCGAGGGGGTGACGACCGGCATCTCGGCACATGATCGGGCGCGCACCATTTCGGTGGCTATCAACCCGCAGACCGGGCCGGCCGAGATCGCAACCCCAGGCCATGTCTTTCCGCTGCGGGCCCGGGATGGCGGCGTGCTGGTGCGCGCGGGGCATACCGAGGCGGCTGTGGACATCGCTCGGCTGGCCGGTCTCAACCCCTCCGGCGTGATCTGCGAGATCATGAAGGATGACGGCACTATGGCCCGGTTGCCGGATCTGATCGCATTCGCGCAGCGCCACGGGCTGAAGATCGGCACAATTTCGGACCTCATCGCCTACCGGCGGCGGCATGACAATCTGATCCGCGCGGTTGCGCAGCGGCATGTAACCTCGCCCTATGGCGGGGATTGGCTGTTGCGCGTCTTTGCCGACGAAACCGGCGGCGGCGAGCATATCGCCCTGACCAAGGGCGATCTTTCAGCGCCGGGACCGGTGCTGGTTCGCATGCATGTGGAGAACCTGCTGGAAGACGCGCTGGGGGTCGTACCGGGCCGGTCCAACCAGCTGCGCAATGCGATGGAAATGATCGCGGCAGAAGGGCGCGGCGCGGTGGTGATTTTGCGCGATACCTCCGAGCGGGCCATCTCGGGGCTGCTTGAACCAGCCGCCGTGTCGCCGCACACCCTGCGCCAATATGGGCTGGGCGCCCAGATCTTGGGCGGTCTGGGTATTGCCGAGATGACGCTGCTGACCAACTCGCCGGCCCGCCGGGTGGTTGGTCTGGAAGGCTACGGGCTGACCATCGCGGGCGTTCGGCCGATTGCCGCAAAACCCGGATCGGAGGAGGCTTGATGGCCGGCGAAAGCGACCGCGCGCTGATCCTTCCGGTTTTCGACCCCCCGCCGCGGGTGTTGATCGTGACCTCGCCCTATTACGGCGACGTTGCGACCGCGCTGGAGACAGGCGCGCGCGCAGTGTTGGAGCGGGCAGAGGCGCATATCGACATTCTTGCCGTGCCCGGCGCGCTAGAGATCCCGGGCGCGATCCGCACCGCGCTGCGGCACTTCGACGGTTTCGTCGCGCTGGGCTGTGTGATCCGTGGCGAGACCGCCCATTTCGACATTGTGGCCGGGGAGAGTGCCCGTGGGTTGATGGCGCTGACCCTGCAGGGCCACGCGGTGGGAAACGGTATTTTGACGGTCGAGAACCTCGCCCAGGCGCTGGTCCGGGCGCGGGACCAGGACAAGGGCGGCGGGGCGGCCGAGGCAGCGCTGCATCTGATCGCCGCGGCGCGTCGATTTCGAACGCATCCCACGCCAAATGTGCCGAGCCCGGAGCGGGCCGCGCCAGATATTCTGATCGCCGATGCCCCGCAGGCCGGCAGCGGTGGCAATCTCGGCGGAAAACCCAGTGACAAAGCCGACGGTAAACCCAGCCGTGGGGATGTGGCGTAATGGCATCGCGCGAAGGCGGGTCTGGTGCGGGCAATTCCGGCACAGGCGGGTCCGGCACGGGCGATCCCTCGCGGGGCCGGCCGCGGCAGGCCGCATCGCGAAAACGCGGCGCCGCGCGCCTTTACGCCGTGCAGGCGCTCTTTCAGATGGAGGCGCAGGGCACGGTGTTGGAAACCGCGCTGCGCGAGTTCGAAACCTACCGCATCGGTGCCGAGATCGACGGTCAGACCTATGAGGAGGCCGACATCGACCTCTTCCGTCTTCTGGTGACCGAGGCAGTCAGCCGCCAGGCCGCCATCGACCAGATGACGGATGCGGCGCTGGTCGATCGCTGGCCGATCGATCGCATCGACCCCACGCTGCGCGCGCTCTTTCGCGCCGCGGGGGCCGAGCTTCTGGCCGGCAAGGCGCCGCCGCGGGTGGTCATCTCGGAGTTCGTTGAGACCGCGCATGCCTTTTTTCCAGAGGGGCGGGAACCGAAGCTCGTGAATGCCGTGCTCGACCAGATGGCGCGCAGCGCCCGCCCGCAGGCATTCACCTAAGCGCCGGGTGACATCGCATTTTGGCCAACCTCGCCGAGCGGGAAATCGTTGGGCTGCGGGGGTGCTGGGCTGCGGGGGTGCGGGGCTGCTGGGCTGCGGAAAGCGGATGGCCTGCGGGAAGCTGATGAGCTGCCGGGTGGCACAGACCCAGCAAAACCAAGTACCCGCGCCAGGCATGCGCCACCGCCGGCCGTGGGTGCCGCCCCGGATCGGCGTTCGAAGACGGCACGGGTTGCCGCGATATCCGCATAACGCGCGCCGCGGTTCTGAAAAGTGGAACCGGGTCTCTGCCACTTGCCACTGCCACGTCGGTCCGCACCCGGCAAAAGTATTGTCGCCCCCGCAGCGATAGCATAGTCTGCAGCGTGCAAGCTGATGTGCAGGGCGGCGTGGAAGGCCGCGCGCAAAAGCCCCAAAAGCGGCCGTCGCGTGTTGCGTCGTGAACGCTCCCATTGACATGGTTCTGATGTCGCGTCAGCAGCGCGACCGAACGCCGGTCCAACGGGAAAGGGAGTTGTGCCAGATGCGCGACGTTATCGAGACGAGCGTTGCCCTGCCGGTGCGCCTGCGACTGCATGAAGAGCCTTTGGGGCTTTGGGGGACGCTGCGCGCGGCAAGGCGTAACGTGCTGGAGATCGTCCCGCAGCTCGCCCTGCATCAACCGATGATCTCGGCCAAAACGGCAACCCGTTGGCATATGGTCATGCATCCGCGCGGGCTGCGGCACATCTTGCGCGACAATGTCGCCGCATATCCGCGCTCGATCGTGTCCAAACGGATCTTGGAACCCGGTGTCGGCAACAGCTTGTTTCTGGCCGAAGGGGCGGAGTGGCGCTGGCAGCGCCGCACGGCCGCCCCGGTCTTTTCGCACCGCAACCTGGTCGATCTCGCCCCGGTTATGCAGCGCGCGGCCGCGGCGACGGTGACGCGCCTGGCGCGGCATCATGGCGGCGTTGCGGATCTCTTTAAAGAGATGGTGGCGGTGACCTTCGACATTATCTCCGGCGTGACCCTGGCCGGGGGCGGCGAGATGGACAGCACCGAGGTCGAAAAGGCCATCGACGCGTATATCCACGCGGTGGCGCGGGTCTCGATTGTAGATCTGTTCGGAGCGCCGACCTGGGTGCCGCGGCCCGAAACCATGTTGCGTCCGAATGCGGCGCGCCGGCTGCACCGGGTGGCCGACCGCGTCGTGCGCAGCCGCATGAACAACGTCTCGGGCAAGCCTGATCTGCTCGATCATCTGAAGGCCTCGCTCGATCCCGAAACGGGTCGCCGAATGAACCATTTGGAGCTGCGCGACAATTTGCTGGCCTTCATTGTTGCAGGTCATGAGACGACGGCCCTTGCGCTTTCATGGTCGCTTTACCTTTTGGCCTTCGATCTCGCTGCACAGGAGCGCGCCCGCGAGGAGGTCGCCGATGTTTTGGGCGAGCGCGATGTCGCGGGGACGGAGGATCTGATAAAGTTGCCCTTTGTCGGCGCGGTGATCGACGAAGCGATGCGGCTTTACCCGCCTGTGGGGGTGATTGCCCGCACGGCCCAGGCCGAGGATCGGATCTGCGGCCGGGTGATCCTGCCCGGCGATACGATAATGATGCCATTTTACGCTTTGCACCGGCATACGCTTTACTGGGAAGAACCCGATGCCTTTCGACCCGACCGCTTCGTGGCGCAGCGGGCCGGGCGGTTTACCTATCTTCCCTTCTCGGACGGACCCAGGGTCTGCATCGGCGCCGGGTTCGCGCTGATGGAGGCAAAGATCGTGCTGGCCACGATCCTCAAGCGCTTTTCTTTTACTAGCATCGGGCATGTGCCCAAGCCCAGACTCGTCATTACGCTGCGGCCTGAGGGCGGCGTAAAGCTGGCCGTGACCGACCATTTTGAGAAGCGAGGGCCAGCCGGCCGGCGCCGCGCTGCGGCTTGAATGGCTTTAGGGGGCCAGCCGATCCATTTCGGTGGCCAGCGTGACGTCGAGCGCGGTGACGCCGCCTGCATCATGCGTGGTGAGCGTGACCTCGATGCGGTTGTAAACATTCGCCCATTCCGGATGATGGTCCATCTTCTCGGCGATCATGGCGATCTGCGTCATCCATCCGAACGCACTGTTGAAGTCGGCAAAGCGAAAGGTCTTTCCAATCGCGTCGCGGCCTTCGACATCGCTCCAGCCTTGCGAAAGCAGCGGGGCCAGGGTGGCGGCACGATCGGCCAGTTTCTGGGGCATACTGGGTCTCTCTCCTGTGTCGATGGCGCCGGGCGGGCGCGCGGGGATCGGATGCGCAGCCATCTTGCGCTTTGCGGCTCGGGGCGGCGAACCCGGCCCGTCGGCTGCCCAGGTCTTCGGCTGCCTGGGTCTTCGGCCGGCGGACGCGTATGCCTGTCGCTTTTGTGGCCAATGGGTCGATACAGCGTCGCGCCTCCCTCGATCGCTGCTGCAGCAGGGCTCACTCCTCCTGTTCGGGGCAGCGGCGGAAGGGGCCGTATTCGGTCAGCACCTCGATCTCCTGATCCACCGCGGCACGCTCATGCTCAAGATACTGCGCGACGGCGCGGCGGAAGCCCGGATCGCCGATCCAGTGCAGCGAATGCACCGGCACCGGCAAATACCCGCGCGCCAGCTTATGTTCGCCCTGGGCGCCCGCCTCGACCCGGCGCAACCCGTTGCTCAGCGCCCAGTCGATGGCCTGATAGTAGCACAGCTCAAAATGCAGGCAGGGATGGTCCTCGATGCAGCCCCAATAACGCCCATAAAGCGTCTCGCGGCCGATGAAATTGAGCGCTCCGGCGACGGGGCGCCCGTTGCGCATGCACAGCACCAAAAGTGTGTCGTCGCGCAGGGTTTCTTGCAACGCATCGAAGAAGGCGCGGGTTAGATAGGGGCGGCCCCATTTGCGGCTGCCGGTATCTTGGTAGAACACCCAGAACGCGTCCCAATGCTCGGGGCGCAGATCGGCGCCGGTCAGATGCAAGATCTCGCCGATCGCCTGCGCGGTTGCCCGCTCCTTACGGATGTTCTTGCGCTTGCGCGAGGAGAGCGCGGCCAAAAAGCCGTTGAAATCGGTGAAGCCGCGGCTCTCCCAATGAAATTGCTGCGTGGTGCGGTGCAGCAGTCCAAGCTCGGAGCCTTCGGAGGCCTCGTCCTCGGTGCAAAAGGTAATGTGGATCGAAGACACCTTGTTTTGCCGCGCTAGGGCGGTTGCCCCCTCGACCAGGGCGGCGCGGGCCAGCGTCTCGGTCTCGCCCGGCCGGGTCAGCAGACGACGCCCCGTGGCCGGGGTGAACGGGATTGCAGCCTGCAGCTTGGGATAGTAGTCCCCGCCGGCGCGTTCATAGGCATGGGCCCAGGCGTGATCGAAGATATACTCGCCCTGGCTGTGGCCTTTTGCATAAAGCGGCATGACGCCGATCACACGGCCGTCAAGCCGGGCGACAAGATGCCGGGGTTGCCAGCCGCTGCGCCGGCCGACCGAGCCCGAGGTTTCGAGCGCGCGCAGAAAGCGATGGGTGGAGAACGGGTCCCAAGGGCGCCCGCAGCCGGTGATCGCAGCCACCTCCGGGCAGGCGCAGGCGTCCCAATCCGCCGCCGGGATCTCGGAGAGATCCGCCAGCACATCGATTTCGATCCGGGCGCCGCCATCCATGGCTGAGAAACATGGCCGGTTGCGGCGCAAGGTCAATCATGCTGCGACGTTTCTAAAGCCGGCCGGTAACCTTCGAAGGTCACATTGTCGGCAATCCGCCGGGCGCTGCCCTCTTCGAGGGCAGAGCGAACGGTCCAGCACAAGACCGGCACCGCGCGACGCTTCAGCGCCGCGATGGCGGGCAGGCTCAGGGCCCTGTGGTCATGCGAGACGAAGCAGGCACCCAGCGGTGCAAAATCGGCGATGGTAGAGAGCGCATCGCAGCGCGCCCGGCTGAGGCCAGGCCAGTTCTGGGGTTGAAAGCGTTCGGTCGTAAGGCCGCGGGGTAGGTCGGGCGCCACCTCCTGACATGCCGCCATGCTCTGCGGGTTAAACGACATCAGTGCGACCGGACCGCGGTAAGGCTGCAGCGCCGCGCAGACCGCCCGCTCAAGCCGCCCATCGACCGGGCCCAACCGCCCGCTTTGATCCTTGATTTCGATTAAAAGCGGCACTTTTCCGGCGGTGAGGGCCAGGATTTCGCGCAAACTCGGGATCGTCTCCTCGGTTCGCGTTAGATGGGTGCGCGCCAGTGTCAGCGCATCCTGGGCCGTAATCGGGCCGGACAGGTCGGTCAAGCGATCGAGCGTATCGTCGTGAAACACCATCGGCGTGCCGCAGCGCGCCATCTGGATGTCGATCTCGATGCCGTATCCCGCCTCAAGGGCCGCTCGAACCGCGGACCGGCTGTTCTCAACGCGCCCCGCAGCCTGGTCGTGCAGGCCGCGATGCGCAATCGGGCGGTCCAAGAAGGCGGGTGCGAGCATCGGGTTTGCGCTCCTTTGGTGTGACCGGATCGACCCTTACCGCTGAAGCCGCCGGGTTTGGCGCAAGCCTAGAGCGCTCGGGGTAGGATATGAATGCTGTTGGTGATCGGCCGTATGCGCTCATGCCGAAAGTCGGTGAGGATCGACGTCAAACGCGCATTTGGCGTGGGTAAAGCGGCGAGGGCTGGCGTGCTGTGCGGCATCTTAGAACGCACACCCTTTTTGCAGCAAGAAATAAAATAATACTTAACTACCATATTTCTTGATTTCACTTTTAAATCAGCGTTTTTGCAAAAAAAATTTAAAAATTCTAAAGAACAAAATACTAGTTTTAGCGGTTTTAATTCCAATTTCTTCTTTTTTGGAAGGGCCAGTATGACAACAGGAATTCGATCTCTTTTAATCTTTTGCATCCTAGACGGGGTCTCGTTGCAAAAAACCGGTTTGCCCCGGTATTTCTCGCTTGCCCTTTGGCGCGTCGGACCGCCCCGGTGCCGTTGCTTGTTGCAGGCGCCGATGCAGGCTTAGGCGATCCGAAAAATGCCCTCGATCTCTACCGCCACGCCCAGGGGCAGCGCCGCGCAGCCTACCGCCGCCCTTGCGTGGCGGCCGCGATCGCCGAAGACCGCCACCATCAGATCCGACGCGCCGTTCACCACAGCCGGCTGGTCGGTGAACTCCGGCGTCGAGTTGACAAAACCGGTGAGTTTGACGACCTGTACCAGGCGCGAGAGATCGCCGCCGAGCGCTGCGCGCAGCTGGGCGATCAGCGCCAGCCCGCAAGCCTGCGCGGCATGCTGCCCGGCGGCCACGTCAAAGTCCGCACCCAGCCGACCGCGCATCGGCCCGTCCGTACCCAGCGCGATCTGCCCCGACACGAAAACCAGCGTACCGCTGATCACGAAGGGCACATAGTTTGCCGCCGGTGCCGGAGCTTCGGGCAGGGTCAATCCAAGCTCGGCCAGCCGTGCTTCGAAGTCGCTCATCGCCAAATCCTCCCTGTGCCTTGCCCTTGCTCAGGCTGTTCCGGCCTATTCCTCGCGGAAGGCCTGGTTGAAATAGTCCATGAACGGGCGGACGATATAGTTCAGCGCCGTGCGTTCACCGGTTTTGATATAGGCCTCAACCGGCATGCCGGGCAAAAGCTCTCGCCCGTCGAGCCGCGCAAGCTCGCCCTCCTGGGGTGCAACGCGTGCGGTGAAATAGGAGATGCCGCGCGCCTCATCCATGAACGCATCGGCCGAGACCTGGGTGACAGTGCCCAGAAGCTCCGGCGTGTCGCGCATGTTGAAGGCCGAGAAGCGCAGCGTCGCCTCTTGCCCGACATGCACCTCGTCGATGTTTATCGGCTCGACCCGGGTCGTGATCACCAGATCGCTGTCGACCGGCACCACATACATGATCGGCTCGGCCTGACGGATGACGGCCCGGATGGCAAAGACCGTATTGCCGTAGATAATGCCGTTGACCGGCGAGCGGACTTCCATCCGCGAAAGCTGCTCCAATATCGTCAAGCGCCGTTCGCGCAGCTCCACCTCGCGATATTCAAGGTCGCGCAGCGTGGTGATCGCCTCGCGGCGGATCTCGGTCTCCACCGCATCGATTTCGATGGCGATTTCGGCGATGCGCCCGCGCGCCTGGGCGACGGAGGCGATGAACTCGCCCACACGGCCCTTCAGCGAGGCGGCCTCGCGCTCCAACCGGTATACCTCCGGCGCATTGCCAAGCCCGCGATCGAGAAGGTCGCGCTTGTCGGTCAGCTCCTTCTCGATCAGGAAAAGCTGCTCGGTCATCGCGTCGTTTTGCGCCTCGATGCCGACAATCTGGTTTTCGGTCTGCCGCTGACGTTCTTGCAGCTGGGCGACGCGGCGCTCGCGGGCTTCCCGGCCGACGTGAAACTGTCGCTCCTGCCCGTCGAGCAGGGCCTGGATGTCCGGCCGCTCTCCGGCCAAGCCGCGCAGCTCAGCATCGAATTCGATCCGCTCGCTCTGGTCGCGCTCGGCCGCCAGCCGCGCCCGACGCGCCATGATCTCGTAAAGCTGGGCTTCGGCCACATTCAGATCCGACTGCAGTTGCGTGTCGTCGAGCCTGATCAGCACGTCGCCGCCCAGAACGCGATCGCCATCCTTGACGAGGATTTCGCCGACCACGCCGCCATCGGGGTGTTGGATGACCTGGCGGTTGGCCTCCACCTCGATCTGTCCCGTTGCGACCACGGCGCCGGAGATCGTTGCCGTTCCGCCCCAGATACCAAAGCCGCCGACCAGAGCGATGACGGCCGCCATACCCACGGTCATCGGGGTGCGGGCGCCCCAGCGCGCATCGGCATCGCTGGGCGGTGCCTGCCCGGGCAGCGGGGCCGGGGCCGGCGCCTTACCGGCGCTGGGCTTGCGCAAGCCGCGCCCGGTCAGGCGCGACTTCGCTTCCGCCGCAATCTCGGCCGCCGATTTGCGCGCCGGGGTGATCTTGCCCAGCGTCGGCACCGGACCCAGCGTCTTGCGGCTCTCGGCCTTGTCGCGGGGCTCCAGCGGCGGGCTTGGGGGTAGCTTTTCGGGCGTGTCGCTCAAGACGTAACCTCCTTGCCGGATGTTTGGGACGCAGCGGCGGGGGCCTGCGGGACAGCGCTGGTTGCGACCGACGTCACCGTTGTGCTGCCGGGTTGCGTTGCAGCTTGCGGTCCAGGTGAAGCCCCGGCCTGAGCGCCCGGTTGCGAGGCCGCCTGGGCGTCCGCGCCGATCGTCGTTGCCACCTGGTTGAAGTTGCGCAGATGCTCGCGCAACACCTCGTCGCGCGGGCCGAAAGCGCGCCGCATGCCCTGATCGAGCAGCAGCAGCGTGTCGCACATCGTAATCGCGGCCGGGCGGTGCGCCATGATAATCACCGCCTTGCTGCTATCTTTCATATGCTGGATGGCCTGGTTAAGCGCGTCGGACCCGACCGAATCGAGGTTCGAATTCGGCTCGTCGAGCACCAGGATCACCGGCTCGCCATACATCGCCCGGGCCAGTCCGATGCGCTGCCGCTGCCCGCCCGACAAGCGGCCGCCGCCGGTGGTGATCCGGGTGTCGTAGCCGTCGGGCAGCTTCAGGATCATCTCATGCGCACCGGCCTTTTTGGCCGCTTCCACCACCTTGCCGGCATCGGGCTGGGGCGACAGCCGGGCGATATTCTCGGCCACGGTGGCGTCGAAGAGTGCGACCTCCTGCGGCAGATAACCGACATGACGGCCCAGGGCCTCGTTGGCGTAATGCTCCAGCGCGGCGCCATCCAGCCGCACCGTGCCCGAGGCGGTGCGCCAGATGCCGGTCAGAACCCGGGCCAGGGTCGATTTGCCTGCGCCTGAGACGCCGATCACGCCCATCGCTTGGCCCGGATCCACCCGGAAACTGACCATACGCAGGGTGGCGAGCTTCTCGCCCGGCGGTACGACGGTTATCTGCTCGGCATTCAGGATCGCGCGCGGCACCGGCAGCTGCGTGCGCACCGGCTCGACCGGAGTTTTTTCCAAAAGTTCCGAAAGCTGGCTCCAGCCTTGGCGGGCGCGCTGCATTACGGCCCATTGCGCGATCCCCTGCTCGATCGGCGCCAAGGCGCGGCCAAGCAGGATCGAGCCGGCGATCATCATGCCCGGGCTGAGCTGGCCTTGCAGCACCAGATAGGCCCCAAGACCCAGCATTAGCGACTGCATGAAAAAGCGGAAACTTTTGGAGATGTTGGAGATCGTGCCCGACACATCCGAGGCTGCGATGGTCGCCTCCAGCGAGCGGTCGCGGCGCGAACGCCAGCGCAAGAGGCCTGCATCGCGCATGCCCATGCCCTGCACCAGCTCTGCCTCGCGACGCAGCGATTCGGAGAAATTCTCCGCCTCCGCCGACATCTGGTTCGCCTCGACCAACGACCGTTTCGACGACATCTGGTTGAGAACGGTTAACCCGACCAGAACCGCCCCGCCGATTACCGCGGCGGTGCCGAGCATCCAGTGAAAGAGAAACAGGATGGCCACGAAAACCGGCGTCCAAGGCATGTCGAAGAAGGAAAACAGCGCCGGCGAAGAGAAGAGCCGTTGGATCGCTTCCAGATCGCGCAGACCGCTTGCGGGGCGGGTCCGCTCATCGGGCGAGATCGACCGGCGCAGCACCGCTTCGAACACCCGCTTGTCCATAAGTGTCTGGAACTTGGCACCGATACGGGCCATCACCCGCGCCCGCGCAAAATCCATCGCGCCTGACAGGGTGTAGAGAAGCACGACCAGCACCGAGATGGCCACCAGCGTGGCTTCCGACCGGCTGGTCAGCACGCGGTCGTATATCTGCAGCATGTAAAGCGGGCCGGTCAGCATCAAAAGATTGACGAAGAAGCTGAACACGCCCACGCTGATTAAGAGGTTGCGGCTGCCCGAGAGCGCATGGCGCAACTCGGGCTCCCCCGGCGGGATGTGTGGTTTTACTGACATGCGATCATGGTCTTCCGTGATCCGTTCCGCATCGGGTCTGACTGGGCCGCATGGCATACGCCTCGCGCCCGTCCGACCTTGCCCGCAGGATGACTACCATAGAAATCTGGCCTTCGCGACTCGTGGCTTGCGCGCGTTGTGACAGCGCAAACGCGCAAGGAAGTTATCCCCGCCCGCTTGTAGAACGCTGCTATATCGGCAATACACGATGAAGAAAGTATGTGGGCGCGGGGCAATTGTGGCGTTTTCGATAACACCGGCCGAAGACTGTTGAGGCAAAGGGGCGCTGCGTCGCTTGGAGGGCTCTATGGGCAAGGGGTGGACATTTCGGCTGGGGCGGCTGGCCCTGGCCGCCGGGGCGGTGGCAGCAATGGCCGGCTGCACGCCGGCGCCGAAGGACGGAACGCTGATCGCGGATCCCTATGAGGCAACGAACCGCCGGATCCACGAACTCAACAAAGGGCTCGATACCGGCCTGGTCGAGCCGGGCTCGCGGCTCTACGAGGCGGTGACGCCGACCCTGGTTACCTTTCTGGTGCGCAACGGCATCTCGAATTTGGAACTGCCTGTCTATGCGGCCAACCAGCTCTTGCAGGGCCGACCGCTGGATGCGCTGTCGACCGCGGGACGCTTCGGCTTGAACACTGTTTTCGGGGCGGCGGGGCTTTTGGACCCGGCAACCGAGTTCGGCCTGCCGCTCAAGCGGGCCGATTTCGGCGAGACGCTGTTCGTCTGGGGGGTGCAGGAGGGCGCCTATATCGAGCTGCCGTTTCTCGGCCCGTCATCGGAACGCGATGCTTTCGGGGTGCTGGTTGACTACCTAATGAATCCCACCACCTATTTTACCGGGTTTGTCGTGGAGTCGCCGACCACCGAGATCCTTCTAGGGCTGCGCGGCACCGACATTCTGGCATTTAGGGCGGAAAACGCGGATTTGATCGACCAGCTTTACTACGAATCGTCGGATTCCTACACCGAGGTCAAAAATGCCTATGTGCAGCTGCGCCGGCGCGAATTGGGGGTGGAGACGACCCCCGAAGACGCTTTGCCGGACATCTTCGAAGACCCCGCAGACCCGCAGCAATAGACCGGACGGCTTTTAACGGGGTTGGAGCAGAGGATGACCATGAAACCTGTCTCGCCTAAGACGGCACTGGGCTTTTGGAGGTTGTCGCGCCGGCACGCATTGGGGCTTTGCGCTGCATCGGGCGGCCTGGCCTTTCTGGGCGTCCAGGCCTCGGCCGCGGTTTCGGTCGCCGACGCCCGCGCCTTTGTCGCCGCGACGGCAGAGGAGCTTTTCAGCATCGCCCGCTCGGGGCGGTCGGTCGATGAACAGCGCAGCGCCTTTCGTGCGGTGTTGGAGCGTCGCGTGGCTATCGATGCCATCGCGCGTGCCTGTCTGGGGATTGCCTGGCGGTCGGCCGACGGGACGCAGAAGAAATCCTATCTGGATGCGTTCAAGCACTATGTCGCCTATAAATACGGCGGGCGCTTCGACGAGTTCCGCAACGCCAAACTCGAAATCACCAATGCACGCGATTTCGGCGAGCGGGGCGTGATCGTGGAGAGCCGCGGCACGCTTGGAAACGGCGAAACGGCGGTTGTCGAATGGGGTGTGTCGGACCGCTCCGGCACGGTGCTGATCTCCAACATCGTGGTGGAAGGCCTGTCGCTCGTAACATCCGAGCGGGAGCTGATCGGCGGTATGCTGGAGCGCAATCGCGGCAACCTTGACGGGCTGATTACGGATCTCAAGGCCACCTCGTGAAACGCGCAGCCTTCTGGCTTGGCCTTGTGGGGTTTGTGCTGGTAGCGGGCTGGACGGGGCTGTGGTTTTTTCTGCGCGGCGAGCTTGCCGCGGTTCTCGATGTGCAAGAAAACCAGCTTCGCGCGCAGGGCGATTTCACCGTTCAGACGCGCGAGATCGGCGGCTACCCCTTTGCCTTCCGCATCGACTACGCCGCACCAACAGCCACCTTTCCCGACGGCGCCCGCCTCGCCCTGCCCTGGCTGCGTGGCGAGGCGTCGGTGTTTTCGGGTGGCGAGATCCGCCTGATCCTGCCAGCCGAGATCGATATCGACCTTCCGGACGGGCTCGATGCGCCCGCTACTCTGGCGCGCCAGATGCGGCTGATCGCGCAGGGGCTGACGGCAAAAATGCGTTACGCCGGCAGCGGCCGGCTCGACTATAGCGTCGAGGCCGAGCGGTTGGTGCTGGCACGCCGGTCCGGAAGCACGGTCGCGGATGTTTTGACCGAGGCCGATGGGGTGTCGGCGAGGCTCGTCTCCGATCCCGCCTCGCCCACGCTGGAAGGGTCGCTCTTGGCCGCTCTGGCCACGCTGGCCGTACCAGCCGAACCTGGCCTACCGCCCATCCGGGCAACCCTGGTCGACGCCACGGTCGCGCTGCGTGCCGACCGTAGCGACACGCTGGCCGTGGCGGCGCTGTTGGCCGGCACGCATCCCGTCGATATCCGGCTAAGCGCGGCCGAGATCGCCATGGAGGCGACGACCGCTGGACCTGGCGGCGCGGGACGGCTCAGCGCCAGCGGCGTGCTGGGCGAGCTTGGCCTTGCGCTGCGCGAAGGCACCGCGGCAACGGCGATCCTGCTCTCCGATCTGGTGGCGGAGTACACCCCGCAGACTGCCGGGCAATCGCTGCCGCCCTTCAGCTTTGAGGCCAGCGAAATCGGCTTTCTCATCGACATGCCGGTACAGGCCTCGCCGGAACCGGCCCCGCTTACGCTCTCGCTCGCACTGAGCGATTTTTCGGCCAATGATCTTGCATGGGCGGCACTCGACCCGTCCGCGGCCCTGACCCGCGCACCGCTATCCCTGGCGCTGGAACTGGCAGCCGATTTGCGGCTGAATGTGGATATGCCGGCCGTCTTGCAAGGGGCGACCCCGCCAGGGCAGCGGGCCTTCGACATTCTGGAGTTCCGGCTCGAAGAGCTTGGCGCCCAAGGCCTCGGCGTCGAGATCGTGGGAAAAGGCGACGGCGCACTGCCCGGCCCGCAGGCCCAAGCGCCGCGCGACGGGCGGGTCGAGCTGATCGCCTCGGGCCTGCCTGAGCTTGCCGAGGCGCTGGAGACCGCTGGGCTTATCTCGGCGCAGGACCGGCTGCTCGCACGCAGCCTAATGACCGTTCTGACCCGCCCGGATGCGGCCAACGGGACGCTGGTCAGCGTTATCGCGGCAGGCCCCCAGGGCATGACGATCAATGGCCTGCCCATGGCCAGCCTGGTCGCGGCAATCCCCTCTCGCCCGGCGCCGGATACGCGCAACGCGCCGCTACCGCCGCGCGCAAGCCCGGCTCCCCAGACCACGCCGGGACCCGGGCGACCCTTGTCCGAGCCGTTGCCGCAACCGCTTTCCGAACCGCCGGCTATTCCCCCCGCAAGCCCGGAGCCATGATCGACCTGGCCCGTTCCTAAGCGCGCCCGTAATAGAGCGACACCGTATGCGTGGCCTCGGCAAAAAACAGCCAACGCGACAGGGCCGTTCCGGTCAGATGCAGGCCCAGGGGCACCGCCAGAAGCGCCGCCGGCGGATCGAACGCCATGAAGGCCAAGAGCAAGAGCGCCGGCAAGAGGATGCCCCCGATCATGACCAGACGGCGCAAAGCCTCGGCCCGCTTTCGCGCGAAGCGAAACACCATCTCGTCAAGCAGGTAGTTCGGCCCGGTATGCGGATGGGCCAGCACGCGGATCTGGCCCGACAGACCTGTCGCCGAGGCGGCATCGACCGCCGAAGCCGCCAGACCGACATCGCCGGCCGCCCAATGCCGCCATTGCACAAGCCCGGTTGCGGCCAACAGCGGGATCGCCGCCCAGCCCGGCGCAATGGCGATCGCGGCGCTGCTTAAGGCAAAAAGGGCAAAGAGCAGCGGTGTGAGACGCGTGTGCCAGCGCGGCACGGTTTTGAGCTGGGCATAAATCATCGCGGTGCAAAGGATGGTAACCAGCGCAAGGCCCGATGCCAGCCATCCCAGGCCGGGCAGAGGTCGGCCCAGATAGGCCAGGCCTGCATGGACGAAAAAAACGGCCATCGCGGCGAGTGCCGCGAGCCCTTCGCGGGACAGCCAGGAGGACTGCCACTGGCTAAAGGCCCGCCAGGCCCGCTGCGGGTTGCCCAGATGCGCCACTGAGGCCAAAAGCCCCGCGCCTGCTGCGGCCAGTGCCAGAACGGCCAGCGCTGCAAAGCGTTCGGGCGGCAGGCTGCCCAAAACGCCCAGCCAGGCCATCAGCCCAAAGCCGAAGCCCGACAGGGCCGTAAAGACGATCAGCGACGGTGCGGGATGCATGGGCTGCGCGTCTAAAGCCGTGCCAGCGCCCGGTCGAGCCAGCCGAGCAGGCCCTCGGCCTCCGGCTCGGCCAGCTCTGCCAGATTGTCGATGAAGGGTGTGTCTCGCGGGCGCGGGGGCAGGTATTTGTTGACCGGTCGCGTTTCCATCTGCGGCATCAGATCGACGCCGCCGCGCTCGGCCACCAAAAGGCTGACCGCACTGTTGGGGTCGGACAGATCGCCAAAATGCCGGGCACCGGCTGGGCAGGATTTGACGCAGGCGGGCACTTGGTCGATCTCGGCAAGATCGTCATTGTAGATCCGATCGATGCAGAGCGTGCATTTCTTCATCACCCCGGCCGCCCGATCCATCTCACGCGCGCCATAGGGGCAGGCCCAAGCGCACAGGCCGCAGCCGATACAACTGGCCTCGTTGACCAGCACAATACCGTCCTCTGCGCGCTTATGGCTGGCCCCGGTCGGGCAGACGGTCACGCAGGGCGCATCCGCGCAATGCAGGCAGGAGCGGGGGAAATGCACAACGCGGGGCGGATCCTCGCCGGTGACCTCATAGCTGTGCACCCGGTTGAGCCAGGTGCCGGAGGGCGTTGCGCCATAGGCGTCCTGGTCGGACAATGGCGCGCCGCTGCCGCCGCTGTTCCACTCCTTGCAGGACACCGCACAGGCGTGGCAGCCCACGCAGGTGTCGAGATCAATGACAAGGCCGAGCGCTTTTTCGGTCTTTGTGGGGAGGGATGTCATTTTGTGCTGGCACTCTGAACGAAGCTGGCAAGATCGGTATTGAAGCGGTCCGAAGCCTCCATGAAGGGGGCGTGACCGATCCCTTCGTAAGGCAGATGGCGGCCTTGGGGCATCAGCTCTGCGGCGGTTCGCCCCACAGCCGGGGTGACCACGCCGTCGGCCGTACCGTGAATGACCAAAGCCGGGCGTTCCAGGGCCGCAAAGGCGGGGCGCAGATCGTGATCGCCCGCAAACATCGCGCGTCGGACATGCGGCGGGCAAAGCATGTTTGCCCCGACCATCTCGGCCAGCGCCAGCCGGGTCAGCGGCCGGGCACAGCAAGCCTCGACAAACCGGGTCGTCGCGGACAGCCGGCGCGGCAGATCGTCGGTGTAAAGGTCGCGGTCGCTGCCGGGGCTTTGCGCACCAGCCATCCAGTCTTCTCGCGCCCCCCCGATGGCAAGGACCCCACCGGCGAGCACCACCCCGGCCAGGTTTTCGCTGCCGAAGCGCTCCAAAAACGCGGCCACCGAGCGGCTGCCATAGGACCAGCCGACGAGGATCGGCCGGTTCAGCGCAAGCGCCGTGATGATTGCGGCAACATCCTCGCCCCAAACGGCCCCGCCTGCATAGGCTTCGTCCGCGCCGGGCTTTTCCGAGGCGCCATGCCCACGCAGATCGTAAGAAACCAGGCGAAACCGCGCGGCCAGCGGCGTCTGCGCCTGCCAGCAGCCATGATACTGCGACCAGCCATGGATCATTAGGATCGCCGGCGCCTCCGATGGTCCGCTGTCGCGCACATGCAGGGCAACGCCGCCCGCGCCGATGACGGTATGACGCCGCCCCGACATCGTCAGCCCTCGAAGGCCAGATCTTTCGGGCCCCGTCCGACGCTAGAGGCGATGGGCGCGAAACAGGGATCGCTGCGCGCCGCCTGCCGGGCCTTTTCGAGCCGCACGGTCAGATCGTACCAGGCCGCCTGCCCGGTGATGGGGTCCGAGTTCGACCAACGCCGCCCGTCGCCGCGCTCGGGCAACAGCTCGCCGATCAGGTGGTTGAGCAGAAAACCACGGGTGGTTTCCGGCGCCGTCGGGCCAAGCGCCCAGGCCCCTTCGCGCTTGCCGATCGCGTTCCAGGTCCAAAGCGTCTTGGGGTTGACGGCCTCCATACGCGCAATCGGCACGCGAATGCGCCCATGGGGCGAGGTGAGCCAGACCCAGTCCCCGTCGGCCAGCCCGTGAGCATCGCATACCGAGCCCGGCACATAAAGCGGGTTCTCGCCGTGGATCTGCCGCAGCCAGGCATTCTGCGAACCCCAGGCGTGGTACATCGCCGCCGGCCGCTGTGTGATGGCGTGCAGCGGATAGTCGGGGTCGGTCACCGGATACCAGATCGGCAGCGGGCTGAAGGTCTGCGCAATGCGGGGCCGCAGATGCTCGGGCGGCTGGCGCGCGCCATGCCCCTCGCCAGCGCGCTGGATTTTGGCCAGAGGCTCCAGGTAAAGCGAGAAACGATAGGGCTGCGGGGTGTCGTAGAACCCCATAGCCACAGCCCAATCTTGGTAATCGGCGTTCCAGGGCTTCATGTATTGGGCGGCGTCGGGGATATGGGCGGTAAAGAACCCGCCATTCTCGATATAGCGCTGAAGCTGGTCGGGGTTGGGCGCACCGCGGCCATGCGCATCGCCATTGCCGCGCCAGCCGGCCAGCGGGCCGATGCCGGGACGGCGCTCGTGGCGTACCATATAGTCGGCATAGTCGCGGAATTTCGGGGCGCCCGCCTCATCGAGGAAACCAGGCAGCGACAGCCGCGCGCCCAGATCGATCAGAACCGATTGAAAGCCGCGCACCCCTTCATGGCCAGGCCGGCTGGGCGCGACGACCGGCCAGCGGATCGCGTCCGAAGCCGCTTCGGGCTCGCTGATCGGCCGGTCCAGAAGGCTGATGCAGTCGTGCCGTTCAAGGTAGGTGGTGTCGGGCAGGACCAGATCGGCATAGGCGACCATTTCCGACGAATAGGCATCTGAGTAGATGATCCGCGGGATCTTGTAGCCGCCGGTCGTCGCATCGATATCGGTCAGCATCTCGATGGTCTGCGCGGTGTTCATCGAGGAGTTCCAGGCCATATTGGCCATGTAGAGAAAGAGCGTGTCGATGGGATAGGGGTCGGCGGCATGGGCGTTGGCGATGACCATATGCATCATGCCATGGGCCGAGAACGGCGCTTCCCAGGAAAAGGCCTTGTCGATGCGCGCGGGCCCGCCATCCGCGGTCAGACACAAATCCTCCGGCCCGCGCGGAAAGCCCAGATGCGGGCCCGAAAGGGGCGTATCGGGCTGGCAGCCGGCGCAGGGCTTGGGATGGGCGCTAAGCGGCTTGGGGTACGGCGGTTTGAACCGAAACCCGCCCGGCGTCTCGACCGAACCCAACAAGATCTGCAACACATGCAGCGCGCGCGCGGTCTGAAACCCGTTGGCATGGGCCGAGATGCCGCGCATCGCGTGAAACGCGACAGGGCGTCCGGTCATGGTTGGATGTTGCACGCCATGCATATCTGTCCAGGGCTGATGGAGCGTGATCGCCTCGGTAAAGGCGATATGCGCAAGCTCGGCGGCAATCCGTCGAATCGTCTCGGCCGGAATGCCGCAACGCTCCGCCACGGCGTCAGCTGCATAGCCGGCATCGTTCAGGCTTTCGGCCAAAAGCGCGAAAACGGGCCGACAAGCCCGCCCGTTTACGCAGTAGCGCCCCGCAAGTGCAGGGGTTTCACCGTCCTGCCGCCCCGGGCCGTCGACCGGCAGGATCTTACCCGACCCATGCGCCACAGACATGGATCTGCCCTTGGCGTCGCGCAGGAACAGCCCGTGATCTGGTGCTCGGGGTTCGTCGATCACCAAAAGCGGGGCATCGGTGAACCGTGTCAGATATGCAAGATCGACATGGCCAGTGCGGACCAGCTCGCGCGCGAGGCTGAGGATGAAGAGGCCGTCCGTGCCCGGCGTGATCCCGATCCATTCATCGGCAATCGCATTGTAGCCGGTGCGCACGGGGTTTACCGCGACCACCCGCGCCCCACGCGCCTTCAGTTTTGCCAAACCGATTTTGATCGGGTTGCTGTCGTGATCCTCGGCCACGCCGAACAGCATGAAGTATTTCGTACGCTCCCAATCCGGCGCACCGAATTCCCAGAACGCCCCGCCCATCGTCATGATGCCGGCGGCTGCCATATTGACCGAGCAGAACCCGCCATGGGCAGCATAGTTCGGTGTGCCGAATTGCTGCGCCCACCAGCTGGTCAAACTCTGGCTCTGGTCTCGCCCGGTGAAGAAGGCCAGCTTCTTGGGATCGCTGCGCCGGATCGGTGCGAGCCAGTCGCAGGCCGTCTGCAGCGCCTCCTCCCAAGAGATCTCCTCAAACGCGCCCGATCCACGCGGCCCGACCCGACGCAGCGGCGCACGCAGCCGCGCCGGCGAGAGATGTTGCATGACCCCCGCCGAGCCTTTTGCACAGAGCACGCCGCGATTGACCGGATGGTCGCGATTGCCCTCGATATGGCTGACGCGCAGACCGTCATCGTCACGACGCAAATGCACATCGATCCCGCAGCGACAAGCGCACATGTAGCAGGTCGTCTTGCGGATGGCATCGGCGGGCGGGCGCATCGGAAAGGTCTCTGCACGGCCCGCCATCACACCCTCCCGCCCTAGGTTTTCTACAGTCCTACACGGGGGAATGCCCGTGCGTCCAGCATCCGATCGGATGCCGCCCCGGCCGAGCCCGGAGGATGCGCGGCAGGGATTGACCCTGGCCCGCGCGATATGCCTTTAAGGGGCAAGCGGAGAGGGGAAATGCAGCTCAGCCCAGAGACGCATGCGGCCATCGAAGCGGAAGGCGAGAGTTTCGTGCCGCCCTATCCGCACCGGCGCAGCCATGCTGCGGGGTTTTTGGAGCTTTTGCGTATCTACCGCGAAAACATCATCGGCACCTTTAGCGCGCGCGACTACCACAACCCGCTGATCCATGCGCGATACGGCCTTCTCGACATCTATACGGTCAACGAGCCCGGGCTGGTGCAAGAGACGTTTCAGGCCCAGCATGCGATTTTTCAGGCCAAGACCCCGCAGATGCGCCATGCGCTGCGCCCGCTTCTGGGCGACGGGCTCTTTGTTTCGGACCGTGCGGTCTGGGCGACGCGGCGCAGCGCCGTGCAATCCATCGTGCACGGCACCAAACTGCGCGGCTTCGCACCGACCATGGTCGAGACGATCGCCGAATGGTCGGCACAGTGGGACAATCTGGGCGAGGACGCACCGATCGATGCGCTGTTCGAGATGGCCGAGCTGACCGCCGAGATCATCGCGCGAACGGTCTTCGGCCGGCGGCTTGGGCGGGGTTTTACCTCCGAAGTCGTGGCCGGCTTTGCATCCTATCAGGCAACGGTCGACCAGGTCGATATCCTGTCGCTGCTTCGGGCGCCGGACTGGATCCCGCGTCTGCAGGGTCGGGCGGCGCGCCGGGCACTGCGGCGCGTCCATCGGGTGATCGACGACATTGTCGACCGCTTTGCGCGTGGCGAGGGCGACCAGTCCGCCGTCGTCGCGCGGCTGTTTGAGGCGCGCGACGGCTCCGGCCGCGCGTTTTCCCGCGAGGCGATCCGCAACGAGGCGATCGTGTTGTTCATGGCGGGCCACGAGACGACGGCCAATACCCTTGCCTGGGCCTGGTATCTGATCTCGCAAAGCCCGCGCGTCCGCGCCCGCCTGCAGGCCGAATTGCGCATGGTGCTTTCAGGACGCGCAGCTGTGTTGGAAGATGTGCGCGCGCTGCGCTATACCCGCGCGATTATCGAGGAGACGCTGCGTTTATACCCGCCGGTTCCGATCTTGGGACGGCAGGCGGTTGCCGATGGCGTGATCGGCAGCACACCGATCCGCCGTGGCGCCCTTGTGCTGGTCGCGCCCTTCATGCTGCATCGCCGCCCCGCGATCTGGTCGATGCCCGATCACTTCGTGCCTGAGCGGTTCGACGACCGCGTGGCAAAGCGTCCAAACAAATACGCCTATGTTCCCTTTGCGATCGGCCCGCGGATTTGTCCGGGTCTGACCTTCGGTATCACCGAGGCGGTTCTGACCCTGGCCACGCTTGCGCAACGCTTCGATCTGCGCTTGGAGGCCGGACATGAGGTTGCCCTGCAATGTCGCCTCACCTTACGTCCGGGCGCCAACCTGCCGATGCGCCTCGCACGGCATGTTGCGGCGGATGCCGCATCGTGAAACGGGGGTCTACAGCAGGGCGGGGTTGGCCGCCAACGGGCAAGGCTGTGGCAAGGTGAGGCCGTGACAGGGTGAGACTGTCGGACATTCCCATCGAAGCGACCCGTATCCAGGAGTTTCCAGGCCCGCCGCTATCGGCGCTTTGGCGGGGGGATGCGGCCCGCTGGCTTCGCCATCACGTCACACAGCCCCTGGAAGGCGCCGCGCAATACGGCTTTTACTATCTCGCGCGCCCCTTGCCGCCCGAGTTCCCCGCCGCGCTGGGCCAGCTGATCGGGCCGATGGCGGGCTATCTCGACCGAAAGCGGCCCTATGTGGCGCAAATGCGCCGGGCGATCGGGATCATCCGGCCGGATCTGGACGCGGCTGGCCGGGCGCAGATGCTCGACGCATGGTGGCGCAATACCGGGATCAGCCATGCGCAGTTTCCCACCCATAAAGCGCTGTCCGCGCCGGGCCGCCTGACCGTGCATGGCGCGGCGCGGTTTGCCGAGGGCGACCGGCTGGGCAACACATTCTATCTGATGGTGCATATGGGAAGTTGGGAGATCATGAGCCATATCACCACGCGCTATCACAGCCGCGAGATGATCGGCATCTACGAGCCCCAGCAATCGCGGTTCCAGAACCGCCTCGTTTATGCGGGGCGCAAGCGCTACAATTACTACGTCTTCCCCCCCAGCACCCAGCTGCCGCGCCTGATGATCAAGCTCTTTCAAGGCGGCTGTAATGGCTGTTTTTTCATCGACGAGAAATCTGCAGGCCAGTCGCGCTTTCCGCTTTGGGGTCGCGGGGTTCCCAAGACCGGAAACGTGATCTTCCTGCTCAAGCTGGCCCATAAGCTGGGCGCGCGGCTGCAACCGGCCTATCTGCGGCGCGAAAGCCCGGGCCGTAGCGCGCTGCATTTGCTTGACCCGATCCCGGTGCGATCGGACCTGCCGCGCGATGTCTTCGTGCGTCGCACGGTGCGTGAGCTTTCGGCGCTCTTCGAGCCGGTGATCGCGGCCAATCTGGCGCAGTGGTACATGCTTAAGGAGATGCGGATGTGAGCGGTCGCGCCGTTGTCATCGGGGCCGGGATCACTGGCGTTGCCGCGGCGCTCTGGCTGCAGCGCGCCGGCTGGTCGGCGACGCTGATCGACCGGGTGCCGCCCGGCGATCCGGCCCAGACCAGTTTCGGCAATGCGGGGCTTCTGGCGCGGGCTTCGGTGGTGCCGGTCTCCACGCCCGGTCTGATCTGGCGCGCACCGCGAATGCTCTTGGACCCTGACGCGCCGCTTTTCTTGCGCTGGCGATACCTGCCGCGCCTTATCCCCTGGCTGGTGCCTTTTTTACGCAACGGGTCGCGGCGCCGTGTCGAGAAGATCGCTCAAGCGCTGGTCCGCATGACCGGCGACGCCGTCGATCAGCATAAAGCCCTGGCACGCGATACGCCGGCTGAAAGGTTGATACGGCAGGGAGAGTACATCTACCTTTACGCCAGCCGGAAGGCGGCCAAAAAAGACAGCTTCGGCATGGCGCTGCGACAGGCCTACGGGTTTGCGCCCGAGGAACGCGACGCGGAGGCTTTGCGGGCCGCGGACCCGGCCCTGGGCCCGGGGGCGAGGTACGGTCTGGCTTTGCCCGACCATGGCTGGATCACCGATCCCGGCGGCTATGTCGGCGCTCTGGCCGCCAGTTTTAGGGATCGGGGCGGGACCATGCGCCAGGCCGAGATTGCCGACATCGCGCCGGGTCGGGCAGTTCTCGCGGGCGGCGAGACGATTGCGGCCGACCGTATTATCCTGACGTCGGGCGTCTGGTCGCGCATCCTGGCCGAGCGTCTGGGCATGCGCATGCCTTTGGAAAGTGAACGGGGTTATCACCTGATGCTGCGCAGCCCCAGCCTGCTGCCGCCGACCCCCTACATGATCGCAGACAGCAGCTTTGTGGCAACGCCGATGGCCGCGGGTATGCGTCTGGCCGGCATTTTGGAGTTCGGAGGCACGACGGCGCCCGCCTCGTCAGCGCCCTTCGACTTGCTGCGGCGTGCCATCCGGCGCGTCTATCCGGGGCTTTCCTGGCAGGCGGAGGAGCGCTGGATGGGGCATCGTCCGTCCTTGCCCGACAGCCTGCCCGTTCTTGGGATTCATCCGCGCCATCCGGGGATCGTCCATGCCTATGGCGGGCAGCATGTCGGGCTCACGATCGGGCCGCGTCTGGGACGCCTGGCGGCCGCTCTTGCTTCGGAGGGCCGGGTGAACGAGGATCTGGCCGCCTTCGCCCCGGACCGGTTTTCGGGCTGAGCGCGGGCAGCATGGCCGTTCTCGCTTGGATCGGTGAGCGGGCGCGCTGGGTCATGCCCGGCGGTATCGTCCTAGGCATGCTGGCGCCCGAACTATCGGGTCTGCTCCGCCCGGTTCTGCCGGCCCTGCTTTGTCTTGTGCTGGGGTTGTCGATGGCCCGGCTCGACCTGCGCGAGGCGGTAGAGGCTGCCGTGGGCCGGGCGTTGCCGCTGCTCGCGCTGTGCGGTCTGCTGATGCCGGGCTGGGCGCTGCTTTTGTGGATCGCGGGTGCTGCGCTGCCACCCGAATGGCGTGCGCTTTTGGTCTATACTGCCATGGCGCCGCCCATCGCATCGGCTGCAGGGCTCGCCTTCATGATGGGGCTCAACGCGCGCCTCGCGCTTGAGCTGACAGTGCTCGCCACGCTGCTGACGCCCGCGTTAGGTCCGCTGGTCATTGCGCTGTTGCTCGAACCCGCCCCGTCGCTTGCGCCGAGCGTTTTGGCCGGGCGGCTTTTTCTGACGCTGCTGGGTGGGGTGCTGCTGGCGCTTGCGATCCGCCGCTTTGCCGGACCCGCCCGGATCGCGGCCGCCGGCACGCGCTTTGACGGCGCGGTGGCGCTGGCGATGGCCGCTTTCTTTGTTTCGCTCTTTGACGGCTTCGGCCCCGCGCTGATCCAGGATCCCTTGCGGGGGCTTTATCTGAGTTTGCTGGTGATCGCCCTGAACACCGGCCTGGCGATCGGTGTCGCAGCCCTTTCCCGCCGGATTTCTGCGCCGAACGCGGCAGGCGCGCTCGGCCTTGTTGCCGGCAACCGAACGGTCGCCCTTTATGTCGCGGTCTTGCCGGCCGACCCGCTTTTGTCGCTTTACACGGCGCTCTATCAGATCCCGATGAGCCTTACGCCGCTTTTGCGTCGCCTGTTGCAAGGGCCGAAACCCCCTGCGCCTCGGCCCAGATAGCCGCGCCGTCTTCGAGAGCGAGAAGCCAGTCCAGCGGCGCGCTGGCCACCCCCCACTCCATCGCCGCCATCGCCCCGATAAAGATCGCGCGCCCGCAATTGTCGCCCCCGGCGCGGACATTGTCTTCGACCGCATCGCGCAATGTCGTGGCCCGGGCCAGGATCTGAAAAGCGACCGGCAAAGCCTGGGTCAGCGTGCAGGCGCGTCCCGCCTCGCCGGCAAAGGCGACGGGATCTTCGCCGGCCCGCTCCATCGCCCGGTGCAGTGGCGCCCCGACAGCCGCGGGTACGGCGCGGATGCCTGCATGCAGGGCGGCATGCATATCCGCCCCATCCATTGCGGCGTGCAGGGCTGCGGCGGCCGCGGGGGCCCAGGCCAGCGCGGTGGCATGGTTGGAGGTGGCCGCGACCGCCTCCTCGACCGCGGCTTCCCAATTGCCGCCATGCAAGACCGCCATCAGCGGCGGCAGTTTGGCCAGCGCGGGCACCTGATCGTCTTCGGCACCGGTGGGCAGGCGCTGGGCCGCGATCCCGGCCAGTGTGCCCCGGGTGGATTTGTCGATATAGCCCTGCCAGCTGCCGCCGGCGCCGAAACTGGCCGTGAAGCTCGTTAGATACGCCTCGCGCTCATAGCCGCCCTTGGCCAGGATCGCGCGGGTCATCACCCGCATCTGCTCGCCGTAATGCGAACCCATGCCGGCCCGCTTGCCGTGATGCACGAACACGCCTTTGGCATCTTTGAAATCGGCCGGATCGGGCGCACGAAACGCGAGCGGCGCGCCCAGCGCGGCAATCCGATCGGGGTCGTAGAGCCAGTGCAGCCCCATCGCGGCTGCATCGGCAAGATGGGCGCCAAGAATGGCCTCGGCGGCGCGGTTGCTCATGAGCGGTCTCCTTGTCCGTCCTCAGGCAGGTAACCCCCGCCCGAGGGTGTGTCGAGCCAGAAGACATCGCCGGGCGCAACTTCGGTCTTGTCTGCGCTGGCGAGTGTGTCCACGCGCCCATCGGCGCGGATGATGCGGGTGACCCCGCAGGCGCCCGGCCCGCCGCCCGCCAGCCCCGGCGGGGGCACGACCCGGTGCCCGGCCAGAAGCGCTGCCGTCATCGGCTCCAGGAAGCGGATCTTGCGGCGCGTGCCGTCGCCGCCGGGCCGCCTGCCTTTCCCGCCCGACCCACGGCGCAGCGAAAACTCCTCCAGCACCACAGGAAAGCGCCATTCCAGCACTTCCGGGTCGGTCAGGCGCGAATTGGTCATATGGGTGTGCACGCCGCCGGTTCCGGGATGCAGTTGCCCGTCATGGTCGATCCCGGCGCCCGACCCGCCGCAGACCGTCTCGTAATACTGATAGGTCGCATTGCCCCAGGTGACGTTGTTCATCGTCGATTGCGCCGCGGCCTGCACGCCCAAGGCCAGAAGCAGTGCCGAGGTGACCGCCTGGCTGGTCTCGACATTGCCCGCGATGATTGCGGCCGGGTAGGCCGGGCTCAGCATCGTGCCCTTGGGCAAGATGACCTCCAGCGGCTTCATCACCCCCTCATTCATCGGGATCGGGGCGGCCACCAAGAGCCGGAAGACGTAGAGAACCGCCGCCCGGGTCACCGGCTCGGGAGCGTTGTAATTGGTCGCCAGCTGGGCGGTGGTGCCGGAAAAATCGATCCGCGCGGTCCGCGCGGTCCGGTCGACGCTGATCTTCACCCGGATCTCGCGCGGCGCGCCGTCGAAATCGGGATCCATCGGATAGGCGATCTCGGCATCGCTGAGCGCCTCGATCGCCCGGCGGACGCATTCCTCGGCATTGTCCTGAACATGGCCCATATAGGCGCGCACCACATCGAGCCCGAACTGGTCGACCATGCGGCGCAGCTCTTGGGCACCCTTCTCGCAGGCGGCCAGCTGGGCCCGCAGATCCGCAAGGTTCACCTCCGGCGCCCGTACCGGATAGGCGGCACCCGTCAGCAGCGCCCGGGTGGCCTCCTCGCGAAACACGCCGTTCGAGACCAGTTGAAAATTGTCGATATAGGCGCCTTCTTCATGGATCGACCGGCTGTCGGGCGGCATTGAGCCGGGCGTCAGCCCGCCCACATCGGTGTGATGCCCGCGCGCCGCGGTAAAGAACAGGATCTCGCGCCCCGCCGTGTCCCAGACCGGGGCGACCACAGTGATGTCGGGCAGATGCGTGCCGCCATTATAGGGCGCGTTGAGCATATAGGCGTCCTTCGGCCCCATCTGGGGGTTCTGTTCGATCACCGTCTTCACGCTGGCGCCCATCGAGCCCAGATGCACCGGCATATGCGGCGCATTTGCGATCAGATCGCCCGCGGCATCGAACACCGCACAGGAGAAATCCAGCCGCTCCTTGATCGTTACGCTTGCGGCGGTGTTTTCCAGCACCGCTCCCATCTGCTCGGCAATCGACATGAAGAGGTTGCTAAAGACCTCCAGCCGGACCGGATCGGCCGCCGTGCCCAGCGCCCGCTCCTCCGCCCGCGCCGCAACCCGGCGCAAAAGGACGTGGTCATGCGCGGTGATCGCCGCCTGCCAGCCCGGTGCGATCAGAATGGCCGTGTGATCCTCGATCAGCATCGCCGGCCCGGTCAGCCGGTCGCCCGGCTGCATCGTTGTACGGCGGACAAAGCGCGCCTCGGCCCAGCCGCCCTCGATCCAGATCGGGGCCAGCAGCGCCGTTTCCAGCGCCGCTTCCGGACGGGCGGTGAGCGGCAGCGCCGGTTCTGCGATATCGGCGGCCGCCCCGATCGCCTCGACCTCCACCGCCTCGATGACCAGCGCCGCCTGCCCGGGGTGAAAGCCGAAACGCGCTTGATGGGCCGCCTGAAAAGCCGTGCGCATCGCATCGAGCGTATCGAATGGGATCGGCAGCGCGGTGTCGGTGCCCTTGACCTTCAGGTGAAGCGTCATCTGCAGCCGGATCCGCGCCTCGGCCACCCCTTGCGCGGCGACCTCGTCGTGAACGCCGCCCGAAAGCCGCTCGATCTCCACAGCGGCCTGCATGCGGGTCTCGGCACTCAGCGTGGCTTCCATCGCCTGCACGCGGGCGGCCCGGATGTCGGCCAGCCCCATCCCATAGGCCGACAGCAGCGAGGCAAAGGGGTGGATGAGGCACCGCTTCATCCCAAGAATGTCGGCAATCGCGCAGGCATGCTGGGCGCCCGCGCCGCCGAAAACGGTCAGGCAGTGCCCGCCGATCTCATGCCCGCGCTGGACGCTGATCGTCTTGATGGCGTTGGCCATGTTCTCATTGGCAATACGCAAGAAGCCTTCGGCCAGCGCCTCGACGCTCATGCCGGTCACGGCCGCCATCGCCGCGAATTGCGCCCGGGCGGGGGCGGGGTCGAGCGGGCGGTCGGCCTCCGGCCCGAAGATCGCCGGAAAAAAATCGGGCCGCAGCCGCCCGGTGATCAAATTGGCATCGGTGACGGCCAAGGGTCCGCCGCGGCCATAGCTGGCCGGACCCGGATCTGCGCCCGCACTTTCCGGGCCGACCTGCAACCGCCCGTCGCGCAAGGAAAGGATCGAGCCGCCCCCCGCCGCCACGGTGTGAATGTTCATCATCGGCGCAGTGATCCGTACGCCGGCCGTGCGGCTGTGCATCACCCGCTCGTAAGCGCCGGCATAATGGCACACATCGGTCGAGGTGCCGCCCATGTCGAAACCGATTATCTTGTCTTCGCCGGCAATGGCCGAGACGCGGGCTGCCCCCACCACACCGCCGGCCGGGCCGGAGAGGATCGCGTCCTTGCCCCGAAAGAGCCCGGCATCGGTGAGCCCGCCAGAGGATTGCATAAACATCAGCTTGCCCGCCATCGGCCCGTCGAAGGCCGCGGCGACCCGATCGACATAGCGCCGCAGGATCGGCGAGAGATAGGCGTCGACCACCGTGGTGTCGCCGCGGCTGACCATCTTCATCAGCGGGCTCACCTCATGGCTGACCGAGACCTGGGCAAAGCCCGCCGCCCGCGCCAGCGCGCCCGCCCGCGCCTCATGCGCCCGGTAGCGATAGCCATGCACGAAAACGATGGCACAGGCGCTTAGCCCCTCGGCCCTGGCCGCCGCAAGCTCGGCCGCCAGGCGCGCCGCGCCCAAAGGGATCTCAACCGTGCCGTCCGCACGCACCCGCTCGTCGGCCTCGATCACCCGGGCATAGAGCATCTCTGGCAGCAGAATGTGGCGGGCAAAAAGATCGGGCCGCGCCTGATAGCCCAGGCGAAGCTGGTCGGCCAGACCGCGGGTGATGACCAAAAGCGTCGGCTCGCCCTTGCGCTCCAAAAGCGCGTTGGTCGCCACCGTCGTGCCCATCTTGACGCTGGCCACCCGCGCGGCTGGGATCGGCGCCGCCGCCTCCAGCCCCAAAAAGCGGCGGATCCCGGCCAGGGCTGCATCCGCGTATTGCTCGGGGTTTTCCGACAAGAGCTTGGCCGTGGCCAGACGGCCCTCGGGATCGCGCGCCACGATATCGGTAAAGGTGCCGCCCCGGTCGATCCAGAAATCCCACGCCGTCACGGCACCCTCCCCAAACTTACGCCCGTTCATGCGCCCGTTCACGGGCCTGTTCATGGACCCGTTTATGGGTAGGTGCGCGCGCGCAACTTGGCAACGCCTGCCGCGCCGGCCCGCTTCTTCTTGGAAAAAATACTCTCGGGGGGTCCGGGGGGCAGACAGCCCCCCGGCGTCAACCTCCCGCGGTCCGGCCGGACATGTCAGACGGCGCGATCAATGCGACATCAGCACCGGGACATGACTGCCCTCCAGCACCGTGTTGGTCACCCCGCCGAAAAGATCCTCGGCGAATTTCGAATGCTCATACGCGCCCATGACCAAAAGACCGGCCCGAGCTTCGGCCACCGCATCGAGGATCACGGTCGCGATGCGCTGGCCATTGCGTGCCACGATGCGCGGGGTCACCGCAATGCCATGCCGCGTCAGATGCGCGGTGATGTCACGCAGCCCGTCCGGATCGCTCGGATCGCCCACCGTCAGTACGGTCACCTCGGTCTTGGTTTCCAGCATCTGCATGGCATCGGCCAGGGCGCGGGCGGCGGCGCGGCCCCCATCCCATGCAACGAGCGCATGTTCGTTCAGCGCATCGGTATTGTAGCCTTTCGGAACGATCAGCACCGGTCGACCGGAATGCCGCGCCACGATGTCGGGATGCGGTTCCATGTGCGGCACATGGGTTTCGCTGCCCTTTGCGCCCATCACGATCAGATCGTAGTTCCGGGCGCATTCCATCAACCCGTCATCGGCAGAGCTGAAGACGTCGAGAAAATGGGTGCGGTCCGGGGGCGAATCGGCGGTGGCTTTCCGAAACGCCTTTTCGATATCCGAGCGCAGCGCCCGATCGGCCTGGGCAATCTGCTCGGCCATGCCGACCGGCATGTAGCCGGCATAAGAGGAAACGATCTCCTGCGGGCCGTAAGACAGGATCCCGGTGAGATGCGCCTCGTATTTTTCAGCCATCAGGCGCGCCAGGCGCAGGGCGGCCTTGGCCGGATCCGTTGCATTGTAGGAGACAAGGATGTTCTTGATCGACATCGGAGGACCCTCTATCGCGCATGGGAAACCTCCGCAGACTGCCGCGTTCGCCCATGGCCTGCCTTGATTCAGGTCATCCCGCGTAACAGCCCGCGCTCCGGCCGCGCGCCTGAATCAGGGCAAGGACAATATCGACGGTTGGGGTCGGCATATCTGCCACGCGCGCAAGCTCGGCCACCGCTGTGACCAGCGCGTCGATCTCCATCGGCCGACCCCGCTCAAGATCCTGCAGCATCGAGGTTTTGTGTACCCCGACCGCCTCCGCCCCGGCGATGCGCTTGTCCACATCGATGGCAAAACGCCCGCCAAAGGCTTCGGCCACGCGCTGCGCCTCCTGCATCATCGCCCGCGCCACAGCCCGAAGATCGGCTTGGGTGGCGAGCACGTCGAGCGTCGCGCCGGTCAGTGCGGAAAGCGGGTTGAAGGCCAGATTTCCCCAGAGCTTGACCCAGATGTCGTCGCGGATCCGCGGTCGTACCGGCGCCTTGAAGCCGGCCGCGCGCAGGGCTTCGGACAGCGCCAAGACGCGGTCGGATTTGCGTCCATCCGGCTCACCCAAGGTGAAGCGATCGCCGTCGACAAGCCGGATCCGCCCCGGCGCGTCGACCTCGGCGGCCGGATAGACCACACAGCCGATGGCCCGCTCCGGCGGGATCGCCCGGCTGACCGCCCCGCCCGGATCGACCGCCTCGATCACCCGCCAATCCCAGCCCGGCAGCCCGTAAAAATACCAATAGGGCACACCGTTCATGCCGGTCACCACCGCTGTCTCAGGCCCGATCAGCGGTGCCAGCCCGGCGGCGATGGGCGGCAGCGAATGCGCCTTGAGGGTGATCACCAGATAATCCTGCGGGCCGAGCTCGGCCGGATCGTCCGTGGCACGGATATGGGCGACCTCCTCGGTCTCGCCCACGCGCAGCCGCAGCCCGCTTTCGCGCATCGCCGCGAGATGCGGGCCCCGCGCCACAACCGAAACCGCCGCACCCGCCTGGGCCAGCCGCACCGCCATATAGCCGCCAATGGCGCCCGCGCCGAAAATGCAAACCTTCATGCCTCGCGCTCCGGCATCCCGATCCCCAGCTTTTCGGCCAGCCCGATACGCTGCAGCTTGCCGGTCGCCCCTTTGGGGATCTCTGCCAGGATCTCGATCCGCGCAGGCACCTTGAAGGCGGCCAGCCGTTCGGCGGCATAGGCACGCAATGCGGCGGCATCGGCCTCGGCCCCCTCCTCTAGCACCACAGCCGCGGCCACATCCTCGCCCAGCATCCGGTGCGGTATGGCAAAGGTCACCACCTGGGCGATGGCAGGATGCGCGATCAGCACATCATCGACCTCGCGGGGGCTGATCTTCTCGCCGCCCCGATTGATGATCTCCTTGAGGCGCCCGCGGATGGTGATGTAGCCCTGCCCGTCGATCGCGCCCTGATCACCGGTGCGAAACCAGCCCTGGGTGAAATTCTCCGCATTGGCCTTGGGATTGTTGCGATAGCCCGGGGTGACATTGGGGCCGCGGATCACGATCTCGCCCACCGCGCCTGTGGGCAGAAGTCTGCCTTCGGCATCCATGATCGCCACCTCCGGGCCCGCGGCGACGCCCACCGTGCCGGGTTTGCGCGCGGCGGGGGGCAGGGGGTTCGCGGCCATCTGATGCGCCGCCTCGGTCATGCCGTAAGCCTCGATCACCGGGCAGCCGAAGGTCGCCTCCAGCGCCTCCAGCACCGGCACGGGCAGGGCCGCCGAGGAGGAGCGGATCAGCCGCAGCCGGATCTCGGCCAAGGCCGCCTGATTGCGTTTGGCCCGGGTCAGGATCGCCTGATGCATGGTCGGCACGGCCGTATACCAGCTGGGCCGTTCCGCGCCGAGCCAGCCGAAGAACTTCAGCGCGTCGAAGCCCGGCGTACAGGTCACGGCCGCTCCGGCCGCGAGCGAGGACAGCACCGCTGCGATCAGCCCATGGATATGAAAGAGCGGCATCACATTGAGGCCGCGATCGGCGGGGCTCAGCGTGAGGCTTGTCGCGATATGGGCTGCCGAGGCGCAGATATTGGCCGCCGTCAGCGGCACGATCTTGGGCCGCGAGGTCGTGCCGGAGGTGTGCAGAACCAGCGCGGCATCCTCCGCCCGGTTGCGCCGGCCCGGCTTGGCCTTGGGCGCATCCAGCGCGATATCGCCCGCCGCCGCCCCCGCGCTCAGCACGCTCACCGGAATGCCAAGTCTTTCCGCCGCAGCGCGGGCCGGGGTCTCGGCGTTGCCCGCCAAGATCAGCCGCTTGGCGCTTAGATCCTCCAGGTAAAAGGCAAACTCCGCTTCGGTATAGGCGGGGTTCAGTGGGGCGGCGGTCGCAAAGGACGCGACGGCCAGAAAGCACGCGGCGGCCTCCGGCCCGTTGGGCAGCACGATCGCCACCCCATCGCCGGGACCATTGCCGAGCCCGGCCAGCTGGCCCCCGACGCGTTCGATGGTCGCGGAAAGACCGGCATAGTCGAGATCGGGCCGCCCCGGCGCGCCCAGGGCCGGCCCGTCCCGGCCCGCCAAGAGATCGGGGATTGTTCTGCCCATGCGCTTCCTCCGCCCTGACCCCGGAAGCGCGGGTCAGACCGCCGCGCGCCCGTCGGGCTGGCTCATCCCCCTTTCGCGATAAGGGGTGGTGTTGAAATAGGTCCGGTAGCATTTAGAGAAATGCGAGGGCGAGGTGAAGCCGCAGGCCAGCGCCACATTGATCACCGACATTTCGGTTTGCAGCAGCAGATGCCGCGCCTTTTGCAGCCGCAGCTCCATATAATAGCGTTTGGGCGAGCGGTTGAGATAGCGCCGGAAGAGCCGTTCGAGCTGGCGGGTGGAGATCCCGACATGGGCCGCAAGCTCCGAGGGGCTTTCGGGCTCTTCGATCTTCTGCTCCATCAGCCGGATCACCGAGGCGAGCTTGGGATGCCGCACGCCGATGCGGGTGGGGATGGACAGGCGCTGCTCGTCCCGCTCGGTGCGCACCGTGGTGTAGATCATCTGATCGGCGACCTGCGCGGCCAGATCCGGGCCGTGATCCTCCGAGATCATCCGCAGCATCAGATCGGCCGAGGCCGAACCACCGGCCGACGAGCAGCGGTTGGCGTCGATGACATAGATCCGGTCGGTCAGCCAGACATCGGGGAAAGCCTCGGCAAACGCATCGCGGTTTTCCCAGTGGATCGTGCAGCTGCGCCCGTCCAGAAGCCCCGCCCGGGCCAGCGTGTAGGCACCGGTGCAGACCCCGCCAACCATGACGCCGCGCCGTGCCTCGCGGCGCAGCCAGTTCAGAATGCCCTTGCTGGAGGACGACCGAACCTTGACGCCGCCGCAGACCAGCAGCGTATCGTCGCGATCAAGCTCCTCAAGCCCCATATCCGGCACCACCTGCAGGCCGTTCGAAAAACTCACCCCGCCGCGGTCTTCGGCTGCGACCATCCATTTGTAGAGCACCTTGCCGGCGACCCGGTTGGCCATGCGCAAAGGCTCGATCGCACAGGCAAAGGACAGCAGCGTGGCGTTCTCCAGCACAAGAAAAATAAACCGTCGCGGTCGCGATCGCGTCTGTTCGTCCATGCCCCTGACCGGCTTGCGGGACCACCTGCCGGTCCCGTTGGCCCTGCACGATGAGAAGACCCACCCACCAAGGTCAAGTGCGAATTGCCGCGGCCGGCGGAGCGTGCAGTCGGCAAAGGGGCCGCGACTGCCGGAAGCCGGTCAACCGGACGTTTTTTTTGGGGCTTGCCGGGCTCTTTTGGGGTTTTTGACGGCTTGCTGGCCGAGGGCGCGCCCCAGCGCGGCAAATCCGGGCTGGTCTTGGCCCGACCGCCCGCCTATAGCTGCCCTTTCAGAAAAGGGAGGAGAAAATGACCGGCGCATGGTCGAAATCGGGGTGGCGTGCGAAACCGCGGGTCCAGATGCCGGACTATCCGGATGCCGTCGCGCTGAGCGCAGTTGAGGCCGAGCTTGCGACCTACCCGCCGCTGGTCTTTGCAGGCGAGGCGCGGGCGCTGCGCGCAGAGCTGGCGACGGTCGCGCAGGGCCGGGCGTTTCTATTGCAGGGCGGCGATTGCGCCGAAAGCTTCGCCCAGATCGGGGCCGACAACATCCGCGATACATTTAAGGTGCTGTTGCAGATGGCGGTCGTTCTGACCTTTGCGGGCCGCATGCCGGTGGTCAAGGTCGGGCGCATGGCCGGCCAGTTCGCAAAACCCCGCTCGGCCCCGACCGAGACGGTGGATGGGGTCAGCTTGCCGAGCTATCGCGGCGACATCGTCAATGCGCTCGATTTCGAGGCCGAGGCCCGGACGCCCGACCCGGCGCGCATGCTGCGTGCCTACACCCAGGCGGCTGCAACGCTGAACCTGCTGCGGGCCTTCAGCCAGGGCGGTTTTGCCGACCTCCACCAGATCCATGCTTGGAATTTGGGGTTTACCGAGGGCGCCGGGTATGAGCGCTACCGCGAGGCGGCCGACCGGATCTCGCAGACGCTGGATTTCATGACGGCCGCCGGCGTGACGGCCGAAAGCTCCGAGACGCGGCGGGTGGATTTCTATACCAGCCACGAAGCGCTGCTTTTGGAATATGAAGAGGCGCTGACACGGGTCGACAGCCTGACCGGACAGACCGTTGCCGGGTCGGGGCATATGATCTGGATCGGCGATCGCACCCGCCAGCCCGACGGCGCGCATGTTGAATTTGCCCGCGGCGTGATCAACCCGATCGGATTGAAATGCGGTCCGAGCCTTGCCGCCGATGAGCTTGTGCGGCTTACGGAGCTTTTGAACCCGGCCAATGAGCCCGGGCGGCTCACCCTGATCGCCCGGTTCGGCTCAGAGCAGATCGAGGCGCATCTGCCGGCGCTGGTCGATGCGATCGCGCGCGCGGGTCGGCAGGTGGTCTGGTCTTGCGATCCGATGCATGGCAACACCATCAAATCCGCCTCGGGCTACAAAACCCGACCGTTCGAGCGGGTGCTCTCGGAGGTGCGGCAGTTCTTTGCCATCCACCGCTCTGCCGGCAGCCATCCGGGTGGGGTGCATGTTGAAATGACGGGGCAGAACGTGACCGAATGCACCGGCGGCGTGTCTGCGGTCAGCGAGGAGACGCTGCGCGACCGCTATCACACCGCCTGCGATCCGCGGCTGAACGCCGCCCAGGCGCTCGAGCTCGCCTTCCTTATTGCCGACGAGCTGCAGCATGCCGCCCAGGCGCGCGGCGCGGTCGCCGCCCAATAGCGGCGGTGGTGGCAAAGCGGCGGTGGTTCTCGTCCTGACCGCTTCGGGCAGCCTGCCCGACGCCGCGCTTGCCCGCTGTACCCTACTGCGTCGCCTCGGTCCGGATGCTGCCGAAGTCGAGGTCGAGGCCGAAGTCAAGGCCGTTGGCGGCGCGCTTGCGGGCCTGCCGGTCGATCTGAATCGCGTGCCGGACGAAAACCGCCGCAAGCGCCTGCTGATTGCGGATATGGACAGCACCATGATCTCGGTCGAATGCATCGACGAGCTTGCCGATTTTGCCGGTGTGCGCGACCGCGTCGCGGCGATTACCGAGGTGGCGATGCGTGGCGATATAAGCTTTGAGGACAGTCTAGCGGCCCGGGTTGCGCTGATGGCCGGGCTGCCCGAGGGCGCGCTTGCCCGGGCCTATGCCGAGCGGGTGCATCTCAACCCAGGCGCGCGCAGGCTGGTGCAGACGATGAACGCGCATGGCGCGCTGACAGCGCTGGTGTCTGGCGGCTTTACCTATTTCACCCAGCGGGTTGCGGCAGAGGCGGGGTTTGCCCGGCACCGCGCCAACACCCTCTTGTTCGAGAACGGACGCCTGACCGGGGCGGTGGCCCTGCCGATCTTGGGGCGGCATTCGAAAGGCGAGGCGCTCGATGCGCTCTGCGCCGAAGCCGGGGTCAGCCGACGCGATGCGCTGGCGGTGGGCGATGGCGCCAATGACCTTACCATGATCGAGGCGGCCGGGCTCGGTGTTGCCTATCGGGCAAAGCCGGTCCTGGCTGCAGCGGCCGATGCGCGGATCGACCATGGCGATCTTTCCGCGCTTTTGGCCCTTCAGGGATACGCTTCGACCGAGCATGCGACGTAGCGGCAGGCGCAACGTACCGCACGGGTCAGTCGTTGTCGATCACCCGCAGATGATTGCGCCGCCGCTGGGTGCGCCGCTGCGCCCCGCCCTCAATGCTGCGCAGGCGCGGCGCATCGTCGACGAAGATATCGCCCGCTTCGGTAAAGCCCGGCATAGCGGCCTGTCGCGGGGCGGCGTTATCGACCGTGATCGGCCGGATCTGCGCGGCACCGATCGAAAAGCGCAGCGGGCTGCCATCCTGTACCGCCGATCCTTCGATCCTAAGACAGCCCAGCACGCGCGAGATATCGCCGAAATCGCTGCGCAGCGGCAAAAGCAGCATCGCGGCGGGGCGCCGACGCCCCGAAGGCGTATGCGCCTCCAGATCCAGATGCCCGACTGCCGGCCCCGACAGGACCTGCGCCAGAGCGCTGTCGAGCGGCGCGCGATCTTCCAGCCGCATCAGGGCGCGCAGGCTCATGCCGCGCAATTCCATGCCCATCATCTCGCACAGATACATCCCGGCCAGACGAATGCGGATATTGCCCTCGCCCAGATGCTCAAGAATGAACATATGCTCCAACGCGCTTTCGAAACGGCGCGGATCGATTTCCGAGCGATAGGGCACCTCGCGCCCTGCGCGCAATTGTTCCCAATATGATAAAAGATCCTTAAGGACCGTATCCGTAACTTTCATGCCGCTCTTCGCCCCCTGTCCCGATGCGGGACCGGCTGTGTCCGGATTGTTCCGACCTGAAACATCATCACGTGTCATTTTAAGACAAATCTCCGCTGTTGTCGCCATAGAGTTGCTATTCACACTTTGTTAGGCAAATGATGTGCCAACTTCACCGTGCCGCGGTTTGGCTGGCCTTATGCGCTTGAAACATGCGCTGATGTGGGAGGGGCCACCCGTGCAGTCAATGACAGGGTTTGCAGAGACGCGCGGCGGCGATGCGCGGCAAAGCTGGCGCTGGGAGATCCGGGCGGTCAATGGGCGTACGCTGGATCTGCGGTTTCGCCTGCCGGACGGGGCCGAAGGGTTGGAGCCGCCGATGCGCAAGCTTGCGCAGGCCCGCTTCAAGCGCGGCTCGCTGACGCTGTCTTTGCGCCTCGGGAAAACCGGCGCAACCGCCCCGCCGCTCCTCAACGAGGCCGCGCTTGCAGCCGGGCTCGATGCGCTGACCCGGGTCCGTGATCTGGCCGAAGCGGCCGGGATTGTACCGACGCCGCCAAGCCTGCCGCAGCTCCTTGCCTTGCCGGGCGTCTATACGCCGGATGCCGAAGACGTGATGGGCGAGGAGCGTCGCGCAGCCCTGCTGGAGGATGGGGAGGCGACGCTCGACCGACTTGCGGAAGCGCGTCGGGCCGAGGGCGCAGCGATCTGCGCGGTGCTCGATGGGCAGATCGACGCGATCGGTCATCTGACGGTCGAGGCGCGCGCAACCGCCGAGGCACGCGCCGCGACGACGCGCGCGCTTTTGCGATCGCGGGTCGAGGCGCTTTTGGAGATGGGCAGCGGACTTGACGAGGACCGGCTGGCCGTAGAGCTCGCCCAGATCGCCGTTCGTAGCGATGTCACCGAAGAGCTTGACAGGCTCGACGCCCATGTCGCGGCGGCCCGTGCACTGCTTTCAGCCAAGGATGCGGTGGGACGCAAGTTCGACTTTCTGGCCCAGGAGTTTCACCGCGAGGCCAATACGCTCTGCGCAAAAGCGGGCTCGGCGGCGCTGACCGATCGAGGTCTTGCGCTTAAGGTGGCCATCGATCAGATGCGCGAGCAGGTGCAGAATGTCGAGTGAGCCGACCAAGCCCTGTCGCAGAGGGCTGCTGTTGGTCGTCTCATCGCCCTCCGGGGCAGGAAAATCGACCCTGGCAAAGGGGCTGCTGGCCGAGGATCGCGCGATCAGTTTTTCGATCTCTGCTACGACCCGCCTGCCACGACCCGGCGAGGTCGATGGGCGCGAGTACCATTTTCGCAGCAAAGCGGTCTTTGAGCGCATGATCGCCGATGGGGCGCTGTTGGAATGGGCCGAGGTTTTCGGGAATTTTTACGGTACGCCCCGGGCGCCGGTCGAAGAGAGCATCGCGGCGGGGCGCGATGTGCTTTTTGACGTCGACTGGCAGGGCGGCCAGCAGATCCGCAACTCGTCGCTTGCCGACGCTGCGGTGTCGATCTTTATCCTGCCGCCCTCGATCGCAGCGCTGGAGGCCCGGCTGCGCGGTCGCGCCCAGGACAGCGCGGCGGTGATCGCGCAGCGCATGGCCCAGGCGCAGTCCGAGATCAGCCATTGGGCCGAATACGACTACGTGCTGGTCAATGACGATCTTACGCGCTGCGCAATGCAGCTGCGCGCCATTGTGACGGCCGAACGGCTGCGCCGTCGGCGCGATCCGGGGCTGATGGTGCGGGTCCAGGCGCTGACGGGCGAGTTCGAGGGGAGAGAGGCATGACGCGGCTAGAGGGGAGCATTTACGCCCTTGATGGGATCGCGCCGGTGCTGCCGCCCGATGGTGATTTCTGGGTCGCACCCGGGGCGCATCTGATCGGAAGGGTGATGCTGATGCGCGGGGCTAGCATCTGGTTCAACGCGGTCCTGCGCGGCGACAACGAAGCCATCGTGGTCGGCGAAGGCTCCAACATCCAGGAAGGTGCGGTCTTGCATACCGATCCGGGCTATCCGCTTTCGGTCGGGCAAGACTGCACCGTCGGCCATAAAGCGCTCTTGCATGGGTGCACGCTCGGCGACGGCGTGCTGGTTGGGATGAACGCCACCGTGATGAACGGGGCGGTGATCGGACGCGGCGCGCTGATCGGCGCGGGCGCGATGGTCACCGAGGGCAAGGAGATCGCCGAAGGTGCGCTGGTTCTCGGCATGCCGGGCAGGGCGATTCGGACGCTTTCGTTGGAGGAACAACAGGCCCTGCTGGGAAGCGCCGCGCATTACCGCGACAGGATGCGTCGCTTTCGCGCGGGGCTTTCGCGCAAAGACCCCGTCACCGATCAACCGGGCTGAAAGTCCAGCTCGAACCCGCCATCGCGGTCGGAGAGCCGGGCACTCCTGCCCTCCACGCTCAGAAACCGGCGGGCCAGCAAGAAATGCACCTGGGCAGAGCTGCACGCCTCCAGCTGTGTGCCGTCGAGAAGATGCGACCAGGGCGGCGTTTCAAAGCGGGTGCGGCGCCCGGCGGCCTGCACCGAAAGCCTGGGCGGCGCAATGTCGATAGCAAGCATTCCACCGGCGGGCAGGGCGGATTCCGCACAGAGGATGGCCAGAAAGAACAGCCTTGCCTCGGGCCGGTGCAGCGCCCGCGGCGTCCAGTTGAGGCGCAACCGGCCCGAGGCGTAGACCCCGGCCAGGATATCGTCGATCACCGTCGCCTCGATCGTCTCGCTGGCCCGCGCCGCGCCGAAGGCGATGCGAAAGAAGCGCACTTTCGACGTGGCCACGCCGGTGCTTTCCGCAATCAGGTCGAGCTCGGGCGAGCCGGGCACCAGCGACTGCAAAAGCTCCACCCCGTTGCCGATCGCGCCGACGGGGTTTATCAGGTCATGGCAAAGGCGCGAGGATACGAGCTCGGCCAGCGCCGTGGCGTCGTCCTGCAAAGGGTCGGTTGCCGGGGTCACGGGGTATCGGCCTCCTGACCGGATCCGCCGCGGGCCACAGCACCAGGGACGAAGCCGGACATGAACGAGTTTCTCGAAATCGGGGCACTGGTACGCAATCCACACGCGCCGGAATGGGGCATCGGACAGGTCCAATCGATCATCGGCGACCGCATCACCGTCAATTTCGAACATGCCGGCAAGGTGTTGATCGACGGAGCGCGCATCACCCTTGAGGTTGCATTCGACGCCGGCCCGGCGGGTGCCGACTGGCCCTGAGCCTCATCACTTGTACTTAAGGCAAGGTTAACTGCGACGCAATGGTGGGGCACCGCTTCAAACGCTGGTGGCGAACCCGGCGCGCCGGCTGCGGCGCTGTTGCCTAACGCCGTCGCGGCGACTAGGTTGCCGGGCCTGACGCAGCATCAGGGCGAATCCCGCAGGGCGAGTTGATCCAGGTCGATTATCAGCGCTTTACAGCCCGGATCGCCCAAAGCGAGGCCGAGATCGCCGCGGCGCAGCGGCTTCGCTACCGTGTGTTCGTCGAGGAGATGGGCGCGACACCGGCGCCCGACGATGCGGCGGTACGGCTCGAACGCGACCGTTTCGATCCCTATTTTGACCATTTGATCCTGATTGACAATACGGTGGAGGCCGCCGACCCCTTGGACCGTGTGATCGGCGTCTATCGCCTGATGCGCGGCGAAGTCGCCCGCACGGGCATCGGGTTTTACGGCGCGACGGAATACGATCTGGGCAAGCTTTTGCGCGGACCGCGCCGGGTGGTCGAGTTGGGGCGGTCCTGCGTGCATCCCGATTACCGCGGCGGTATTGCTATGCACCTTCTCTGGTCGGCCCTTGCGGGCTATGTGATCCGCCATGAGATCGAGGTGATGTTCGGCGTCGCCAGCTTTCACGGCGCCGATCCCGAGCCTTTGGCCGAGCCGCTGTCCTATCTGTGGCACAACCATCTGGCACCGGCCGATCTGCGGGTGACCACGCTGCCACAGCATTACGTGGAGATGAACCGCATGCCGGCCGAGGCGGTCTCGGCGCAGCGCGCAATGAAGGCCGTTCCGGCGCTGATCAAGGCCTATCTACGGCTTGGCGGTTTCGTCGGGGACGGGGCTTATGCCGATACCGAGTTCAACACGGTCGATGTCTGCCTGGTGATGGATACGACTCGGATGGCCGACCGCTATCGCGCCTATTACGAGAAAGCCGGCCATGCCGTCGCTGGGGCGGCGACGTGACGACCTGGAACGATGCCGATCCGCCGCTTTTGCCCAGGGCCGCGCTGCACCGGCGCATGCTGGGCGGCTTGCGTGCCGCCTCCATGGTGGCCGGCACAATGGTGCTTTTCGGCCCCTATGTTCTGGGGATGTGGATTGCGCGGATGGGCGGGCCGAACCTGCACCATCGGGTGCAATGGCTTTGGGCGCGGATGGGCCTTTTTTTGTGTGGCCTTTCCCTGCGCGTCGAGGGCCAGCGGATGGCGCATGGCGGTGCGCTGGTTGCCAATCACGCAAGCTGGCTCGACATCTTTGCGCTGCTCGGTCCCGGGCGGATCAACTATGTCGCCAAGGCCGAGGTCCGCCACTGGCCGGTGATCGGCTTTATCGCCGATGTCTGCGGAACGATGTTTGTCGAACGCAGACCGGCTGCGGCAAAGCGCCAACAGCGCGAGATGTTCGACCGCATCAAAGCGGGCCAGCTGCTGTGCTTCTTTCCCGAAGGCACAAGCACCGACAGCCTGCGGGTGCTGCCGTTCAAATCCTCGCTCTTTGGGGTTTTTATGAGCGAGGAGCTGCGCGAAAGCGTCTGGGTGCAGCCGGTGACGGTCGTCTATGAGCCGCCCGCGGGCAAACCGCCATCGCTTTACGGGTGGTGGGGCGATATGCCCTTCGGCAAGAACATCTGGGATGTCGCAACCCACTCTTTCGGCGGGCGCGTCACGCTTGTGTTTCACACGCCTTGCCGTGCCGCCGATTTTACCGATCGCAAGGCGCTTGCGCAAAGCTGCGGCGATGCTGTGGCGGCGGGCATGGCCGAATGGCGCTGGCGCCATCTGCGGCTTTGAGGTGGATGTTCTGGAGCGACACCAGGCAGTGCATGGCCGGCGTCCGCATGGGTGGACCCGATGCCGCATCCGGCATCGCCAATGCGCTGGCGTAGGCTGCCCCACCGGCGCGATCGGTCGGCCGGCGGTGTTTTTGGGCGTTGGCCAGGAACGCTATGGCTCGGAACGCTGCAGCCAGGAACGCTATGGCCCGGAACACTGCGGCCCGGAACACTGCGGCCGGAGGCGCTGGGGTCGAGGCGACCCGGGCCCTCAGGCTGCTGGGGCCCCCAGGCTGCTGGGGCCCAGGACGCTGGGGTCATGGGGGCGAGAGCCGGGGCGCGAAACGGCCCTGGATAAGGAAAGGGTTGGGCATGGACATCGTCGCACTTATCGGGATCGGCGTCGCCTGCATGGCGGCTGCGGCAACGGGGGCGCTTTTTGGCCCCGGCCCGTGGTACCGCCAGCTGGACAAGCCGGGCTGGACCCCGCCCGACTGGGTGTTTCCCGTCACCTGGACCGCGCTTTATGTGCTGATGGTCTGGTCCGGGGTGCGCATAGCAGGCTCGGGCAATCCGATGGCCAGCGCGGCGCTCAGCGTTTTTGCCGCGCAGATCACCCTTAACGGCATCTGGTCGCCGGTCTTCTTCGGGCTGCACAGGATGGGTGCGGCTATGATCGTGCTGGCCTGTCTTTGGGTCGCGGTCGCCGCCCAGTTGACCCTCTACTGGCTGATCGACCCCGTCTCGGGCCTGATGACGGTTCCCTATCTCGTCTGGGTGACCTTGGCCGGCGCGCTTAACCTCTCGGTCTGGCGCCGCAACCCCGAAATAGCCGCGGCCTGACGCCGCAGCGGCCAAGCCGGACTGGCCCTTACCCCCAAAAGCGGGGCGGCGACCGCGATGCGTCGAGGCGGGGGGCGGTATACCGCACAGGGCCGTGCCTTGTATCCGCAGGGCGGTACGATAAAATAGGGGAGACTGCATAGGGAGGCCTTGATGTCCTGGACCGACGAGCGCGTAGACCTGCTCAAATCGATGTGGAACGAGGGCAAAAGCGCCAGCCAGATCGCCAAGGCTCTGGGCGGGGTGACCCGCAATGCAGTGATTGGAAAGGTCCATCGGCTAGGTTTATCGAATCGCACCAACGGCGCAGCAGGCAAGGATGAGGCAAGGCCTGCCGCCGCCGCGCCTCCGCCGCCCGAGGAGACCCCCGTGACCGAGGAGATTGCGCCCAGCGCGCCGGCCGCCGAAGACAAGCAACCCGTTGCCGAAACGCGCCCAGGCATCCGCGAAGCCGTACCGGGCCGTCCGGCCGCAAATCCAAGCCCACCGCAACAGCCGACGGCGTCGGATGTAAGTTCGGAGGCCCTTGCAAACCTTGCCGTCATCGAAAGCCGGGCGCGCAAGCTCAACCTGATGCAACTGACCGAGCGGACCTGCAAATGGCCCATCGGCGATCCGGCGACGGAGGAGTTTTGGTTTTGCGGGCTCCCCGCAGCCCCTGGAAAACCCTATTGTGAAGCGCATGTCGCGGTTGCCTTCCAGCCTATGTCGAGCCGGCGCGACCGACGCGCCAGCGGTCGCTGACCCGGGTTCCAAACGCCGCATGCCCCGCACGGGTTGCCGGGTTACACCGGCTGACATCTTTGCGAAAGGGCGCGTGAAGTTCCCCAATGGCGCGTGAAGTTTCGCAAGGATGCGTGAGGCCGGAATGCCTCTTGGCCCGCCGCTCTCAACCCGCAAACCGCCGTCGGCAGACCGCCGTCAGCAAACCGCCGCCGCAGCACACAGCCCGAAAACGCCACGCCTAGCCAGCCGTTCAAGCCCCAGAACTTACGGCGCAGGGCGCAACAATGGCGTTTTTCAGCTTGGCGCCTTGGCGCGGGTCTTGGCGCCGACCCTTCCGGGATAGGTCTCGTCCAGCGCATAGCCTGCGCTGCGCACCGTGCGGATCGGATCCGGCTCGCCCTTGCCGTTGAGCGCTTTGCGCAGCCGGCCGACATGCACATCGACCGTGCGGATTTCGACATAGACATCGTTGCCCCAGACCCGGTCGAGCAGTTGTTCGCGTGTAAACACCCGACCCGGCCGCTGCATGAGCACATCGAGGAGACGGTACTCGGTCGGCCCCAGATGCACATCGCGCATACCGCGCCGGATCCGCCGGGTCTCGCGATCCAGTACGAGATCGCCGAAGGTTGCCACATCGCCAGCCAGCGTCGGCCGGGTTCGGCGCAGCACCGCGCGGATCCGGGCGACGAGCTCGCTCATCGAGAAGGGTTTGGTGACATAGTCGTCCGCGCCGATTTCCAGCCCTCGGACACGGTCTTCCTCCGACCCGCGCGCCGACAGGATGATGATCGGGATCGCTCGGGTCCGCGCCCGCGCGCGCAGTTGCCGGGCGATCTCGATCCCGGAAAGCTTTGGCAACATCCAGTCCAGAACGATCAGATCGGGTGCCTGCTCCTCCAACGCAATCAGCGCATCCTCGCCATCCGAGGACACCGCCACCCCGTAGCCTTCCTTGGTGAGGTTGTAGCGCAGAAGCTCGCTCAGCGCGGCTTCGTCCTCGATCACCAGAACCCGTGCCGTCATGGCGCGGCCCCCCGCCTATTCCAGAATGCCGTCGAGCGAAAGCGGTTCGCCCTTGGGACGATCGTCGGTGAGCTTGCTGCCTTCGACAATGTAGTAGATGAGTTCGGCGATATGGGTCGTGTGGTCGCCGATCCGCTCAAGATTCTTGGCAATGAACAGAAGCTGCGAGCCCAGCCCGATGACCCGGGCATCCTCCATCATATAGGTCACCAGCTCGCGAAACAGCGAGTTGTAAAACTCGTCGATTTCCACATCCCGCCGCCACACTGCCACGGCCAGCGCAGTGTCGCGGCTGGTGTAGGCGTCGAGAACCTCGGTGAGCTGTTCGGCCGTCTGCTGGCCCATCCGCACGATGGAGCTTGACAGGTTGATCCGGCGCGCGGTCGCGAGGGCTTTGGAGCGCTGGGCAATGTTTTTAGAGAGATCCCCGATGCGCTCAAGCACCGTGGAAAGCTTCAGCGCGGCGACGAGAAACCGCAAATCCTGGGCCATGGGCTGGCGCAGGGCCATCATCTCAACCGTAAGGCGCTCTACCTCGGACTCAAGAAAGTCGAGGCGCTTGTCGCGTCCGATCACCTCCTCGGCGAGCGATGTGTTGCGTGTCTCCACCGCCTCGAGCGCATGCGACAGCAATTCTTCGGCCAGACCGCCCATTTCGGTGATCTTGGCGTTGATCGCCATCAACTCGTCGTCGAAGGCAGAGACGATATGCGGTCCCATTGCTGCTGATCCTCCGAAAGGGAACGGGCCTTTTACCCTGCCCGCGCCAGGTTAGCCGAACCGCCCGGTAATGTAGTCATGCGTGCGCTGGTCGGTGGGGTTGGTGAATATCCTATTGGTGTCGTCGTATTCCACCAGAGTGCCGAGATGGAAGAAGGCGGTCTTCTGGCTGACCCTAGCGGCCTGCTGCATGGAATGCGTGACGATCACGACCGAATAGTTGTTGCGCAACTCGTCGATCAACTCCTCGATCTGGGCGGTGGCGATGGGGTCGAGCGCCGAGCAGGGTTCGTCCATCAGCAACACTTCGGGCGCGGTGGCAATGGCGCGCGCGATGCAAAGTCGCTGCTGTTGCCCGCCCGAAAGACCCGTGCCGGGCGCGTCGAGGCGATCCTTGACCTCTTCCCATAACGCCGCGCGGCGCAGCGATTGTTCGACCACATCGTCGATGTCGGACTTGCTGCCGACCAGCCCGTGAATGCGCGGACCGTAGGCAACATTGTCATAGATCGATTTTGGGAAGGGGTTGGGCTTTTGAAACACCATGCCAACCTTGGCGCGAAGCTGGACCGGATCGACACCACGGTCGTAGATGTCGTCGCCGTCAAGCTTGATCTCCCCTTCGACCCGGCAGATGTCGATGGTATCGTTCATCCTGTTGAGACAGCGCAGAAAGGTCGACTTGCCGCAGCCCGACGGGCCGATAAAGGCGGTGACCGTTTTGTCGAGGATATCCACGCTGACATCTTTGATGGCATGCGTCGTGGCATAGTAGACGTCCACGTGATTGGCGTCGAACTTGATTTGCCGGTTGGACATCTTGCCCTCGTTCAACCGTTGATTCGTCATGAGCGCCTCACCACCGCCGTTCGAACCGCCGCCGCAGGAAGATGGCAAGCGCATTCATGATCACCAGGAAGAGCAGCAAGACACAAATCGCTGCCGAGGTCTTGGCCTCAAACGCACGCTCCGGAAAATCCGACCAGCGGAACACCTGAACCGGCAGGGCTGTGGCCGGATCGGTGACGCCACCGGGCACATCGACGATAAAGGCGACCATGCCGATCATGATCAGCGGCGCGGTTTCGCCCAGCGCCTGCGCCATACCGATGATCGTCCCGGTCAGGATCCCGGGCATGGCCAGCGGAATGACATGGTGAAAGCTGGTCTGCAGCTTGGAGGCACCCACACCCAGGGCCGCGTCGCGGATGGAAGGCGGCACCGCCTTGATGGCCGCGCGCGAGGCGATGATGATCGTGGGCAGCGTCATCAGGGCCAACACGATACCGCCAGCAAGCGGTGCGGATCGTGGCACCCCGAAGAAGTTCAGGAACACGGCCAGTCCGAGCAGACCGAACACGATGGACGGTACCGCGGCGAGGTTGTTGATGTTGACCTCAATGAAGTCGGTGAACCGGTTCTTCGGCGCGAACTCTTCCAGATAGATCGCCGAGAGCACACCGATGGGGAAGGCCAGGCAGAAGGTGACCAGCATGGTCCAGAAGCTGCCGACGGCAGCGCCCCAGATCCCGGCAAGCTCGGCCTCGCGGCTGTCAGACGAGGTCAGGAAGCGCCAGTTGAACACCGTGGAGATTGCGCCGCGCTTTCGCAGATCCTCGATATAGGCGATCTGGGCGTCGGACACCTTGCGGGTCTCTTCGGGCCGGTCGTTGACATACATCTTCCAGTTTTCGGGACCGGTCGTTTCGGTGCCTTCAGGCGGGACGAGGATGCGCCCGCGAAGGCGGTCGGCGGACACTTCGGTGGCGCGGATCCAACCGCCGCTGACATGGATAAGCAGGCTGGGAATATCGGTGCCCATGGCTTCCGTTCCGCCGGGTGCGTCGGCGCGGTCGTCCAAATCGTCGGCCTCGGCCAGCAGGCGATCCCGCTGAGCAATGTACCCGGCGATGCGGGCTTCCAGCGCATCGCGCTGCTCCCCCGCCTCCAGCTCTACCGCCTGCCCTTCGGTGACCCTTCGCCCCGTGTCTTGCAAGGCAGCCTGGCCGCGCAGAAACGCGGCGCGATCCAGAAGCGCGTCCTTGGTGAAGGCCAGCACCGCATTGAAATCGTTTGCCGTTGAGAAGAGCTGGATATCCGCGCCGTCGACCGTCATCGACAGATCGCCCGAATGCGCCTCGGATGAAAGACGCCCGAACACACCCTTCAGGTAAAGGTCCACATCATCGGAGGCGAGCATGGGGTAGGTAAAGGTCTGGCCGATCAAGGCAGGTTCCGCCTCGACACGTTCCTGCAACTCGAAAAGCACCGCCGAGCTTACGATCTCGGTCAGGGCCCTTCTGTCGCGCCGACCCGATACCTGGGGAAATGCCGTGTAGAGCGCCGAGCGGTAGATGCCGTTGAAGTTTGCCGCCCGAATGTTGTCGGGATCGATGTCCCCGGGAACTTCGACCGGCAGCGCGATGTAGCTTTCGGTGAGCACCAACGCGGTCTTGCTGAAGACCGACCAGAGCAAGGTGACGAGCGCCGCACCCGCCAGGCCGATCGCGATCAGCCCATAGGCCTGCAGACGCAGCTGTGCGTTGCGCCGCGACCGCGAGCGCCGGGCGGCGGCATCTGACCCGTGATGAGCCGACAGAGCCGTCATGTCCAGCATCCCTGCTGCCCCTCAATCATACAATTCGCGGTAGCGGCGCACGATGCGAAGCGCGACCACATTCAGTGCAAGCGTCACGGCAAAGAGCGTGAAGCCCAGGGTGAAGGCGGGGCCCGCGGCGGTCTCGGCCTCGGTGTCGCCGGTGATCAGCGCGACGATTTGCACCGTCACGGTGGTGACCGCCTCTAGCGGGTTCCAGGTGAGGTTCGCACCCTGACCGGCCGCCATCACAACGATCATCGTCTCGCCCACGGCGCGCGAGATGCCCAGCAGCACCGCCGAGACGATACCTGGTAGCGCCGCGGGCAAGACGACGATGCGGATCGTTTCGGCCTTGGTGGCGCCCAACCCGTAAGAGCCGTCGCGCAGCGCTTGCGGCACGGCATTGATTACGTCGTCCGACAGCGAAGAGATTAGCGGTATGATCATGATCCCCATCACCACGCCGGCCGCCAGCGCACTTTCCGAGGCGACCGAAAGGCCAATCGCCTCGCCGGTCCCGCGGATCAAGGGGGCAACGGTGATCGCGGCAAAAAAGCCGTACACCACGGTGGGGATGCCGGCGAGGATCTCCAGCATCGGCTTGGCCCAGCCGCGGACCGAGGGCGACGCGAAGTCCGAAAGGTAGATCGCGGCGAAAAGGCCGATCGGAACCGCCACAATCATGGCAATGACAGTGATCATCAGCGTGCCGAAGAAAAGCGGCAGAAAGCCGACGCGGTCGGGATCCATCTTGCCTTCGAACACGCCCGAAAGCGGCGACCAGGTCGCACCGAACAGGAACTTGTCGACCCGCCAGCCGATATTGTCGAAAAAGATCAGGGTCTCGCCGACCAGGCTCAGCACGATCCCGATCGTGGTTAGAATCGCGATGCCGGCGCAAAACATCAGGATGGTACGGATAATCCGCTCGGCCCGGTTGCGCGCGCGCCACGACACCGATAGCTGGGTGCGGGTCACCCAGGCGGCCGCCATCGCACCGCCCACAGACAGGATCAGCGTCAGCCACAGACGCAGGCCCGTGGCATCGCCCCAGCTTTCGGCTAGGCGCAGTCGCAACGCATCGGCGCGGCTTTCTACCGCCTGGGCGTTCGCGCCGCCGCCGGCCAGCGCCTTGACGTCCGACAAAATGAGATCGACCGCAATTGGCGAGGCTTCCGGCGCGGCCGCACGGATTTCCGAGAGTGTCGCGCGGTCGATCGCTGCCGCCCAGACGCCTCCAACGACAAGGAGGATGCCCAGCCCGGTCAAAAACGTCCAAAGCGCGCAGTAAAGACCGTGATAGCTGGGCCGGGAATGCAGCGCGGCAAGTTGTCCTTTGGCCAGCCAGATCGCGCGCGTCCAGCCGCCCTGGAAACTCAGCGCCGAGAGCGCGAGGACAAGTAGAACCGCCGCGTAGGCAAAGGCATTGGCCGGATTGCGCCCGTCATCGCCCGCCAGCGCTCCGAGCAGGACCAGTATGGCGAGCCCGAGAGCTGCCATGCCGACGATCCGCACCGAAAGATGCCCACTCACTGCCGTGTCCCCGTGCCCGTTCGGGAAGGGCCGCCGATGCGGCCCTGCCCAGTCGCAAAACGCCTGATCAGGCTTTCCTGGTTAGAAGTCGGAGGCTTCGAGCTTGTCGAGCGCCAGAGCCTGCGCCGCATTCTGCGCATGCACATCGGCCGGCAGCGGGATGAGACCCTTGTCCACCAGGTAGCCTTCGGCACCCGAAGCTTCCTCGGACACGAAGAACTGCACATAGTCCATCATGCCGGGGATGACGCCCGAATGCGCCTGCTTGACGTAGAAATACATCGACCGCGAATAGTTGTAGTCGCCCGCCGCGATGTTCTCGAAGCTGGGCTCGGTGCCGTCGATCGCAACGCCCTTCAGCTTGTCGGCGTTCTGATCGAGGAAGGAAAAGCCGAACACACCAAAGGCGTTCGGATTGGCCTCTAGCTTGGAGACGATCAGGTTGTCGTTCTCGCCGGCTTCGACATAAGCACCGTCCTCACGGATGTCGGCACCGACGTCGTCGCAATCGACCCCCGGCATGGCCGCCGCTTCGCAGCCTTCTTCCATGGCCAGTTCCTCGAAAGCGTCACGGGTGCCCGAGGTGGGCGGCGGGCCGAGCACTTCGATCTTGACGGCCGGAAGCGAAGGATCGACCTCGTTCCACATGGCAGGCTTCGGACCTGCTTCGGCGAGCGCCATCCAGACCTGCGCCAGGGTCAGCGAGATCGTCGGGCCTGCCTCGGCGTTTGCCATCACGATGCCGTCATAGCCGACCACCACTTCGGTAATTTCGGTAACGCCGTTTTCCTGGCAGAGGGTGAATTCGCTGGCCTTCATGCGGCGCGAGGCGTTTGTGATGTCGGGATGCTCGGTGCCGACACCGGCGCAAAAAAGCTTCAGGCCACCGCCCGAACCGGTCGATTCGATGACCGGGGTCTTAAAGTCGGTCGATCGTCCGAAGGTCTCGGCAACGGCCGTTGCAAATGGGAAAACGGTCGACGACCCGACAATGCGGATCTGGTCGCGTGCGCTGGCGGTACCGGCGGCGATGACGCCAGCCGTGGCAAGCGCGATGAAAAATGTGGATTTCACGTGGTCTCTCCGTCGTCGGATAGATGGTGCAGCTGGGGAGAGCGATGACGCTCTCACAGCGAAAGTGCCCTTTTGGCGCGGCGCTTTTATTTCGCTTGGATAACAGTTCTGTGACGGTTTGGGTGCTGTCTGAATACTTTTGCCGATGTCTTCATCATGGCAGTGAAAGGTCAACGCGCCGCGGAATCCGCCGTAGCTGCGACTCACCTGCCGGATGCATTGGACAGGGCGGACGCGGCCCCATCTTGGGTCGCCCTGTCTTGTGCCCCAGCCTGCACTACCCCAGCCTGCACTACCCCAGCCTGCACTACCCCAACCTGCACTACCCCAGCCTGCGCTGCCCCAGCCTGCGCTGCCCCTGCTGCCTGCGTGATGGGATGGGCCAGCTCCTTCGCGTCGCCGACCGGACCCGGGCTGTTCGCAGCTGTCTCAGCCGCGCCCGTATCGGCCCTTGCCGGCAGCCATACGCTGAACCGGCTCCCCGATCCCGGCCAGCTTTCCACTTGCAGCTCGCCGCGATGGCGGTTGAGGACATGCTTGACGATGGCAAGCCCAAGGCCCGTGCCGCCGCGGTTGCGGCTGGTCTCTGCCGAGACCCGGTAAAAACGCTCTGTCAGACGCGGCAGATGCGCGCGCGCGATGCCCGGTCCGCAATCGCGCACCCCAATACCCTGCATGCCCGGATAGCTGGGCGAGGGCGGCAGGGCTTCGATCGTGACCGGGCCGGTCCCGTATTTCAACGCGTTGTCGATAAGATTGACAAAGACCTGAATGAGCTGGTCGCGGTCTCCGATCACTGCTACCCGCAGGTTGTCGAGCGCTGTCTCCAACACGATTTTGCGCTGCCGGGCCATGGGTGTCACCGCCGCGACCGCCTCACGCAGCAGGTCGGCTATGTCCCAAACGTCGCGCGGCGGCGTGTGTTCGCTCATCTCGATTCGGTTGAGCGACATCAAATCGTCGACGAGCCGTGCCATACGGCTCGCCTGCTGCGCCATGATGCCCAGGAACCGCTCACGGGCCTCGGCATCGTCGCGGGCGTGATCACGCAAGGTTTCGATATACCCGATGATCGCCGTCAGCGGGGTGCGCAGCTCATGGCTGGCATTGGCCACGAAATCGGCGCGCAACTGCTCTAGGCGGCGGTCGAGCGTGTGATCCTCGATCACCACGAGCACCGGCCCCTGTTGGCCCTTGCCCTGCCCTGGCAAACGGCTGAGATGCATGCGCAAGAACAGCTCGCGGCCGGGCAGGGTGACGGGCAGATCGGCCTCGGCCTGCGCCTCGCCGCGCAGCATTGCACCCACGCGGTCCAAAAACGCCGGCGCGCGGAGGACGCTGGAAAAATGCTGATCGCGCCTTAGCAACGGAAACATGTCTTGAGCCGCAGCGTTGGCATAGCTAAGCCGGCCTGTCTGCTCAATCAGGAAAAGCGGGACGGGAAGACGGGCGAGCATCTGGCGGGCCCCGGGTCGCAAGGGCTCGTCGCGGCCGCCAGCCACCGGCAGGTCGATCCCATGCCCTCCCGGCGGCCGGCGCCGCTCCAACGCAAAGAAAAGCCCCGCCAGCAGGACAGAGGTGACGGCCAGCGCCGCCAGCGTCGCGAACGGCCCGAAGCCGGACCAGCGCGCGCCAAGGGCCGTCGCCGCGACGGCGCCGATCATGATCAGCTGTTGGACGAAACGTGAAAGCATGGGTTGCCCGCCCCCTTGCGGCCTAGGCCATAGCATGGCAGGGGCGGTGGAAGAAACGGCAAAGCGCTTTACCATTTCGTCATAAATTCGCCCAACGAAGAACGCCGTCCAGCAACATATCCGGGTCCATGATCAAATACGCGCTCCTCTGCAAAAAAGGACACAGGTTCGACAGCTGGTTCCGCTCCAGCGAGGATTTCGAGACCTTGAGCGCCTCGGGCCATCTGGTGTGTGCGGTGTGCGGCGAGGCGGGGGTGACCAAGGCGCTGATGACGCCCGGGGTAAGCGCGGCGCCCGAACCCAAACCCGACGCCGGGCGGCCGACCGCTGCGCCGCCTTCGCCGCCGGGCGCAGGCCCGCTCAGCGCCCCGGCATCGCCGTCCGAACAGGCGCTGGCGGCGCTGCGCCGACGGGTCGAGGCCAATGCCGAAAATGTCGGCCGGACCTTTGCCGCGGAAGCCCGTCGCATCCACAATGGCGAGGCGGATGGCCGCCCGATCTATGGCGAGGCCAGCTTGGCGGAGGCCAAGAAGCTGGTCGAGGACGACATCCCGGTGATCCCCCTGCCGTGGCGCAACCGAAAGACGAGCTGACCCGGCTGCCCCCGTAGTTTTCGGACCCCGTGGTTGACGGACCCCGTGGTTGACGGACAACGTAGTTTACAGCCCCCTGCAGCTTGCAGCCCTTCTCGAGGGTGGATAAGAGGCGCCAACGCAGTCGTCCCTGCGGCGAGACCCGTGGCGTGCTGCGCGACACAACCTGGGGTTGGGGGAGCGATCCCGCCCCGGATGCAGGTGAGGAAAGGCGCGGCAGATGCCAAGGCTGGTGATGAAGTTCGGCGGCACATCCGTCGCCGATCTCGGTCGTATCCGCAAGGCAGCCGAAAAGGTGCGCACCGAGGTCGAGGCCGGCTATGACGTGGCCGTTATCGTGTCGGCGATGGCCGGTCGGACGAACGAGCTGGTGCGCTGGGTACAGGAGGCCGCGTCGCCCGGTGAGGGGCGCGGCGGTTTTTACGATGCACGCGAATATGACGCGGTGGTCTCGGCGGGCGAGCAGGTGACCTCGGGCCTCATGGCCCTTGCCTTGCAGGAGTTGGGCGTACCGGCGCGCAGCTGGCAGGGCTGGCAGGTGCCGCTGCGCACCTCCGATGCCCATGGCGCGGCGCGGATCGAGGCGATCGACACCGACCGGCTGGATCAGAAGTTCCGCGAGGGCTTGCATGCTGTCATATCCGGTTTTCAGGGCATCGCGCCGGATGGGCGTATCGCAACGCTCGGGCGCGGCGGCTCGGACACCACGGCCGTGGCCTTTGCGGCCGCGCTGCGGGCCGAGCGCTGCGACATCTACACAGATGTGAACGGCGTCTATACTACAGATCCGAGAATCACGGCGAAGGCGCGCAAGCTGGACCGCATTGCCTTTGAGGAAATGCTGGAGCTGGCAAGCCTCGGCGCCAAGGTGCTGCAGACCCGTTCGGTCGAGCTGGCAATGCGCTACAAGGTCCGCCTGCGTGTTTTGTCGAGCTTTGAGGACGGCCCCGGCACGCTGGTCTGCGACGAGGAGGAAGTCATGGAAAGCAATGTCGTCAGCGGCGTGGCGTTTCAGCGCGACGAGGCCAAGGTCACCCTGATTGGCGTTGACGACCGTCCCGGGATCGCTGCCTCGATCTTCGGGCCGCTTGCCGAGGCGGGCATCAATGTCGACATGATCGTCCAGAACATTTCCGAGGAAGGGTTCACCGACATGACCTTCTCCTGTGCGGTCGAGGATGTCGCAAGGGCGCGCAGCGCGCTGGAGGCGGCCCAGGCCGACGGGCGGATCGGTTGGCGCGAGATCGTCGCCGATACCGAGGTCGCCAAGGTGTCGATTGTGGGCATCGGCATGCGCTCGCATTCGGGCGTTGCGCAAAAAATGTTCTCCACGCTTGCGGCCGAAGGCGTCAACATCAAGGTCATCACGACCTCCGAGATCAAAATCTCGGTGTTGATCGAGCGCAAATATATGGAGCTTGCGGTGCAGGCGCTTCACGACGCTTTTGCGCTTGAAGGCGCTGGTTGATGGCGGGCTGGGGATCGCGGACAGAGACGACCCGCAAGGGCGTCGATAGCCGGGTCCTGCTCAAGCGGCTCTCGGCTGTAATGGCCGAGCAGGGGTCGGGGCAGGAGCGGCTGGACAGCATCGTGCGGATGATCGCCTCCTCGATGGAGGCGGAGGTGTGTTCGGTCTATTTGCGGCGCGACGAGAAGACGCTGGAGCTTTGCGCAACCGAAGGGCTGCGCCCGGATGCGGTGCATGTGAGCCGCCTGCGTATGGGCCAGGGGCTGGTGGGCCGCATCGCCGAGGAGGTGAAGCCGGTCAACACCGCCGATGCGCCGCGCGAGAAGGGCTTTCGCTATCTAGAGGAGACCGGCGAGGAGATTTTTTCAAGCTTTCTTGGCGTGCCGATCCAGCGCCTTGGCGAAGCGATGGGCGTGTTGGTGGTGCAGACCCGCGAGGCGCGGCGCTTTTTCGAAGACGAGGTCCACGGGCTGGAGGTCGTGGCCATGGTGCTGGCCGAAATGACCGAGCTTGGCGCCTTTATCGGGACCGGTGCTATGGAGGTTGCGGCCATGCACCGCCGACCGGTGCATCTGCGCGGCGTCTCCGGGCAAGAGGGCGTCGCGATGGGCAGCGTGGTTCTGCATGAACCCAACATCGTTGCCGAGACGCCGGTTGCAGAGGATACGGAGGCCGAGCGCGCCAAGCTCATGAAGGCCGTCGAAGCGTTGCGTCTGGAGATCGACCGGATGCTTGAGAACGACGTGATGAAGGGCTCGGGCGAGCATCGCGAGGTGCTCGAGGCCTACCGCCTTTTTGCCCATGACAAAGGCTGGCTGCGGCGCATGGAGGAGAACATCGATCGCGGCCTCTCTGCGATCCTGGCCGTCGAAAAGGAGCAATCGGAGACCCGCGCACGCATGGAGCGCATCGCCGACCCCTATTTTCGCGAGCGGCTGCACGATCTTGACGATCTGGCCAACCGTCTTTTGCGTCATGTCGCCGGTATCAATGGAGAGGCGCGCGCCTTGCCTGCGGACGCCGTTTTGGTTGCGCGCAGCATCGGTCCGGCCGAGCTGCTCGACTATGGCCGCGGGCTGAAGGGGCTGGTGCTGGAAGAAGGCTCGGTGGGCAACCACGCCGCGGTCGTGGCCCGCGCCCTCGCGATACCGCTGGTTATTCAGGCGCCCCGCATTACCCGCGAGGCGCAGAACGGCGACCGTATTCTGGTCGATGGCGAGCTTGCAGTGGTGCATCTGCGGCCCGAGGAAAGCGTGGCCAAGGCCTTTGCGGAGAAGATGGCCATGCGGGCCCAGGCGCAGGAGGCCTATGCCGCGTTGCGCGACCTGCCTGCCGAGACGCCAGACGGGGTGCGCATCACGCTGTTGATGAATGCGGGCCTGCTTGCGGATCTGCCGAGCCTGCCGACCTGCGGGGCGGAAGGCGTGGGGCTCTATCGAACCGAGTTGCAGTTTTTGGTGCGCAGCCGGGTGCCGCGCCGGGGCGATCAGGCGCGCTTTTACGGCCGAGTTCTGGATGCGGCGGGCGGCAAACGGGTGATTTTTCGGACCCTCGACATCGGTTCGGACAAGGTGCTGCCGAATATGAAGCGCCAGGACGAGCCGAACCCGGCGATGGGTTGGCGCGCGATCCGGCTGGGGCTCGACAGGCGCGGGGTCATGCGAATGCAGATCCAGGCTCTGCTGCGCGGCGCGCGCGGCCGACCCATGGCAATCATGTTTCCGTTCATCGCACAGCTGGAAGAGTTTGAGCGCGCGCGCGAGCTGGTCGAGCGTGAGATCGCGGCCGAGCGCGCCCTCGGTCACAGCCTGCCCGAAACGATCGAGATCGGCGCGATGCTGGAGACGCCCAGCCTCGCCTTCGCGCCCGAGCGCTTCTTTCAGATCACCGATTTCATCTCGATCGGCGGCAACGATCTCAAGCAATTCTTCTTTGCGGCGGATCGTGAGAACGAGCGGGTGCGCCGGCGCTACGACACGCTCAATGTCAGTTTTTTGAGCTTCATTGAGCATGTCGTGCAGCGCTGTGCGGCCGCGGGCACGCCGCTTTCCTTTTGCGGCGAGGATGCCGGTCGACCGGTCGAGGCGCTGGCGTTCTCGGCTATCGGCGTGCGTAGCCTCTCGATGCGGCCGGCCTCGATCGGCCCGGTCAAGCGGATGCTGCGCAGTGTCGATCTGTCTCAGGCGCGCGCCGTCATCGATGAAGGGCGGCTCTCGGGGGCGATGAGCGTTCGCCCGGCGCTTTTGGCCTGGCTGCGCGAGATCGGCGCGCCGGTCTGAGCCCGCCATGGGCCGGCATTGCGCGTCTGCCTGGCGGGTTCTCTTGGTGCGTTTGCCTGGTGCGGTTTTCTAAGGGACGGGCTTCACCCCACGGTCTTTTGAAACCGCCGACACCCGTGCGGCGATTCTGTCGCTTACGGTGTCGATCGTCGACATCGCATCGATGGGTGCGAGCAGGTGCTTTTGGGCGTAGTATTCGATCAACGGTGCGGTGTCGCGCCGATAGGCGGCCAACCTGTCGCGAACTGTCTCGGCGCTATCATCGGCGCGGCGCTGAAACGCGCTGCTGCCGCAGACGTCGCAAACGCCTTCGATGCGCGGCCGCTTGAAGCGGTCGTGAAACCCCTCGCCGCAACGTTCGCAGGTGTAACGGCCCGAGATTCGCTCGACAACGGCGTCTTCGTTCACCTCAAGCGACAGGACCAGGGCAAGGGTCCGGCCCCGTTTTTCCAGCAGGTGCTGGAGCGCCTCGGCTTGGGCGATGCTGCGCGGGAACCCGTCAAAAATCACGCCGCCCGAGATGTCTGGGTGGTCGAGCCGCCCATCAACGATGGCGATCACCGTTTCGGCGGGCGCCAGGCCGCCCGCCTCCATGATCGATTTGGCGGCCAAACCCGCTTTCGTTCCAGCGACGACGGCGTCGCGCAGCAGATCGCCGGTCGAGAGCTGCACCAGGTTGAAGGCCGCGCCGAGCCGCCGTGCCTGGGTGCCCTTTCCCGCGCCGGGCGGACCCAACAGAATGAGGTCAAGGGCCGCCCCGCGCATTCCGCTACGCCCCGCGCATACGGCTACGTGCCGCACATCCGGCTACGTGCCGCACATCCGGCTACGCCTGGTTCATCCGGTTTTGGACCAGATCGTCGACCACGGCAGGCTCGGCCAGCGTCGAGATGTCGCCCAGGCTGCTCGGATCGTTCTCGGCGATCTTACGCAGGATGCGGCGCATGATTTTGCCCGAGCGCGTCTTGGGCAGACCCGGCGCCCATTGCAAAAGGTCGATGGAGGCGATGGGTCCGATCTCGGCCCGCACCCATTTGACCAATTCCATACGCAGATCGTCGGTATAGGCCTCGCCCTCCATCAAAGTGACATAGGCGTAGATGCCCTGGCCCTTGATGTCGTGCGGATAACCCACCACCGCTGCCTCGGCCACAGCCTTGTGGGCGACCAGGGCGCTTTCGATCTCGGCAGTGCCCATACGGTGCCCCGATACGTTCAGAACATCATCCACGCGACCGGTGATCCAGTAATACCCGTCGGCATCGCGCCTGCAGCCATCGCCGGAAAAGTAATACCCCTGATACTGGGTGAAATAGGTATCGACGAAGCGGTCGTGGTCGCCCCAGACGGTGCGCATCTGTCCCGGCCAGCTATCGGCCAGCGCCAGCACGCCTTCGGCTTCGGTCCGGGTGATTTCCTCGCCCGTATGCGCGTCCAGAACGACCGGCTGCACGCCGAAAAAGGGAGTGGTGGCCGAGCCGGGCTTTGTCGGCGTCGCCCCGGGCAGCGGCGCGATCAGGATACCGCCGGTTTCGGTTTGCCACCAAGTATCGACGATTGGGCAGCGGCCCTTGCCGATCACGCGATCATACCAGCTCCAGGCCTCCGGGTTGATCGGCTCGCCCACCGTGCCAAGGATGCGCAGGCTGGACAAGTCGCTTGCCCGCGCGAACTGCTCGCCCTTGCCCATCAAAGCGCGGATCGCCGTCGGCGCAGTGTAGAAGATGTTGACGCTGTGCTTTTCGCAGATCTGCCAGAAGCGCGAGGCGTCGGGGAAGGTGGGCACACCTTCGAACATCAGCGTCGTCGCGCCGTTGGCGAGCGGGCCATAGAGGATGTAGCTGTGGCCCGTGACCCATCCCACATCCGCGGTACACCAGTAGATCTCGCCCTCCTGGTAGTCGAAGACATATTCATGGGTCATCGCTGCATAAGTGATGTAACCGCCCGAGGTATGGAGCACGCCTTTCGGCTTGCCGGTGCTGCCGGAGGTGTAGAGGATAAAAAGCGGGTCCTCGGCCTCGACCACCACCGGCTGGCAATGGTCCGAGACGCGCTCCATCTCCTCATGCAGCCAACGATCCCGCTCGGGGTTCCAGGCGACCGCGCCACCGGTGCGGCGGACCACCAGAAGGGCGACATCGGGAAGCTGCGCAAGCGCCTTGTCGGCATTTGCCTTCAGCGCGGTGCTGCGCCCGCCGCGCGGGGCTTCGTCGGCCGTGATCACAAGCTTGGCGCCGCAATCCTCTACCCGGCTTGCCAGCGCGTCGGGGCTAAAGCCAGCAAACACCACCGAATGCACCGCCCCGATGCGGGCACAGGCCAGCATTGCGTAGGCCGCCTGCGGGATCATCGGCAGATAGATCACCACCCGATCGCCCTTTTTGACCCCCATCGCATGCAGCACATTGCCAAATTTCGATACGTTATGGTGCAGCTCTTCATAGGTGATGTGTTGCGCAACGCCGGGATCGTCGCTTTCCCAGATGATTGCGGTCTGATGGGCGCGTGTTGCGATATGGCGATCGACGCAGTTCGCGCAGACGTTCAGCTGGCCGTCTTCGAACCATTTGATCGAGACGTTGTGGCTGTCATAAGAGGTGTTTTTGATCTTGGTGGGTGCTTTGATCCAGTCGATACGCTGCGCATGCTCGGCCCAGAAGGCGTCGGGGTTTTGAACGGAGGCCGCATACATTTGCGCATAGCGCGCAGCGTCGGCATGGGCGTTGGCAACGATCTCGGGATCGGGATTGCGCCGCGCGTCGCTAGCGGCTGCAGCTTCATCCATGGCATCCTCCATCTGCCTGCCGACAGTGCGGTGCCGTCGGCGTTGGGTTTGCGCCAGCTTACGCCGATCCTGTCACGATCGCACAAACGAAATGATCCGTAAGGGATTTCCCGTCATGGCTTTTCGACCCAGCGCTGTCATTTTGTCAAATTCTTTACATCCGCATCCAGGCGGGAAGGCCTGGATGGGCGCATCTGGCGCGCGCGCATTGCGGCTGAGGTTGCCTGCATGACGCAAGCTACACCTATGGCCGCGCTGCCGATGTACGATTGGCCCGAGATTGCCAGCTCGACAGATCGTCTTTGGGCCTGCATTCGCGAACGGTTGCGCGCAGCGGGGTTGCCGGCGCCGCAAAGCCTGACCCGAACGGAACCGATTGCGCGGCTTTGGACGGCGCCGTCGATGATCCTGACGCAAAGCTGCGGGTTGCCCTATGTTCGGGGCGTGAAGCGGTACATGCAGCTGGTCGGAACGCCGGATTACGATCTGCCGGAATGCGCGCCGGGCTATTACCGCTCGGCCATTGTGGTGCGCGCCGACGATCCCCGGTCGTCGCTGTCGGCCTTTGCCGGTGCCGTCGTCGCCGTCAATGCCGACGGGTCGCAATCGGGTTTCGCCGCGCTTGCTTACCGGCTTGGTCGGGAAGCCCATCATGCGGGTGGGTTCTTTGCGGCCATGCTGAAAACCGGTTCGCATCGTGCCTCGGTCGAAGCCGTTGCCCGACGGCAGGCCGATCTGGCCGCGATCGACGCCGTTTCCTGGCGCCTTGCACAGCGTCATGCGCCGGATGCGGCCGCGCTGCGCGTTCTGGAGATGACCGATCCCATGCCCGGATTGCCCATGCTGACCGCACCCAGCTTCGATCCCCGAAATGTCGGACAGGCGGTGAAAGAGGGGATCGATATGCTGCCAACGCATGACAAATCGGCGCTTGGGCTGGTCGGTCTTTGTGTCTTTTCGCCTGAAGACTATGACATAATTGAAAAACGGGCGCGCGTGGCGCCGCCGTTGGTCGGCCGTCGCAACTAAAAAATTGCGTGGAGTGCATGGCAGTGAACGATGTTGAGGGCTTTTGGCGGCCTGCGTTTGCACCAAGACGGGCGGGCTTCTAGGATGGTGCGCATGACAAATTTTGCAGCGACCCGCGCAGCATTTCACCTTCCCGACGGTGTGATCTATCTCGACGGCAACTCGCTCGGCCCGCTTCCCAAGACCGCCGTGGCAGCCGCAAAGCGGGTCATTGAAACCGAATGGGGCGACGCGCTTATCCGCGGCTGGAACAGCGCGGGTTGGGTTGATCTGCCGCGCCGCGTGGGCGATCGTGTGGGGCGGCTTATCGGTGCCCCGCCCGGCAGCGTGACCATGGGCGATACGCTGTCGGTCAAGGTGTATCAAGCGCTGGCGAGCGCGCTCGACCTCAGACCCGAAAGGCGGGTGATTCTGTCCGACAGCGGAAATTTCCCGACGGACCTCTACATGGCGCAAGGCTTGGTGACGGGTCTGGGACGCGGCCATGAGATCCGGATACCGCCGCCCGAGGCTGTCGAAGACGCAATTGATGAGGATGTGGCGGTGTTGATGCTGACCGAGGTGGATTACCGCACGGGCCGAAGGCACGATATGGCGCGCCTTACGGCAAAGGCCCATGCCGTCGGTGCGCTGACGATCTGGGATCTTGCGCATTCGGCCGGCGCGCTGCCTGTGGATCTCAGCACCGCCGGCGTCGATTTTGCGGTTGGATGCACCTATAAATACCTCAATGGCGGGCCCGGCGCACCGGCGTTCATCTATGTCGCGCCCGGCTTGGTCGAAGCCGTCCGACCCGCCCTATCCGGCTGGTTCGGCCATGAAGCGCCCTTTGCGTTCGATCTTGATTATCGCCCGGCACCGGGTGTGGGCCGGCTTCGCGTCGGAACACCGCCCGTGCTCGCGCTCGCGGTGCTCGATGCGGCGCTGGACGCATGGGAAGGCGTCTCAATGACTTCGGTCAGGCAAAAGTCCATCGCGCTCTCCGATCTCTTTATTTCCGAAACATCAAAACGATGCCCAGAGCTGGCGCTGGCCTCGCCGCGCGACGCGGCGCAACGGGGCAGCCAGGTTTCGTTGCGCCACATGCATGGCTATGCAATCATGCAGGCGTTGATCGACCGCGGTGTCATCGGCGATTTCCGCGCGCCCGACATTCTGCGCTTTGGCTTCACGCCGCTCTATCTGGGCGAGGCGGAGGTTCTCCGTGCCGTCGACATCCTGGTAGAAGTCCTCCGCGGCGCTGCTTGGGACAGGCCAGAGTATCATCGTAAGGCCGAGGTGACATGAGCGATCCCTACGATCCGGCGCGCGAAGGCGCCCAGATGGCCTTCGACAATCGAATGTCTTACACAGATTATCTGCGTCTCGATGATATCCTGGCCGCGCAAGCGATGCGAACGGACAGCCATGACGAGATGCTTTTTATCATCCAGCATCAGACCTCGGAGCTTTGGATGCGGCTGGCGATTCATGAGTTGAACGCGGCGCGTCTGAGCATCGCCAATGACAGCCCAGAGCCGGCCTTCAAGATGCTGGCCCGTGTTGCGCGTGTCTTTGAGCAACTCAACAGCGCTTGGGACGTGTTGCGGACCATGACACCCAGCGAGTATACGCATTTCCGTGATCGGCTCGGGCAGTCCTCAGGCTTTCAATCCCACCAGTATCGCGAGATCGAGTACATTACCGGCAACCGCAACCGCGCGATGCTGCGTCCGCATGCGCATCGCCCCGACATCCTTGCACGGCTCGAGGGCGAATGCCGTCGCCCCAGTCTTTACGATACGGCTTTGCACCTGTTGAAACGGCGTGGAATTGCGCTGCCCGATGCTGTGCTGAGCCGTGACGTCTCCAAGCCCTACACCGAACATGCGGATGTGGTTGCCGCCTGGGCCGAGGTTTATCGTACGCCCGAACGCCACTGGGACCTTTATGAGCTTGCCGAGAAGCTCGTTGATTTTGAAGATTATTTTCGCCGATGGCGCTTCAATCACGTTACAACCGTCGAACGGGTAATCGGGCTTAAACGCGGCACGGGCGGCACCGGCGGTGTCAGCTATCTGCGTCGCATGCTCGAGGTGGTGCTCTTTCCCGAACTCTGGACGGTGCGGACGGTGCTTTGACCTTAGGTCTCCACTGTGAAACTCAGGCGCGCCTCCGTAATGCGTCCGTCACGATCTGTAATGGTTAGGCATAGCGTGTGACGCCCGGAACGCAGCTTCGCGCCGAGTACGAGCAAGCACAAACCGTTCATCTGTGCATTGTTGCGCAATTGTCCGGTCACATCGGTCCAGATCGGACCAAACCGATACGCGATCTTGATCGATGCCAGATCGACTGCAACGCCATTGCGCAGCAGGATCTCAACATCGAAGTAAACAGGCGATGCACGCCCAAAGCCTTGCGGTGCATAACTACGAATCTCCGGCCCGTCATTTTGCAAGGCGATGAGGTCTCTGGCGGGTGCACGGTCTCTTCGCAGCGCAACCTCGCCCGGTGTAAGCAAATCGAACCCGACAGTTTTTGCCGCCGCCTGCGGGACGCTTGCCAAAAGACTGCACAGCAGCAGCGCGGGCCCAAGATGCATGTTCATCGCGGGTGTTGCCCAGTTTGGCGGTTTCTTGTCTGATGCTGGCATCCTCCACGCCCGCTGTGATAGCGCTCACCCTCAGGCTTGGTGCAGAGTTGGAACAGCCGAACCAGACTGCGTGCAGTGGGCCTTTGGTGTCGACGCAAGAAATCGGAGGGCCGTAATGGCTGTTGAAACGCCGTTTTGCAATTTCGGGTGGCCGGCGCCCGGTTTCGTTTTGCCGGATCTCGCGGGCCGGCCCGTGCGTCTGACCGATATTCGCGGCAAAAAGGGCACTTTGGTTATGTTCCTGTGCAACCATTGCCCCTTTGTGCGGGCGATTGAGGATCGGATCGCACGGGACGCAGCGACCCTGTCCGGGCTGGGCATCGGCGTCGCCGCCATCTGCTCTAACGACGCATCGGATTATCCGGCCGACGGGCCAAGCGGCCTTGCTGAGCAGGTCGCCCGGGCTGGTTTCGATTTTCCATACTTAATCGATGAGGAACAGACGGTTGCGCGTGCGTACGAGGCTGCCTGCACCCCTGATTTTTTTGGCTTCGATGCTGGGCTGGGCTTGCAGTATCGCGGCCGGCTTGACGCATCACGGGCGACGCCGGGGCCGGCCGATTTGCGGCGCGAGCTTGTCGAGGCGATGACGCAGGTTGCAATGACCGGCCACGGACCTGAGGAGCAGGTCGCGTCGATGGGATGTTCGATCAAGTGGAAAGCTGCTTGAAACCCTGTTTCAACCAGTGCAACGATGAGCGATGACCGCGACATTCGACAATAGCTATGCACGTCTACCGAAGCGGTTCTTTGCGCGCTTGCATCCGGACCGGCCAAGCGCGCCTCAACTCGTTCGTCTCAATCGTGTTTTGGCTGAAACGCTGGGCATCGATGCAGGCTGGCTTGGCAATTCGGACGGGGTCGCGATGCTCTCTGGCAAGGCAATGCCGGCCGGCGCGGATCCGATCGCTATGGCCTATGCCGGGCATCAGTTCGGCGGTTTTTCGCCACAGCTCGGCGACGGTCGCGCGCATCTGCTTGGAGAGATGGTTGGGCGGGACGGCGTTCGCCGCGATGTCCAACTAAAAGGTTCGGGCCGCACACCTTTCTCTCGCCAAGGCGACGGCAGAGCCGCTCTCGGCCCGGTTTTGCGGGAGTACATCGTTGCAGAAGCAATGGCCGCTCTTGGCATCCCGACCACACGGGCCCTCGCGGCGGTGCGGACGGGCGAAACGGTCATGCGCGAGGCGCCGTTGCCGGGAGCCGTGCTTACGCGCGTCGCCCGAAGTCATGTTCGTGTCGGAACGTTCCAATATTTCGCAGTGCGTAAGGATTGGGACGCTTTACGGGTTTTGATCGCTTACGTCATTGAGCGGCATTACCCGGACGCTGCGAAGGCTAAGCGACCGGCGCTCGCGTTGCTCGATGCCGTTATCGATGCGCAGGCCGATCTGATAGCGTCGTGGATGGCCATCGGCTTCATTCACGGCGTGATGAACACCGACAATATGTCGGTTGCCGGTGAGACCATCGATTACGGTCCGTGCGCGTTTATGGACGCGCATCATAACGAAACCGTCTACAGCTCGATCGACCAGGGTGGTCGCTACGCTTATGGCAACCAGCCAGGAATTGCGCAGTGGAACCTGGTGCGGCTGGCAGAGAGTTTGCTTAGCGCGATCGATCCGAACCGTGAAACGGCCATTTCACTTGCACAAGCGGCCATCGACCGATTTCCGGATCGGTATCACGCTGCTTGGCTGCGAGCCTTTCGCAAAAAACTTGGATTGACGAAACTCGATGCTGCCGATCGCACCCTTGCAGAAAATCTGCTTGGTCTCATGCAGGCGGGCCAAGCCGACTTTACCCTCACATTCCGGCGTCTTGCCGCTTGCGCAGACGATCCTTCGCGCGATGCCGCGCTACGCGCGCTGTTCAAGGACGGCGCCCAAATCGCCGAATGGCTGTCGGGCTGGCGGTCTCGCCTGGCGCAGGAGGGGCGGGCCCCAGGGGCGTGCCGCGCGCAGATGAACACGGCGAATCCAGCAATTATTCCGCGTAACCATCTTGTGGAGGAGGCGCTGTCGGCCGCCGTTTCAGGAAATGAGACGCCGTTTCACCAGCTTGTCGACGCGCTGCAACACCCTTTCGATGCGATTTTTGAGACGCACCGTTATGCACAGCCGCCGAAACCTGGGGAAGAAGTGCGCGCGACATTTTGCGGCACCTAAGATCCGGTCTTGATGCCGAGAGTTGGCCGTAATGTACGACGATCAGGCTTGACGGCGGGCTGCACCGTTTAAAGCGTCATGGTGCCGAACAGGAGCGCCGAGGCCGTGAGGGCTAACAAAAAACCCGCCGCGATCTGAAGCCCGGGCATCAGCCAGGGTGCCGACCCGGCCCCGAGAACAAGGCTTTCGCGGGTCAAAACCGCGCCACCCGTAACCAGCGCGTTGAACGCCGCAGTTCCGAGGCCCATCGCAACTGCGCCGGCAAGACCTGCGAGCGCAAGGTCAAGCTGCCAGGCAATAAAGAGTAGGATGATTGCCCCGCTGCAGGGTCGGATTGCGATCGACCCGATCAGTGCAAGAGCATCGCGCCATCCCGTCAGACCGGCGATCTGCGCGGCACAGGGTCCATGGGCGTGGGTGCAGCTGCCGATACCGGAATACCCGGGCCTAGCGGCGAACAGTCTTAGCCCGCGCCAGATCATGAAGAGGCCCAGCCCTGCGATCAGCGCATAGCTCGTTGGAGCCAGCCACTGCTCGGCCAACGCCGTGAGAGGGCGTGCTGAGGCGGTTAAAAGCGCGAGCCCGCCATAAACCAACACAATCGCACTGAGCGCTTGAGCCAGAGCGGAGGCCACCGACAGCCCGAGCATCCGGCGCAGCGAAACCCGTCCCGCAAAGGCCGCACCGCCCAGAAGAACCTTGCCGTGACCGGGACCGACGGCATGCGCGAAACCGTATCCCGCCGAAAGCGCGGTCAGCACCAAAAAGGCCGATTTGTCGCCCATACGCAGGGCCTGCAGGCTGCCCGCCATTGCCGTTTGCGCCTCTCGCTGCACCGCCTGCGCATAGCTGGAAAGGGCTGTGAAGCCGCCTGAAAACCAAAGCAGGGCGGCCAGCGTCAGCACCGCCAAACCGCCAAGCAAGGCAAGCGCGTTCAGTCGCATATCAGGTGGAGCTCATCGGCAAAGAGCGCACCGACGCCGGTATCCGCGGGGATCTCCTCTTGCGCAAGCTGTGCCAGCGTCGCCTGAAGCCGCAGTAGATCCCGCTTCGGATCGAATGCCAGCAACGTTGCACGACATGCATGGCTGATGCCCTCAATCGACGGCGCCTGCCGGACCGAATATGCAACGAAATAGGTCGGGTCGTAGATCTTGAAGACCGCCTGCAGACCCGAAGCGGGGATCGGCCGCACCAGGTCCCGCTCGAACACAATACGCAGCCGTCCTGCCTCAATACGCGCCTCACCCCGTTGCGGGCCGGAAAGCGGCACCGGCGACCCTGCCACCTCTAAATAACTGTCGCCGGCAAAACCCGGGTCCCAGGACAGGTGATCGGCCAGAAGCAGCCCACGTTCCGCCTCGGTCAGGACCAGATCGCCATCGGGATCGACCCCCATCTCTTGCACATAGTAAAGGGTGGCGAAGGGATCATAAGCCCAGCTGATGCGCAGCGATGTCAGGGCGTTGTCTTCAAAGAGAAAGTCGGCCCCGCCATCGATAAAGACATGTGGATGCGCATCGACGCAGAGCGGTGCCATGCAAAACGCGGCGGCAAGAAGTGATCGCATGGGTCGCGCCCTTCGCCTGGTTCATCCGAAGACTACGACCCGCCGCCCGAGGGCTCAAGAGGCAAAGGCGGCCTGCACTGCACACACCGCAGGCCGCCATCCAGCATCAGTCGATGAACATGAAGTCGGTATCGGTCAGATCCGACGCGGTCAACGTTCCCGCATCATCGACCAGAACCAGCGTTTCGCCTGCATACTTGACCCGCACAAGCCCCGCGCGAACATCGACAAAGCTCAAATCGGCAAAAGTCATCGCGCTGTCTCCGGCAATATAGAGCGTGTCGATATCGTCTTCATAGCCGCGCGCCTTGTCCTTGAAACCGTCAAGCTCGAAGATCAGATCGTCGGCGCCCTGCAACCCGCTCAGCACATCCTTGCCGGCGCCGTCGATCAGCGTGTCGTTGCCTTTTTTGCCGAAGATCTTGTCGTCGCCGCGCCCGCCATCGATGGTGTTGTCGTCATTGGTGCCGCGAAGGTTGTCGCTGCCGTCTCCGGCAAAAACGTTCTCGATGCCAACGGTGTTGGTGATCTTGCGCCCATCAATGGTGACATCGTTCTGGTCGAGCCAGATCCGTGTGTTCGAGGTGATGGCCGCCGCGTTGATGGCATCGATGCCGCCATTGAGATCTTCAACCTTACGGAAATGATCGAAGGTGCCGGCGACCTCGCTGAACTCCTCGGTAAAGATGTAGGTATCGTCGAGATCCGACGCCCCGCCGTAAAACTCAAGCTGTGCATAGGTCAGCGAGGCGGGTCCGTCGACGAATTCATCCGCAATGTCGACGGTCCAAACGCCCAGGCTTTCATCGCCGCGAAAGGCATTGCTGACATAAAACCAGCTGCCGGTTGCAGAGCTGACGGTGGTCAGATCGGGTGTGAAAAGCTCGCTGACCGTTCCGTCCGGGGATGTCAGCGTCACCCGATAGTCGGCCGTGAACCCGCCCGGGATATCGAGCCGCAGGCCGACATGCTCCAGATCCATATCGATCGTAGAGGTGAAGGTGAAACTGATGCCGGTGACGTCGGCGTCCGGGATCGCCCGCAGCGTGTTGTCGGTTGCTGCAACGACCGTCAGCCAATTCGACGCGGTCTTCTGTTCGGTCCAGGTCTCGGCAAGCCGAACCGCGGCATGCGCATCGACCAGGCCGAAGCCGTAATCGTTGGAAAAATGCAGGCCGCCGCCATTCCAGTTGGTCGCGCCGTTGTAAGACCAGCTGTGCTGCTCGTTGCCGCTGGGTCCCGAACCGATCGCGCTGCCGACATGCCGTGCGGAATAGGCGAGGATCTCTTGAACGTCGCGCCAGCCCAGATCCGGATTTGCCTCCAGCATCAGCGCGACGACGCCGGCTGTGACCGGTGCGGCCGAGGAGGTACCGCCGAAGCTTGCCGTATAGGCGGCGTCGGTGTTGGACGGCGCCTCGTTCACGCCATTGCTGTAGCCGTTGTTGCCGATCCGGTCGGTGGTCCACATGCCGGCGCCGAAAGCCCCGTTGGACGGGGCTGAGATCAGCAAGGACGCGCCGGGGGTTGAGTAGAATGAGACATTGTCGTCATGGCTGACGGCTGCAACGGCAATGACCTGGGGCAGGCTTGTGAGGTTGGAATCGTTGGTGTTGCGCCCCTCAAGACGGCTGTTTCCGGCCGATTTGACATTGATGGTGCCCAGCCCGCCACGCCCGGTTACGACACTTTCCACAAAGCCGTCAAAGAGGGTCACCAGGCTGGTGGTGCTAAGAATATTGGCGGCAAAGGGTGCGGTAAAACCCCAGCTATGGTTGGTGATGTCGAAGGTTTCCAACTCGCCGAAGGATCCTTCGAAGTCCAAGGTCGGATCTTCGAACATATCGACGCCGGCAATTGTGGCGCCAAAGGCCACACCGACGGTACCGACCCCGTCATTTTCCGATGCGATCAGCCCGGCAACCGCCGTACCGTGCCGCGAATTGGCGTTTTCCGGGAAGGGATCGTGCAGAACGCCACCCACGGTGATATGCAGCGCGGTGTCATAATTGTCGTTGAGGTCGGGATGGGCGTACTCCACCCCGTCATCCCAGATGCCGACCGTGACGCCGGACCCATCATAATCGTCCCAGACGCCTTCGACATTGATGTCGACACCGGGCGTGCCGCCGCTTTGGCCGGTGTTGTTGAGATGCCATTGGCTTGCGTACAGCGTGTCGCTGGGCGTGAAATCCAGCGCGATCCCAAGGGGATCGCCCGCCTCTGCGATGGGTCGAAGAAAGGTCGGGTTTTCCGCGTCATCCGCTTGGGGCATATGCCCGCCCGCAAGCGTCAGCCCGCCCGCAAGCGTCAGCCCGATCAACCTGGCATCCATCGGGGCCGCATCGGAAAATAGCGATGCGAGGTCCAGCGGGAAGCCGCCGAGCGGTCCGGTGCCGTTGGTGCCCGACAGCAGGCTCGCCCAGGCTTCGCGGTTTTCCGGATCGGCTTCGCCATCGGCGTCTACGCCTTCGACCGGGCGGTCCGCGGGCGCCGGCCCGCCCGGGAACCCGCCCGGAACCCTAACTGTGAACCTACCCAAGACCCCGTCCAGATCGGGCAGCGCGTCTTCCGGCAGCTCTTCTGCGGGCCATAGCGGCCAGAGAGAAGCGCTATAGGCGGCATCGCCGAGCGGGGTGCCAGCCGCATCGTCTTGTGCCTTTGCGTGGTCGGAGGTCCGGGTCTGCAGAAGATTTGCGCCAAACAGGCTGGGAAAATCGGCCGCATCGCGGCCGCTGGAATCGGTCATTTGTCGCTCCAAACAAAGGTGAGAGTGGACGCGTCCGCGTCCCAAATCACTTTCCCCAGACGCTACCGCACACTGCCTAAAGATTAACCAAAGCTGTACTCGCGTCAAGCAGAATGGGGTAGTGCGCAATGTTTGCGGCCGTTTGGCCACAGCCAATTCCAGACTGCGGAAACGCGTTTCTTCCCTTGCAAAATTGGCATCTGAACGGGCCTGGACACAAAGCGGCTGATTTACGGGCTGCGTTTAGCGCATGCTAACCCGACAGTCACAGGGTGAAGCTGTGTGCCGGGATTGGAAATCGCAAAAGTGACGGGTAGCGCCGCGTCGACGGAAAACGAAGTGCCTGCGGGTAACGCCGCGCTGGGCGTCGTGATCCCGCCGGACAGGTTTGCATCGGGCGCCGTGGAGCGGGCCTTCTTCGGGGCCAATTTTCTGGCAGGACGCGACGCGCTTAACGGCAGCTTTGCCCAAAAGGCCGCGGCGCTGGGGGTCTCGCATCTGCGCTGGCCCGGGGGCGGCATCGCCGAGAAGCACTTCGACCTGCGCGATCCCAACGCGCTGCCGGCGGCGCGAAACGGCAGCGACACGACGCTCACGGGCTATCTCGCTTTTTGTGCGGAGCAAGGTATGCGGCCGGTCGTTGTGTTGCCGACCAAGCGGTTCGGCAGCGATGTGGCGGCGGCACGCGCAGAACTTGAAGGCTTTCTGCGCAAGCTTGCGGAGGGTCGTTACGGTCCGACCGACGGGCTGCTGCTTGAGATCGGCAACGAGTACTACAGCACCGCTTCGCCCTACGCGCCTTTGCAGGCGGCCGATTATGCCGCGCTGGCGCGGGCCTATACGGATGCGATTGCGCGTTTGCTGCCATCGGCCGAGACGGCCGTGCAGATCGGCCGCACGGCCAAGGACAATGCCACGATACTGGCCGCATTCGAGGATACCGTTGCCGCCGCTGCGATCGATGCGCTGGTGTTTCACGAATATCCCTGGCGTCTCGACCCGATCGAAACGCGCTTGGCCGGCAAAATGGCCTTGGCGCAGGACTGGGTGCAGCGCGGCGTCGAAGCGGATGTCTACATGTCCGAATGGAATGTCGGTTCAAACCCCGATGACGGGCTCGACCACCGGCATGATTACGGGCACGCCCAGCTATCGACCATGCTTGAAATTGCCGCCCAAGCCATCGCGCAGGGCGTCGATATGGCCGCGGTCTGGGCGCTGCAACAGGTCAACAAGACCGCGCTCGCTGCCGATGAGGGCCGTGCCCGGATTTTTGCAGCCGGCGCGCTTTTCGCGCTGATGCAAGAGAGCATGACAGGCAAGCGGATCGTCGATTTCGACGATGCGGCGCTGGCTGCGCATGGCGTGCACATCCATGGTTTCAGCGATGGCAATGAGATGAGCCTGTTCATTGCGGCGCGCGATCTTGCGGCCGATGAGATCACCCTAACGCTCGACCTTCCCGGGCTCGATGCAGTGCTAGGCTTGGCTTGGGGCGAAAGGCTCACCCCTTTAGGCGATCCGCTGGACTACCGGCCCGAGGCGCGTCGCGCCTCATTTCTGCAGCCGCTCGACGGCAGCGACGGGGTGACGCTGCGCCTGACCGCCGACTATCAGATCGTGCGTCTCGACTTTGCGCTTGGCTCGGCGCAGCAGCCTGGTCGGACCGTGCTTGGCGACGATGACAACAACATCCTGCGCTCCGCGCTTGGTTCGGATCGGTTGTTCGGCGCGCTTGGCGACGATCTGCTTTCGGGGGGCGCTGGCCATGACCGCTTGCTGGGCGGGGCGGGCAATGATCGTCTTGTCGGCGGGTCGGGCCGCGATGTTCTGAACGGCCAGGCCGGCCATGATGTGCTTGCCGGCGGCAGCGGCAGCGATCTTCTTTTCGGGCAGGCCGGCAATGATCGCCTGGTCGGGGGCGACGCGGCAGATCGCCTCTTCGGCGATGCTGGACATGACGTTCTTTACGGCCAGTCGGGCGATGACAGCCTGACCGGCGGCGCCGGGCTTGACCGGCTGATCGGCGGCGCCGGGCGGGACGTGTTTTTCTTCTCTCACGATATGGATCTCGACATCGTTCTCGATTTTCAGACCGGGCTCGATCGCCTGCATGTGCGTGGATTGGAAATTGCGGATTTCGAGACGCTGCAAACGGCGCATCTAAGCCAGCGCCCGGCCGGCGCGCTGATCTTGGCCGAGGATGGGTTGATCCTGCTGCGCGATGTCATCGCGGATGCGCTTCGCGCCGACGATTTCATTTTCTAACACCGCCCGGCACAGGCCCGCCGTACCGCAGCCGACCCGCGACGCTTTGCGCGCGGCACCCCGCTCATCCTGCCGCGGTTGCAGAAGAAGGCTCGGTTCATGTCGCTTTTCGTCTAGAACGCGGCCCTGGATTTTCGCGCCATGCTGGCGCTCATCGATGCGCTGCGCTGCGGCGGTGCCGGTCGCCCAGCCCCAGCTCACCATGAACGCGATGCGCAACGTCATTGGCGGCGGCAAGCTGAGCGATGCGGTTGCGTGAATCGCCGGCAGGTGTGCCGCCGATGTCAGCGGCGATGCGGGTGCGGTCATCATCGCCTTCGGCACCCGGGACGAGATGCTGGGGCGGGGGCGGCGAGAGAGCGGCAAGATGGCGGCGGGAGGGGCGGCGCGGCACCGACAAGATCGAGCTTGAGTCGACCGATGGCGGCCTAGGTGCGGCAACCTGCGGTTTCGCGCTGGGCGGCGGTGGCGACGACATTCTTTAATCCGCGCGCCAGGACAAGGCCTTGCGCGGCGGCAAGGGCGACGACGCGATGCTAGCGGCATTCGGCAAGAGCCGGATGACCGGTGGCGACGGTGTCGATGTGTTTCTCATCGACAATGGGTTCCGGGGTCTGAGCGGAAGGGCGCAACGGGCCGGCCAGAACGCGCGCGGCGTCGTGCAGGATTTCGACGGCAGCGTCGACTTGCATCCTCTGGCCACGGTCGACAGCGCGATGTCCTTTGGCGATGCATCCGTCAGCACCAGCTTGGAGACGCTTTCCGGCATCGGCACGCGCGCGATCCCCGCCGATTTCAGCCTAAATAGTGTGAGCTCCATGGTCCGCGAAACCGGATCGGGCCATGCGCGGATCCGCCATGTCGGGAAAGACGGGAAAAGCCGCAGCGATGACGGGGCCCTGATCGGTTCAGGTCAATCGCTTGCATCGATAGAGCCGGCGGAAGTCGTGTCGATGGGTTACGCGGCAGACGCTTTCGCGCTTTTCCGACCGTCGGGGCCGCTCGCCTAAAACGCGACCGACCCCGCGAACGGTGCGAAGGATCTCGGGCTTTTTTTAGGTTCGGCTCGATCGTCCGGCGCTGGCATGAGATGCCGATATCGGTGCAGCGGTTGAAAAGGTTCCAACTGCGGTCATGCGTCTGCCCCAGCAATTGATCGCGGTTGAGCATCCGCCCCCGGTTCTGAGCAAAGACCTTGTGCGGGCTGAACTCCATGCCTGCAATCGGGTTTTACAGGCTGGGCCGGTCTGCCGCGGCCAGAAACGCCTCGGCCTCGGGGCTCATCATGTCGCTGGTGACAAAACCGAACCGGTCGGGAAGCGCCGGCCAGGGCTTGCAGATATGCTCAAAGAGGGCGTGCTCGCCCATCCAGGGCTTGTTGAGATCGCTCAGCACCAGATCCCACCGGCCAGGCAACCCCTCCGGTGCGGCTTCGGCTGAAAGGAGCCTATCGACGCCGTTGCCATCGGCCTGCGGAAGGCCGGCGATCAGGTCGGCCGCGCCGTCCTCATCGTCGATGACCAGTGCGCGATGCCGGGTTGGACCCGTCGCCTCGGTTGTTTCTGGGGAATCGCTTTTTTGCCTTGGCAGCTATTGCCAGCGTGATGACGAAACGGGCACCGCGATCGGGCGGCTCTCTGGCCGTGATCTCGCTGCCATGCGCCCCGATAATGCGGTGACAAAAGGCCAGGCCGATGCCCGTGCCATCGCATGTCTCTTTAGTCGCAAGGAAGGGTTCGAAAATCCGCTTGCGGATCTTGTCGAAAGCACCGGGGCCGTTGTCATCAAAGGTGATCTTGACCTGTCCCGCCCGCCGACGCGCGTGGATCCGCAGACGCCCGGCCAGGCGCAAATCGGCCGGGGCAAGCTCCGCATTCACCACAGGTTCGAACAGGCCTGCACCCGTTGATCGGAATCGGTACCAGCGGCCGGTAGGTCGGGCTCCCGCGACAACAGGATATCCACGCCCGACCGGCGTAGGCCGTAATCCGCGACATCGGCCGCGGTCTCGATGGTCTCTGCCACGGACACCGCTTCCAGCGGGGCGGGAGGCGCGCGGGCCATGGCCAGGAACGTCTCTGCGGCTTTTGCGCAGCGTTCGGCGGCAGCCGAGATCTTACCGATCCAGGTTCGCAGCGCCAAGTCGCTGCGCTCCTCCGCCAGCATGGGCGCATGGCCGACCACCAGCGACAGCGGGTTGTTGAACTCATGCGCAACCCCGGCCAGAAGTATGCAGAACGCGGAGCGTTTCTCGCTTTGGTGCAGCATCCCGGCTTGGCGGGCCAGCTTCTGCGCCATCCCGTCGCGTTCGGTCAGATTGTAGACATGGCTGACGATCATCTTCCCGCCACCGAAACCGATCAGCCGGCAGGAGGTCGCGGTCCTCATCATGAGAGGTGGGTGGGTTCGTTTGAACAGTTTTGAGCCGTTTCCTAAGTGGTTTTCCGCCTCGGTTACGCCGCCGCCATCTCTTGCGCCGGCGGATTGAAGTAGGCCTGATCGGGCGTTTTGCCGTCAAGCGATGAGTGGGGCCGGCGGCTGTTGTAGAAGCCGATGTAGCGGCTGATCCCGGCCCGGGCCTTGGAGACACTGGCGTAGGCCCGCAGGTAGACCTCCTCGTCTTTGATGGTACGCCACTCCACGAAGACGTTGTCGCGCCAGGCGCCCTTGCCGTCCATGCTGATCGTGATCTCCCGGACGGCCAGAACCTTGATGACGTCGGTGGACGTGAACTGGCTACCCTGATCGCTGTTGAAGATCTCGGGCGCTCCGTATCGCGCCAGTGCCTCCTTGACAGCTTCAATGCAGAAGTCGACCTCCAGCGTGATCGATACCCGCCCTGCCAGGACCCGTCGGGTGAACCAGTCCACGACCGCGGCAAGATAGATGAAGCCCCGCGCCATGGGGATGTAAGTGATGTCCATCGCCCAGACCTGGTTGGGTCGGGTGATGGGCAGCGTCCTCAGCAGATAGGGATCGATCTTGTGCCCCTGCGCCGGCTTTGAGGTTTTGGGCTTTCGATACAGGGCTTCGATGCCCATCCGTTTCATCAGCGTGGCGACGTGCAACCGGCCGACCCTGAACCCCTCCTGGACCAGCAGACCCTGCAGCATCCGGCTGCCCGCGAACGGGAACTCCATAGGCAGCTTGTCGATCCGCTGCATGCGCTTCAGATCGCCCGCCGGGACCGGGCGCGGCTGGTCGTAGACGCTGCCCCGGCTGATCCCCAGCACGACGGCCTGGCAACTGACGCTCAGCTTCGCGGTGGGATCGATCATCTTCTTGCGCTCGGCAATAGACCCGCCTTGCCGAGCGCGCCGGACAAAAAATCGTTCTCCAGCGTCAGTTCCCCGATCTTGGCGTGCAGGGTCTTCACGTCGATCACCGGTTCCGGCTCCGCCTTCAGGCTGTCGCCGAATACCGCCGTCGCGCCCTCGAGCGGCTGATCGCGCCACTTCTTGATCTGGTTCGGCTGCACGTCGAAATCCTGCGCCAGTTCGATCAGCGTCTTCTCACCCTTGATTGCGGCCACCGCCACTTTCGCCTTGAATGCCGGGCTGTGGTTCCGGCGTGGTCGTCTTGCCATGGTCTTCTCCTCGCTCGCAGCATCATGCTGCCATGGCGCGGAAAAACCACTCATCCCGGTTGGTCAGATTTCCGGAACCACCTCTATGGATCCTTCGGGGGGCGGCAGATCAACTATGCAAGCATCGTCCCGTCCGGTCTTTTAGGGTTCGGTGGCGATGAAGCGGCGCATATCCTGGTCGCGCCAGAAATTCTCCACCCCCTCATGCTTTCCGAAAGAGGCCGAGGCGGTCTTGGTCCGGTCGATGACCTCGCTGTCGGAAAAGCGGTCCATTACCAGGATGGCCGGGCATGCCTCGACGATCGCGCCGATCCAGGCATCGGCTTTGCCGAACTCGTAGCGCGCCGCAGTGTTGTCATGCAGCCCCTCATCGGCACGGTTCTGAAAGGCCACCTCCGGCAGGCGGCCAGAGACCGCGGCGACCTTCAGCACATCCTGATAGCGTGCCCCTTTGCGGATCTGCGCGCACATATCCTCGTCGGGCTCGGCATGGCGACGGTTCCACATCACCAGCCTGGCGTTCTGATCGCATGGCGCAAAGCCCTGGTCGAGGGTCACGATCGCGTCGTGCAGGCGCCTGGTGGAACGGGTCAAAGCCTGACGGGCCAGAGCTTGACGGACCAGAGCTTGACGGGCCAGAGCTTGACGGGCCAGAGCCTGACGGGCCAGAGCCTGATGGGCCTTCAGCTGCAGGCCGAGGTCGGTCACCGAGGCAACCATCACATCCACGCCCCGAAGCTCGATCAGCCGCGCCGAGAAGAGGGTTGGAAGGATCGATCCATCCGCTTTGCGGGTATCGGCCGCAAGGCCGTCAACCCGGCCTGTGGGTAGCAACTCGATGCGAAAGTCCGCCCGGTCCGCCATATACGCGAACCGCTCCTTGGCCGAGATGTTCTTACCCAACAGGTCGGCCCGGGCGGGCGCGCGATAGATGACCGTACCGGAGCCGATATGGGACATGCACAGATTGTACGGGCTGCCTTCGAGAATGGTTGAGAGCATCGCCTCGGACTGGCGGGCGGCCGCCTCGGCCCGCTTGCGCGCGGTGACATCGACTTGCGATACAGTGACGCCCTCCAGCGCGGTCGGACGCTCCGAGACTTCCAGGATGCTGCAGCCCATGCGCGGGAGCTAGAAGCTGTCGCCGGACCCGCGGGCGGTCAGCACATCCTGCACCCATTGTGATTCGCGCCCCGCCATATGACACGGGATCTTGCACCGCGTCAGCGCGCGCAGGATCGGCTCCCAATGCAGGCCGGGCGGAACGAAATACGCCGCCGCCACGATCAGTGCACCGTTTCGATCGTTGCAGATCACCATCCGACCGTGCGCGTCGAAAAGGGCCACCGCCTTGGTGAGATTGCGCAACGCATACGCGCGCAGCATTTGGCTCTGGCGGGTCTCGCGCTCATGCCGGTTGCGCGCGGTGACATCGATGATGGTCTTGAAGATCAGCTCACGCCCGTCATGCGCAACCAACCTGCAAGCACCACCTACCAAGCAGCCACGCCCGGGGTGGGCGCGGACGCGGGTGACGAACGTGTCGCTGCCAGCGCCGCCGCGCAAAGGGCGAGTGCGGCTGCCTTGTCCGCTGGCCTCGGAAAGTGCCGACCGATGACATCGTTGCACTCGGCCTCGTGCGGCACATCGAAAAGCGCAAGCGCCTTGTCGCTAAATTAAGCTCAGACCATCCTTTGAATCGTGCAGAACAATCGGCAGGGGACGGCTCTTGATCAGAATGCGTGACAGCGCATTGCACGCCCTGATCCGGGCGATGTCGGTGCAGATCAACCTAGGGCCGCCCGACGCGTTGGGATGCGACGAAAAAAGCACCCAAGCGCTGCAATACGCCCCCGCCTCGATCACCGCCCCAGCCACATGCCAACGAGCGAGGGCCTTCTCGGCGCTCGGCGCTGCTGCGTAGAGGGCTTCGAAGCCCGACCGGAAGAAGTCTGCGGGGTCTCTGTCTTCCAAGAAGCCCGGGCTTGCGGCCGCGCGCCCGCCCGTCGCATCGAATTCTGAGAACCTGGTGGTGGGAAGCGGCGGTCTGTCTTGCCCCGGCATAGTGCGATCCCAGGACCCACCTCTTTCAAAAGACTGCCCGCACGCGATCCTAAGGGTTCACGTGTTTCAGTCCGTATCGACCCGCTTTCACCCCGCTTTCACATAACGCGCTGAAACGGAAAGCACTCCACATCCTCACCCTCAGCACGGCTGGGCCTACAACTGAAACGTGATCGTCGGCATTGCGACAGCGACGGGAGAAGGCGTAGCTTCCTCTCTGCCGCATCCGAAACCACCGCGCGGTGGAGACTGACAGGACAAGTGCGATCCTGACCTTCCCCGCCTCCGCTACACCGGCCGTATCGGTCGCGTCGGGCGTAATCGGTAGCGGTTCGAACGGTCTTGTGACGGCACCGTCCCACAGCTTGATCGGCGATGTGTTGCGCTTTGCACAGGGCCGCCATCTTGCGCTTTGCGGTTTTGCCGCCATCAGCGCGCCGCTGCTCTTTGTCAGCCGCGCGCTTCGGAAAATAGATCGTCAACGGCGCGCTGGGCGCGGGCGACAGCCTGCCAAGGGTGCCGCAGGGCCATAACGCAGCCCGCCTCTTGGCTGTGCCCTGCACTGCGCAGCTGCGCGCTGTGGATGCCGGTCACCCGGGCCATCGCCTTTGTCATCGCCTCGGTCTTTCTCTTGATCCAGGGCAGGCGCTTGGCGTTCGCGGCCATCGCCCTGACCCCGTTGGCCTAGCCGTCGATCGGCGGCTGGTTGGTTTTGCAAGGCGAGTTGAGCCCCCGGCGCCCTGGTCGCTGCGCTTTTGGCCTATTGCGAGGGCGCGGGCCCGAAGCGTGCGCGCTTTTGGCTGCAACATGCGCTGGGCCGATGCGCGGGCAGGCCACCAGGCGGTCTGCGCGACAAATCCCGCCCGGCCGATCTCCACCGCTTCGAACCCGGGTGCCGCCCCGGACGCATCCCAGGGCATCCAAACGGACGGCGCGGCGAGGCCGCGGTGCGATCCGGTGCCTTTTCAGGCTTGATTGGCGCCGGTCTAGCACGCCCTATCCAGCTTTCAGAAACGGGGGACCTGCATGACCCAAACGCTTTGAGAAAAATGCGGCGGCTTTAACACGGTCGGCCGGATTGTCGCCGCCTTCTGGGACCGGCTGCTCGGGTCCGACGCGTTTGGTCCTTATGTTGACGGTTTGCACATGAAGCGGCTGATCGACCATCAGATGGAATTCCTGGCCTCCCTGTTGGGAGGTCCGGCCAGTTTCAGCACTGAAAGGCTCGCCTACAAAGATCGGCATCTCAGCATCAGCCGTTCCGATTTTGACGAGATGGAGCGGATTTTGAGACCGAAGGCTCTCGGAACCTGGTAGGGCAAAGGAGGATTGCGGTGCTGTGCTGGCCGAGATCGCGGCGCGGCGTGATCAGATCGCAACCGCGGGCTGAGCGCAGCCGATGGATCTCGATGCCATCTATGCGCAGCTCCTGCGCGCCATCGGCACCTGGGTTGCGATTCTGACGCCCGTCGCGCTGGATGTGCGCTTTGCCAACACCGCTTTAGGCGAACGGTTCGAGGGCATCCAGGCCGGTGCGTCCCTTGCCGCGGCCATGCCGGATCTCGACCGTGAAGCAGGGCGCAACGCGTTCGACGCGGCCGGCCACTATGCCGCCAAGGCCAGCTCTCGCAAGAAGTACCGCACCCTTGTCATCGCGATGACCTTCACTCGGACCGACGCCGGTATTGTGTTGTTGGAATGCCAGACAATCGCCTGCATCCGCGCGCCTGAGACGACGATCGAGCGCAACACGTGCGACATACAGCGCGAAAAGGAGCGGGTGGAAAAGCGCTTGCTTAAGATCATGCCAGGCGCATTGCGAACGCGGCACTGCGGTCCATCCGTAATGCGGCGGTCCATCCGTAATTTTGCGCGGTACGACGAAAACCATCCGCAGTGCTGGCAGTGCCGGGTGGGGCTGGCAGTGCCGGGTAGGGCTGGCAGTGCCGGGTAGGGCTGGCAGTGAAGGATGGGGATCGCCTGCTGGCAGGGCATCGGCGCGGTGGTGGGGCTTTAAGAATATGTCTTTGACGGTTTCGGCCCGGTGGTGGCCCACGCGATGCAGCCGGTGCGATGGAGGCGTGCGGACGTGCGGCCCTCGTCGAGGCGTTGGGAGAGGGGTTTGTCGGCTCATCGGCCGGCGAGATATCGCCTGGCTTGCGCGCTGCGAAGCCTTGGGGGCGCCGCGCGTCTGGGCAATGCATCAGGGTGGCGCATCAAGACAATGCATCAGGGCAGCGCGTCCATCAGGCGCCCGAGCAGCATCATGCGCGGCACCAGCGACGCGATCTCGACATGCTCGTCAAGCGTGTGGGCGCCCGCGCCATCGACCCCGATCCCGTCAAGCGTCGGGATCTGCCCGGCCAGAAAGCTGCCATCCGAGCCGCCGCCGGTGAATACATCCTGCAGATCGAACCCGATGTCCCTGGCAATCGCCTGCGCTTTGCTGAAAAGGGCGGCGATGCCAGGCGTCTTGCGATAGGGAGGGCGGTTGATGCCGCCTTCGACCGTCAAGCTCACATCGCGATCCTGCGCCGCAAGCGCTTTGAGCCTGGCATCAATTTCAGCCGCGATCGCGGCGTCCTCCATGCGCACATCGAGATACGCAACGCACCATTCCGGCACCGTGTTGTCGGTTGTGCCGCCCGATACCCGGCCCACATTCAGCGTGAGGCCGCGGTCGTAATCCGTCATCGCCTCAAGCGCCAGGATCTGGCGCGCCATTTCGCGGATCGCGCTGCGCCCATCGCTATGGGCGACGCCGGAATGCGCCGCCCGGCCATGCGCGGTGAGCGTGTAACGGCCGACGCCGCGGCGTCCGGTGACGCATTTGCCACCATTGCGTGCGGGTTCGGTCACCAAAACGTAGGCCGCGCGCGCGCCTTCGCGCTCGATAAGCGCGCGCGATGTGGGGCTGCCCACCTCCTCATCGGCCGTCACCAACGCCCGGATCGGCAAGGCACAGCCGCCGGCCCGCGCAATCTCGCGCGCAGCGACAAGTGCGATGAATGCGCCGCCTTTCATGTCGAGCACGCCCGGCCCGCGGATCCGGCCATTTGAGATTTGGAAGGGGTCGCCGAAAGCCCCGATCTCGTGGACCGTATCGAGATGGGTGAGGATCAGAATGCCCTTTTCATCTGCGCCCCCCCATGGGCTTTCGACCAGAATATGATCGCCATACCCGTCGCGCCCCGGGACGCGGCGTGTGGTAAAACCGGCCTGTTGCCAGCCCGCCTGGGCCAGATCGACGACCCGGTTGACGGCCGTCTTATCATGGGTGGGGCTTTCCGCGGCGACCCAAGCGCGCAGGCCATCGACGATCTCGGCGGTTTGGGTCATGCACGCCTCAGGCAAAAAGATGGCAGAACACGCGGCGCCCATCGATCTGTTTGGGCGCTGGATCCTCCAGGGCGCAGCGCTCATGCGCTTTCGGGCAGCGGTCGCGAAACCGACAGCCTGAGGGTGGGTTGCGGGCATCGGGTGCGCCGCGGCCGACCGGCAGGGGATCGTGCGGCTGGTCGGGATGCGGCGTCGGAACCGCCGCCACCAGCGCCCGCGTGTAAGGGTGCAGCGGGTTGTTCACGATCGCCTCGGTTGGGCCGTCCTCGACGATCCGGCCCAGATACATCACGATGGTGCGTTCGCAGACATAGCGGACCAGCGCGAGATCGTGGCTGATGTAGATCGCCGTCAGCCCAAGCTGCGCACGTACCTCGCGAAACACGTTGAGGACGCCGGCGCGTACCGAGACGTCAAGCATCGAAACCGGCTCGTCGGCCACCACGAAATCGGGCTCAAGCACCAGCGCGCGGGCCATGACCACACGCTGCAACTGACCGCCCGACAGTTGGTGGGGATACCGATCCAAGAACTGTTGCGGCTCGGGCAGGCGGACAAGCTCCATAGCGCGGGCGATGCGCGCCTCGCGCGCGGCGCGCGGGATCCGGGCGTTCTCCAGCGGCTCGGCCATCGACCGGCGAATGGTAAAGCGCGGATTCAACGCTTCGAAGGGGTTTTGGAAGATCAGCTGGGCCCGGGCCCGGAAGCGGCGCAGTGCCGGCCCGTTAAGTGCCTGAAGATCGGTCTCTTCGAAACTGACCCGACCGTGGCTGGGCGCCAGCAGCTTCAACAACAGCCGCCCCATCGTGGTCTTTCCGCAGCCCGACTCGCCCAAAATTCCAACGCTTTCGCCGCGGCTGAGCATGAAGTCGACGCCGTCGACCGCCTTGACCACGGTGTTCTGGCCCGATAGCGCGGCCGAAAGCGGCGAGCCCACGCGAAAATGCATACGAACATCTTCAACCCGCACCAGGGTCCGCGTCTCGGGGGGCGCGCCGTCCAAACTCATGCCATCGCGGCCCAGGTCTCGATCCGTGCCGCGGCAGCGCGCAGCGCCGGCGCCTCGCCCGCACGGTGGCAGGAAACGGCATGGCCAGGTTCGGGCGCGCGCACATCCGGCGGCCGGTGCTGGCACATGGCGCCCGAGAACGGGCAGCGCGGCGCAAACCGGCATCCCGAAGGCGGGTTGAGCAGGTTAGGCGGCGCACCTTCGATGGGTGTGAGTATACCGATCGCGCCTTGCAAATCGGGGAACGCGTTGGTCAGGCCCATAGTGTAGGGGTGTTCCGGGCGGGTCAGTACGCGTCGCATATCACCGGCTTCGGCCACCTGACCGGCGTACATCACGACCACACGGTCGCAGACATACGCGACCACCGAGATGTCGTGCGTCACCAAGATGACCGAGATCCCCAGGCGCCGCTGCAACTCCAACAGCTGGTCGAGGATCTGGCGCTGTACAATAACGTCGAGCGCCGTGACCGGCTCGTCCGCGATCACCAGCTTTGGTTCGAGCGCCAGCGCCAGAGCAATGGCCACACGCTGGCGCATGCCGCCCGAAAACTGATGCGGGTAATCGCGCAGCCGCCGCGCCTCGATCCCCACCATGTCGAAAAGCTCTTCGGCCCGCGCCCGGGCTTGCCGACGGGTCATGCCGCCGCGCTGGATCAGTACTTCGTTGAGCTGGCTTTCCACCCGATACACCGGGTCGAGCGAATTCATCGCCGATTGCGGGATGAAGGCGATGTCGCGCCAGCGCAGCCGGTTCATTTCGGCCTCGGGCAGGGCCATCAGGTCGCGTCCGGCAAAGCGCGCGCTACCGCCGGCAATGCGCGCATTCCCCGGCATGACGCGGGTAAGGGCGCGAGCCACCGTGGTCTTGCCGCAGCCCGATTCGCCCACCAGACCGGTGATCGTGCCCGCGGGCACATCGAAACTGGTGCCGTCGACCGCCCGCACCTCGCCCTCGGACACGCGATAGGCGATCTGAAGGTCGCGCACCGAAAGCAGCGCTTCGCCCATCGCGTCGCTCATTCCTTGAGCTTGGGAAAAAGGATCTCCTCATAGCCGCGCGAGATGAAAAAGCCGGCGACGACGACAAGGATGATGCAAAGGCCCGGCGGCACGAACCAATAGAAGGCGCGCGTCGACAGGGCCTGGCTGGCATAGGCGTCCTGCAGCATATAGCCCCAGGAAATGGTTTCGGGATCGCCGAAGCCCAGAAACGAGATCGAGGCCTCGGTCAAAATTGCCCAGCCGATGGCGATAGAGCCGTAAAGAAAACTCAGCGGCAGGATGTTCGGCGCGATGTGGCGAAAAACGATCTTGAGATCGGACGATCCGCAGACCCGCGCCGCCTCCACATAAGCCCGCGTGCGCAGGCTGAGGACTTGGCTGCGGATCACGCGCCCGGTGTCGCGCCAAAGCACCAGCGCCATAGCAAGCACAACGTTCCAGATCGAAGGTTCCAAAAACGCTGCCAATACGATGACGAAGGGCAGGAAAGGAATGCCGAAAGCGATGTCGGCCATCCGCATCAGAACGGTATCGACGAGACCGCCGAAATAGCCGGCGACCAACCCCACAACTGTGCCGATCAGCGCGACCATGAAGGCCGCCGTCATTCCGATCAGAAGGGCCGAGCGCGAGCCATAGACAAGCTGGCTGAAAATGTCGCGCCCCAGGCTGGTGGTGCCCAGGATGAAACCGTCCGCGCCCGGGCTGCGATCGGCTGCAAGGTCGTAATCAGGCGTGTAAAGGATTTCGGTCGGGTCGTGGGTTGCGATCTGATCGGCAAAGATCGCCACAAGGATAAAGAGAGCGTAGATCGCCAGCCCGACAAGGGCGAAAGGATCGCCGAGCGGCAGATGCAGGCTTCGGAAGATGCGGCCGAGCAGGTTGCGATCGGCGGGGGCGGCGAGCGTCGCGTCGCTAGGCATGGCTGACCCGCGGATCGAGAAGACCGTATAAAAGGTCAGCGATCAGGTTCATCAGCACGACCACGACGGCGATCATCAAGAAAGCGCCTTGGGCCAGCGGGTAGTCGCTGGCCGAAACGGCATTGACCAGCTCGCGGCCTAGGCCGGGCCAGGAGAAGACGCTCTCCACGACCACATTACCCTGGATCTGATAGCCCACGGCAATAGCAAAACTTGTCATGACAGGTAACAGCGCGTTTCGCGCAGCGTGACGGACCACGACCGACCAGCCAGAAAGCCCCTTGATGCGGGCCATGGTCACAAAGTCTTCGCGCATCACATCGAGCATATTGGATCGCATCAGCAGCAGCGGTAGGCCCTGGCTATAGATTGCCAGGGTCAGCGCTGGCAGGGTCAGATGAACCAGAAAATCCGCCGAGGTATAGAGGGCAAAGAGGCTGTCATACTCCGCGCCCGCGGGTCGCGTGCCGCCGGCGGGAAACCAGCCCAACCAGAAGCTAAAGATCGCAAGCAGGATCATGCCCAGCCAAAACTCGGGCATTGCGCGGGTCGTCAGCACAAAGGGGATCGCCGCTTTCTCGACCATTCGACCGCGGCGCCAGGCGAGCCAGGCCCCGACGATAATCCCAAACGCATAGGCCACCAGGAGCGACGAGAAGGTAAGCACAAGCGTGTTGGGCAACAGCTCGATAATCCTGTCGAAGACGGGCTGGCGGTAAAAGAAGCTGTCGCCCAGCTCACCCTGAACCAGATTGCCCAGATAGATAAAATATTGTTCCCAAAGGGGTTTGTCGAGACCGAACTTGGCCATCAGGATCTGTTGCTGATCTTCGGTGAAGGTCGGGTCGATATAGGCGGCAAGCGGGTTTCCGGGCATAAGCCTAAACATCAGAAAGAGGATCGTTGCCACGGCCCAAAGCACAAAGATGAGCTGGGCAAGGCGCCCGCCGATCTGCTTTAGGCCAAGCATGGACGCCCCTCTCTTTCGCAGATCTTCGGGTTGATCCCCGGTCTCCGATCCCTGGCCGAAACGGATGGGGGCCGCTTGGCAGCCCCCGAACCGGCGCGGCGGCTCACTCGGCGAGCGTTTCCGCAACCCCTTCTGGGTAGTACAACTCACCCCCCACAAGGCTGTAGCCCGCCTCCTCAAGCATGGATTTGGCGGTGTCGAGGCCGGTCTCCATATTCACGATTGCCGCATTGTGCCAGAAGGGCAGCGCCGGCGAGATGACCGAATTCGACTTAACGGCAAAGCCCTTAAAGGCGGCTCCGACGATCAGGTCGCGGTTGATCGCCGTCGACAGCGCCCTCCGGAAAGCCGGGTCGTTAAAGGGCGGACGGCGGTTGTTGAAGGCCACATAGCGAAACCCGATATCGGTGGTCGAAACGACCTCAAGATCGCCATCCTCGACCGCAACGTCGATCAGGATCTGCGGGTCGCCTCCAAAATCGGCCAGGAAGTTGATCTCGCCCGATCGCAGCATGCCCAAAGCAGCCTCTGCGTTGGGTACGATGCGCAGGATCCAACGCTCGGCCGCAGGGGCGTTCCAATGGGCGGTGTTGGCCTCCAGAACCACTTCCTCATTGGTGGTCCAGCTGGTAAATTTATAGGGTCCCGAGCCGATCGGCGTCTCTTCCTGGTAGCTTTCGGCATTGTCATCCTTGGTCGCAAGGTCTGCCAGGATCGGCTCCCAGATATGCTTGGGAATGATGTTGAGCTTTGCCAGGCTCGAGGTGAGGAAGGATGCCGCCGGCGCAGCCAGCGTAAAGGTGACCGTGTTGCCGTCGGCCGCAATCGCCGCGATGTTGCCAACGAAGGGCTTGTACATCGGCGCCTCTTCGCCCATCGCCGCTTCAAAAGAAAACTTCACATCTTCGGCTGTCACCGGAAGCCCGTCATGCCACATCATGCCGTCGCGCAGGGTGAGCGTGATTTCGGTCGGGCTGTTCCAGCTGTAGCTTTCCGCCGCCCAGGGTTGCGGAAGCCCGTCCGGCCCGATGCGCAGCAACCGATCCCACACCAGCTCGGTGATCCAGCTGTCGGTCCCGCCCGAAATCCAAAGCGGGTTGATGCCCTGGATGTTGTCGGCGGAGTTGAGGATGATGTCCTTTTCATCGGCCAATGGCGCTAAAGCCATGAACGTCCAGGTATTTTTGATCCCGATGCCACCCTGGTCGATGGCCGTCGATGCGTCCCAAACCGTCTTGTCGAAAGCGAAGGTTGACTTCGGATGAACCAGCATCATCGCCGGCTGATCCTCGGCCAGCATTGCTTGGGCTTGCAGCAGTAGGGCCTGGCGCGCGTCCGGATCGGTTTCGACGCGCTGCGCCTCGACCAGCTTGTCGTACTCCGGATTGACATAACCCAGGAAATTGTAGCCTTTCGGTGCGGTCGATGAGTGGTAAAGGTTGAAGATAAGCTCGTCGGGGTCCGAACGCTCGGGGCGGCCAACCATCTGCCATCCGGTTACATCCCATGTGTCGCGGTTGTACCAGACCAGATCGGCCATCTGCTCCCACGGCATGACGTCCACTTTCACATCGAGACCGAGCTTGCGCCACTCCTGTGCAATGATCTGCACGAACTGGAACTCTGCCGGCTGGGCCGCCTGAGGCCGGGACACGATCGAGATTTCGCGGATCTTGTCACCTGCAGCCAATGCCGGAACGGCGACGCAGGCCAGAAGCGCGGCGGTTACACCGGCCGAGAGCATTGTCTTCATCGTTTCACCTCTCTGTCGTATTTTATTAACACCTGCGCCGACGCAGGCTTTCGTCAAGCGACGCGCATGTTTTCGGCCGTCGATCCGGCGGCCATTTTGGCAGGGGTGGGCCAAGCGGTTTTGGAATGTGCCAAACCCATCGAGACCAGGGCTTCGGCATGTTTGAGCGCTGCCTTGCCGGCGTTGATTGCCGGTGCTCCAACTGCGGCAGCGATATCGTCGGCCATGTCAAGAAACGACATTGTCATGCAGCCAAACAGGAACGCGTCGGCCCGATCGTCGCGTACACATGCTCTTGCAACCTCGATCATCCGCGCCTTGGACGCCTCGACGTCTTTCATCAGGTCCAGCACGGCGATGTTGGTTGCGCGGACCGAGGCTAATTTCTGCGCAACGCCCACGCGATGGGCCAGATGCTCCTGACTGGCGATAAGGCTGTCATAGATTGTCAGAACGCTGAACCGATGTCCAAGTCCAGCCGCGAGCAGCATCGAGCTTTCGCAGGGTCCAAGAACCGGCATAGACACCAATTCGCGGGCCGCCTCCAACCCGGGGTCGCCAAAACAGCCGATAATGGCTGCATCGAACCCGTCCCGCTCGCATCTCATGATCAAGTCGAGCGTTGCCGGAATCGCGAGCATCTCCTCATAGGCGGACTCGATCGAAGAAGGCCCTGTCGCGACATCGCGCACACAGACCTCCGTTCCGGGAAAAGCCCAGTCGTTCAAAAGCGCCTCACGACGCTTTACTTCAGCTGATCCCATCGGACCTTTCGACATCGGGCCCGGCACCACGTAAGCGATCCGCATCGATCATTGCCTTTCAGATTTTTGCGCCGACGGCTTGACCGGTGGGTGTTTCATCAGCCAAACCAGCGTTCCAATATTCAGAGGCTAGCCCAGAATCGTCGCGTCAAGCAAGCCTCACGCATGATGAGGGCAAGATGACGAAAGACTACCGCATTGCGTCTGTCGACAAGGCGCTGAGCGTGCTCGAGGCGCTTGCCGAGCAGCCCGAACAAGGGGTGTCGGCGCTGGCACGCCATCTTGGGATGACAAAGAGTCTGGTTTTTCGGATGCTGAGCACGCTGGAGGCGCGCGGCTATGTTGCCCGCGAACCACGAAGGGCCGTTTACAGTTTGGGCTTTCGGGTCAGTGTTTTGGGCGAGCGGACGAACCGTCAGACAGCACTGATGATCGCGGCGATCCCCGAGATGGAGGCTTTGCGCGATGTCACCTCAGAGAATGTCAATCTGATCGTGCGCGATGGTCAAAGATCTCTGGTTGTCGCGACCCGGGACGGTCGGCACGCGATGCGCCTTTTTGCCGAAGCCGGGCGGTTTGGTCCTCTCCATGCCGGTGGCGGATCGACCCTGCTTCTTGCTTTCGCCCCAAGAACTCTGCGCGAACAGGTGCTTGCAAACGGTCTTCCAGCGTTTACGGCATCAACCGAAACCGATCCACAGACGCTGGCCGCAACGCTTGATCGCATCCGAACGCAACGCTGGCACATCGCACAAAACGACCTTGACGAAGGTGCGTTCTCCGTCGCGGCGCCCATTCGTGGCTTTGCCGGCGAGGTTGTTGCTGCCCTGTCGATCGCCGGTGCTTTAGCGCGATTCGACGAAACGCGGCGCGGAGCGTACCTTGCGCAGGTGCGTGATGCGGCGGATCGGATCTCAAGCCATCTCGGCAGCGCCTATTAATCGCAACAAGAAAAAGCGATCTGCTTGAGCCATTGAGACGGGCTTGGTAAACACGCAAAACGTCATTTCAGTGAATGAAACGCACCAGACCGGGAGACAAACCATGAATAAGACCGAGACGGCACTTCTTGCCGATGCACGCCTCGATGATGCCTGGGCTCTGGTAGAGAGTTTTTCGAGGTTCAAACGCGAGCACCCCGACGATGTGAACAAGGGTATGGATGAGGTGGTGTCGCGTCTTCGCGCCTATGGCGTTGATGTAAAAGTGCACAGACCCGATCTATTTTTGTCCCTTCCGGGAGCAGCCCGTGTTGAGGCCGGCGCTCAGCGGTTCAAAGCAAAACCGCCGGCGTTTTCGGTCGGTGCGCCTGGGGGGCTAAACGGAAAGCTCGTCTATGTTGGGGCAAATCAAGCAGACAACATTGATACGATTTTCGAAAAAAAACTCGACCCAACGCACGACCTTTATAAAAAAATTGCTGGAAACATTGTAATATCTGAGGGGTTCGCGAGCCCAGGTATGATTGCACAGTTTGAAGATCTCGGCGCAATAGGTGTAGTCGGGATTAATCCAGGTACAGATATCCACTGGGGAATCTGTACAACGATTTGGGGTATGCCGGATCTCGATGATTTGCCGCGTAAACCCGGGGTCGTTGCGGTCGCGGTAAACCGGCCAGATGGGGATAAGCTTATTGAGATTGCAAAGAATGGTGGCTCTATCACGCTCTTTACTGAAATGGAGGAGGGTTGGTACTCTAGCCAACTGCCGGAAGTATTTATTCCAGGCAGCGAAGAGCCTGAAAAATATGTGCTCCTGCATGGTCATCTCGACAGTTGGGATGTCGGCGTCGGCGACAATGCGACCGGCGACGCCACCTTGCTTGAGTGCGCACGCCTTTTTTGGCACCATAAAGACAAGCTGCGGCGGTCAATTCGCATCGCGTGGTGGCCGGGCCATTCGACAGGTCGATACGCCGGTTCCACCTGGTTTGCCGATCGGTTTGCAATCGATCTTGAGGAAAACTGCGTGGCTCAAGTGAACTGCGACAGCCCTGGTTGTCGTTGGGCCAGTGAATTCATCAACCTCTCCGCCATGACTGAAACGCATAGATTAGTCGCCGATGTCATTGAGGAGGTTGCAGGAAAGACGGCCCTTTGCGAACGTCCGCATCGGGCAGGGGATTACTCTTTCAACAATATCGGCATCTCGAGTTTCTTTATGCTCTCGTCGACGATGCCAACAGCTTTGCGTGAGGAGAAAGGCTACTACGCCGTGGGCGGGTGTGGTGCCAACATCGCCTGGCACACCGAAAATGACACACTGGAGATTGCGGATCGGGACAATCTGCTGCGCGATATCAAGATCTATGCGCTGGCGGCATGGCGTACGGCAAATGCTGGGGTTCTACCGTTCGATTGGCGCGCGACCTTGGGTGAGTTTCGGGGATCGTTAGAAACGTACCGCCAAAAGGCTGGTGATCGCTTCGATTTTACGCCGAGCATTGATGCGCTCGACGGTCTCGACGCCGCTTTGGCTGCATTTTACACGGCGATTGCAAGCGACGCGATCAGTCGCTCCAAGGCGAATGCCGTTATTCACGCGTTGGCACGCATCCTTGTGCCGGTAAATTTCACCCGCGAGACGCGCTTTCGGCATGATCCGGCGCTTTCAGTGCCGCCGCTGCCCAGTATCGCGCTCGCAGCCGATCTCGATCACACCCCTGCGTCGCAAATCGGTTTTGCCCGCAACCAGCTGACCCGGGGTCAAAATCGGCTCGTTTCAGCTTTAAACCACGGAAAACGCGAGGTTTTGCGTGCTTTGAGCGCGTGAAGGCGGCACTTTACAGGCGATGCGGGCCTGCCGAGGATGTTCTAAGCCTCGAAGCGCTCGCCGATCCCGAGCCGGAACCGGGCGACGTCCTTGTCGAACTTCACGTGTCGGGCATCAATCCGGCCGATGTGAAGCGACGTGCGGGATGGCGCGGTCTTCGCATGGAGCATGCGCGCATCGTTCCGCATGCCGACGGCGCGGGGCGCATTGTGGCGGTCGGAGCAGGGATCGATCGATCGCGGATCGGTCAGCGCGTTTGGCTCTATAACGCGCAAGGGGGCTATGGCGAAACCGGCCGAGCCGACGGAACCGCCGCAGAGTTCGTCTCGTTGCCGTCCCGGCAGGCCGTTCCGCTCCCTGACGCGCTCAGCTATGCCGAGGGCGCATGCCTCGGTATTCCTGCCGTCACTGCGCATCACGCGGTTTTTGCGGACGGTCCGGTGGACGGTAAGGTCGTATTGGTCGCCGGCGCCGGTGGCGCGGTTGGCCACTTTGCGGTTCAATTTGCGCGTGCTGGCGGTGCCCGGGTGATCGGCACGACAAGCAGTTCGCTTCGAAAGAGCCATGCGCTAGACGCAGGGGCGTCCGATGTTGCGGACCGGCACGCCCCAGATTTGGCGGCTGCGCTGCACGACCTTTCCGCCGGCGGTTTCGATCGGATAGTCGAGGTTGACTTTGGGGCCAACATCGAAATGGACCTTGAACTACTCCGGCCGCATGGGGTTATCGCATCCTACTCATCGACCTCGCGACCTGAACCGGCGCTCCCCTACTACGCGCTGCAGAACAAAGGCGGTATTATTAGATCGATCCAGGGCTTCAACATCCCAGCAAAGGCGCGATGCCAGGCAGAGGCCAGGATCGCGGTGTTGGCGCGCGAGGGTCGATTGCAAGTCGCGGTTGGTGCAAGCGTGTCGTTGGAGAAAATTGTGCAAGCGCATCAGCTGGTTGAGGCTGGAGCAACGATAGGAAATGTCGTGCTGACCTTGCGGTAGACACCATCGACAACGGATCAGGCGTTCAGCATGCGCTCTACGATCTCGCGGCTGTTACGCGACAGATCCCGGCGCGCGGCGATCTGTTTTAACGCCGATCTGATCAAGCTTTGCCTGGTTGCGTCGTAGCGCTGCCAGCTTTCGAAGGCGCCCAAAAGCCGCGCTGCCGTTTGCGGATTGACAGGGTCAAGCCTTGCCACCCATTCCGCGACAAATGCATAACCCCCACCGTCTTTGGCGTGAAAAGCCGCTATGTTTCGCGCAAATGCCCCCACCAGTGCGCGAAAGCGGTTGGGGTTTTTCCAATCGAAGCTCTGATGCTTTGCGAGTTGGCGCGCCACCGCCAGGGCGCGGTTGGGCGGAAGCCGCCCGGCCTGAAGCGAAAACCACTTATCCATAACCAGCCGATCATGCGTCCAGCGCATAGCAAAGTCCCGTAGCTCCGCATCGCCCTTGCCGCAAGCCACCAGTGCCGAGAGAGCGGCGAGCCGTTCGGTCATGTTGTTGGCGGCTTGGTACGTAGACCGGCAGGTTTCAGCCTCCGGCTCCGCCAACGCCGATAACCACAACAGCACGCCCGACAGAGCGCGTTGCCCCGTTTGTGCCGCGTCAGGGCGGTAGGGCCGGTCGGTTTCAAGGCGCTTCAGCATGTCGGCCAACTTGGGTCGCAGCAGTCCTGCAAGATCGCTGTGTATCGACCGGCGGCTTTCGTAAATAATCTGCGGATCAGGCACTTGGCCCAGCAGAGCCAGTTCTGCGGCAAGCCCGTCCTCGTCTGGAAGCCCAAGCGCGAGAGCGCGGTAGGCCGGATCGAGACGCTCGTCGAGCGCCATGTCCGCCGCAGCGTCGAGCCAGGCGGCACCGGCGGAGTCCGCGCCTGCGCAGCGCGCAAAGATCGCGCTTCTTGCAAGTCCCTGTCCGGCCTCCCAACGGCAAAAAGGGTCGCTGTCATGGCGCATCAGCAAACGTCGGTCCGCCTCGCTTTGCGTTCTTTCGAGAATGACCGGCGCTGAAAACCCGCGCAGGATCGATGCCACGGGCCGCTCGGGCAACGCGAATTCCAGCTCGGCGTGCTCTGACGTCAGCGCATAGATGCGCGGTTCAACGAGCGTCCGACCATCTGTAGCGAGCAAGGCGTAAGCGATCGGGATCACGAGCGATTGTTTCTCGGTTTGCCCTTGTGTCTGCGGCGTGGATTGCCGAAAGGCGAGCCGGTAGTTGGCACCGTCCCAATCCTCGGAGACCGTAAGTCTCGGTGTTCCAGCCTGCGCATACCAAAGCTTGAATTGCGAGAGATCGATGCCGGCGCTGTCCTCGAACGCCGCAAGCCAGTCTTCGATGGTGCAGGCCTGCCCGTCATGCCGCGCGAAATAAAGGTCGAGCGCATCGCGATACGCCGCCGGTCCGACCAAGCTGCGAAGCATGCGAATAAGCTCAGCGCCCTTCTCATAGACCGTTGCTGTATAGAAGTTGTTGATCTCGACATAAGCAGACGGTCGTACCGGATGCGCCAGTGGCCCCGCATCCTCTGGAAACTGAGCCGCGCGAAGCGCTCTTACATTGCCGATCCGCTCAACAGCGGCCGATCGCATATCCGCGCTAAACTGCTGGTCACGAAAAACCGTCAAGCCCTCTTTCAGCGACAATTGAAACCAATCGCGGCAGGTTACGCGGTTTCCGGTCCAGTTATGAAAATACTCATGCGCAATGATCGTCTCGATATTGGCAAAATCCGTATCTGTTGCAGTATCGACATCCGCCAACACAAATTTTGAGTTAAAGATATTTAACCCTTTGTTCTCCATAGCGCCCATGTTGAAGTCATCGACAGCGACGATATTAAAGACGTCGAGGTCGTATTCACGCCCATAGGCGGCCTCGTCCCAGCGCATCGATCGCTTGAGCGCGTCGAGCGCATAGGCGCAGCGCGCTTCATCGCCGTCGCGAACCCAGATGGCCAGCGCGACCTCGCGCCCCGACGCCGTAACGAACCGGTCTGTGGTCGAGCGCAAATCGCCGGCCACGAGCGCGAAGAGATAGGACGGTTTGGGCCATGGGTCGTGCCAGACCGCGTAGCCTTCACCGCGATCGACCGGGTTTCCGTTGGAGAGCATCACCGGCACGTCGCCTTGGATGCGCACGGTATAGACGGCCATCACATCCGGACGGTCCGGAAAATAGGTGATCTTGCGAAACCCTTCCGCTTCGCATTGCGTGCAGTACATGCCTTTCGACATATAAAGCCCTTCCAGCGCGGTGTTTTCGGCCGGATCTATGCGTGTGGTGCATGTCCAGGTAAATGGCCCAACAGGCAGGTGGCGTGCGGGAACGCGCAACCCATCCTCGGTTTGCGCGCAGAGATCGCCCGAAAGTCGTTGACCATCGAGGCTTGCGGAGACCAGTTCCAACGCGCGCCCGTCGAGCCAGAGATCTTGACCGGCTGCCGCCGCCGGGTTGGGTCTGATCTGCAGGACTGCGTCGACCTCCGCGCCCGTCGGCGCCAGCCGGAAGGTCAGTGCGACCCTATCGACCAGAAAGGCGGGTGGGGCGTAGTCAGCAAGGCAGGTCGGTTTCTGTTCGGTCATGGCGGGCTTTCGGGCGCGTTAATCGGTCGGACGAGCCTAGGTCGACCGCCCGTCAATGAGAAGATGGCAGACCGGCAGGCCTGCACACCGGCAGGCCGGATTTTTCCATCCAGCGAAATCGCTATCCACGCGACTTGCCCAAACCTGCCAAGCCCGTGTAGCAGCCCGCAATGTCAAGGGTTTGGAGGGGTCGATGGGGTCAATGGTGACGATTGAAGGGCTGCAGGTGGCGCCGGCGCTGCACAGTTTTATCGCCGAACGGGCCCTGCCCGGATCGGGCGTCGATCCGAAGGCGTTCTGGCGCGGTCTCTCGACGCTGATCAACGGCTTTGGGCCACGCAATCGCGCGCTGTTGGAGCGGCGGGCGGCGCTTCAGGCCGCCCTTGACCGCTGGCATGCCGAGCATGCCGGCGCCGGCGCCGACCCGGACGCCTATGCTGCGTTTCTGCGCAAGATCGGCTATCTGGTCGAAGAAGGCGCGGATTTCACCATCGATACCGAACAAGTCGATGTCGAGATTGCGCAAATCCCCGGGCCGCAGCTCGTCGTGCCGATTACCAATGCACGCTATGCGCTCAACGCAGCCAATGCCCGCTGGGGCTCGCTTTACGACGCGCTCTATGGAACGGATGCCTTGGGCGATGCGCCGGCCGGCGGCGGCTACGATCCGGACCGCGGGCAAAGAGTGATTGCCTGGGCACGCGAGTTTCTCGACCGCGCGGTGCCGCTTTCACAGGGTTGCTGGGCGGACCTTCGCGGGTTGGGCATCGCCGATGCCGCCCTTGTTGCGGCGCTGCCCTGCGGCGATGTCGGGCTCGCTGTGCCGAAGCAGTTCGTGGGCTATGTCGGAACCGCCGACGCGCCCCGCAGCGTGCTTTTGGAAAACAAAGGCCTGCTGATCGAGATCGCCATCGACCCGACGCATCGCATCGGCCGCACGGATCCTGCGGGCATTGCCGATCTGCGCTTGGAATCCGCCCTGACCGCAATCATGGACTGCGAGGACAGCGTCGCAACCGTCGATGCCGAGGATAAGGTCCTGGCCTATAAAAACTGGCTGGGTTTGATGCGCGGGGATCTGACCGAAACCGTGGAGAAGGCCGGCACAAGCTTTACCCGCAAGCTGGCGCCGGATCTCACCTTTCTTACGCCGCAAGGCGAGGAGCGCGACGCGCGCGGGCGGGCGCTGATGCTGGTGCGCAATGTCGGGCATCTGATGACAACGCCGGCCGTGCGCGACCAAGCCGGCAACGAGGCTTTCGAAGGTTTGCTCGATGCGATGATCACCGTTCTTTGCGCACTGCACGACATTCGTGGACAGCGTGCCAATGCGCCGGCCGGATCGGTCTATGTGGTCAAGCCCAAGATGCACGGGCCAGAGGAGGTGGCCTTTACCGATGCGATCTTCGCGCATGTCGAAACCGTGCTCGGGCTGCCGGCAAATACCGTCAAGATAGGGATTATGGATGAGGAGCGGCGCACCAGTGCGAACCTCAAAGAATGCATTCGCGCCGTAAAATCGCGGCTTTGCTTCATCAATACCGGGTTTCTCGACCGCACGGGCGACGAAATCCACAGCGCGATGCGGGCCGGTGCGATGCAGCGCAAGGGCGATATGAAGGGGCAGCCCTGGCTTGATGCCTATGAAGACCGCAATGTCGAGATCGGGCTGGCCTGCGGGCTGCCGGGGCGGGCCCAGATCGGCAAAGGGATGTGGGCGATGCCCGACCGGATGGCCGCGATGCTGGCCCAAAAGGAAGCGCATCCCCTGTCCGGGGCAAGCTGCGCCTGGGTGCCCAGCCCTACGGCTGCCACACTGCACGCCACGCATTACCATCAGGTCGATGTGCGTGCGCTGCAGGCGGCGCGGATGGCGCAGCCGCCCCGCGGCACGCTCAGCGCGCTGCTGACGGTGCCTGTGGCGACCGGACGATCCTGGAGCGATGCCGAAATAACCGAGGAGTTGGAAAACAACGCGCAGGGCATCCTGGGCTATGTGGTGCGCTGGGTCGATCAGGGGGTGGGCTGTTCGAAAGTCCCCGATATCCACAATGTCGGTTTGATGGAGGATCGGGCGACCTGCCGGATCTCCAGCCAGCTTCTTGCCAACTGGCTCGCCCAGGGCGTGGTGGACGAGGCGCGCATGCTTGACGTGCTGCGCCGGATGGCCGCCATCGTCGACACGCAAAATGCCGGCGATCCCGCTTACCGGCCGATGGCGCCGGGTTTTGACGGGCCGGCCTTTCGGGCCGCCTGCCGGCTGGTGCTGGAGGGGTGCGATCAGCCTTCGGGCTATACCGAGCCTCTCTTGCATGCCCACCGGCTTGAGGCCAAGACCGGCCGGTAAGACCTCCGGCGCGCCCCGCTCAGTGCGGCCCGTGCGTCTGCGCACCGTCGACGCGAAGCATGATCGCAATCGCGTCGAGCAGCGAGAGGCGGGTTTTCTTCATCGCCTCAAGCTGCACATCGCTGACCGGTTCCATATCGGTCTCGCTGCGGTGGATGCGGCGGTTGAGCGCGTGATACTCATCGGCCAACTGGCGGAAATGCGCGTTCTCGACCCTCAGGCGGTGCAAGTTCTCCGCATCGCGCGGAAACTGATCGGCCAGCTCGTTTGGGGCATGCGACATGAAACCTCCGGCGCTGAGAAACGGCTTGTTTCCCTTGATGCTAGAGGGTTGCGCGGCCCGCGGCCTTGCGTTGGATCAAAGCGGCTCGACGGGTTCGGTAGGAGCCACTATTATTGGGCTGTGGAAGAGGGAGGGTCGAGGCATGGCGCGACAGGTCGTTGGGATCATCAGCAACGAACATCGCATCCACGAGACCTATGTCACCCAGGCCGTGGGCGAGATAAATCTGCGCGCGGTGGCCGATGTCTGCGATGCGCTTCCGCTGATCGTGCCGGCCCTGCCCGATGTCGCGGGCGTCGCGGATCTGTTGGAGGCCTGCCACGGCTTTGTCTTCACCGGCGGGCGCCCCAATGTCCACCCGTCCTATTACGGGCATGAAGAGACCGAGGCGCATGGTCCCTTCGATCGCAACCGCGACGCGCTCACCTTGCCGCTGATCCGCGCGGCGGTGGAGCGCGGCGTGCCGGTGCTGGGGCTCTGCCGCGGGTTTCAGGAGGTCAATGTGGCCTTTGGCGGCACGCTACATCCAGAGATCCGCGATCTGCCGGGCCGGATGAACCATCGAATGCCGCCCGAGGGCACGTTGGAGGAAAAATTCGCCTTGCGCCATGCTATTCACCTCACGCCGGGTGGCAAATTCGCCCAATTGTTTGGCAGCGACGAGGTCATGGTCAATTCGCTGCATGGGCAGGGGATCATCGATCCTGGCAAGCGGATCGTGATCGAGGGCTACGCGCCGGACGGCACGCCCGAGGCGATCTACGTCGCGGGGGCGCCTTCCTTTGCGATGGCGGTGCAATGGCATGCAGAGTGGCGCGCGGCCGAGGATCCGGTCTCGCGCCCGCTGTTCGAAGCCTTTGCCGACAGCATGCGGGCCTTGCGTAAGGCGGCTTGAGCCGGCGCGGCTCGATCCCTCGCGCCGCTGGCGCTGGGGGACATGCCGGCCGAAGCTCTGCAGCCCGATGATGGCCGATCGATCTTAGCTTGGCGCCGGCGCGCGCTTTTCAAAGAAGATTATGACATCGCCAATATCGACCCCGTAGCGGGTGACATAGGCGCGGTTGATTAGGCGTTTTTCGTCCACCAGCCACATCCAGTCGTCAAAACGCACCCGTAGGGTTCCGTCCGGTACGGGCAGGTCGATCGTATAGCGCCAGTTGAAGGTCTCGTTGCGCTCGATGCCAACGGCCTCGCCGACAACGCCGGGAGCGGTGCCGCGCCATCGATCCTCGCCGGTTTTAAGAAGCGTCCAGATCCGACGTTCGGTCGCGCCGTCCTCATAGACGAAATCTTCCGTAAGCGTCAGCGTCTCGCCGTCCCAGACCCCCTCGATTTCGACCGAAAAGCGCCTGCGCACCACGCCCAGAATGTCCTGAAACTGGCCATAGGCGACAACCCGGCCGTCGAAATACCGCTCAAGATCCAGTTTCGGGCCACCCAGCGTGGCGTCGGGCGCCGGCCGTGCGGTACAGGCGGCAAGCAGGACAAGGCAGGCAATTAGACAGGCGACGGGCTTCATTGGCAGGCTCCTCCCGCGAGGCTACCTAGGTCGGGTAGCGGGATGTCCACCTGCATCGCAGATGCGGCGCAGCCCGATGCGACCGGAGGCCCTTGCGTGGTCGGCCACCAGCGCGGCGTCAAACAGCCACTCCAAATAACCTGGCTCTAAAAACCCGTTCCGGGCATTTACAAACTCCCACGCTCGACTTACCTGCGCCAGGCGGTAGCGGCGCTCGCCCCCGCTTTGGCGCGTGCTTGCCAAGGGCGGGGGGCACAGCTAGGGTCCGCGCGATTTTGGGCAGGCAATCAGGCCTACCAACAAACCGAGAGCCGGCCGTTCAGGCCGCGCGAGGGCAGGGGAGCGGCATGCAGGGGATCGAAGGTCTCATCCCATTTATTCTGATCTTCGTGATCATGTACTTTCTGCTGATCCGGCCTCAGCAAAAAAAGGTTAAGGAGCACAAGGCCATGGTCGAAGCGCTGCGGCGGGGCGACCAGGTGGTCACCCAGGGCGGGCTGATCGGCAAGGTCTCAAAGGTCAAGGATGAGGGCGAGCTTGAGCTGGAGATCGCCGACGGTGTTCGTGTCCGCGTTGTTCGTCAGACCATATCGCAGGTGCTGTCCAAGACCGAGCCTGCCGAGAACGTCAAGCTGGAAAAGAAGTAATCCGGCCTTTGAGCCGCGGAGGGCGCGATGCTGCAATTTGGCCGTAGCAAGGCGATCGCGATCCTGCTGGTGGTTCTGGCGGGGCTGTTCGCGGCAGCGCCCAACCTCTTTTACGACCGGGTCGAGCGGCACAATGACGCGGCCGTGTTGGTCGAGCGCGGGCTCCCGCTGAGCGATGGGCAGCGCGCCGATCTTGAGGGCTGGCCCGACTGGCTGGTCTCCAACCTGGTCAACCTTGGCCTCGATCTGCGCGGTGGGGTTTATCTCTTGGTCGAGGTGCAGGTCGAGGATGTCTATGGCGAGATCATGGACGGCATCTGGCCGGAGGCGCGCGACACATTGCGCGGTCTTGACGGCGTGCGCACGGTGCGCCGGCAGCCTGCCGATCCGGGGCTGCTGCGGATCCGTATCGACAACCCAGACGTCTTGGGGGCGGCAATGGCCGCGATGCGCGGGCTGGAGGGATACGCGCTGCTGGTTAGCTCGGTGCGGGCCGATACGCTGGAGATTGCGTTGAGCGATCTGGAGCGGCGCGAGCTCGACAATCGAACGGTCGAGCAAAGCCTCGAGAAGATCCGTCGCCGCGTCGACGAGGCCGGCACGCGCGAGCCGTCGATCCAGCGCCAGGGTAGCCAGCGTATCGTCGTCCAGGTGCCCGGGTTGGGTTCGGCTGAAGAGCTGCTGGAGATCATCGGGCGCACCGCCCGCCTGTCCTTCCACCCCGTGGTCTCGGATGGCGCAGAAGACCAGACGGTCGCGTTCGATCAGCTCTTGCTGCCAGATGTCGATATGGGCGGGTTTCTTGTGGTGGAACGCAGCGCCGTGGTGGGCGGCGACGAGCTTGTCGACGCGCAGCCATCCTTCGATCAGAACGGGCTTCCAGCCGTCGGCTTTCGGTTCAACGCGGTCGGCGCGCGGAAGTTCGGCGAGTATACCCGCGACAATGTGGGGCGGCGCTTTGCGATCGTGCTCGACAGCGAGATTATCTCGGCGCCGCAGATCATCAGCCATATTCCGGGCGGCGCGGGTCAGATCACAGGGCAGTTCACGGTCGAGGAATCGGCGCGTCTGGCTGTGCTGCTGCGTGCCGGTGCGCTGCCGGCCGAGATCCAAGTGCTGGAGCAGCGCACGGTTGGGCCCGAGCTTGGCCAGGACAGCGTCGATGCCGGGCGCATCGCGGCAATCGTCGCGATGTTTGCGGTGATCGTCTTTATGATGGCGAGCTATGGGGTCTTCGGCGTTTTTGCGACCCTGTCGCTGCTGACCAATGTGGCGCTGATGTTTGCAGCGCTCAGCACCTTGGGCGCGACGCTTACCTTGCCTGGCATTGCCGGCATCGTCTTGACCGTCGGCATGGCGGTCGATGCGAATGTGCTGATTTTCGAACGCATCCGCGAAGAGCTCAAGACTGGCAAGGCTGTGGCCCGCGCGGTGGAGGAAGGGTTTAAGCGCGCGCTAAGCGCCATTCTCGATGCCAACATCACCACGCTAATTGCCGTGGTTATATTGTTTTTCGTGGGCTCGGGACCGGTGCGCGGCTTCTCGGTGACGCTGGGCATCGGCGTGGTGACCTCGGTCTTTACGGCCTTCTACGTCACGCGATTGCTGCTTTCGAGCTATATTGCGCGCACCCGGCCGAAGACGATCTCGATTTGACGGTGGGCGACGGGTAGGCGTGCCATGGGCTGCGCGAGAGGGGCATTTGCAATGCTGAAGGGACCGACATGCGGCTTCTAAAACTCGTTCCCGCGGACACGCATGTCAATTTCATCGGCGCCAGGCGCGTCGCGGTGATCTTTTCGGCCGCGGCGATGCTGGCTTCGGTGGCGCTTTTCTTCGTGCTGGGTTTGAATTTCGGGATCGACTTTCGCGGCGGTACCACGATGATCGTGCAGACGCCGCAGCCGGTCGCAATCGCCGACTACCGGGTTGCGGTGCGCGATCTGGGCGTGGGCGATGTCCAGGTGACCGAGATTTCGGCGACCGGTGTGACCGACAAGAACCAGGCGATGGTGCGCATTGTCGAGCAGGGCGACGATCCGGAAATCCAGGCCGATGCGATTGCGACCGTTGAAGATGCGCTGGAGGAGGCGTTCGAGGGGCTTACGGTCCTGTCGGTCGAAAGCGTGGGCGGCAAGGTGTCCAACGAGCTGATCCTGGCGGGCTTTATGGCCGTGTTCTTTGCGGTTCTGGGTGTGATGGTCTATGTCTGGCTGCGCTTTGAGTGGCAGTTCTCGGTCGCCGCAGTGGCAAGCCTTGTGCATGATGTGATCGTCACCATCGGCCTTTTCAGCCTGCTGCAAATCGAATTCAATCTCGCCATAGTCGCGGCGATCCTGACCATTATCGGCTATTCGCTCAACGACACGGTGATCGTCTTCGACCGCATTCGCGAGAACCTGCGCAAATACAAGAAGATGGAGCTGCCGGAGCTGATCAATCAATCGGTCAACGAAACGCTCAGCCGGACGGTGGTGACATCAGGCACGACGCTTCTTGCGCTGTTTGCCCTTTACATTATCGGCGGGAACGTCCTTTCGGGCTTTACCTTTGCGATGATCTGGGGGGTCGTTATCGGGACCTACTCGTCGATTTTCGTCGCGGGGCTGGTGGTAAAGTGGCTCGGCGTCGACCGCTCCGACAAGCCGTCATCCAAGGCCGGCACCCAGTTTGCCGATATCGACGCCTGACGGGCGGCGCCCTTGCCATGACCGACGCCTGATGCGCGCCGCTCCTGATTATGGGTCCTGACATCGCAGCGGCCTTGGCAAGCCCCGCGCTGTGGCCTTTGGCGGGCGCGGCCGGGCTGGCCGGGCTGATCCGGGGGTTCACCGGCTTCGGCGCCGCCATGGTGTTCGTCCCGCTTGCGGCGATTTTTCTGTCGCCTCTGGCAACCATCATTGCTCTGCTGATCATGGATGTCGGGGCCAGCCTGATGCTGATCCGCGCCGCCTTGCCGCATGCGCAACTGCGCCATGTCGGGGGCCTGTTTGCTGGTGCCGCGGTCGGTCTTCCGCTTGGGGTGATGCTGCTGGAGCGGTTGGACCCGGTGGCATTTCGCTGGGCGGCGGCGGCCATCTCGCTGCTGGCCCTCGCCCTGCTTCTTTCGGGTTGGCGCTACCGGGGCAGGCCGGGGCCTGCGGCCACGCTGGGTGTGGGCGGTGTGTCGGGGTTTTTGGGCGGGCTGACCGGGTTGGGCGGCCCGCCGGTCATCCTGTTCTTTCTCGGCGGGCCGGAGCGGGCAGCGCGGGTTCGCGCCTCCATCATCGCCTATTTCATTGCCGGTACGGTTCTGGGTTTCATCGTCTTTGGCTGGCGCGGCGCGCTGACCGCGCAGACCTTGGGCTGGGGGCTGGTGCTGACCCCGCCTTTCGTGGCCGGCACTTTTGTCGGCGCGCGCCTTTTCGGTCTGGCTGGCGAAGCGCAGTTTCGCGGCATCGCCTATGCGGTGATTACGGGCTCGGTTATCCTATCGCTGCCGCTTTGGGGATAGGGAGGGCGACCGATGCGTCTCAATGAGATGGCGTTTGCCGATCGTATGCCGGTCGACGGCTACGGTCCGGGGTTTTTTCGCATCGGCGGGGCGCGTCGGGACGGCCCGCACGCGCTGCTTCCCGACGCGGTGCTGCCTTGGGGCGGGCTTGCCGACTTCGCGCCGTTTCTTGATCGGGCCGCGGCGATCGATGTACTTCTGGTCGGTATGGGCGGCGAGATCGCAGCGCTCGATCCGCAGCGCCGGGCCGCTTTGGAGGGCGCCGGCATCGGTGTCGAGACCATGGCGACGCCGGCGGCCTGTCGCAGCTACAATGTGCTGTTGAGCGAGGGGCGGCGCGTTGCCGCCGCGCTGCTGCCCGTCTGAGACCGGCGCGGGTGGATGGGCCGGGTATCGCAGCCCAGCCGACGCCTTCTCCGGCTGGGTTCAGGGGAGGAGGTTGTAGACGGGCGCGATCTGCGGCTTGCCCGATGGATTCGCCCTTGATTTTGGGCGCGATGGAACGAGCAGGATCATGTTCGAATGGTCGGAGCGGGCCGGCGTGCGGTAGCGCTTCATCGAACCCCACTCGGCAATTGTTTTGAAGAGCGAGCGGCCAGCGACACCGGCGCGCTGATCGGGTGATAACTTTCTCGCGCTGATCATGCTGGGATGTAAACCTGTGTTTGAGGATGTTCCCAAGCCTTTGCGCTCTGGCTGACTGTCCGGTCAAAGCGGGGCCAATACCCACGGTTTGAAGCGTCTTGATTGCGTCGGCAGCGTCTTTGATAGACCAGCTCAAGTTTTACCCAAGCGTACCGGAGTTGAGGTTCAATTTAATCGGCTAACCGTTTCGAACAAATCAGATGAATAGATTACAACAAGGACACCTTCGGAAGAAGTTGAAATACATCGGGGAGAAGTGCTTTTCCCAAGATCGGGTCAAAATGAAACAAAGGAGCGGGACAAACTTGACGCCTTGCGAGATGGGTTGGATGATGATAGCGGTAATTTCACACAAGATGACTTTGCATAGAGCAGAAGAGATTCAATAGTCGTGAGAAGAACCTATATCGGATCTAAGGTCCTCGGGCGTGCGTTCGTTCTGTTCATGCATGATTGGCGCGCCGATGCCCTTGGCGACGTTGTCAAGATTGTCATGGAACTGGTGGATGAGCTGGGGGTGGTCCCGTGGAGATTCAGTGGCGAATACAACAAAAAGAAGTTTGACAAATCATTCAAATACTTCAAGAATTTCTTTGAAAAAAACCTGAATGATATTGAAATGATGTACATCTGTACAATACCACGTGACGAATACATTCAAAGAATGGTTAAATTTGAACATCTATACGATCTAGACAAAAAATACCACGGACGAGGCAATAGCATTTTTATTGGCATATCTGAAGAAAGTGTTGAAAGCGAGATCGAACTCGCGTCTCGACTTTTTACGGCCTTCTCAGAATGCGTCGATTTTGGCTATGGTTATGCGGGCTTGCTTCCGCCTGGATTTAGTGCGCTTTCAATGCGTAATGCAATGTCTATGGGTCACACGGCAAACCCGGATCAGGTTACGCAATGGACTATGACGCACAGGATCAAGGCCTGGCGCGACCGCGCCAAGCGGGGGATCCCGACCTCGAAAGACGGGTTTCACCGGGATCTCTTTGATGTCAACGTGCTGGGGTGCGCGCATCTGGAAAAGCGCCTGATGGATGGCACCCGTTTTGATGAGCGTTTTCTGGGTGGCCGTTTTGGCGAGGAGGTGGCGTTGCCCGGTGGGCGCCTCATGTGGATGCTGGACAAGTCGAAAATCGCGTTGCTGAGACATGACATGGAGATGGAAGGTCTTTTTTGTTATCAGTATAGTCCAGGATCAGCAGATAGTATCCATTAGATTACATAAGGGTAATAACTTAAAACTTTCAGCTAATTCTGTTGTCTCTGAGCTCCTTCGCGTGAGGGTAAAGGTTCGCGTTTAATTTCTGTGTGTCGGAACGGCGAGGCAGACCGCTCCGATCAAACATAAAGGCTGGCTCAGCCGCGCAAAACCGCATGCGGCTATGCGAACCCAGCCCATGACGTCGATTCGACCCAACGCCGGCACGGCCTCTGTTGGCCTTGTGAGGCGGCCCCGTTATATCACCCCTTCGCGGTCCGCCGGGGTCGAGACCACGCCCGGATCGGCGACTGAGACACGCGACAGAGAGAGGACGACGCGATGGCTTTCGAACTTCCCGATCTTCCCTACGCCCATGATGCGCTGGCCAGCGCGGGCATGTCCAAGGAGACGCTGGAGTATCACCACGACCTGCACCACAAGGCCTATGTCGACAATGGCAACAAGCTGATTGCCGGCACCGAATGGGAGAGCAAGACGCTTGAGGAGATCGTCACCGGTACCTACCAGGCCGACGCGGTCGCGCAGAACGGCATCTTCAACAATGCCAGCCAGCATTGGAACCATATGCAGTTTTGGGAGATGATGGGCCCGGGCAATACCGCCATGCCGGGCGCGCTGGAAAGCCGGATCGTCGACGCCTTCGGCTCGGCCGATGCGTTCAAAGAAGCGTTCTCGGCGGCCGGGGCGGGGCAGTTCGGCTCGGGCTGGTGCTGGCTTGTCGTCGATACGGATGGCAGCCTTAAGGTCACCAAGACCGAGAACGGGGTGAACCCGCTTTGCTTCGGTCAGACTGCGCTGCTGGGCTGCGATGTTTGGGAGCACTCCTACTACATCGACTTTCGCAATAAACGCCCGGCCTATCTGGCGAACTTTCTCGACAACCTGGTCAATTGGGAAAACGTCGCCGCGCGCCTTCCTGCGTGAGGGAAATCGGCCCGCTCCTGCCAGGGGCAGGCGGGCTGCTAGAGCCAACAATCAGGCGCGGCCCCCTTTCGGGCCGCGATCCTCATTCAGTGCAGAACGGGCTCAAAGACGAAACGCGCCTCGGGGAAATAATCCTTCAGGAATGAGAAAATCTTGTGCGCTTCGCCGAGCGTGGCAAGGTGGTAGACGAGGATCTCTTCTCCTTCCAACTCCACCGAAAACCGGACTCCGCCTGCCTGTGCCGCCGCTGCGATCGGTTGCATGACGCCTTCCCGTGCCAACATCCCTGCATGTCGCCCAGCCTAGCGCGATGTGCCATGTCCTGCCACCAACCCCGGCGGGAATTGCGGCAAGGGCGCCGGCTTTAGGTTGGAATATACCGCGATTTCGCGGGCATTGTTCAAAAAAAGAAAACAGTATCGGTGATGTCATCCGCAGCGACACCGATCAGAAACAGCGTGTCGCCGCCCGCATCGATACGGGTGTGCGCCCCGACCTGTCGCAGGCGCAGATCGTCAAAATTGAGGATCTTTTCATGCGCCGAGAAATCGAGCCGCTCGGCAGCGGCGTTGAAATCCTCGACCCGATCGATCTCGAACCCGTCGCGAAAGAGGAAGCGGTCGGTGCCGGCGCCGCCGAAAAGCCGGTCGGTCCCGGCACCGCCCTCAAATGTGTCATTGCCGGCCGCCCCGCGCAGATCGTCGCGCCCGCCACCCCCGAAGAGGTCGTTGGCAAGCGAGGAGCCGAAGATGCGGTCGTCAAACGCGGTGCCGCGGACGCTTTCTAGAGCGTTCAGCCGGTCTAGGCTGCCGAAACCGTCAATGGCAAAGGCCTGCTCAAGGCGCACGAGCACCCCGAGTGTTCCGCCGGCCTCGGCATCGCCGGAAAAACTTGCCAGGTCGCGCCCCGCGCCCCCGAAAAGCGTGTCGAATCCTTCCCCGCCGGCCAGCGTGTCGTTGCCGCCTGCACCGATAAGCCGGTCATTGCCGCTTGCCCCGTCCAGACGGTTGGCCTGGCTGTCGCCAGTCAGCCGGTCGTTCAGAAGCGAGCCGCGGACGCCCTCGATCCCCACCAGGCTGTCGAGATCGCCAGATGCGTCGATGGCAAACCCGTCGGCCAAATCGACCTCGACGCCGCGAAACCCGCCGCGTTCCAGATCGAGATCGTACCAGACCTCGTCGAACCCGCCGCCGCCCACGATATCGTCATTGCCCGCAAAGGGGCGAAAGGTCTCGTCGGCGGCGCTGCCGATCAGGCGGTCTGCCAGCCCGGTGGCGCGGATCATCTCGATCGAACTGACCCGATCTTGAAAGCCGTAATTGTCGTTGACAAAGCCGCGGGAAAGATCGGCAAAGATACCGCGGTTGCCGCCGGTGTCGTAGTTCAACTCATCGCGCCCGTCGCCGCCGAAGATCCGGTCGGCGCCTTGATAAGCGGTGATGAAATTGCCGCTGGCATCGCCGAAGATCAAGTCACGGCGGTCGGTGCCATCGACATCGCGGATGTTTCGCAGCGTGTCGCGGGTGCCGAATTCGTCGATGGCAAACCCGTCTTGCAAGTTCACCGTCACGCCGCTGCGACCGAAGCTGAAACCGATCGTGGTCGTCCAGCTCGACCCTGCCGCGACGCCGATCAGCAGATCGTCGCCTTGCCCGCCATCGAGAAAGTCAAAACCGTCACTGGCCACCAAGGTGTCGGACTGACGGCCTCCGAATAGAAAGTCGCGGCCGTCCGCGCGGCCGGCGAACAGACGGTCCGACCCGTTGCCGCCGAAAAGATCGTCATCGCCGGCATCGCCGTAAAGCCGGTCGTTGCCGTCGCCCCCCTCCAGAACATCGGCCCCGTTGCCGCCGAAAAGCGCATCATTGCCGCCGCGCCCCGACAAGAGATCGTTGCCGTCGAGGCCCAAGATCCGGTCCGCCGCGGTGCTGCCGCCAAGCGCGTTGCCGTTGTCGTTGCCGCGGATCACGGCCATGGCGCCTCTCCCCTCGATGTGCGGACGCAGAACGCGCGTTGTTGCGGTTTGGGGGATCTACGCCCGGGCGCGGCGGCCCCGTTCCCAAGCGCGCTCACGGTTTCGTGTGCCGCGTCAGGCCAGCGCCGCCTCCAGATCGCGCATCAGCGTTGTAGGATCGTCGCAGCGGGTCAGGAAGCCGCGGAAGCTCTCATCGGCAAAGCCTTGTGCGATCACATGCTCGATCAGCGCAAGCAGGGGCTGCCAATACCCTTCGGTGTCGAGCAGGAAAACCGGCTTTGCATGCAGGCCGAGCTGGCGCCAGGTCACCGCCTCAAAGAGCTCGTCGAGCGTTCCCGGCCCGCCGGGCAGCGCCACAACCGCATCGGCATTCATGAACATCACCTTTTTGCGCTCATGCATGGTTTCGGTGATGATCAGGCTGGGGTCGCTGCGCGACTGCGCTTCTCGGCCGAAGAGATGGGTGGGGATCACCCCGATCCGGCGCCCGCCGGCCGTGACGGCGCCCTCGGCCACCGCGCCCATGATGCCGACATCGCCTGCGCCATAGACCAGCCGATAGCCCGCCCGGGCCAGCCGCATGCCGGTCTCGCGCGCCGCCTCAACGAAAGCCGGGCTCGCACCCGGGCGCGAGCCGCAATAAACGCATACGCTTCGGATGGGGGGTTCTGTCATGCGGCGCTCCCTTTGGCTGTGCAACGCTAGCATTTGCCTTTATTCCTGGCATACATATAGAGAGGTCTGCAGCGCAGCGTTTTGCGCGTTTTCCGCCCCGCGGGTTGGGAGCGGTCGGATGCGAGGGGATCAGCGCCCGATGACAAGCCGGAGGCTTATGGCCGGCATAGCTGCTGTTGCGGCCGTTGCCGCTGCAATCTGGTACGCCTGGACGGCCGAGCCCTTGTCGCGGCATTCGGCCCCAGAAGAGGCAGACCGTGCGGTCGCCCCGGCCACAGCTCCCACCGCTTCAGATCGTCGGATGCAGGCGGCCCTGCCCGACGCGACCCTCGACGAGGGCGAACCGCAACAGGCGCAGGTGCCGCAAAACCCCTCGCCGAGCGCGCAGGACGTGCCCGGCGCGCCCACCTCCGATGCCCTTGCCCCAGATACCCTTGCCTCCGATACGCCTACCTCGGATACGACCACCTCTAACACGCCTTCACCGGATACCGTGGCGTCCACGGCGGCGGCGCCCGAAAGTGCCGCCCAGGATGCCACAGCGCCGCGCGCTGCGGCGCCGAAGCCGGGTGCTGCCGTTACCGATCCTGCCGCGCAAGCCGATCCGCAAAGCGCTGAGCGTCCGACTGTGAATGCGCCCAGCCTGCCCGAAACGGCGCAAGAGAGCAGCGAACAGCCGGTCAAGGCGCCCGAAACGGGCCAGCGCGACGTAGCGCGGCGCGAGCCTGATCCGGTCCCCGAACGGGCCGAGCGGCCGATCGTCATTGAACCCGGTGCGGTACCGACCGCCACCGCGCCCGGCCCTGCGAACGGCCCACCCCCTCCCGCCAGCGACGATGTTCCGTTGCCGCCTGCGCAAAGCGCAACGCTCCGTGCGCCTGCGCCGGGCGACGCTGCGCTCACCCGCCGGCCCGAACCGGACGTGCGACAAGAGACGCTCGCGCCGGCGCAGGACGCGCCGGGCCCGCTGGCCGCGCTGCCGGAGACCCCAAAAGCCCCCCAACCGCAGAACGCGAGCCAGCCTGGGCCTGTCGCGGCCGCATCCGCCCCCGTCTTCAGCCTGCCCCTGCTCGGCGCCGCGCCCACGGCCGATCCAGCACCCCAGGCCGCACCGACACCGGCGCCACCGGACACGACAATGACGGCGCCGGTCTTCGATCTGGTGCGGGTCGATGCGCAGGGCTTTGCGGTCATTGCCGGGCGCGCAGATCCCGATGTCGATATCGACATCGCCTTTGACGGGCAGGTCCGTGCGACGGTCCGGACAAATGCCAGCGGCGATTTCGTGGCGATGTTTCAAGCCGAGCGAAAAGGCGCACCGCAGACCGTAACCCTAGTAGCCCGCAGCGACGGGCCCGCATCGGTCGTGTCGCCCGAGCCGGTGATCGTGCTGGCCACACCGCGCGAAACCGGCAGCGACGGGCCGACCCTGCCTGCCGTGATCCGCGCAACCCAAGAGCGGGTGGAGGTCGTGCAGCCCGCCCATCCGGGCATCACCGATCAGGTCGTGCTCGACGCGATCAGCTACGACCCGGTCGGCGCGGTCGTCCTTTCGGGCCGTGGGACGCCGCATGCCACGGTGCGCATTTATGCCAACGACCGGCCGGTCGGAACCGTCACGGTTAGCGACAGCGGCGCCTGGCAGGCGGTGCTGCCGGATCTCGCGCAAGGCCGCTACACGCTTCGGGTCGATGAGCTGGACAATGCCGGCGTGCGGGTGCGAAGCCGCATGGAAACGCCGTTTCAGCGCGACGATCCGTTGCTGGCGCCTAAAGCGGTGCGTGCGGCCATCGAAGCGGAGGCTGTGCCGGGTAGTACCGTGGTCGTGCAGCCGGGCAACAACCTTTGGACCATCGCGCGACAACGCCTGGGCAGCGGGATCCGCTACACCTACATTTACACCGCCAATCGCGACCGCATACGCGATCCCGACCTGATCTATCCCGGTCAAATCTTCGATATTCCCGATCCTGCCCGCCTCGACCCGGCTAAGGAATAATCCTTTGCACGGTCGCACGGCGAACGTGCTGGGCAAGCGCCATTGGCCGTCCTCCAGACCACCCGGCCTGGGCGGACAGCACGGGCTGGGCAGACCGCACGGCCTGGGCGGAACCGCAGTGCCACCGGCCTTGCAACCCATCGCCTAGCCCTTGCAGGATGTGCTGCGGCCCCATTGTCGGGGCGACCCTTCCGCGTTGCTGCGTCGCGACGGCTTGGCAGGAATACGCAGACAGCCCTTGCTCATCCGGCCGATCGCACGCACATGGAAGGGCCAAAAGGCAGGAGGCAGGACGCTGAAGGAAGGCCAAGCGAACATCCGCACCGTGCGCCGGGTGCTGCCCTATCTGTGGCCGAAGGGCGAACGCGCGGCGAAGATACGGGTCATCGCCGCGGTCGCGGCTTTGCTGATTGCCAAGCTTGCCACGGTGGCAACGCCCGTCTTCTTCAAATACGCCGTGGACACGCTCTCGCCCCGGGCCGAGGCGGCAATCGGCCCGACCTCCATGCTCGCGCTCGGGGCGGTAGGGCTGGTTGTGGCTTATGGGGTGATGCGGCTGGCCGGGGTGGCGTTTCAAGCTTTGCGCGACGTGGTGTTCGCCCGGGTCGGGCAGCGGGCGCTGCGCAGGCTGGCGTTGGAGACCTTCGGACATGTGCACACGCTCTCGCTGCGCTATCATATCCAGCGCAAAACCGGTGCGCTCAGCCGGGTCTTGGAGCGTGGCGTGAAGGGCGTCGACTTTCTTCTGCGCTTCATGCTGTTTTCCATCGTCCCGCTGATTGCCGAATTGTTGCTGGTTGCCGCGATCCTGTGGGCGGTGTTCTCCTTTAGCTACCTGGCCGTCGTCGCCTTGACGATCACGGCCTATATCTGGTTCACCTTTGCTATCACCGAATGGCGCGTGACGATCCGCAGGCGGATGAACGACCGCGACCAGGAAGCCAACCAGAAGGCTATCGACAGCCTCCTAAACTTCGAAACCGTGAAGTATTTCGGGGCCGAGCGGCGCGAGGCGGCCCGTTACGATGCCTCAATGGTCGGCTATGAGCGTGCCGCGTTGCAAACGGAGTGGTCGCTGGGCGTTCTGAATTTCGGCCAGGCCTTCTTTATCACCGCGGGTCTTGCGACGGTGATGGTGATGGCGGCGATCGGCGTGCAGAACGGAACGCTCACCGTGGGCGACTTCGTCATGGTCAACGCCTACATGATCCAGTTGACCGTGCCGTTGAATTTCCTGGGCTATGTCTATCGCGAGATCCGGCAGAGCCTTGTGGATATGCGTGCAATGTTTGATCTGCTCGATCAGCACGCCGAGGTGACCGACCCGCCCGGTGCGCCGGCGCTGGTGGTTGCGGGCGGAACCGTGCGGTTTGAGGATGTGGCGTTCGACTACGATCCCGAACGGCCGATCCTGAAGCATCTTTCGCTGGAGGTGCCGGCCGGACAGACGGTGGCGCTGGTCGGGCCGTCGGGTTCGGGCAAGTCCACCATCGCGCGGCTTCTCTTTCGGTTCTACGATGTCGGTGCCGGGCGCATCTGCATCGACGGGCAGGATCTGCGCGCCGTCACCCAGGAAAGCTTGCGCCGCGTGATCGGGGTGGTTCCGCAGGACACGGTGCTCTTTAACGACACGATCTTTTACAACATCGCCTATGGCAATCCCGAGCGCGACGCGGCCGCAGTCGAGGCGGCGGCACGGGCCGCACGGATCCACGATTTCATCGTCGGCCTGCCGCAGGGGTACGACACCGAAGTGGGCGAGCGCGGCCTAAAGCTTTCGGGCGGCGAGAAGCAGCGGGTGGGCATCGCGCGCACCATTTTGAAGGATCCGCCGATCCTGATCCTCGACGAGGCGACATCGGCCCTCGATACCGAAACCGAGCGCGGCATTCAGGAGAGCCTACGGGACATGAGCCATGGGCGCACGGTGATCACCATTGCGCACCGGCTTTCGACCGTGGTCGATTCTGACCGGATCGTGGTGTTGGAGGCTGGGGAGGTGGTGGAGGCCGGCAGGCATGAAGCCCTTCTTGCCCGCAATGGCCGCTACGCCCGGATGTGGTCGAGCCAGCAGGCAGAGCGCGAAGAAGAGCCGGCCTAGACTGCAGCCCGAAGGCGCCGATTGCCGGGCACGCGCCCGGCTTGCTGCGGCAGGGTGCAAAGCGCGACCGAGCCGGCGGTCCCTAAAGACCGAGCCCCAAGGCCGGCCCCGCGGCAGTGCTCGGGCTGGTCCCGGGACCGACGCAAAGGCAGTGGCCGAGGGCAGCGCCGCCGGGCTGGCCTCAATAGGCCGCGTAGCTTTTCTCCTCGACGATCTGCGCGCCGAGGGTTTGGTTGATGTCCTTTTTCAAGGCGGCCCGGCGGTCGTTGGTCCGATAGACGGCGCGGGCCAGATCGACAAAGCGTGGGCCGAAATCGCCAGCCCGTTCGCATTCGCGAATGTCGTCCTCGATCTGCCAGAGCGTCTCGTTGACCGCTTGCAGATCGGCCGTCAGGGCTGGGATCGGCGCGGTTTGCGGCACATGTTCGGACATCACCGCGTCTAAAAGCGCAAGCTCGGCCCGTACGTTTGCAAGCTTCTCCGCCTCCGTGATGCGCGCCGATTTAATCCGCAGGATGGTTACTTTGTCAATCAGCTCGCCGGGCGAGATCGGGGTCAGGATCTCGCCCATCTCAGCCAGCCCCGCGCGCGGCCGCCATCTGGCGGATATCCCGCTCTACAACGTCAAAGACGCTGTCCCAATCGTCGGGTTTGGGTTGGCGGACCAATCGCATGGACGGGTACCAGGGCGATGTGTCCGGCCAAGGCGCGTAAAGCCAGTAGGCCGAGAAGTGGAGCAGGTTCCAGACCGGGGCGCCGAGGCTGCCGGAGACATGGGCCACGGCCGAATCCATCGTGACGACAAGGTCGAGGCCTTGGACCAGCGCAGCGGTGTCGGCAAAGTCGCGCTCCGACCCGGCGGCATCGACCACCACCGAGGCGAGGCCGGAGCCGAGGAAGGCCTCGTGCAGCGGTCCCTTGTAAAGCGAGAACAGCGACACGCCGGGAACGGCTGCGAGCTGGTAGAAACGATCCATAGGAAAGGAGCGTTTGTGATTGGCCCGGTAGGTCACCGAACCCGACCAGAGCACCCCGATTTTCAACCGCCCGCGATGCGGGGCGAGCAGTTTCTCGGCCCGGGTCTTGGCGGCCTCGGGCACCGAAAGCCGCGCCGGCGGTGGGATCTGTTCACGCGTTAGTGGCACAAAGCGCGGCAGGCTCATCATCGACACCCAGCTGTCGACGGGCGGTTTTTTCGTGCCGATCTCGGCCAGGATATCGACCCCGTCCAAATCGGCAAAAAGGCGCATCAGAGGCGCCTTGCAGGCCAGAACGATCCTTGCCCCGTAGCGCTCTTTCAACGCCGGCAGCAGACGGGCCATCAGGACGGTGTCGCCAAAACCCTGTTCCGGCATGACCAGAAGCGTCTTGCCATCGATCGGCTCGCCTTGCCACTCGGGCTCCTTGAGCTTGGGTTTGGAGACCTCGTCGCCCGACCAGCGGGCCTCGAAAAGATCGAAGCCGGTGGCATACTCGCCCAAGGCCAGCAGCGCCATCGCCTTCTGGATCCGCAATTCGTTGTGCGTGGGGTCCAGCGTCAACCCCTCGTTGCAGACGGCCACGGCCTCGGCATGCCGGTTCAGACCGCGCAGCGCAGTTGCCACATATTGCAGCGGTTCGGGCTGGCCGGGGCGCAGCTGGAGCACGCGCTGCCGCGTGACCAGCGACTCCGCCAAATCGCCGTTGTCGTAAAGCGCATTCCCAAGGTTGTTGAGAAAGTCCGAACTGTCGGGCGAGAGCTCAACTGCGCGGCGCTGACAGGCCACAGCGGCGGGAAACGCCTTTTTCTTGCGGTGTAGCGCGCCGAGATTGCTCCAGATCGCCGCATCCTCCGGCCGGTTGGCCAGAAACATCCGGTAAAGGCCCAGCGCACGGTCCAAATCGCCGTTCTGATGCGCATCGATGGCCTGCTGGCGCAACTCGCTCATGGTGCGGGGCGGGGCGGCAGGTTTGGCGCCCGGGTCGTGCGTACCGCCCACGCCCCCAGTCAATTTACCGCCCCCGGCCAATTTACCGCCCTCGTTCTTGCTGCCGCCGATCTGGCTGGCGCCGCTCTGGCTGGCGCCGCTCTGGCTTTCACCCGTATCGCCTACACCAGTTTGGCTCACTGTGGTCTCACTCACGTCGTTTTCTTTGGGTCTGGTTTCGTTGGGTCTGGTTTCATTGGGTCTTGTGTCGCTCACGCGGGTCTCGCCTAACCTGGTCCCGCCTAGCTGGTCTTGCCTAAGCTGGTCTCGGTCCAAGCCGATTGCGCGGTAGTGCGGTCCGACCCGTGCGCCCGCTCCCGCGTATGCATGCATCAAACTAGGCCAGCCTTTCGCTTCGGTAAACCGTCGGCCTCCGGGTTTCCCTGCTTCCGCGCGAGGGCTATGAGAAACGCGCCGAAGGCCGGTCTTGAGGGAGAACGCCGATGACGCAACGGGACCGCAATCAGGATACAGGGCCAGCGGACCGACCGGTTTCGGACGGGCTGTCTGCCGGCGGGTCTCCTAAAGACGCCGCCCCTGCAGACACGCCCCAAACCCTAAACGCAGCGCTTCTCGATGCGATCCTGGCGGCGGTCGAGCAAGGCGCCGCCGGACGTCTTGCCGTGCTGCTTGGGCCTTTGCATGCGGCCGATATTGCCGATCTGCTGGAACAGATCGGGTCTGGCAGTCGAGAGCAGCTGGTTCAGCTTTGGGGCGATGCGCTTGATCCGGAGACGCTGAGCGAGCTTTCCGACGGGCTGCTGCGCGACATTGTTCCCTTGCTGAGCGCGCGCCAGTTGGCTCGTCTGACCGAGCTTGAGACCGACGATGTGGTTTCCATCGTAGAGGAACTTGACGCGCGTCAGCAGGAAAAGGTGCTTGAGACGCTCAGCGAGGCTGACCGCGCGGCGGTGGTCAGCTCGCTTGCCTATCCCGAATTCTCCGCCGGGCGGTTGATGCAGCGCGAACTGGTAACGGCGCCGAACCATTGGACGGTGGGCGAGATCATCGATTTCATGCGCGCGGCCGAACATCTGCCGGATGTGTTCTACGATGTCGTGCTGGTCGATCCGCGGATCCGCCCGATCGGTGCGGTCCCGCTGAGCCGGATCATGGGCAACCGCCGCGCGATGGCGCTGCTGGACCTCACACATGCGGATTTTCGTACCATCCATCCCGAGGCGACGCAGGAGGATGTCGCCTATGATTTCGCTCAGTACCACATGATGTCATTGCCGGTGGTCGACGAAGGGGGTCGGCTGGTCGGGGTGATTACGGCCGACGATGCTATGATTGCGCAAGGCGAGGAGGCCGAGGAAGACATCAAGCGCCTCGCCGGGGTCGGCGACGAAGCGTTGACCGACCGGTTCTGGGCGACCGCGCGCCAGCGCTTTCCCTGGCTTTCGGCCAATTTGTGCACCGCGATGCTCTCGGCGCTGGTGATTTCGACTTTCGAGGATGCGCTTCAGGCGATCGTGGCTCTGGCGGTGCTGATGCCGGTCGTGGCCTCGATGGGTGGCAATGCTGGGACCCAGACATTGACGGTTGCCGTGCGGGCGTTGGCCACGCGGGATCTGACGGCGGCCAATATGCGCAGGATCGTCGGGCGCGAGGCCCTGGTGGGGCTCTTTAACGGGCTGGCTTTCGCGCTGCTTTTGGCGGCTATCGCGGGGGTTTGGTTCGGCTCGGCGGGGCTTGCCGCGGTGCTTGCCATGGCCATGGTGGTCAATCTTTTGGTCGCGGGGCTTGCCGGGATCCTGATCCCGGTGGGGCTCGACCGGCTTGGCGCCGACCCGGCGCTGGCCTCCGGCACCTTCGTGACCACCATGACGGATGTGGTGGGCTTTTTTACCTTTCTGGGGCTGGCAAGCCTTGTCCTCCTCTAGGCCTGTGCGGCCAGGGCAGACCGTGGGCGACAGTTCGGTCGCCCTTGCAGCGCGCGGACCCTATCAGCGGGGGCTTGATTTCCCGCTCCCGCGGTTTTCCTTATGAAGTGGCAAGGAGGTGCGGATTGTCAAACCCATCAGATATCGACGCGGTGCAGGCGATGCTGACCGATCAGGGCTATGTGTGCGGGCGCTCGCTGGCCACGGTGGTGTTTCTTGCGCTCCGGCTCGGTCGACCGCTGTTTTTGGAGGGCGAGGCCGGGGTTGGCAAAACCGAGATCGCCAAGGCGCTCGCCGCCTGCCTCGGACGCCGGCTGATCCGATTGCAATGCTATGAGGGTCTGGACGCCGCCTCGGCGGTCTATGAGTGGAATTTCCCGGCCCAGATGGTTGCGATCCGGACCGCCGAGCTTGACGCGGGCACGGATCGCGCGGCGCTGACTGCAGAGCTTTTTTCGGATCGCTATCTCATCCGCCGGCCGCTCTTGGAGGCGATGTCAGCGCAAGATGCCGGGGCGCCGGTTCTGTTGATCGACGAGCTCGACCGCACCGACGAGCCGTTCGAGGCATTCCTGCTCGAGGCGCTGAGCGATTTTCAGGTGACGATCCCGGAGCTGGGGACCATTGCGGCGGCGGATCCGCCCATCGTCGTGCTCACCTCCAACCGCACCCGCGAGGTGCATGATGCGCTCAAGCGCCGCTGCCTCTATCACTGGGTGGACTATCCCGATTTTGCCCGCGAGATGGCGATCTTGCGTGCCCGCGCGCCCGAGGCGACCGAGGCGCTCAGCCGCGAAGTGGTGGCCTTTGTGCAGGCGCTGCGCACGGAGGATCTGTTTAAGAAGCCCGGCGTGGCCGAGACCATCGACTGGGCCAAATGCCTGGTCGCGCTTGATGCCGTGCAGCTCTCGCCCGAAGTCATCGCGGATACGATCGGGGCGCTTTTGAAGTACCAAGACGACATCGCCAAGCTGCAAGGCTCGGAGGCCAAGCGTATTCTCGATGCGGCCAAGACGGCGCTGGAGCCGGTATGACCTGCCCCCGGCGCGCCGGCCCGCCCGCCCACCCCCGTCGCGCCGGGGGCAGGGCCCGCGTTCGGGGGGCGCGCGTTTGCGCATGCGGAGCGGGTTTTGCTGCGGCCTTGGGCGGGCGGGTCTACCAGCCATGCTCTGACCCGGCCACACAGGCCGGCGGTACCGGGACGAACGCGTCGAATTGGCGTTCGACGCGGGCTCTGCCCGGCAATGCGGAGGGTGGACAGCGCGATGCTTGGGCCGACGCCGTGGCGGCAGACGGCGCCGCTTTCGCGGCCGCCTTGCGCGACCGCCAGGGCGGGCGTCACGACCGGATGCGAGCGATGTGATGCGGCTTGATCATCTGCGCCTTTTGGAACCTGCCCCGGGGATCCTGGCCTGGTATGACGGGCGCATCGCGGGGCTGCGGGCGTTCGAGGGGCCCAACTGGGTCGATGACGGTGCGCTTTCGCTCGGGATTGCGGCCTATGCGGTCTGCGCGGGCCGCCGGGCGCTTGTCTATGACAGCCATATCTCGGTGCCGCATGGGGCGCGGATGCGCGCCGATCTGGAGGCGCGGGGTTTTTTCGACATCGCGGTTCTGCTCAGCCACCACCATCTCGACCATATCGCCGGCACGGCGGCGTTTGAGGGCTGCGAGATCCTTGCCGGGGCACTGACCGCCCAACATCTGGCCCGCGACAAGCCAGCCATCGAGGCCGGAACCCTCTCCGGCCCGCCGGCGATCGACCCGCTGATCCTGCCCGATCGGGTGCTGGAGGGCACAAGCCGGTTCGATCTGGATGGGCGGGATCTAGAGATCCTGCCCTTTGAGATCCATTCCGGCGACGGCATGCTGGTTTGGCTGGCCGAGGCGCGGATCCTGCTGGCGGGCGATGCGTTGGAGGACCCCATCACCTATGTCGCCGAGCCGGACAGGCTGGCCACGCATCTGGACGAGCTCGACCGGCTTGCCGCGCTGCGCCCGGAGCGGATCCTGCCCAATCATGGCGATCCGGCGCGGATTGCGTCGGGCGGCTACGGGCCGGGGCTCATCGATGCAACACGGCGCTATACCGCGTGGCTCGCCGGGCTGCCGGGCGATCCGGGCCGCGCGGCGCAGCCTTTGCACGCGATCCTGGGCCCGGATCTGGATGCAGGCCATATCCATTGGTTTGCGGCTTATGAGGCGGTGCATCGCGGCAATATCGACAAGGTCCTTGGGCGTGGCTGAGCCGGCCTCCCGCACGGTCCCCGTCAATCCCGACGGCAAGCTGGCCGAGAACATCACCCATTTTGCGCGCGCGTTGCGCCGGGCCGGGCTTCGCGTCGGCACCGGGCGGGTTGTCGATGCCATCCGGGCGGTCGAGGCGGCGGGCTTTACCTCCAAGCGTGATTTTTATTGGACGCTTCATGCCTGCTTTGTCTCGCGGCCCGAGCATCGCGCGGTGTTCGGCCAGGTTTTTCGGCTTTACTGGCGCGACCCGCAATTCCTGGAGCGGATGATGGCGCTGCTCCTGCCTTCGGTCCGGGGCGCGGCGGAGGAACACACGCCCAGCGAGGCTGAGCGCCGGGCGGCCGAGGCGCTTCTCGACGAGGCCCAGCCGCCGCCCCCTCCGGAGAACCTTGCCGAAACCGAGGAGATCGAATTCGACGCAAGGCTGACTTTCTCAACCGAAGAAAAGCTGCGGCAGATGGATTTCGAGCAGATGAGCCTTGCCGAGCAAACGGCCGCGAAGCGGGCCATCGCACGCCTCTCGCTGCCGGTCCGGCCGATTGCCAGCCGCCGCACGCGGTCCGCACCGCGCGGCCGGGTGGCCGATTGGCGCGGCACCATGCGTGCAGCGATCCGGACGGGCGGCGATTTCGAGACGCTGATGCGGCGCGAGCGGCGCCTTCGCTGGCCCAATCTGGTGGCGCTTTGCGACATCTCCGGCTCGATGTCGGGCTATTCGCGCATGCTTTTGCATTTTTTGCATACGACGGCCAACGCCAAAGGCGCGGGCTGGGCCCGGGTGCATGGCTTTACGATGGGCACGCGGCTGACCAACATCACCCGGCATCTGCGGGCGCGCGACGCAGATGCGGCGCTGGCGGCGGCCGGGCAGGAGGCCAAGGATTGGGAGGGCGGCACCCGGCTCGGTGCGGCTCTGGAGGCGTTCAACCGCGACTGGTCGCGCCGGGTTTTGGGGCAGGGGGCGGTGGTCCTGCTAATCACCGACGGGCTGGATCGCGACGATCCCGATCGGCTGGGCCGTGCGGCCGAGCGCCTGGCGCTGAGCTGCCGGCGGCTGATCTGGCTCAACCCGCTTTTGCGCTGGGACGGCTTTGCGCCCAAGGCCGGCGGCATCCGGGCGCTGCTGCCACATGTCGATGTGTTTCGCGCCGCCCATAACATCGCATCGTTGCAGGCGCTGGCCGAGACGCTGTCGCAACCCGACGATGCGGGCGAAAAGGCGCGCCTATTGCGCGCGCTCTAAGCATTTTGAGCGCGCGGTTCAGCCGAAGACATCGCCCGGATCGGGCAGGGTCATGTGCTGGGCCGCCCAGGCCTCGAAAGCCGGATCATGCGTCACCGATTTCTCGCTGGGCCCGGACCATTTGACCGGCCAGGCCGGAGCGGATGTGCCCGCGCCGCTCGGGCTGTCGCTGGGACCGCCGATCGACCAGGACTTCACGAAGACATGGCCCATACCTGCCGCTTGCTCATCTTCGAAGGGTTTGAACTCAAAAAAGTCGGTCATCGGGCCCTCCCAGTCTTGATCTGGGCCCAGAATAGCGGGCAGGCCAGCCGCCGCAGTGACGGCCGACACAACGCCGCGCGCTTAGAGCGTTTCCCGATCAATCTGGTTCATATCCTGCTGCGGGCCAGCTCTTCTTTTGAAAGTCCTGCTGTAAATGCCAGAACTCGCTGAGCGGCATTCACAATGTCTATGAGAGAGGCGTTATCTCTGTTCATAAATCGTCTGAGCTGTTGTTAGGATTTCTTGGCGTCGAATCCAGTTTTCGCTAGACTCGATGGATTCTTTGATGGAGATATCAACTGGACGATGGAGTTTTTCTTCTAGCTCATGTTTGATTTTAGCTAGGGTGAGTAACCCCTGACGCACGCTGGGTTTGAAT
>JBCDAZ010000003.1:0-149427 GCA_039184655.1 Pseudomonadota bacterium | reverse complement strand
CCTTTGTCGGCAGCAAAGGCTGGATCACCGACCACTCAAAATCCGTAAGATCGAAACGCGCCATGCCTGCCTCCTGCTCTTTGGCAGAAGTGAATCACACCACACGTCCAATGGGTAGCCGGTTTATGGGTATGTGACCTAGGGCGCCGTTTATAGGGCGCCGTTTTTTGGCGACGCGCCGGACCCGCTCGCAAAAACCGGGCCATCTCGTTGCGTCGGGCTGCGTCATGGTCCGGGTCAGGGGGCTTAGGCCAGGGGTCTTAGGCCAGGGGGCTGCGGCAGCGCGCCCGGCCCGGCTGGCTTGCCTCGGCTCCGCCCGCTCGATAGACGAGACGCATGGCCCAGCAACGCTCGATCTTCCAAGAGGTATCCGACAGCCCGGCCGAAACCCGCGCCCGGGCGCAACCCGGCCTCGCCGAGACCCAGCGCGGCCGCAATCGTCGTGCCATCGCTTTGTGGCTCGCGTCGCTCTTTGCCCTTCTGGTGGTGATGATCGGCGTAGGCGGGGCCACAAGGCTGACCGATTCCGGCCTGTCGATCACCGAATGGCGCCCCGTGACCGGCGCGCTGCCGCCCCTGTCGGCGGCCGATTGGCAGGTTGAGTTCGAAAAATACAAAGCCATCCCCGAATACCGGCTGGTCAATCGCGGGATGAGCCTTGAAGCATTTAAGGTCATCTATTGGTGGGAATGGGGGCACCGCCAGCTCGGCCGCGTGATCGGGCTGGTCTGGGCGGTCGGCTTTCTGTGGTTTCTCGCGCGCCGCGCGATCCCGCCGGGCTGGACCGCACGGCTTTTGCTGCTGGGCTTCTTGGGCGGGCTGCAGGGGGCGATCGGCTGGTGGATGGTGGCCTCGGGCCTCACCGGGGTGATGGTCGATGTCGCCGCCTACCGCCTGGCGGTGCATCTGGGCCTTGCCTTCGTGATCCTGGGTCTGATCGCCTGGTACGTCTTTTTGTTGCGCCGGGAGGATGCGGCCCTTCTGCAGGCCAGGCGGCGGGCGCTTGCTCCGCTGCGCCGCTGGGGCGGCGTCCTGGTGACGGTCGGTTTCGTGCAGATCCTGCTTGGCGCGCTGGTTGCCGGCCTCGATGCCGGGCGCGGCTATATCGACTGGCCGCTGATGGGCGGCGAGGTCCTGCCGTCAGAGAGTTTTCGCCTCGAGCCGCTCTGGCGGAATTTTTTGGAAAATGAAGCGCTGGTCCAGTTCAACCACCGGGTGTTGGGCTATGTTCTGGCCGTGCTGGGCTTTCTGGCCTGGCTTGCCGGGCGCAGGGCCGCCATCGGGGCGGTGCGACGCGCCTGGCACGGGATGCTCGCCGCCCTGGCGTTGCAGATAGGCTTGGGCATCGTGACCGTCATGCAGGCCGCCCCGGTCTGGCTGGCTTTGCCGCATCAGCTGGTCGGTGTCGTGCTCTTCGTGATGATCCTGCGGGCGCGCTTCCTGTCGGCCTACCCGCCGGCGCAACGCATCACCGCCTGAACCGGGCTGGTTTGGCGGGCGCGCGTTCAAGGCGTCCCCCCCCCCCCCTTTTGCCGGGGTCTGCCGGGGCCGGGGTCGGGTGGCCTCTGGCCCGTGGGTGGCCCTTGTCTGGCCCGTGGGTGGCCTCTGGCCCGTGGGTGGCCCTTGTCTGGCCCGTGTCTGGCCCTTCGCCGCCGGATTTGCATATACCGCCGCTGCCGCGGTGTCGTGCCCTCCCAGTCCTCGGTGCTGCGATTGACAGCCGGGTTGGGCTCCCACAGTCTGAGCGGGGGTGGGCGTTGGATAGGGGAGCCGGGCGATCGGCAGACCCCCTCGGGTAACAGGGCCAGAACGGTGTCGAACCATAGCAGCGCGCCCGGGAGGTGAAAAGACAGGCGGAAAAACGGGCAGCGGAAAAACGGGCATTGGGCCGAAGCGGGGGGTCTGGACAGTCGGGGCGGTTGTGCCGCCCATAACACCAGCGGATTGATCGGCACAGGCACCCGGGCTGGGAGGTCGAAATGAGCCTTGAGCAAGCACAGATTGAGGCGTTGCGTAGCCAGGCCGTGGCACCGGCGTCGAACTTTATCGCCGGGATACCCGTCGCGGCGGTCTCGGAGGAGATGATGGAGAGCGTCAGCCCCCTTGACGGCGCCGTGCTGACCCGCATTCCTGCCAGCGATGCGGCCGATATCGACGCGGCGGTGGCGGCGGCCCGGCGCGCCTTTCCCGGCTGGGCGGGGCTGGCACCGGGCCGGCGGGGGCGGATCCTGCAGGAGATCGGCGCGCGGATCGAGGCCGAGGCCGCTGCGCTGGCCGTTCTGGGCGTGCGCGACAACGGCACCGAGATCGCCATGGCCGCCAAGGCCGAGCCGCTGAGCGCCGCGGCCACCTTCCGCTATTACGGCGAGCTGGCCGATAAGGGCTATGGCGAGATCGCGCCCACCGCGCCGGGCGCGCTGGGGCTGGTCCATCGCGAGCCCTTGGGCGTGGTCGGCGCCATCGTGCCCTGGAACTTCCCGCTCATGATCGGGGCCTGGAAAGTCGCGGCCGCCCTGGCGGTGGGCAATACGGTGGTGCTGAAACCCGCCGAGACAGCATCGCTCACCCTGCTGCGCTTGGCCCAGATCTGCGCCGAGGCGGGGCTGCCGGACGGGGTTTTCAATGTCGTCTCCGGCACCGGGGCTGCGGCGGGCGACGCGCTGGCCCGGCATATGGATGTCGATGCGCTGGCCTTTACCGGATCCGGGGCGACGGGGCGCAAGCTGATGGAAGCGGCCGCGCAGTCGAACCTCAAGCGGGTGTCTCTCGAACTCGGCGGCAAATCCCCGCTGGTGGTTTTTGCCGATGCGCCGGATCTGGAGGTCGCCGCCAAGGCGGCGGTCAATGCGATTTTCCGCAATGCCGGGCAGGTTTGCGTTGCCGCCTCGCGGCTCTTGGTCGAGGCGCCTATCCATACCGCATTCACCGACCGGGTCTGTGCGCTGGCTGCGCAGATGCGGCTGGGCGATCCGCTGGATCTAAGGACGCAGTCGGGCGCGATTGCCTCAAAGCCCCAGATGGAGAGTGTGCTGGCGGCCATTGATCGCGGCCATTCCGAGGGCGCAGAGCTTCGGCTTGGCGGCCGCCGCCGCGCGGGGCCGGGGTTCTTCATCGAGCCCACCATTTTTGACAACGCCCCGGCCGACGGCAGCCTGGTGCAGCGCGAGATCTTCGGCCCGGTGCTGGCGGTGCAGCCCTTTGCGACCGAGGATGAGGCCGTGGCGCTTGCCAATGGCACGGCATACGGGCTTGCCGCCGGCGTGTTTACAGCCGATCTTGCCCGCGCGCATCGCATGGTCGGTCGCCTGCGCGCGGGCGTGGTGCATGTCAACACATATGGCGGGGCGGATCTGACCGTGCCGCTGGGGGGCATCGGCCAGTCCGGCAACGGGCATGACAAATCTCCCCATGCGCTCGACAAATACACCAATCTCAAAACCGCCTGGATCGCGCTATGAGCGGCGGGGAAAAAACGATCCTGGTGATCGGCACCTACGACACCAAGGATGACGAGCTTTTGTTCATGGCCGAATGCATCCGCGCGCAGGGCGGGGCGGTGCTGAGCATGGATGTGAGCGTGCTGGGCGAGCCCTCGGTTCCGGCCGACATCTCCAAGCATCAGGTGGCCGAGGCGGCGGGCAGTTCGATCGCGGCCGCCATCGATGCGGGCGACGAGAATGCGGCCATGCAGATCATGGCCCGCGGCGCCGCGGCGCTGACCGCGCAGCTTCATGCCGAAGGGCGTATCGAGGCCATGATCGCGCTGGGCGGGACCATGGGCACAGATCTTGCGCTCGACTGCGCCCAGGCGCTGCCGATGGGGGTGCCGAAATACGTCGTCTCGACGGTGGCGTTCTCGCCGCTGATCCCGGCCGACCGGCTCTCGCCCGACATCCAGATGATCCTCTGGGCGGGTGGGCTGTACGGGCTGAACGCGGTTTGCCGGGCCTCCCTGTCCCAGGCGGCGGGCGCGGTGCTGGGCGCGGCCCGGGCCGTCACGCCGCCGGCCGCCGAACGCCCGGTGATCGGGATGACCAGCCTGGGGTCTTCCTGTTTGTCCTATATGAAGCGGCTCAAGGCGCCGCTGGAGGCGCGCGGCTTCGAGGTGGCGATCTTTCATGCCACCGGAATGGGCGGGATGGCCTTTGAAAGCCTCGCCCGGGCGGGGCATTTCGCGGCAGTGATGGATTTTGCGCTGCCCGAGCTTGGCAATCTGATGGTCGGCTCGGTCGTGCATGCCGGGGCCGACCGGCTGACCGGAGCCGGCGCGCGGGGCATCCCCCAGATTGTGGCGCCGGGCTGTGCGGATCTAATCGATTTCGCCGGCTGGCAGGAGATCCCCCCGGCCTATGCCGACCGGCCCTTTCATGCCCATAACCGGCTGATCAAATCCTCCGGCCTGTCGCCCGAGGAACGGGCTGCGCTCGCCCGCGATATTGTCGCCAGGCTGGCGGGGGCGCAGGGACCGACGCATCTGATCCTGCCCTTGGAGGGCGTTGAAGAGTGGGACAAGGTCGGCGGCCCGGCCCATGATCCCGAGGGCCTCGCCGCGATGATGGCAGCCTTTCGCGCCGCCATCCGTCCGCCGATCGCCCTCAGCGAGGTGGCCGCGCATATCAACGATCGCGCCTTTGCCGAGCGGGCGCTGGCAATCCTCGACGATTGGATCGCCGCGGGGATGGTGACGCGCTAGCCCGGCAAGCCCCGTGCGGCCGCCATGGCCTCGGCAAAGGCGGCCATCGATGTGAACTGCCAATCGACCGGCGGGATCTCGCCCGGGTTCATGGTGGCACCGAAGCCGTCCTGCGCATGCCGCCGGTAGATCCAGCATTTGGCCAGCCCATGTCGCGTTGCCGGCACATGATCGTGAAAAAGGCTTTCGGCGACATGCAGGATCTCGTTCCTGGCGATGCCGCGCATGGCCAGGATCTCCAGCATATACGCAAAATTCCGGTCGGCGGGTTTGTAGCTGCCGATGTCTTCGGCGGTAAAAGCGCCGTCGAAACGAACGCCCAGCTTGGCCTCGCTCTGGGCAAAGCTTGCATTGTCGGTGTTGGTCAGAACGACGAGCTTGACGTGTTTTTGCAGCGCAGACAGGGCCGCGGCACTGTCGGGAAAGGCCGGCCAGTCGGCGACCGAGGCGCCATAGGCCAGGCATTCGCCCCAGCTGACCGGCACACCCCATTCCTCGGCCAAGCGGCGATACACAACCGGCAGCAAGTCGCGGTAGCGCTTGGCCGGCGTCCAGGCCTGGGCGGTCGATTCATGGCGTGCATGCGCCTCTAGGATCTGATTGCGGTTCAGCGGGCGCGCCATCCGCGCAGTCAGCGGCGCAAGGCCCGCGATCATCCCGCTTTCCCAGTCGATTAGGGTGCCGTAGACGTCAAAAGCCAGTATTTTGAAGTCTTTAAGCTGCATCGTTCTTTCTTCCCCTCCGAAACGCGGTCATCGCTTTGATCCTGCTTCCGGATCAAAGGCAATGCCTAAATTTTGCCACATATTAGTGCAGATTTTGTCTTTGTCTTAAACCAGCGTCTGAGGAGCTTGCGTGCAGCGCACAGATGGGTGAATGTGCAATGCTGCATTTTGGGAGTGGGTGACAATGAACAGTTTGTTCCGGCGTCTTGCCGTGCGGACCGGACGTTTCGGGCGCGAATGTCGCGGTTCGGCCAGTGTGGAGTTCGTCATTTCCATGCCGATCTTCATGATCCTTTTCGGCTTTATCGGCGGCTTTGGCGAGTTGGTCTCGCAGCGCGAACATCTCGACAGTGCCGTCTTCGATGCCACACGGCTGATTTCGCAGGCGCCCGCTTCGTGGGAAAACCCCGACGGTACGCCGTCGCTCGACGAAAACGGAAACAAAGTGCCGTCGATCTACCCGTTTTTCGAGGCGCAAGCGCGGCAGGTCGTTGCCGACAGGATGGGCGTCGATCTGTCGACGTGGGACCCGGCCGATCCCGATCCGGTCCAGATCTCAACAAAGCTGACCGAAATGACCATCACCAGCGGAGACGCTCCGGCGACCTTTTACCATGTTGAGATGACAGCGGTCGTAGAATTCAACGCGCCGATGCTCAATATGATCGCGAGCTTGGGTCTGATATCTAGTGTTCGGCCGCACACCTTCGCGATGCAGTCGACCCAGGCGGCGCGCTACATCTCGACCGTAGCGGTTGGGCTGAAGCCTTGCCCCTCGGTCGATCGGGCCGCCGGGCTCTGTGTGTGATGCGCATGAGGGGAGGAGCTTCGATGCTGCGTGCCTTGCCCCGCCATTTGCGGGCGTTCAAACGCAAGGAAGACGGCGCCACCACGGTTGAAACCGTTCTGCTGCTGGTTCCGCTTCTGCTGCTGCTGACGACCGTAGCTGAGGTCTCTATCGGTTACTACACCATGCAGGCCACAAATAAGGCCGCCCAGTTCGGCGCCCGGATTGCGGTATCGGAGGATCCAATCCACACGGGCGTGTGGGACACCAATCGGCTTGTCCCGGCCAACGGTCAGATCGGCGATGCCTGCTTTGCCGAAACGGGGCTCGATCCTTGCGAAGATCCCGGGGTGATCTGGACTTGCGACTATTCGGGCGGATCGCTGCCCGCGGATTGCGATTCCATGGGCTTCAACCGCTTGGTGACCGAGATGCGCCGGCTCAACAGCAATATCGAGCCCAGCGATGTGACGATCGAGTATATCTATCGTCGTCTCGGCGTTGCCGGTCAGGATTTTACGCCGGAGGTGCGCGTAACCGTTGCCGCGCGCACGCTGCATGTGAACTTGCTTAGCCTGATCGGGCTGCTCACGATCCGTGAAGCGGTGGCAAGCAATTTTGGCGAAGACCTCGCCTCCTGAACATGAGAGAACCGGCGCAAAGGTTCTGGCACCGGTCTTGGCCCTCATCTGTTCCTCGATCCTTCGCAAGCGGTCTGAGGCGCCCTTCGCGCTAGGATAGAGGCGCGGCCCAATGGCTGCACTGCTCGTCGGCGGGGCGGATCTCGACTTCGGCGCCGAAACGGGCCTGCCCCACCGAAAAGGGAAAAATCTCCAAGGCGCTGTCGGGCACCACCGCCGCGCCGGAGGTCAGCGTGTTGAAACCCGGCCAGCCGTCGCGCGACCAGACGCTGCCGGCGGGTATGCGCCCGGTGACCTTGGCCCGGGCCCGCCAGCGGCCGCGGTCGTTGAAGACAAAGACCCAGCCTCCATCTTCGATGCCGCGCGTCTCTGCATCCTGCGGTGCAATCCAGATCTGCGGTTCGGGATCGCGCGCGGCAAGGCCGGGCAAGGCGCGCCCCGCATCGTAAAAACCGTGAAAATGGGCAATGGTCCGCCCTTGGGCGAGGGTCAGGGGATAGCGTGAGGCGGGTGCCGGCGGGTCGGAGGGCATGGGCAGCGGCGGTAAACCATGTGCCGCAGCCGCCTGCGAAGAAAAAGCGATCTTTCCCGAGGGCGTTGAAAACCGGTTTGTGGGGTGGCCGGTCGATGCGACATTGAGCGCAAGCGAGCCGCCGGCGGCGCGCAGCCGGGCCACGGTCGCACGGCCGGTCGCGGGGTGATCGAGCACCGCATCGATTGCAGCCGTCTGGTCGGGCCAGGGGTAGACATCGCCAATTCCCAGCCGCGCGGCAAGGCCCTGATAGAGCGCATAGAGCGGCCGGGCCGCCCCGGCTGCGGGCAGCACAGGCTCGCACAAATGCACATAGCCGTTCGTCGCCTTGACGCCGATCTCTTCCAGCCAAATCGTGCCCGGAAGGACGATATGGGCAAGATCGCGCGTAAGGTCGTTGTCGAAGATATCGTAGGCCACCAGCAGATCGAGCTTCAGGAGGGCCGCCTTCAGGCGTGTTGCGTCGGGAAAAGAGGAGAGCAGGTTCGAGCCGAGCGCAAAGAGAACGCGCAGCGAGCCGTCCTCGATAGCCTCGACAAGGCGTGGCATCTGGTTGGGAAGCCGTGGCGGGCCGGGCGGCCGCCGGTCGCGCGCCGCAATATCGGCAAACCCGGCGCCATGGCTGCGCGCGCCATGCCTTGGGCCAAGCCCGCCGCCGGGCTGGCCGTAATGCCCCGCCAGCGCCGGCAGGCAGGCGATCGCACGGGCCGCCTGCCAGCCATTGCGGCCCTTATGCATCGACGAGCCGCCGATTACGATCACGCCCGGCCGCGCTCTTGCATATTGACGCGCCAGCGCGGCGATGGTCTGGGCCGGCAAATTGCAGCGCATCGCCGCCCAGCCCGGCGTAAAAGGCGCCAGATGCGTTCGCAGCTCTGCGATGCCCTCTGTGTGGTCCGCGATGAAGGCGCGATCCTCCAGCCCCTCGCGCAGGATCACATGCATCATCGCCAGCGCCAGATCGGCATCCGCGCCGGGCCGGATCAGATGCGTCTCGTCGCAGATCGCAGCAGCTTCGGTGCGCCGCACATCGATGGCGATCGCCCGCGCGCCACGGCGTCGGGCGGCCTCGACATGGCGCATGGTATGTGCCTGGCTGACCGTGTTCGCGCCCCAGAGTAGGATCAGATCCGACGCGGCCTCGATCTCCTCCTTGGCCGTCGTCTCCAGCGCTCCGGTCAGCCCAAGGCCAAGCCCGCCCAACCCCCAGCAGATCATGGCCGGATCCCAGCTTTGGCAGCCATAGAGATTGGCAAAGCGCTCCATCTGGCCGCGTTTGACCCCCACGCCATAATCGTTCACCGCGTTCCCATGGCCCTGCCAGAGGCCGACCGCCTGCGGCCCTACGGCCCGCATCGCGGCCGCGATCCGGTCGAGCGCCCCGTCCCAGCCAATCTCCTGCCAGGGTCGGTCGCAAGCCGACCGCATTCGCGCGGCCAGCAGGCGTCGCGGATTGCCCGGGATCTCGATGGCTGCCCGGCCGCGCAGGCATAAGAAGCCGCGACTGTCGGGATGCGCCGAATTGCCCCTGATTGCTGTGACGGTATTGCCCGACACGGTCACCTCCATTCCGCAAAGGGTCGGATGGCAGTTCATCGGGCACATGGTTTTCGCGGTTGTCGTCGCCATGCCCGTCACCTTGCCCAGGCCCGGCCGGCGCGGCAAGCGGTTGGGCCCTGCCTTTGCCGCGCTATACTTGCCGAGCAGGCAGAGGGGGATGCGATGGACGAGAGTGAGGTCGGGCAGGGCGGCCCGAATAAGAGCGGCCCGAATAAGAGCGGCCCAGCAAGGGGCGGCTCAGCAGGGGACGGCTCAGCAGGGGACGGCTCAACAAGAGGCGGCTCAACAAGGGACGGCTCAACAAGGGGCGGCCCGAAAAAGGGGAACCCAGAAGCGCGCGGTGCGGACGGGTCCGGCGTGACTGGCACGCGCGGCAACGACGTGCGCGTCCTTTGGTCTGTGCCGCCCCTTCAGGCACGCACGGAGGTTCTAATCGTCGGCGCGGGCGCCTGCGGCTGCTGCGCTGCCTTGGCCGCGCAAGAGGGCGGCGCCGAGATCATGTTGCTGGAACGCGATGCGAGCCCAAGCGGCAGCACCGCGCTGTCCGGGGGACAGATCCCGGCTGCGGGTACCGCGTTGCAGCGCGCGGCAGGGATTGCGGATAATGCTGAAACCCTGGCTGCCGATCTGATCGCCAAGTCCAAAGGACAATGCGATACGGCAATGGCGCGCCACATCGCCCTTGCCTCGGCTCGGACCATCGACTGGCTTGTCGCGCGTCATGGCCTGCCGTTGGGTGTCGTCGATAGTTTTCGCTATCCGGGCCATTCGGCTTTTCACATGCATGGCACGCCGACCCTGGACGGCGCCGAGCTGTTGGGCGGGCTTCTGTCTGCCCTGGCCGCCAGCGGGATCGATCTGGTTACATCGGCGCGCGTACGCAGTCTTTATGCGGGGCCCGACCGGCAGATCCGGGCCGTGGGTGTCGTACGGCCCGACGGGCATGAGGAGGTCATCGGCTGCGCCGCCGTGATCCTTGCCTGCAATGGCTATGGCGGCAATCCCGCGCTTCTTCGCCGCTATGCGCCGCGTATCGGCAAAGCGCATTACCACGGGCATACGGGCAATACCGGCGATGCAGCGCTTTGGGGCGAAGCGCTGGGCGCGCGGATTGCGGATATGGGCAGCTATCAGGGCCATGGGGCGGTGACCACGCCGCAAATGGCGCATCTGGGCTGGGCCTGCATCGCGGCCGGGGGGTTTCAGGTAAACGCCGAGGGCCGGCGCTTTTCGCATGAGAATGAGGGTTATTCCGAGCAGGCGGCAAAAGTGCTTGCCCAGCCGGGCGGTGTGGCCTGGACGATCTTTGACGAACGCTGCCATGCCTTGGGGGCGCAGCTTCATTCGCATCGCGAGGCCGAGTCTCTCGGGGCTGTCCTGACCGCCCAAACGGGTGTCGAGATGGCCTGGCGGATCGGGTGCGACGCCAAGGTGCTCGCCGAAACCCTCGCCGAGGTTGCCGCTATGGCCGCGGGGCGGCGCCGCGACCCCTTCGGTCGCGACTTTACCCTCAGCCCGACGCTTGTGCCGCCATACCGGTTCGCAAAGGTCACCGGTGCGCTCTTTCACACGCAGGGCGGGCTGGAGGTCGACGAGGACGGGCGGGTGCTGTTTCAGGACGGCACGAAAGCGCCCAACCTTTTTGCCGGGGGCGGCGCGGCGCGCGGTCTCTCGGGCCCGGCCGATTGGGGCTATCTTTCGGGCAGCGGCCTGTTGATGGCAACCAATCTGGGTCGGCTGGCCGGAGAAGCGGCTGCGCGCCAGGTCGTCGGCACCGCATAAAGTCAGGATAGGGCGAGGATAGCACCGGGTCAGCGTGGGGAAAGTGCCGGCATGGTGCCGGGATAGTGCCTTGGGCGATGCCTCGTAGCGGCTCTATTTGTAGCCATTTGCCCTCCACCTGCATCCTTTTTAGGCAAACAGACAAATTCATGCTTGTGAATGCCGCTTGACGGTTTCACTGGCCGATATCCTCCGCAAAGCTCGGCCCTGGGCGAGGGTCTGCCCACAAACACATGTGCGCACCGCCCCGGGATCGGGCCGGAAACGCGTACTTCGCAATCAACGGCGCAGCCGGCCTGCTGGGCATAGCCCCGGCGGTTCGACTGCGCGCGACACGCAAGGGGACCGCGATGTCGAAGACGATTTCTTTTGTTACGGCCGCGACGGTGGCAATGGGCGCTCTGGGCGCCCTGGGCACAGGGCCGGCGGCCGCTCAGGATTGTCCGATCAAGGTCGGCGTTCTGCATTCGCTCTCGGGCACCATGGCGATCTCTGAGACCACGCTCAAGGACACCATGGAGATGCTGATCGAGCAGCAAAACGCGAAAGGCGGCGTTTTGGGCTGTGAGCTTGAAGCGGTGGTGGTCGATCCGGCCTCCGACTGGCCGCTTTTTGCCGAAAAAGCGCGGGAATTGCTGACCGTGCACGAAGTCGATGTGATCTTCGGCAACTGGACCAGCGTGAGCCGCAAATCGGTGCTGCCGGTGATCGAGGAACTCAACGGGCTGCTGTTCTATCCGGTCCAGTATGAAGGCGAAGAAAGCTCCAAGAACGTCTTTTATACCGGTGCGGCGCCGAACCAGCAGGCGATCCCGGCGACGGACTACTTCCTGGAAGAACTTGAGGTCGAGAAGTTTGCGCTTTTGGGAACCGACTATGTCTACCCGCGCACCACCAACAACATTCTTGAGAGCTATCTGATCTCCAAGGGCATTCCGGCCGAAGACATCTTCGTGAACTACACGCCTTTTGGTCATTCGGACTGGTCGAAGATCGTGGCCGATGTCGTGGCCCTCGGTGCAGACGGTAAGAAGGTCGGCGTGATCTCGACCATCAATGGCGATGCGAATGTGGGTTTTTACAAGGAGCTCGCCGCGGCCGGTGTGAGCGCGGACGACATCCCTGTGGTGGCATTTTCGGTCGGTGAGGAAGAGCTTTCGGGCCTCGATACCTCGAACCTGGTCGGCCATCTCGCCGCCTGGAACTATTTCCAGTCGGCCGACACCGAGGCCAATGAGGGTTGGGTAGCGGCCTGGAAAGAGCGCATGGGCGATGAGCGGGTGACCAACGACCCGATGGAGGCCCACTACATCGGCTTCAATATGTGGGTGAATGCGGTCACCGATGCCGGCACGACCGATGTCGATGCGGTACGCGAGGCGATGTACGGCCAGGAGTTTCCGAACCTGACCGGCGGGACGGCGGTGATGTTGCCCAATCACCATCTGGCCAAGCCGGTGCTGATCGGCGAGATCCAGGAGGACGGACAGTTCGACATTATCAGCCAGACCGAGGAAGTGCCGGGCGATGCCTGGACGGACTTCCTGCCGGAATCGGCGGTGTTGAAATCGGATTGGCAGGCGCTGGGCTGCGGGATGTACAACACCGAGACCGGCACCTGCGTGCAGATCAAGTCGAACTACTGACCTGAAAATAGGGGCGTTGCGGCGCCCCCTTGCCCGCCGGGGGTGACGGCCGCACCGTCGGACGCCTCCGGCGGGAGTATTTTTGCCAAGAAGAAGGGGCTGGGGAGGTGCATCGCGTCGGACCGCGCATGACCGCGCTTATCGTAGCGCTGCTGTTCGGGGCGGCGATGATCGGGGCGACAGCCGCGCCGCTGCACGCGCAGGATGCGCAAGCACCCGTTCAAGAGCTGTTGCAGACGCATGGCGCGATCATCGCCAAGAGCTCGCGCCGGACCATCGGGCCGGCCATCGATGCGCTGGCCCGCTCCGGCCTGCCCCAGGCGCAGCTTGTTCTGGAAAAGTGGCGCGCCAAAGAGATGTGGCGCAACACGGAGACCGGGCTTTTCGTCTATGCCGAGGAGATCGACCGGCGCACCATCCGGATTTTCGATTTCGCCGATGGGCGTGCGATTGCGGAGGTGGCGGATCGGGATTTCAAGCAGCTCAAGCCCAATAGCGGCATTCGGGGGTTGATCGGCGCGGCGCTGGTGCAGTTCCAGCTCAGCGATCCCGACCCTGCCAATCGGGCCGGGGCGCTGGATGCGATCGAGCGGGACGCCGAGCCCTCGCATCTTCAGGCGCTGCGCGGGGCCATCGAGGGCGAGGCCGATCCAGGGCTTCGGGCTCGCAAGGCGCGGCTGGAGCGGCTGTTAACGATCCGCTTTGCCGAGAGCGCGGCCGAGCGGATCGCGGCCATCGAGGGGTTTGCGGGCGATCTGGGTGTGGATGTGCGCGCCGCACTCAACCCGCTTTTGGCCACGGCGCGCGATGTTGCCGCCACCCGGCCCGAGGGCGCCGAGATCAGCGCCCTCCTGACCCCGGGCAGCGACGCGTTGAGCCGGGTCGAGGCCTATGCGCTATTGGTTGACAAGGGCCTTGCACCCGCGCTGATCAGCCGGGCCGAGCAGCGCGCGGCGCTGATTGCCAATATCGCCGATGGCCGGGTCGGCGGGATCGACGTCGCCGCGCTCGACACCGATGCCGCCCGGGCGCAGGCTTATGCAACGCTTGCCGCGACCGGTCTGGTGCCGGCCAACGCTGCGGCCGCGGATATCGATGCCGCCCTCGCCGCGCATGTCTTTTTCGAGCGCTTTGTCGGCGCCCCGCCGGAGGTCGCACGGGCCGCGGCCGCGGTGCTGACGGGGATCGAAACGCAGGTGGCGCTGAACCAGTTCCTCGATCTGGTGCTCGATGCGGTCTCGCTGGGCTCGATCTATTTTCTGGCGGCCATCGGGCTGGCCATCACCTTCGGCGTGATGCGGGTGATCAATATGGCCCATGGCGAGTTTATCATGATGGGCGCTTATACCGGCTTTGTGGTCCAGCAGATCGTGCCCGACTACACCCTTTCGATCATCCTCGCGATCCCGCTGGCCTTTGCGGTCACCTTTGCGGCCGGGGTGGCGCTGGAGCGGCTGGTGATCCGCTGGCTCTATCACCGGCCGCTGGAGACGCTGCTGGCCACTTTCGGGGTGTCGATCGCCCTGCAGCAGATCGCCAAGAACATCTTCGGCACGCAAGCCCGGCCGCTGACCTCGCCGGGCTGGCTCGACGGCTCGCTGGTGCTCAACGACATCGTCTCGATCAGCTATATCCGCATCGCGATCTTCGTCCTGGCCATTCTGTTCCTGGCGCTCTTCCTGATCGTGATGAACCGAACCAGGCTGGGGCTGGAGGTGCGGGCGGTCACGCAGAACCCGCGCATGGCCGCCTCGATGGGCATCAATCCCGACCGGATCAACATGCTCACCTTCGGCTTCGGCTCCGGCATTGCCGGGATCGCGGGCGTGGCCATCGGGCTTTACGCCAAGGTCACCTCCGAGATGGGGGCGGATTATATCGTGCAAAGCTTCATGACCGTGGTGGTCGGCGGGGTGGGCAATATCTGGGGCACCCTTTTGGGCGCCTCGATGGTCGGCGTGCTGCAAAAGGGGATCGAGTGGTTCAACCCCTCCAACACGCTGGCGGCCCAGACCTACATGATCCTTTTTGTGATCCTCTTTATCCAGTTCCGGCCGCGCGGCATGATCGCGCTGAAGGGCCGGGCGGCCGAGGCGTGACATGACAGCGCTAGAATCCGACACTAGGCTGCTGTGTACAGGGATTTCGAACCGGCTTGAAGAGGTAGTAGAAGATGCGATTGGTTTTTGTTTTGGGGGCTTTGATGGCATGGGCCAGTTCAGCCAGCGCCGACGGATTTGGTTTCCGCACTCCGTCGGGAAACATATTCTGCAACGGATCGGTGGATGCTGGGGAACTGTCGTGCAGCATTTCGGTTCGCAACGGACCGACACCTCTGCCGCGGCCTGCATCGTGCGAAGCTGGATGGGGTCATCATTTCTTACTTTATCAGACGGGCAAGGTCGAGATGGAGTGCGGAAGAGCCCCGCGCAAGTCAACATACAGCGACGTTGCAGAGTATGGGATCTCGGCCCGCTTCGGCAGAATCACCTGCCGGTCCGAGCGCACCGGCTTCGAATGCCTCAATGCCGATGGTCACGGCTTTTTCCTCTCCCGCAAACGTCAAAGCGTGTTCTAAGGCGCACCGGCGCTACTAAGAGGGTGAGACGATGACCGACACCGCCCTTCCCACCCGGCGCCCCTTCGTTGCCCGCCACCCTTCGGTGCTGATTTTCTTGGCCCTTCTGGGGATCTTCACCATCGGCGTGACGCTCCTCTCCGAGGCCTTCGGGATCGGGCTCGTCTCGACCAGCTTCGTCAAGACCCTGGGCAAGACGCTGTGCCTCTGTCTGGTCGCGCTCGCCATGGATCTGGTCTGGGGTTATTGCGGAATCCTCTCGCTGGGGCATATGGCCTTTTTCGGCATCGGCGGCTACGCGATCGGCATGTGGCTGATGTATGCCCGCACCGAGATCATCGTGGTCGAGAGCCTGGCCTCGGCCGCCCTGCCGCCCACAGCGCAAGAGGTCTCGGATGCCATCGCCAACCAGATCTTCGGGGTGGTCGGCGCCTCGGAGTTTCCGCCGATCTGGGCTGTGGCCGATTCGCTGGTGTTACAGCTTGCCGCCGTGGTGCTGGTGCCGGGGCTGCTGGCGCTGGTCTTCGGCTGGCTGGCCTTTCGCAGCCGGGTGACGGGGGTCTATCTTTCCATCCTCACCCAGGCGATGACGCTGGCGCTGTCGCTTTACCTTTTCCAAAACGACAGCGGGCTGCGCGGCAATAATGGCCTTTCGGGCTTGCAGAACCTGCCGGGGCTCGACGAGGTGCCGCAATCCATCGTGTCGCTGTGGTTTTTCTGGGCCTCGGCGCTGGCGCTGGGCCTGGGCTATGTGCTCTGCGCCTGGGTGGTGTCGGGCAAGTTCGGCTCGGTCATCCGGGCGATCCGCGACGATGAAAGCCGGGTGCGGTTTCTGGGCTATCCGGTGGAGGCCTATAAGCTCACTATCTTCACCCTGACCGCGGTGATCGCCGGCATCGCCGGGGCGCTCTATTACCCCCAGGCGGGCATCATCAACCCCGCCGAGATCGCGCCCATCGCCTCGATCTATCTGGCGGTCTGGGTGGCGATCGGCGGGCGCGGGCGGCTTTACGGGGCGGTGATCGGCGCGGCCTTCGTCTCGCTCGTCTCGACCTGGTTCACCGGGGGCGGCGCGCCGGATGTCAATTTGGGCTTTGCCACCATCCAATGGGTGGATTGGTGGACGGTGCTTTTGGGCCTGTCCTTCGTCCTCGTCACGCTCTTTGCGCCCAAGGGCATCGGCGGGCTTTTCGACATCATCGCCGAGCGGCGCACGCCCCAGCGCCATGGCGCCGATCTCGGTCCCGATGCCGGCTCGCTTCGCGAAAAGGAAGCCGAGACATGAGCGCGCTCTTGGAGGTGTCGGGCGTCTCGGTCTCCTTCGATGGGTTCAAGGCGATCAACAACCTCACCTTTTCCATCGGACCGGCCGAGCTGCGCGCCGTGATCGGCCCCAACGGCGCCGGCAAGACCACCTTTATGGATATCATCACCGGCAAGACCCGGCCCGATGAAGGCCGGGTGATCTGGGGCGCGAAGTCGGTGTCGCTTCTGGCGCTCTCGGAAAGCCGGATCGCCCAGGCGGGCATCGGGCGAAAGTTCCAGCGCCCGACGATCTTTGAGGATCAGAGCGTGGCCGAGAACCTCATGCTGGCGCTGAAAAAACCGCGCGGGCCGTTTTCGGTGCTGCGCTTTCGCCCCAGCCGGGCGGATCGCGACCGGGTGGCCGAGCTGGCCGAGGAGATCGGGCTGGCCGCCGCCCAGACCCGAAAGGCGGGCGAGCTCAGCCATGGCCAGAAGCAATGGCTGGAGATCGGGATGCTTCTGGCCCAGGAACCGCGGCTCCTCTTGGTCGATGAGCCGGCCGCCGGTATGACCCCGGCCGAGCGCGAGCATACCACCGCGCTGCTGGTCGAGGCGGCCAAGACCCGCGCCGTCGTGGTTGTCGAGCATGATATGGAGTTTGTGCGGCGGCTGGGCTGCAAGGTCACCGTGCTGCATGAAGGCTCGGTGCTGGCGGAGGGCTCCATCGACCATGTGACGTCCGACGAAAAGGTCATCGAGGTGTATCTTGGCCGATGAGCTTTTGCAGATTGAAGGGCTGACCCTGCATTACGGCGGCAGCCAGATCCTGCACGGGCTCGATCTGACCGCGGCGCGCGGCCAGGTGATGTGTGTGATGGGCACGAACGGGGTCGGCAAGACCAGCCTGCTCAAAGCGATCTCCGGCACCCATCCACGCAGCGGCGGGCGGATCGTCTTCGAAGGGGTCGAGATCGGCCGCGCCTCGGCCCATGCGATGGCGCAAAAAGGCGTGGCCTATGTGCCCCAGGGGCGCGAGATCTTTCCTTTCCTCACCGTGCAGGAGAATCTGGAGACCGGCTTTGCCTGCCTGTCGCGCGACCGCCGCCGGGTGCCCGATGAGATTTTCGAGCTCTTTCCCATCCTCAAACAATTCCTGAACCGCCGTGGCGGCGATCTTTCGGGCGGGCAGCAGCAGCAACTGGCCATCGCGCGCGCGCTGGTGACCGAGCCGAAGCTCCTGCTGCTAGACGAGCCGACCGAGGGCATCCAGCCCAACATCATCCAGCAGATCGGCGAGGTCATTGCCAGCTTGCGCGCGCGCGGGACCATGGCGATCGTGCTGGTCGAACAATTCTTCGACTTCGCTTTCGAGCTGGGCGACGCTTTCTTGGTTTTGGAGCGGGGCACGCGCAAACTCAGCGGCCCGGCGGGCGCGATCGAACGCGACACCCTCTTGCGCGCGGTATCCGTCTGACGGCACCATCGCGGCAAGACCAAGCGACAGGGTTGGCCACGGCCTATGGGCGAGCGGAAGATCAGGAATATGGAGGAGTTTGCGGCGCTGAGCGGTATCTCGCGCCCCACCGTGTCGAAATACTTTAACGATCCCGACAGTGTGCGCAAATCCACCCGTGCCAGGATCGAGGCCGCCCTCGCTCGCTACGAATACCGCCCCAACATCTATGCGATGAACCAGAACCGGCGGCTGACCAAGACTGTCGGCATCGTCGTGCCCTATCTGGCCGATCCGTTTTTTGCCGAGATCGCCCGGAACATCGAGCGCATGATCATTGATGCCGGGTTCTCGCCGATCCTCTTTAGCGCCCATGGCGCGCCGAGCTTCGAGGTCGAGATCCTGGACACGCTGCGCTCGCTCAAACCTGCGGGTGTGCTGCTGGCACCGCTCGGCCGGGCATCCGACCGGGCCGTGGTCGAGAAGTTCTGCGCCGATGTGCCAACGGTGCTTTTTGACAGCAATATCGCCGATCTGGGCGAGGCTTTTATCGGCTCGGACAACGATCAGAGCATCGCGCTGATCGTGGAGTATCTATGCCGCAGCGGCACGCCGCCGCGCTTTTTCGAGATGGCGACGCCGACCAACCCGAATGCCAATCGGCGACGGGCGGCCTATCTGCGGGTGATGGCCGCGCTGGGCCATACCCCGCATTGCATCAAAGTCCCCGGCAGCGGCTGGGATTTCGAAGAGATCGGCTTTCGCGAAGGGCTCCGACTGTTCCAGGATGGCTCCATCACCGCGGGCACCATTCTGTGCAGCAACGACCGGCTGGCCATCGGGCTTTTGGCCGCGGCCTTCGAACACGGACTGCCGGTGGGTCGGGCCGATAGCTGCCCGTTGCGGATCGCGGGGCATGACGACCATCCCTTCGCGCGGTTTACCTGCCCGTCCCTGACCACGGTCGCACAGGATTACGCCTCGATCGCCGAGCGCAGCGTCGAGACCCTTTTTGCCCGCATCGAAAGCGGTGCGAGCGGCGCTGTGCGCGCCACGACGCTTTTTGCCGGCCGGCTGGTCGAACGCGCCTCGGCCTAAGCCGCATATGCGGTAAAAACTTTACACGCGTAAAATTTCCAGTTGACAGCCAGTCGCGCACCCGGCTAGCGTTCAAGAAACGCGAAAACCAAACTGGGAGGATTCGAATGTTTGCCAAACCGCTTGGCGCGGCGACCGCGCTTGCCTTGCTTCTGAGCAGTGGCGCATCGGCCGAGACGCTCACGATCGCGACCGTGAATAACGGCGACATGATCCGCATGCAGGGTCTGACAGCGGATTTCACCGCGAAAACGGGTCATGAGGTCGAGTGGGTGACGCTGGAAGAAAACGTTCTGCGTCAGCGGGTGACCACCGACATCACCACAAAGGGCGGTCAGTTCGATATCATGACCATCGGGATGTATGAGACGCCGATCTGGGGTGCAAATGGCTGGCTGGTGCCGCTGGACGATCTCAGTGCGGAGTATGATGTCGATGATTTGCTGCCGGCGATGCGGGCGGGGCTGAGCTATGACGGCACGCTTTTCGCTGCGCCGTTCTATGGCGAGTCCTCGATGATCATGTATCGCACCGATCTGATGGAGAAAGCTGGGCTGGATATGCCCGAGGCGCCGACATGGCAGTTCATTCGCCAGGCCGCCGCGGCGATGACCGATCGGGACAACGAGATTAACGGCATTTGCCTGCGCGGCAAGGCTGGCTGGGGCGAGGGCGGTGCCTTCATCACTGTGACCGCCAACTCGTTCGGCGCACGTTGGTTCGATGAGGATTGGAAGGCCCAGTTCGATCAACCGGAATGGGCCGAAGCGCTGAACTTCTTCGTTGGCATGATGACTGAATCCGGTCCTCCGGGATACGCAACCAACGGGTTCAACGAGAACCTGTCGCTGTTCCAACAGGGCAAATGCGGCATGTGGATCGACGCGACGGTCGCGGCCTCCTTTGTGACCAACCCCGACGATTCCACCGTGGCCGACAAGGTGGGCTTTGCGCTCGCCCCCAATAGCGAGGGCGTCACCAAACGCTCGAACTGGCTTTGGGCCTGGGCGCTGGCGATCCCTGCGGGCACCAAGAAAGAGGCCGCGGCCAAGGAATTCATCGAGTGGGCGACCTCAAACAGCTACATCGAGCTGGTCGCATCCAAGGAGGGCTGGGCCAATGTTCCTCCGGGCGCGCGGGTCTCGCTTTATGAAAACGCGAACTACAAGGACATTCCCTTCGCGAAGATGACGCTGGCGAGCATTTTGGCGGCCGACCCGACCAGCCCGACGGTCGATCCGGTGCCCTATGTCGGCATCCAGTTCGTCGCGATCCCGGAGTTTGCCGGCATTGCCACCGAGGTCAGCCAGGAGTTCTCGGCCGTCTATGCCGGGCAGCAGAGCGTGGAAGAGGCGCTGGCCAAAGCGCAGGCCTTGACCACGGACGCTATGGAAGCCGCAGGCTACTGATCGCGGATCCTCCCGAGCCGGAGGGCGCGCGCCCTCCGGATCTTTTCCCTTTCATGCCACGCTCCCGCTTTTGAGGAGAGAGGCTATGGCTACTCAACATGCCCGCGCCACGGCTCGGCTGATGATGGCACCGGCCGTCATCCTGCTGTTGGGCTGGATGCTGGTGCCGCTGAGCATGACGCTCTACTTCTCCTTCAAGCGCTATCTGCCCCTGCGCGGCGGCGATCTGGGCTGGGTCGGCCTTGAGAACTATGTCCGCTTCGTCACTTCCAGCGCCTTCTGGCCCAGCATTCAGGCCACGCTGATTGTCGTGGGTGGGGTGCTGCTGATCACGGTCGTGCTGGGCGTGCTGCTGGCCCTTCTGCTCAACCAGCCGATTTGGGGGCAGGGGATCGTGCGCATCCTGGTCATCGCGCCCTTCTTTGTGATGCCCACTGTGTCGGCCCTGGTCTGGAAGAACATGTTCATGGATCCGGTGAACGGGCTGTTGGCGCATCTGTGGAAATTCTTTGGGGCCGAGCCGATCGTCTGGCTCTCCGATGCCTCGCTTTTTTCCATCGTGCTGATCGTGAGCTGGCAATGGCTGCCCTTTGCCACGCTGATCTTGCTCACCGCCATGCAATCGCTCGACAGCGAGCAGTTGGAGGCGGCCGAGATGGACGGCGCCCCCCCGCTCTCGCGCTTTGGCTATATCATCCTGCCGCATCTGGCACGGGCCATCACCGTGGTGGTGCTGATCCAGACGATCTTCCTGCTGGCCATCTTTGCGGAGATCTTCGTGACCACGGGCGGCGCCTTCGGGACCCGGACGCTGACCTATCTGATCTTCCAGCGCGTGTTGGAGAGTCAGAATATCGGGCTGGGCTCGGCCGGCGGGGTCTATGCGATCATCCTGGCCAATATCGTTGCGATCTTTTTGATGCGCATCGTTGGCAAGAATTTGGACCGCTAACCATGGCCCGCGCTGTCACCCCCCGCACCAAAGCCCTGACCACCATCCTGGCCTGGGCGATCGGTTTGCTGATCTTCTTTCCGATCTTCTGGACGATCCTGACCAGCTTTAAGACCGAGGCGCAGGCGATCAACGATCCGCCGCTCTTTTTCAGCTTCGACTGGACGTTCGAAAACTACGCCGTGGTGCAGGAGCGGTCGAATTACAGCCGGGTGCTCTGGAACTCGATCATTGTGGCCGGCGGCTCGACGCTTCTGGGCATTCTGATTGCGATCCCCGCGGCCTGGTCGATGGCCTTCGTGCCGGGCCGGCGCACCAAAGACATCCTGCTTTGGATGCTGTCGACCAAGATGCTGCCAGCCGTTGGTGTGCTCTACCCGATCTATCTGCTGTTCATCGAGCTGGGGCTTCTCGACACCCGCATCGGTCTGGTGATCGTGCTGACCCTGATCAACCTGCCGATCATCATCTGGATGCTCTATACCTATTTTCGCGAGATCCCGGGCGAGATCCTGGAAGCCGCGCGGATGGATGGGGCCGCTTTGCGGGCCGAGATCCTCTATGTGCTGACCCCAATGGCGGTGCCGGGGATCGCCTCGACGCTTCTGCTCAACGTCATCCTAGCCTGGAACGAGGCGTTCTGGACGCTCAACCTCACCGCGGCGGGTGCCCAGACGCTGACCGGCTTTATCGCCAGCTATTCCAGCCCCGAGGGGCTTTTTTACGCCAAGCTCTCGGCGGCCTCGACCATGGCCATTGCGCCGATCCTGATCTTGGGCTGGTTCAGCCAGAAACAGCTGGTCCGCGGCCTGACCTTTGGTGCGGTGAAATAGGGGGGCTTATGGGGCATATCGCGCTCAACCAGGTGACCAAGCGCTTTGGCGAGGTCACCGTTATCCCGCCGCTGGATCTGGAGATCGAGGACGGCGCCTTTGTTGTTTTCGTCGGCCCTTCGGGTTGCGGGAAATCGACGCTGCTGCGGCTGATCGCCGGGCTTGAGGATGTGAGCGACGGGCGCATCGAGATCGACGGGCACGACGCCACCGCCACGCCGCCGGCCAAGCGGGGCCTGGCGATGGTGTTTCAATCCTATGCGCTCTACCCGCATATGAGCGTGCGGCGCAACATCGCCTTTCCGCTGCGCATGGCGGGTGTGGGCCGGGCCGAGCGCGACAAGCGGGTAGAGCAGGCGGCGGCGGTTCTGAACCTGACCGATTATCTTGACCGGCGGCCGGGGCAGTTGTCGGGCGGGCAGCGCCAGCGCGTGGCCATTGGCCGGGCCATTGTGCGCGAACCGGCGGCGTTTTTGTTCGACGAGCCGCTGTCCAATCTCGATGCCGCGTTGCGGGTGGGGATGCGGCTGGAGATCTCCGAGCTGCATGCGCGCCTGAAGACCACGATGATCTATGTCACCCATGATCAGGTCGAGGCGATGACCATGGCCGACAAGATCGTGGTGCTGCGGGCGGGTCATATCGAGCAGGTGGGCTCGCCGCTGGAGCTCTACCGTGCCCCGCGCAACACCTTTGTGGCGGGCTTTATCGGCTCGCCGCGGATGAACCTTCTAAGCGGGGCCGAGGCGGCCAAACATGATGCCCAAACCATCGGCGTGCGCCCCGAACATATCGCCGTTTCGACCGGCGACGGGCTATGGCAGGGCCGGGTCGGCGTTTCGGAACATCTCGGCTCGGACACGTTTTTTCATGTCCAGGTTGATGGGATCGCCGAGCCGCTCACGGTCCGCGCGGGGGGCGAGGTGGCCATGCATCACGGCGACCGCATTTTCCTCAGCCCCGATCCGCAACGCATCCATCGCTTCGACAAGGCGGGGCTGCGCCTCACATGATGCGGCTGGAGGGCAAGACCGCGCTCATCACCGGGGCGGCCCGCGGCATCGGGCTTGCCTTTGCGCGCGCCTATATTCTGGAAGGCGCACGGGTCGCGCTGGCCGATATCGATTTTGCCCGCGCACGCGCGGCGGCCCAGACCCTCGGCGCGGCGGCCTATGCCGTCGAGATGGATGTCGCTCGGCAAGAGAGCATCGAGGCCGCGGTGGCGGCTACGCTGCATGTCTTCGGGCGCATCGATATCCTGGTCAACAACGCCGCCCTCTTTACCGCCGCCCCGATCGTGGAGATCGCGCGTGCGGATGTCGACCGGATCTTTGCGGTCAACATCGCCGGCACCCTTTTCACGCTGCAGGCCGTGGCCAAGCATATGATCGCCCGCGGCGGTGGCGGCAAGATCATCAATATGGCCAGCCAGGCCGGGCGGCGGGGCGAGGCGCTGGTTGCAGTCTACTGCGCCAGCAAGGCGGCGGTGATCAGCCTGACCCAGTCGGCGGGGCTCGACCTCATCAAGCATGGCATCAATGTCAATGCGATCGCCCCGGGCGTGGTCGATGGCGAGCATTGGGACGGGGTTGACGCCTTCTTTGCGCGCTATGAGGGCAAGGCGCCGGGGCAGAAAAAGCGCGAGGTCGGTGCCGGCGTGCCCTTTGGCCGGATGGGTCAGGCCGAGGATTTGACCGGCATGGCGGTGTTCCTCGCCTCGCCCGAGGCCGACTACATCGTCGCCCAGACCTATAACGTCGATGGCGGTCAGTGGATGAGCTGAGATGATCCGGCTCTCCGATGCGACGCTGGCCGATCTGCCCGCGACGGTGCAGCGCCCTAGCTATGACCGTGCCGCGCTTCGCCCGGGTATCCTGCATATCGGGGTGGGCAATTTTCACCGCGCGCATCAGGCCTGGTACCTGCATCGGCTGATGCAACAGGGGCAGGCGCTGGATTGGGCGATCATCGGGGCGGGTGTGCGCCCGGCCGATGCCCAGATGCGCGCGAAGCTGGCCGGCCAGGACTGGCTGAGCACGCTGATCGAGCTGGACCCCGCGCAGATGCGCGCCGAGGTGGTCGGCGCCATGCGCGGTTTCGTGCCGGTCTCATCGGATAATGCCCCGCTGATCGCGCAGATGGCGGCCCCCGAGATCCGCATCGTCGCTTTGACGGTGACCGAGGGTGGCTATTACCGCGATCCCGCAACGCAGGCCCTCGATGCCGCGCATCCCGACATGCGCCATGATGCGGCCCATCCGGACCGGCCGCGCAGCGCTTTCGGCGCCATGATCGCCGCGCTGAAACGCAGGCGGGCCAACGGGGCCGGCCCCTTCACGGCAATGTCTTGCGACAATCTTCAGGGCAATGGCGCGGTGCTGCGCCAGACGCTGGTATCTCTGGCTCGGCGCTCCGATCCCGATCTGGCAGCCTGGATCGCGGCGGAATGCAGCTTTCCCAACTCGATGGTCGACTGCATCGTGCCGGCAACCGGCCCTCAGACGCTTGCCGCCGTGCGGGGTTTGGGCATCGACGATGCGGTGCCGGTGGCGCATGAAAATTACCGCCAATGGGTGATCGAGGATGCCTTTTGCGCCGGGCGGCCGGATTGGGACCGCGTTGGTGCGACATTTGCAACCGATGTCCACGCCTATGAGGCGATGAAGATCCGCATTTTGAATGCGGGCCACCAGGTGCTGGCCAATGCTGGCGAGCTTTTGGGCCTGCCGACCATTGCCGATTGTATCCGGCACCCGACATTGGCGCGGTTTTTTCGCAAGGTTCAAGCTGAGGAGATCGCCCCGACCGTACCGGCGGTGCCCGGTATGACGCCCGCCGCCTATGTCGACCTGATCGAACGGCGCTTTGCCAATGCAAAGATCGGCGATACCACGCGGCGGGTCGCCTTCGACGGTGCCTCGCGCCATGCCGGTTTCGTGTTGCCGGTGCTGCGTGAGCGTCTGGCGGCCGGGCAGAGCGTCGAGGGTCTGGCGCTGGTCGAGGCGCTTTGGGCGCGGATGTGTGCGGGGCTGCGCGAGGATGGTGGTGCAATCGCGCCGAACGACCCGGAATGGCCGGCCCTCAGCGCGGCCGCGACGGTGGCGCGCGATCGGCCCGCCGCATGGCTCGACCAGCCGATTTACGCTGGGTTGGGCGCCAATACGGGCTTTGCGGCGGCTTTTTCGGGATGGCTGTCGCTGCTTTGGACAGCGGGATGCGATGCGGCGCTGTCGCGCTATTGCCAAAACCGAACGCCGGAATGAAGAAGGGCCGCGGCGTCGCCCCCGAGCCCCTCATTGCACCGCCCGATTTCGCAGAGCGTCTCTTAAGGCTGCGCGCCCGGTTGGGGTCAGCTCGTCGCCAGATCCATCTCGCCAAGCTCAGCCCAGATATCTTCCCAAATTTTCTTGGCCTTACCGCGCTGGCGTACCGATTGCGCCGCTTCCAGATTGGCCATCATGCCGTCGCCTTTCACCGCGACGAGGCCGACCATGCCCGACGCCAGATGCGGCGTGCAGTGATAGCCGTAGAGACCGGGCTGGTCGAAGGTCACGGTGACCTCCTCATTGACCTTGCCTTTCCACTCCGCGCTGCCTTCGGGCAGCATGCCGTCCGTTGAAACGGTGTTGTGGCCCTTGTCCACAACGAGGAAGCGCACGCTGTCACCCGGCTCGACAACCTGGAGGCGGGGAAAGAAGACCTGCCGAAGGCGCTTGTTCTCCGGATGCTTGTTGAGCATCTGCACGTCAAATGTGTTTGCCGCGCGCGCAATCCAGGGCGATGCGACCGTCGTTAGGCCGACGGCGGCGGCGGTGGTCAGGACGGACCGGCGGGTGAGCTTCAGTGTCATGGCGATTTCCTCGACGTTTTGAAACCAGTTCTAGCTCCGTTGCGGTGATGCGGATGTTTCGTCTTGCTGTCAAGATTGAGTGACACCGCAGTACCGCGGCATGATGGCCGGCGGTGCGTCAGGCTTGGAAGGCAGCGCGGCCTACGCATCGATATTGGGCCCCCGAAGCGCGCTGCGCCGGCGATGCCGCACAAGGGCAAGCGTCGCCCCCAGCCCTGACAGACCCAAACCGGCAACCAGCGCGAAACCCAACCACGGCGAAGGTGCACCGGCGGTCACGATCGTGAGCGTACCGCCATCGGCGATCTTGTGCTGCGAGGCGGCAAGGAGACGCCCCTTGTGATAGTCGCGCACCGTCACATCGAGCATGGCGCGCCCCGCCGCCGGTAGCGTGAACGAGACGACTTGATCGGGGTCGACCGGATAGGCGATAAAGCCGACATAGGCGCGAAGATCGTCCAACGATGGCGGCGTTTCCGGCGTCGGTACGGTGCAGACGGCGATCGCAATCATCCCGTCGATAGGGGTGTCGAGCGGCAAGGGCCGCTCGGCGGGATGCACCATCAAGGACATTGCCTCAAAGCGTGTCGGGTCGTCACCCAAGCGGGTCTCGACATTGCGAAGCAGCGCATCGCCGATATCCCAAGTGCCCTGACGCAGCGGCTCGATATCGACCAATCCCCGCTCATCGGCCAGAAGATCCGGCGGCAATCCGAAGGCATCGCTCATCGTGGCGGCATTCATCGCCATGTAGACCTCGACCGAATCCGAGCCACGGTCGATCACAATCTGGATATCGCCGGCCTGCACCGGCGAGAGCGCGGCAAAACCCGCCAGAAACCCGGCAAGGGCTGCGCAGCGGTGCCACGCCGAAGGTCGCCGGCGACCGAGACCGAAGGGACCAGCCGCGGCGTCGTTTGCCCGGCGACAAGCCGGATGCGAAGGCAAAGACTGGCACAGAACTGCTGGTGCAAAGACCCGTTCCTGTACAAGGCTGTAGAGGCAGTTCGTAAATCCCCAAACGGGATGCTGACCCGGCATTTTGCCCCCTGCCAGTTCGTCGTTTCGACCTCGCCTCGGCCGTGTTCAGCGGAAGCCTTGCGCGGCTGTTGGTAGCTGCATCCACAACCATCGGTGTTGCGCATATTAGTTGTCGATCCGCGTCGCGCAACCCGGCTGGGCGGGTTTGCCGCGCGCCGCGGCAGAGACCGGCAAGCGACGATCTCTTTGCGTATTTGGGACGGGCAGCGATCCGGATCGCGGGTTGCTTTTTTTTGCGCATCGCGGAATGCCGACGGGTCTGCGGCGCAAGGAAGTTTAGACCCTCTGCCATCACCCCGTTCCGCCCGGCCGGTCCCGTTCCCCAAAGCGGTCGGGTTGGGGAAGGAAGCTTGCACCTTGCGTAGAACTGCCCGGTCGCTCGAGGGTGACCGACCGCGAAATTCGTTGCATCAAAAGCTGTGTGCTCTTTGCCGGGCGGGCGTCGTATCGCACGCATCCCGGGTTGGCCGCGACGCTGAAGGCCGCGGCTGGGCAAGGGGTTTTCGCGGTCGGCTTCTTCTGGCCGTGCGCGCAGGCCTATTGGGCGCGGCTTAGCCCCGCTCGACACTTGCCGCGATCCGCTCGGCCTCCTCTGCAGTCAGGCGAGGCGGGTGCCAGTCCTTCCCCGGTGCCGCATCGAGAAGCCGCTTGGTGTAGGGGTGTTTCGGTGCGTTAAAAACGTCTTCGGCCGAGCCGAACTCGACCATAACGCCCCGCTCCATCACGGTGATGTAGTCCGAGATCTGCGCCGCAACGCGCAGATCATGCGTAATGAAGATAATCGCCATCTGGTATTGGGCCTGCAGATCGTTCATCAGCCGAAGGACTTGCTTTTGGATCGAGAGATCGAGTGCCGAAACCGACTCGTCCGCAATCACTACATCGGGACCCATTGAGAGCGCCCGGGCAATCCCGATGCGCTGGCGCTGGCCGCCCGAAAAATTGCGCGGGCGCCTGTTCATCGCCTCGGGCCCGAGCCCGACCTTGCCCAGCAGTTCCTTGGCGCGTTCGCGGGCCTTGCTCGAATCGAGCCCTTGCAGGATTGGACCGCGGGTCACGATCTCGCCAACCGACTGGGTTGGGTTTAACGAACCATACGGATCTTGGAAGATCATCTGGATCTTCTGGCGCGCATTTTGCAGATCGCCGCCTTGCATGGACAGGAAATCCTGTTCGTTGATGATGACCGCGCCCTTGCTTGGCTCGACCAGCCGGATTAGCGCCTTGGCCAGTGTCGACTTGCCGGAGCCGCTTTCGCCCACAACGCCCAAGGTTTCGCCGCGGCGCAGGGCAAAGCTTGCATCGTTGAGCGCATGCACCTGAGTGTCGGCCTTCCCATAGATCTTGTGGACCGATTTCACCTCCACGGCCGGCGGGTCGTTGCGCGTCGCATCGGGGCGTCGCGTCGTCTCCAAAAGCGGCATCGCATCGACCAGAAGGCGCGTATAGTCCATCTTGGGTTTGAGCAGGACCTCGGCTGTGGGCCCTTCCTCGATAACCTTGCCCCAGCACATGACCGCCACACGGTCGGCAAGCTCGGCCACGACACCGAAATCATGGGTGATAAAGATCGTTGCATTGTCGTAGACATCGCGCAACTCGCGCATCAGCGACAGGATTTCTTTTTGCGTGGTCACATCCAGCGCGGTGGTCGGCTCGTCGGCGATCAAGAGGTCGGGCTTGCAAGCCAGCGCCATGGCAATAACCACGCGTTGCGATTGCCCGCCGGAGACCTGGTGCGGATAGCTGCGATAGATCCGCTCGGGCGTCGGCAGTTTCATCTGCTCGAAAAGCTGCAGCGTTTCTTTTCGGCGTTCCGCGGCGCTGATCTCGGGTCGGTGGAGCTTGAAGACCTCTTCGACCTGGGTGCCGATCCGGATCGCCGGGTTCAGGGCCGCCATCGGCTCCTGATAGATCATAGAGATCCGCCCGCCGCGCAGCGCATTCAGTTCGGATTTCGAGAATTCCAGCACGTTGCGCCCGTCGAACATCACCTTGCCCGAGGCGATCTTCAGCGGCGGCGGTACGTCATGCATGATCGCGCTGGTCATCACCGATTTGCCGGAGCCGCTTTCTCCGACAACGCACAGGATCTCGCCCCTGTTGACGCTGATATTGACGTTCTCGACGGCGTATTTGCGGTCGGCCCCGATCGGCAGGGCAATTGAGAGATCCGTAATGTTCAGGATCGGGTCTGTCTTGCGTTCGGTTTCGGACATGGGGCTGGCGCTTTCTGGGTTTCGCTTGCGCTGGGCCGGGCGACCCCCGCGCCGCAAGCGTTGCCCAGCGTCCCCTGCGGAGCAAGCGAAATCTGGCCCTGTGAGGCGCAGGGTCGGCCTCAGCAGGCTTTCGCATCAACGCAGCAAGCGCGCACGACCGGGTTGTCGGCGCAGCAATCTTGCAGAAGAAAGCGCATCAACGCTCCCATGGCCGAAAAATCCACCGCATAGGTGATCTCGCGCGCCTGCCGATGTGCGGTCAGCAGCCCCGCTTCGGCCATTCGGCTAAGATGGAAGGATGCGCGCGATGGGCTCGCAGCAATTTTTTGTGCGATTGTCCCGGCAATCAGGCCGTCCGGACCGGCCGCGACCAGTGTTTTGAGGATTTGCAGCCGGGTCGGGTTCGACAGACATGCAAAGATCCCAAGCGCCGCGGCGTCGTTCATGTTTCAAAACTCCTTGAAATGACTTCTCGGATATGCGAGAGATATTTCAAGCAGACTTAAAATGAAAGAGGTGCCGATGACCCCGCAATCGCTTCTGGATGATCTGAAGATCCTGCCACCGGACTTGCCGGTGGTGTTTAGAACCGAGGCCGGCGAAATCGCGCAAGGCTACCATGTCACCGAACTCAAGCATGCGCGGGTGACCAGCATCGATTGTGCCGCGCGCCTGTCGGAATGGTCGCAAGCGTCGCTGCAGCTTCTTGACGGGGATTGGCATGCTCAGGCGATCGTCGATCCTGCGATGAGCGCGCGTAAACTCTCCGGCATCCTGAGCCAGAGCATCGCCAGGCTCGACGGTGTCGGTGCGGCGGAGCTGCAGGTGGAATTCGCCCATGGCAATGCCGGCATGCGGATCTACCGCCCGCAGCGGCCCCTGGTTGCCGGGTCGTCCATCGTCATCGAACTGGCGGACAACAGAGCACAATGCAAGCCGGCCTCGGGTCCGGGCTGCGGTGCGCGCTGCCAGCTAGAAACAGGGGCGACGGCCTGTTGCGCCTGAAGGCCAGCCGGCCTGTCGGCCGCGCGAGCCTCAGGCCGGCTCCTTGCGCTTGAGCTGCTGATGCTCGTCCTCGACCAGACCGATCTTCCAGTAGCCCGAAATGTAGGCATCCTCGCGTGGCAGGCGCCTTTCGCCCAGCAAGTAGGTCCGCATCGCGCGGATTGTGCTGTGTTCGCCCGCAATGCAGGTCTGGATGCGGCCTGTTGGCCAGTCGAGTTGTCGGAGCGCATCGAGCTGCGCGTCCGAGGCGCGGTGCGGCTCGGGGTGGATCATCCAGCGCATCTCGACACCGCGCGGCGCGTCGATCTGCTGAATGTCTGCCTCGCTGGTGACCTCCAGCAAGGCCAGGCCTCTTGCGTCGCGCGGCATGGCTTCCAGCGTCGCACCGACGACGGGCAGGGCCGACATATCGGCGGCCAGCAGGTAATGATCGGCGTGAAAGCGCGCCAGCTTCACCGGGCCAGGTCCGGAAAAACCCAGAAACGAACCGGGTCCGGCCGTGCGGGCCCAGGCCGAGGCCGGGCCGCCATCGCCGTGATCGACGAAATCGATGTCGAGCTCGAGCGTGTCGGGTCGGAAGTAGCGCACCGTATAGGTGCGGCGAAGCGTAGCGCGTCCATTCGCAAGCCGGTCGGCAAAGCTGGCGCGGCTTTCGCCCGGTTCGGGCAGGATCAGCTTGCAATTGGCCCCCTCGCGCCCCACCGGAAATCCCTCAAGCTCAGAGCCCGAAAAGGTCGCTCGGATCATATTGGGGGTCAGGTGCCAAGCTTTTGCGACCGAAAGTAGCCTGGGTGTGGGGCGTTGTGCCATAAGCCATCTCCGAAGCGTCTTCCCGACCAAATTAGTCATCCTTTTTCGGGGCGGCAAGCCCGTGCCCGACCGAGCCGCCGCGCAAGGCCCCCGCAGCCCATCAGCGGCCTAGAAACCGAAGATCCTCTGCGGCGTAGGTCACATAGCCCCCTTGGGCCGGGCGCAGTTTCTTTTCGTCCCAGCATCGCTTGGCATCGTCCAGCGTCAGCTCGGGATGTGCGTCGCGGATCGCGCGGAGATATTGCAGGTAGTTGTTGCACTCGGCGATCTCGCGCCGAAAGGCCGGGTCGGCTTTGCGCGCTTCAAGGAGCCACCAGGCATCGACGGCATCTTGCAGGGTCTGGCCGGCATTCTGTCGCATCCAGTCCATAAAATCCGCATGACAGACGAATTTCCGCCCGATCTGCGTTTTGAAGAACCCGCGCAGATTGGGCCCGAAGCTGACCGTCTCGGTAATGACCGTGTCTGGGAAGAGGGGCGCTCGGCGCCAGTCGAATGGCGGCATTGCGGCCGGTTTGCGGACCGATCGTTCGGGCGGTTGCGGTCTTTCGCCCGCCAGCGCCTCGGCCACCCGCTCTCGCAGCTGTGCCTTGGTGCCGGTTGCGGCGATGCGCAGCACCTCGCAGAACTGGTGCAACTGCGCGACGGACCAGTACCAGCGCGCAAACTCGGCCGCGGCCATCTTTGGGTCGGGTTCGGGTCGGGTTTCTTCACGAAGCGAACGCATACAGCCTGGTCCTGCGGGTCAGTTCTGCAACGGCGGCGAGATCACCAGATCCGTCACGCCCCCGCCCAAGACCGTAACCGGCACCAACACATCGTCGCTCCGACCATCGCCCGTTAGCATCATCGCCTCGCTCTGGTCGGCGCCACCGGGAATGCCGATGACGTTGAAGCGGTCCCCGATATCGCATCGCGTCGCGTGGCGATAGGGGCCGCGCGCATCGGGCGCGGTGCCCGGTTTCAGGCGCATGGCCAAGGCCTGCCGATCGGACAGGCGGTCGCTCGAAGCGGCATAGGCCGCACGAATGCCAATTGCCGGCACCAAAACCACCCTTTGGCGAAAGCATGAATAGCGCTGCCTCTCGGGGTTGCGCAGCTCGATCCGCCCGTCGATCCGGTTGGGACCGGTACCTAAGGCATAGGCCGCGTCCGCAGGATCGAGGGCGACCGCTGGGATCGGTTGCGGCGTGCAGGCGTCGACAGCCAGAAGCAGAAGGCTCAAGAGACGCGGCATGGGGCTCTCGCAAATGGCTTGGGCAGCCTTAGAGGGACATCAGAGGGACATCGGGCGGGCAAGAGGTCAAGGGCCCAGCCGCGCTGAGCGGTGGTTGGTGCGCTGGCTCTGACCCGCCGCCGCTGCGGATTGCGCTTATGCGCCGGGCGCGCGGGAGGCGCCTGCGCGGCGCAACAGTGAAACAGCGCGTCGCTTCGATGCGTCTTGCGACGCTTTGCGCAAGGACAGGCACGCCGCTTCCGCTATGTTTGTGCGATGACCTCAAGCGAGCCAAGCCCGAAAACCGTACGACCCGCAAACATGCGACCGGACAGCATGCGAACGGGTCAAGCGCGAACGGGTCAAGCGGGGCAGGGCGCGCAGCAAGATACGCGGCAGCCGGTCACCGATGAGGTGATCCGCCAGGCGCGCAACTTCCTGCGCACCGAGCGCCATGCGGCGCTGGCGGTCCTGGACCCTAGGGCAGGCGGCCCGCTGGTCAGCCGGGTGTCGATTGCAACCGATCCGACCGGTGCGCTGCTGATCCTGATCTCGCAGCTATCCGCGCATTTCGGCGCGCTTGAGGCGGATCCGCGCTGTTCGCTGCTTTTGGGTGCGCCGGGCAAGGGCGATCCGCTGGCGCATCCGCGGGTCTCGGTCTCGGCCATGGCCGAACGGCTTACGGCCGAGCCCCGTGCGGCTGCAAGATGGCGCTTCCTGTCGCGCCATCCCAAAGCCGCCCTGTATGCGGATTTCGCCGATTTCGCGTTCTGGCGCTTGCAGCCCACGGCTGCGGCGCTGAATGGCGGTTTTGCCAAGGCCTATGATTTGAGCGCCGAGCAGCTTTTAGCGGCAGCCGAGCCCGGTATCGCGGCGATGGAGGCCGGGGCGGTCGCGCATATGAATGACGATCACCGCGATGCGATCAAGCTCTATGCCGAGGTGTTGCTCGGCGCGCCGGCGGGCGATTGGCGCCTGGCCACGCTCGATGCCGGGGGTATGGATCTGATCTGTGGCGACCGGGTCGCGCGCCTCTGGTTCGACCCGCCGCTGAACGGGCCCGAAGCTTTGCGCCCTCGGCTGGTGGCCCTGGCAAAGCGCGCCCGCGCCATGGTTGCGGCGGGCGAGGCTTGAGGATCGCCAAGCCTGGGTCGTCTGAGAGGCGGTCGGCAGCCGCCTTTAGCGATCGGTGATGGCGTGATTTGAAGAGCGGTTTTGGCGTCGCTCTGCCCAAAGCCCGGTTCATGGCCGCCTCGCCGCGCAGCCCGACCCGTCCGGCGGTCCTGCTCCTTGCGCTGCGCAAACGCACCGCGTCGGAGAAAAGCCCAACGATGCCCCAGAACACTCTGTAACAGGGTGTAAACGTGGGATGTGTGCACTTGCCTGGCCAGCGGGCTTGGCCGATTGTGCGCCCATGCGCGACGGCAAACCCCAGATCATGATCGTCGATGACGACAGCGAGATCCGACGGCTCTTGGCCGCTTTTCTGTCCCGGGAAGGTTTTGGGGTGCGCGATGCGGCCGACGCGGCGCAGATGGACGCGATCCTAGCCCGGACGCAACCTGACTTGATCGTGCTCGATCTGATGCTGCCGGGCGAGGATGGGCTTTCGATCTGCCGGCGCCTTCGGGCTCCCGGCGGCCCGGCGATTCTGATGCTCACCGCAAAAAGCGATGAGATCGACCGGGTTGTTGGGCTGGAGTTGGGGGCAGACGATTATCTTGCAAAACCCTTCGCCCCGCGGGAGCTTTTGGCGCGGATCAGGGCCGTCCTGCGGCGCGTGGCCGAGCGGCCGGCCTGGCCACCGGCGCGGCGCTATGTTTTTGACGCCTTCATTGTCGATCTCGATGCACGGCAGATCACCTGCAAAACCGGCCAGATGCCGGCGCTGACAACCGGCGAGTTCGACCTGTTGGCCTGTTTTGTGGAGCGGCCACGCCGGGTGTTGTCGCGCGACCAGATCCTCGACCGGCTTCGCGGGCGCGGCGCCGAGCCCTTCGATCGCAGCGCCGATATGCTGGTCTCGCGCTTGCGTCGCAAGCTCAAATCCGCCAACCCCTCGGTCGAGCTGATCCGAACCGTGCGTAACAATGGCTATCTCTTTACCGCAACCGTCGAGACGCTGGCGTGATCGCGCGGCTTAGCCTGTCGCGACGGGTCGGGCTGATCGTCATCATCGCCTTTATCGCGGGCTGGCTTGCGGTTATTGCCGGTGGGTTTTTCACGATCGGTCCGCGCTTGCTTCCCTCGCCGGCGCGGCTGGAAGCGATGGCCGATCTAATTGAGCGCATGCCGGCGCAAGAACGGGCGGCCGTGGCCGCAGTGCTCGTCGCGCCTTTTCTTACGCTTGAGGTTGCGCCGGGACCCTTCGCGCCCGCGCCCTGGCCCCAGCTGCGCCCGGCGGATGAGCGTGTCTTGGCCGGGTATCGCCAAGCCCTTTCGCACCGGGCGCTTGCGGTTGTGCCGCTGACGCGCAACCGCTTTATCAGCGTGCTGAACGCGGTCGAGTTTCGTCTTGGGCTTGCATCGGGCGAGATTTTGATCGTGACCAGCACCAGCCCCGTTTTCGTGGCCCCTTTCGGTGTGCCGGCCGGGCTCGCAGCCGGGCTTGTCGGCATCCTGATTGCGCTGGTCACGCTGATCATGCTGCATCGCGAGTTTCGGCCCCTGTCGCGGCTTGCCGCCATGGTCGACAGGATCGAGCCATCGGGCGAGATGGTTGCGCTGGCGCCGCTGCGGGCCCGCTCGCCCGAACTGCGCTCGCTTATTGCCGCTTTCGAGCGTCTGCAGGGCCGCATTGCCACGCTCTTGCGCGCCCGCATGGCGCTGGTCGGCGGCATCCAGCATGATCTGCGCACCTTTGCCACCCGGCTTCGCCTTCGTATCGACGGTATTGCGGACGCCCAGACGCGGGCACGGGCTGTTAGCGATATCGAGCAGATGATCGCGCTGCTCGACGATGCGCTTCTGGCCAGCCGGGCCGGGGTGCGCGCGTTGGACGAGGAACTTGTCGATCTGGCGGCGCTGCTGGCCGCCGAGGTCTCCGACCGCCTGGCATCCGGTGCGCCGGTGCGCCTGCATGTCGATCCCGGCGATGCGACGGTGCTGGGTGACCGACTCGCGCTGCGCCGGATCTTTGCCAATCTGGTCGAGAACGCCCTAGAATATGGGCAGCGGGCGGAGATCGTTCTGCGTCCGGGGCGTGCCGATGTTGCGGTGGCGATCGACGATGCCGGGCCGGGCATCCCGCACGACCGGCGGGAGATTTTGCTTGAGCCCTTTACGCGGTTGGAAACGTCGCGAGCACGGAAAACGGGCGGCGCCGGGCTTGGCTTGGCTGTCGTCAACACGCTGGTTGCTGCGCATGATGGCCGGGTCGAGATCGGCAACGCGCCATCGGGCGGGGCGCGGGTCAGGGTCCTGCTGCCGCGTTTTCTTGCCTGAATTCCAGCCCACCAGCCCACCAGCCCCCGCCTGCCGCGTCGCCGATCGCGTTTCGTAAAGCGCATGGCGTGCGGGCCGTTGGCCAAGCCGCCTTGCCGCCGGCGACCGCTTCACCTGCAGAGCCGCGTCATGGCCGCGCCGCTCTGCCGTCACGACCTCGTTCAGACCGGTTGGCGGCCTGCGCGCCCGCCACATTTTACATCGCAATGTTTTGCCTTGTCAGGTGCAGGCTCCGCGACTAGGTCAAGGCCGCGGGGTTGGAAGGCGACCCGGCTACGCAAGCCGCCCTCGGGCATTGCCAGCATCCCTCATCGATCCAACAGGCGGGCGTGAATCATGTCGGAACATCATCGGACGTCTTGCGCTGTGCAGGCACGCTTTGCGGACAACGCGGTCCGGCCTACAAATGTCGTTCCCGTTGGGGTCTCGGCCGCTTTGCGCAGAATCGGCCGGCGGCTTGTGCCGCTCTGGGTCACGGCTTTGCTGCTGCTGGGCCCTTTTCGCGTCGATGCGGGCGAGCGCGTGCTGACACTTGGCGGCTCGGTCACCGAGATCGTCTTTGCGCTGGGCGAGCAGGAGCGTTTGATCGGGCGTGACACCACATCGAGCTTTCCCGAAGCGGCGCTGACGCTGCCCGATGTGGGCTATGTGCGCGCCCTGTCGCCGGAGGGCGTGCTTTCTATCGAACCCGACCTGATTATCGCAATCGAAGGCAGCGGCCCGCCCGAGGCGGTGGAGGTGCTCAAATCGGCCCAAGTGCCCTGGGTGACGGTGCCCGAAGGCTATGACGCCCAGGCCGTACGCCGCAAGATCGAGGTGGTTGCCGCGGCGCTGGGCGTGCCCGATCGAGGCGCGACGCTGGCCGCGCAGATCGACGCGGCTTTGGCTGATGCGATTGCCGATGCCAGCAATGAGCGGCCGCCCAAGGTGATGTTCGTGCTGACCATGATGGGGGGGCGGATTATGGCGGCCGGGGCGGAAACCAGCGCCGAAGGCATCATCCGCCTGGCCGGCGGCGTCAATGCGATGGAGGGGTTTGAGGGGTACAAGCAGGTGAGCGAAGAGGCCGTGCTGGCCGCGGCGCCGGATGTGATTTTGATGATGGATCGCGGCGGCCATGCGGTCAGCGATGCCGATATCGTCGCCCATCCTGCGCTGGGGCAGACACCGGCCGCGGCGAAGCAGGCCATCGTGCGGCTGCCCGGGCTTCTCTTGCTGGGCTTCGGGCCGCGTACGCCGCAGGCTGTCCAGCGCCTAAGCGAGGCGTTGCGCGCGGTACAAGGCTGAGCGCATGACCCTGGCCGCGTCGGCCGACCGGAATTCGGGTCTGCTGGGGGACCGAAGGCAGGGCGCACGGGCGACCCTTTTGCTGCTGGCGGTTCTGCTGGGCTGCGTTAGTGTCGCCAGCCTTACGGTGGGCGCTTCGGGGGCAAGCCTGTGGGCCGCGCTCGGACAGGGGCTGCGCGGCGAGGAGATCGGGCTACGCGAGCGTGTAATCCTGTTCGACATTCGCCTGCCGCGCCTGGTGATGGGCATTTTGGTGGGCGCCGCGCTGGCGGTTGCGGGCGCCGTGATGCAGGGCCTGTTTCGCAACCCGCTGGCCGATCCGGGGTTGGTCGGCGTCAGCGCCGGGGCGGGGCTTGGGGCGAACGCGATCATCGTGCTCGGTGCCTTTTTGCCCGCAACCCTGCAGGCCACGCTGGGCTATTACAGCCTACCGCTGGCGGCGTTTCTGGGCAGTTGGATTACCACGCTGCTGCTCTACCGTATCGCGACCCGACGCGGCCGAACCTCGGTTGCCGTCATGCTTTTGGGCGGAATCGCGCTCGCCGCGCTGACCGATGCGCTTTCCGGCGTGTTGATCTACATGGCCGACGATGCCCAGCTGCGCGATCTTACCTTTTGGCGGCTGGGCTCGCTGGCCGGAGCGACCTGGGACAAGGTGGCCCTGGCCGGGCCGCTGATCGTCGTCGCGCTGGCCGCAGCGCCGTTTCTGGCCCGTGCGCTGAACGCGCTTGCCCTGGGCGAGGCACCGGCTGCGCATCTGGGTATCCCTGTGCAGCGCATGAAAAACATCGCGATCCTGTCCGTGGCCGCGGCGGTCGGCGCGGCCGTCGCCGTTTCTGGCGGGATCGGGTTCGTCGGCATTGTCGTGCCGCATCTTCTGCGGCTGCTGATTGGGCCCGACCATCGCTATCTTCTGCCCAACGCCGCCCTTCTGGGCGCCGTTCTGCTGCTGGCCGCCGACATGATCTCGCGCAGTATCATCGCGCCGGCCGAGCTGCCCATCGGCATCGTCACCGCCACCCTCGGCGGGCCGTTCTTCCTGTGGATCCTGCTGCGCAATCGCAGCCTGCTCGACATGTAAGCCGATGCTTAAGGCAACCGGGATCGCGGTGGATCTGGCCGGAAAACCCGTGCTGCAGGGCGTCGACTTCGCCGCCGAGCCCGGCGCGATCACCGCCATTGTCGGACCGAACGGATCGGGCAAGACGACGCTGTTGCGCGCGATGACCCAAGAGGTGCCCTATCATGGGCGCATCCTTTTACAGGGCGAGGATATCGCCACGACGCCGGGCTGGCAATTGGCGGCCCGGCGTGCCGTTCTGCCCCAGGCCAGCCGCATCGCCTTTCCGTTCACGGTATTGGAGGTCGTAAGGCTGGGCATGATGGCAAGCGCCCACGCCCCGCCCGAGGGCCGCGCCGCGGCCGCGCTCGACCGGGTGGGCCTTACCGGCTTCGAGGGGCGGTTTTATCACGAGCTTTCCGGCGGCGAGCAGCAGCGCGTGCAGCTTGCCCGGGTGCTTTCCCAGGTCTGGGAGCCGACAGGGCCGGACGGCGCGCGCTGGCTCTTCCTCGACGAGCCGGTCTCAAGCCTCGATATCGGGCATCAGCTTGAGGTTATGACGCTTTTGCAAGACTACGCGCAAGGCGGCGGCGGGGTGGTGGCCGTCATGCATGATCTCAACCTCACCGCGATGTTTGCCCGCTCGATCGCAGTTCTCTCGCAGGGCCAGGTGGTTGCGCAAGGATCGCCGGGCGAGGTTTTTTCGGATGCTTTGCTGTCGCGCGCCTATGCCTGTCGGCTGCGGGTCAGCGCCGTGCCGCGTGATGGGGTTCCCTTCATTCTGCCCCAGCTCGCCGCTCCCAGCACCTAATCCGCAGCCCGCCCGACGCCCACGGGCAGGCCCGACGCCCAGGGGCAGGCCCGACGCCCACGGGCAGGCCTGACGCCCAGGGGCAGGCCCGACGCCCACGGGCAGGCCCCGCCCTCGTCGCGCCGCCCCCGCGCGCTATGTTGCTGCCAAGCAAGCGCGGAGCACGCCATGGCCCTGGACACGCGACCCGATCACCTGCCTGCCGGGGTCACCGCCCCGGATGCGCCGTTGGGCCTTTGGGCGAGTTACCGGACCGCGCGGCGCAATGTGCTGGAGTTGATCCCCGCCGCGGCCTATCACGCGCCCGTCATCGCCGACCAAAAACGCGGCCGCTGGATCATGCTGATGGATCCCGAGGCGATCGACCATGTGTTGCGCCAGCGCGAGGCCGATTATCCGAAATCCGCGATCCTGATCCGCCTGATGACGCCGCGCAAAGGCCAGAACCTGATCACCACACGCGGTGCGGTCTGGCAACGCCAGCGTCGCGCGCTCTCAGCCCCATTCCGGCCGCGGGCCCTGGCGGTCGCCGACCCGATCATCCGGCGGGCGGCTGCGGCCAGCGTGGCAGCGCTGGGAGCGGCGGACGGTCCGGTCGATGTTCTGCCCGTTATGGCGCGGGCGACATGCGATGTGATGTGCGATCTGGCGCTTGGCGGGCGGGAGGCGATCGACCGCGACGCGTTGACGGCTGCGGTTGACGCCTATGTGGCCGGTATCGGGCGCATTTCGGTCCTCGACATACTCGGTGTGCCGAACTGGGTGCCGCGGCCCGCCGCGATCCTGCAGGACAGCCGCAAGCGCATGGACGATATGGCCGATGCGGTCATCGCCCAGCGCCTGGCCCGCGGCGCAAGCGCCGAGCCCGACCTTCTGGACCTGCTGATCGAGGCCCAGTCGGACGGCACCCTCGATGCGCTGGAGGTGCGCAATAACCTGTTGGGTTTTCTGTTTGCCGGGCATGAAACGACGGCGCTCGCCCTGACCTGGGCGCTCTATCTGTTGGCCTTCGACCCGGCCGTGCAGACCCGGGCACGCGACTGCGTTCGCGCTGCTTGCAGCGATCGCCCGCCCGGCATCGACGATCTGCCCAGGCTCGGCTATGTGCGCCAGGTGGTCGAAGAGGCGCTGCGGCTCTACCCGCCGGCGGGGTTTTTGACCCGTACCGCACGGGTTGCGGACCGGATCGCCGGTCACCGGGTGCGAGCGGGGGCGACGGTGATCCTGCCGGTCTACGCGCTGCATCGGCATCAAGGGCTTTGGGATGCGCCGGAGCGCTTCGACCCCGACCGTTTCGCGCCCGAAAAAAGCGCCGCCCGTCCGCGCGGCAGCTACCTGCCCTTCGGCGACGGGCCGCGCATCTGTATAGGGATGTCCCTTGCCATGGCCGAAGCGACCCTGATCCTCGCCCAGATCCTGTCGGCGTTGCAGATCACCCTGCCGGCAGGCTTCGCGCCTAGACCGACGATGTGGTTCACCCTGCGCCCAGCGGGCGGGATGCCGCTTGGCTGCGCTGCCTTGCCCGACCTCTGAAGCCGCAACCGCCGAAAGCTACGGGCGAAAAGCACTCCTTCTCACGCTCTCGAAGCCCGGTTTTTCGACCCCAAACAGTGTGGCGGTTGGCCGCTGCCCCGAAAACACCTGCTCCTCAAAAAGAGATGCTCCTAAAAACACGTGCCCGAAAACCCGTTCTTTTCGCGTAGCGGGGGCATTTCGCTTAGCGGGGGCATTTCGGGGGCGGGGCATTGCGGGGGCGGGGGCGTGGCGCTGCGTTGCAGCAGCGGCTAATCTGCACCGGTGTTCCATCCCCAAAGGCGGCTTGCCCATGATCGAGCAAGAACGCGGCCTTGCGCAGCGGATGCTCCGCTTGGCTTGGACGGCGTTGTTCGGCCTTGCGCCGACGCTCGTTTCGCTCGGCGCCCTACCCGGTTCGGCCTCGGAGGCCTGTGCTTCGCCCTACCGGGGGGTGGGCTTGGCCTATAGCACCGAGCCGCGGGCGTTTTTCGATTGTCTCCTGCGCGAGATCGAGCGGTTGAAGGAACGCCAGCGCGCCTTGGCGGCGCTCGTTCCAGAGTATGAGCGGTTGAAGGCGGCCCTACCGGTCGCTTATCTGAACGACAATGGTGTTGTGACCGTCGCGGCCGAGCGCAGCATAGGGCAGGCGACCTTTATCCTGACGGCCCGGCGCAAGGGCAAGCCGGCATCGCTGGCGATCGATCAGGCGGTGATCGAGGCGCTTTGCACCGGTCGCCGCCGCTTTCGCTTACGCTGCGCGAGGCGCCGGCGCTAAGCAGTGATGCGGTTGCGGTGCGGGTTTCGGGTCCATGCCTTTTCGACTATGAACCCGTGAGCGGACGCTGGGTGCGCGGCTTCGGCTGCCTGGGAGGGCGCGAGACAGGCGTAGACGGCGACGGGTCCAACCGCACCGCCGGCGTTAACGCGGATGTCATCGCCGCGGCCGGGGCCGGTTGCATCCTGGCCGATGCGGATGTGCGTACGTTTTCTGCGCCTGGCGAAAGCTTTTTTTGCCGCGATCATGGCCGGGGTCTTTTTCTGATCGCAGCACCCAGCCTGCTCGAAGATCCCGCAGCCCGCTTTGTGTGCGATCTACAGATCGACTGACGGCCCGACGCCCGTGGCGGCCCGACGCCAATAGCGGCCTGACGCGATTGTAAGGGCGGGCGCGTGTGTCGGGCGGAGCGTTCCAGCCGCCCATACCGCCAGGCGTCCTGATCGCCCGGATCGCCAGATCGCCTGGATCGCCCGGATCGCCGCGCCGAAAAGACCGCGCGTCACTGCCCCCAGGCAATAGCGTTCTCATGCTTCAGGATCGCGTCCTGAACGGCATGCAGCCTGGCTGCAAGGAAGCTCGCAAAGCGGTCCGCGGCGGGTTGGCTGGACCCCTCGCGGCGACGCAGGATGCCCAGCGCCCGATCGCCGCGCGCGATCTTGACCGGCAGCACGGTGACCCGATCCCTACGATGCGTAAAAACCACGCTGTGGGGCAGGATCGTCAACGCATCGGTCTCGCGCAGATAGTTCAAAACGCTCAGCAGCGATCCGCCGGAAAAGCCGATCGTGGCATTGGCCAGCCCGAAAGAGAGCATCACCGAGCGCATATCCCCCAGCAAGGGCGAGCCCGAGGGCGGTTCGATCCAGGCAAAATCGAGAAGGTCTTGCGCGGTAAGGCCGCGCTTGCGCAAAAGCGGATGCTCGGCCCGGCAGGCCACCACATTGCGGGCGGGCAGCACCTCCTTGAACAAAAACGGGCCGGTTCGTTGGGCTTTCGATGCCGGCGTGATGGCCAGGTCGAGCTGATCCGCGGCAAGCGCCGCCTGAAGCTCGGGCAGATACCCGTAAGACAGGTCGATGCGGATATCGGGATGCGTCTGGCGAAACGCTGCAATCATCGTAGAGACCAGCGCATCGACAAAGAACGGCACCCCGCCGACCCGCACCAGCCCTGCCAGCCCACCGCGGAACCCGTCGATGACGCTGGAGGCCTTTTTGGTTGCGGCCAGGATCACATTGCCATGCGCGGCCAATTGCTGGCCCAGCGCCGTCGGCTCCAACGGCCGGCGGCCGGGTTTGAAGAGCGGGATGCCCAGACGGGTTTCGAGCTCGGACATCGAGCGGGACAGCGCCGGCTGGGACAGGCCCAGAAGCGCCGCACCCTCGGTCATACTGCCGGTCTCGACCACGGCGGCCAGATGTTTCAGATGGCGTTCCGTCACACGCATAACAAAACGCATTCTAAGTGCATGAGATGTTATGTCACGCACAGATTTTTCCGCTAAACTGGCGCTAGGAGGAAACGCCGGCCAGCCAACCTGCCCGATGACGATACGGGAGCGGCGGGAGAGGCCAGCAAGAGAAGGTCTTACCCATGCGCCAATCCGCAAGGCGGTATGCGAGCCTGAGGGCATGCGCTCGATGAGCCAGGCAGCGCCCTTTGTCTTTCCGGGCATTTCAACGCGTGTCGTGTTCGGATCCGGCACGCTCGCAAATGTCGGCGAAGAGCTCGCGCGTCTTGGGCATGCGCACGCCCTGCTCCTGTCCACACCGCATCAGTCGGACGAGGCGACAAGACTTGCCCAAACCTTGGGACCGGTAGCGGCCGGCGTGTTTGCCGAGGCGACCATGCACACGCCGGTCGCGGTGACCGATAAGGCCGTTTCGGTTTTTCAAGCCAGCGGCGCCACGGCCGTGATCGCCCTTGGCGGCGGCTCGACCATCGGCTTGGGCAAGGCAATCGCAACCCGCACGGGGGCGGATCAGATCTGCGTTCCCACCAGCTATGCCGGCTCGGAAATGACCGACATTCTGGGCGAGACGGAGGGTGGCGTGAAAACCACGCGCCGCGACGCCTCGATCCGGCCCGAGACGGTGATCTATGATGTGGATCTGACCCTGGGCCTGCCGCTGCCCATGACGATGACCAGTGCGCTCAATGCCATCGCCCATGCCGCCGAGGCGCTTTATGCCGCCGACCGCAATCCGGTTGTGGTGGCCATGGCCGAGCGTGCCTTCCCGGTGTTTCGCGATGCGCTGCCAAGGCTGGCCTCGGCGCCGCGCGACGCCGATGCACGGGCCGAAACGCTTTATGCCGCCTGGCTGTGCTCGACCGCGCTGGGCTATGTTGCGATGGGGCTGCACCACAAGCTCTGCCATACCATCGGCGGCGCGGCCAATACCCCGCATGCCGATACCCATGCGATCATGTTGCCGCACACCATCGGGTTCAATGCAGCCGCCGTGCCGGATCTGCTGGCGCCCATCGATGCTGCCTTCGGGGCAAGCCCGGGCAAGGCGCTGTTTCGTCTTGCCGCGGATATCGGTGCGCCGACGCGCCTTGCCGATCTGGGCGTGCGCGAGACGCAGCTCGATGCGGTTGCCGATCTCGCGGTGCGCAACCCTTATGACAATCCGCGCCCGTTTGACCGGGCCGCCATTCGGGCGATCCTGCAGGATGCCTGGGCGGGCAACGAGCCTGGCATCTGACAGAGAAACAACATCGGGAGGACATGATGATCACACGCCGCAAACTGCTCAAATCCACCGCTGCCTCGGGGCTGCTGCTGTCCACCGGCAAGCTGGCCACCCCCGCCCTGGCCCAGGGCGCGAAGATCAAGATCGGCTATGTCAGCCCGCAATCGGGCCCCCTGGCGGCGTTTTCGGAGGCCGATGCCTTTACCATCGAGCAGGTCATGGCAGTCGCCGGCGATACCTTCGAGATCATCGTGAAGGACAGCCAGTCCAACCCCAACCGGGCAGCCCAGGTGGCCCAGGAACTCATCATCGAGGATGAGATCGACATGATGATCGTCGCCTCGACACCCGAGACGACGAACCCGGTCGGCACGACCTGCGAAGCCGAGGAGATCCCCTGCGTTTCGACCATGGCGCCCTGGCAGCCCTGGTTCATCGGCCAGCAGGGCAATCCGGCCGACCCGGGCAGCTGGGAGCCGTTCTACTACATCTACCACTTCTTCTGGGGCCTTGAGGACATCATCGTCAACTTCGCCAATATGTGGGATCAGCTGGACAGCAACAAGCAGGTGGGCGGGCTGTTTCCCAATGATGGCGACGGCAATGCCTGGGGTCATCCCGAGCTTGGTTTGCCCAAGCCGATGGCAGGGCGTGGCTATACAATCACCGATCCCGGCCGTTTCCAGAACCTGACCGACGATTTCACCGCGCAGATCAATGCCTTCAAGGCCGCCGAGGCCGAGATCGTGACCGGCGTGGTGATCCCGCCCGATTTCACGACCTTCTGGAACCAATCCAAGCAGCAGGGCTTTGCGCCCAAGGCCGCGACCGTGGGCAAGGCGCTGCTCTTTCCGCAGGCGGTCGGCGCGCTGGGCGAGACGGGCAACAATGTCAGCTCCGAGGTCTGGTGGACGCCCAGCCACCCCTTCACCTCATCGCTCAACGGGCAAAGCTCGGCCGATCTCGCTGCGGGCTTCACCGCAGCCACGGGGCGGCCCTGGACCCAGCCGATCGGCTTTGTCCATGCCATGTTCGAGATCGCCTATGACGTGATGGGGCGGGTTTCGGATGCCGGGGACAGCGATGCGGTGGCCGACGCGCTTGGGGCGACGGATCTGAGCACCATCGTCGGGCCGGTGGCCTGGAACGGCGCCGGCGTGCCGCCATTTGCCGCGCAGAACGTAGCCAAGACCCCGATGGTCGGCGGGCAGTGGCGCCTTAGGGAGGGCGGCGGCTACGATCTGGTCGTGGTGGACAACAAAGCCTATCCCGACATCCCCACGGGTGGGGTGATGGAACCCATCGCCTGAGCCAGACGGCCCCAGCCCTAGTGCCGGGGCCCGGCCAGCCGGACCAGCCCGCCATGAGCATCCTCAGCCTTCAAAACGTGTCGAAATCTTTCGGCGCCCTGACGGTCACCAGCGACGTGACCTTCGAGGTGCCGGAAGGGCAGGCCCTTGGCATCATCGGGCCGAACGGTGCTGGCAAGTCGACGCTGTTCAACCTGATCACCGGCAATCTGATGCCGGATCAGGGCCAGATCGTCTTTGACGGGCGGGACGTCACGCGACTACCGGCGATGCAGCGTTGTCTCGCCGGGGTGGGGCGGTCGTTTCAGATCCCCCAACCCTTCGACCATCTGACCGTCTTCGAAAACCTCCTGGTCGCGGGCGCCTATGGCCGCAATCTCGGCGAGGCCGAGGTTGCCGATGGCTGCGCCGATATCCTGGTCCAGACCGAGTTGATCGCGCGAGCCAACGATGCGGCCGGATCGTTGTCGCTGCTGCAACGCAAGCGTCTTGAGCTGGCCCGGGCGCTGGCCACCGATCCCAAGCTCCTCTTGCTCGACGAGATTGCCGGCGGGCTGACCGATGCCGAATGCGCCTCGCTGATCGCCACCATCCGCGCAATCCATGCCCGGGGCGTGACCATCATCTGGATCGAGCATGTCCTGCATGCGCTCACCTCGGTCGTCGAGCGCCTTCTGGTGCTCGATTTCGGCAAGATCATCGGCATCGGCGATCCCGACGCGATCATGGCCTCCAAGGCGGTGCGGGAGATCTATCTGGGGATCGAGGTATGACGCTGCTGTCCACCCATGGCCTGACCGCGTTCTACGGCGATTTTCAAGCACTCTTCGGCGTCGATGTCGTGCTGGAGAAGGGCGAGGCGGTGGCCATCATTGGCGCCAACGGGGCGGGCAAGACGACCCTGATGCGCTCGATCTCGGGCGTCCTGCGCAACGGGGCCGCAATGGTGCAGCATGCGGGCGAGGATGTGGGGGCGCTGCCGGCCGACATGATGATGAAGCGCGGCGTGGTCATGGTGCCCGAGGGGCGCAAGCTGTTTCCCTCGCTGACGGTCGAAGAAAACCTCCTGATCGGGGGGCAGCAAAAGCGTGGCGGCTCCGGCCATTGGGATCTGGACAGCATCTATGGGCTGTTCCCGATCTTGCGCGAGCGGCGGCGCAACCCCGGCACGGCGCTTTCGGGCGGTCAGCAGCAGATGGTCGCGATCGGCCGCGCCCTGATGTCGAACCCCGACGTGTTGCTGTGCGACGAGATCAGCCTTGGCCTCGCCCCGGTGGTGATCCGCGACATCTATGCAGCCCTTCCCAGGATCCGTGAGAACGGTGCCAGCGTGATCGTGGTCGAGCAGGATATCGGCCAGGCGCTGAAGATCGCCGACCGGGTCTATTGCATGATGGAGGGGCGGATCACGCTCACCGGCCGGCCGGCCGAGATCAGCCGCGATGCCATCCACAACGCCTATTTCGGAGCCGCCGCATGATCTGGATCGACACGCTTGTGCAAGGTGTGCTGCTGGGCGGGCTCTACGCGCTTTTTGCCGCCGGCCTCAGCCTGGTTTTCGGGATCATGCGTCTGGTCAATCTGGCTCATGGCGATCTGATCGTTGTGGCCGCCTTCCTGATCCTGCTTGTGGTCTCGATGACCGGGCTCAACCCGTTTCTTGCCGCGGCCATCGCTGCGCCCTTGATGTTCCTCGCCGGCTGGGTCCTGCAGCGCTTCGTGCTCAACCGCACGCTGGGCAGCGATATCCTGCCGCCGCTCCTGGTCACCTTCGGGCTGTCGGTGGCGCTGCAGAATGCGCTTCTGGAGGGGTTTTCGGCTGACAGCCAGCGCATCCCGGGCGGGGCGCTGGAGACCGCTTCGCTGAGCCTGGGGCCGGTGACGCTGGGGGTGCTGCCGCTCCTGACCTTCGCTTCTGCGATCCTGGTGATCCTGGGGCTCAACCAGCTTTTCTACCGGACCGCGCTGGGCCGGGCCTTTCGCGCCACCTCCGACGATCCGGTGACCGCAAGCCTGATGGGGATCAGGCCGGGCCGGGTGTTTGCGACGGCCACGGGGCTTGCGATGCTCGTCGTCACGATTGCGGCGCTTTATCTGGGCATGCGGTCGAATTTCGATCCCACCATCGGGCCGGCACGGCTGATCTATGCCTTCGAGGCGGTGATCATCGGCGGGCTGGGCTCGCTCTGGGGCACGCTGGCTGGTGGCATCATCATCGGGGTTGCGCAGACCGTTGGCGCGGCGATCAACCCCGAATGGCAGATCCTTGCCGGCCATGTCGCTTTCCTGATCGTGCTGCTCGTCCGGCCGCGCGGCCTCTTTCCGCGGAGTGTCGACTGATGCGCGCGCTCAGCAAACGCAGCCCGGGCGCGCCAAACCCGCCGACCTCTGGCTGGTCGGTCCAAACCCGCACCCGAACCTCGACCATTGCCGGTCTCGTGGCCATTGCGCTTCTGGTGGTCGCGGTGTTCGTTCCGGCCTTTGCAGGGCGCAGCCTGATCCAGGATCTGTTCTTCATCCTCACCCTGCTGATCCTCGCCCAGTTCTGGAACCTGCTGGCCGGTTATGCCGGTCTGGTCAGTGTCGGACAGCAGGCGTTTGTGGGCATGGGCGCCTATGCGATGTTCGGCGCGGTGATCCTGCTGGGCATCGATCCGGTGCCTGCGATCCTCTTGGGCGGGCTGGCAGCGCTGCTTCTGGCCATCCCGACGGCGTTCTTCGCCTTCCGGCTGCAAGGGGCCTATTTTGCCATCGGCACCTGGGTGATCGCCGAGGTCGTGCGGCTGAGCGTGGCGCAATGGCAGGCGGTGGGCGGCGGCACCGGCACCTCGCTGCCGCGCGCGGCAACCCGCGACATCTGGGGCGTGGACGCCATCAAGACCCTCTTTGACGTCAAGACCAGCGCGGCGCGCGACATCCTTGCCTACTGGCTGGCGCTGTTCCTGGCCGTGCTGACCATTGGCGGGATCTATTGGCTGCTGCGCACAAGGCGCGGCCTAGCGCTGGCGGCGGTGCGCGACAATTTTCAGGCGGCCCGGTCGGTGGGTGTGGATGCCGGCGCGATGAAATGGGTGGTCTTTCTGATCGCAGCGCTGGGCACCGGCCTTTGCGGCGCGCTGATCTATCTGCAAAAGGCCCGGATCAGCCCCGATGCCGCCTTCAGCGTCCAGGATTGGACGGCCTATGTGATCTTCGTCGTTGTGATCGGCGGCATCGGCACCATCGAGGGCCCGATCCTGGGCGTGCTGGTCTTTTTCGCGCTGCAGGCCCTCTTTGCCGATCTGGGCAGCTGGTACCTGCTGGCGCTCGGGCTGATCGGCATCGCCGTCATGCTCTTTGCCCCGCGCGGGCTTTGGGGCCTTTTTGCCGATCGGACCGGCCTGCAGCTTTTCCCCATCCGACGCCGGCTTCTCAGCGGGCCATTCGCACAACGCTAACGCAGCCAAGGAGGACGCCATGGCAGACATAACCACCGATGTGCTGATTATTGGGACCGGTCCGGCCGGATCCGCGACGGCCGCGCTTTTGTCAAGCTATGGCATCGAGACCATGGCCATCAACCGCTATCGCTGGCTTGCCAATACGCCGCGCGCGCATATCACCAATCAGCGCACCATGGAGGTGCTGCGCGATCTGGGCCATGCGGTCGAGGCGGAGGCCTACATGCACGCCACGCCCAACACGCTGATGGGCGAGAACGTGTTTTGCACGTCCTTAACGGGCGAGGAGCTGGGACGCCTGCCGACCTGGGGCACGGCGCCGCATTCGGCCGCCGAGCATCTACTGAGCTCGCCTACCAAGATGAACGACCTGCCGCAGACCTTCATGGAACCGCTTTTGTTCAAGACGGCCTGTTCGCGCGGCACCCAGGCGCGGATGAGCTGCGAGTATGTCTCGCATGAGCAGGATGCCGAAGGGGTGACCACAACCGTGCGCGACCGGCTGATGGATCGCACCTTTACCGTGCGTTCGAAATTCCTGATCGGGGCGGATGGCGGCAATTCCAGCGTCGCCGAGCATGCCGGACTGCCTTTCGAGGGCGAGATGGCCGTTGCCGGCTCGATCAACCTGCTCTTCAAGGCCGATCTCACCAAATATGTCGCGCACCGCCCTTCGGTCCTTTACTGGGTCATGCAGCCCGGCTCGAATGTCGGAGGTATCGGCATGGGCGTGGTGCGGATGGTGCGGCCCTGGACCGAATGGCTCTCGATCTGGGGCTATGACATCAACCAGCCGCGCCCAGAGCTGTCGGAAGAGGAATCGATCGGCATCATCCGCAACCTGGTCGGCGATCCGGATCTGGAGGTGGAGCTGACCAAGGTCACCTACTGGACCGTCAACAACCAGTTCGCCACCAACATGCAGAAGGGCCGGGTGTTCATTATGGGTGATGCGGCCCACCGGCATCCGCCTTCCAACGGGCTCGGCTCGAACACCTCGATCCAGGATGGCTTCAACCTGGCCTGGAAGCTTGCGGCGGTCCTCAAGGGGCAGGCCGGCATGCGGCTTTTGCAAAGCTACACGCAGGAACGCGCGCCGGTGGCCAAGCAGATCGTGACGCGGGCCAACAAATCTATCGAGGAGTTCGGTGCGATCTTCGGCGCGTTGGGGATGGGCGAGGAGGTGAGCCAGGCTGGGCTGGAGGCCAACCTCAACGCCCTCTCCGAGGCATCGCCCGAAGCCGAAGCGACCCGCGAGGCGCTGCGCAGCGCCATCGCCTACAAAAAGTACGAGTTCGACTGTCACGGTGTGGAGATGAACCACCGCTACAAAAGCGATGCGGTGGTCACCGACGGGCAACTCGAACCGGCCTTCATGATCGATGAGGAGCTGCATTATCAGCCCACAACTTGGCCCGGCGCGCGCCTACCGCATGTCTGGCTTTACGACCGCAAGGGCCGCAAATACTCCACGCTCGATCTGGTCGGGCAGGGCAGGTTCACCGTGCTGACCGGCATCGGCGGAGAGGGCTGGGTCGAGGCCGCCCGAACCGTCGGCGCAGAGCTGGGGATGGAGATTGCCACCTGCGTCATCGGCCATCGAAAGGACATCGAGGATTTTGCCGGCGATTGGGCGCGAACGCGCGAGATCAGCGATGCCGGGGTGCTGTTGGTTCGGCCCGACCAGATGGTCGCCTGGCGCCATGACGTTCTTGCCAACGATCCGACCGCCGAGTTGCGCCGCGTGCTGACGGCAATCCTGGCTGCATGAGGGAGGCAGCGATGAGCACCTATGAGGATGGCTATTTCACCGAGGCGAACTCCGCCGAGGTGGTGATCGCGCGGATGTCGAAGGCCGAGGATGCGCGCCTTAAGGAAGTCATGGCGGTGATCGTGCGCCACCTCCATGCGGCGGTGAAGGAGATCGAGCCGACGCAGGAGGAATGGATGAAGGCCATCATGTTCCTCACCGAGACCGGTCACATGTGTACCGATTGGCGCCAGGAATACATCCTGCTGAGCGATGTGCTGGGGGTCTCGATGCTGGTCGATGCGATTAACTCTCGCCGGCCGACAGGCGCGTCGGAGAACACGGTTCTGGGGCCCTTTCACGTGGAGGGATCGCCGGAGTTGGCGATGGGCGCCGATATCTGCCTCGACGGCAAGGGCGAGCGGATGCTGGTGCATGGCCGCATCCTCGATACCGAAGGCAACCCGCTGGAAGGGGTGGTGCTCGATGTCTGGCAGGCCAATGATGAGGGTTTCTACGACGTCCAGCAGAAAGGCATACAGCCCGACTTCAACCTACGAGGCCGTTTCCGGACCGGGCCGGACGGGCGCTACATGTTCCGCGCGGTCAAGCCGAAATACTACGCCATCCCGCAGGATGGGCCGGTGGGCAAGCTCCTCTCCGGTCTAGGGCGCCATTGCAATCGCCCCGCGCATTTCCATTACATCGTGAGCAAGGATGGGTACGATCAGCTTACCACGCATATCTTCGATCCCGACGATCCCTACATCAATTCCGACGTCGTCTTCGGTGTAAAGAAGAGCCTTCTGGCCAAGTTCGAGCCGATCGACGACCCTGCCCTGCAAGCCCAGAACGGCTTTGAGGGGCGCTACTACGACGTCGAGCATGACTTCGTGCTGGCCCGGTTGGCCGCTTAGGTCGCCTCCGCCACAGCCCCCTCGGCGGCGGATTGGGGGGGGAGAGGGGGCCAGGGGCCGGCGGCCACCGCATAGGCCTCGTCCCTGGCCAGCCCCACCATGCAGAGCACGGTGACGACCGCCTCGCCGAGCGTCTCCCCGTTTTTATCCGCGACAGATCCCCCGACCTCGCCCCCAAGCTCGCCCCCAAGCTCGCCCCCGGCCGTCTCCCCAACCGTGTCGCCAGCCGTCTCCCCCAGGATGGTTTGGCCGGCATGGCCCAGTACGACCGCCCGCGCAAACCCGACAATGGCATGCCCGACCATTCGCCAGAGCAAGTCGACATCCTCGAACTGAAAGCGGCCTGAGGCGCGCGCCCGTTCAAGATCGCGTTTGGCAAACGGACCGAACTGCGCAATCAGCGCGTCCGACAGCACCTCGCTTCGCGCCAAAAGCTGACGCCAGCTGATATCCGTGGTGGCCTTCTGCATGACCTGCCGCACACCATAGGCAAACACCCGCGCTGGATCGTCGAAGGTCCGGGTTGCATCCTCGATCCGCAATGCAAGGCCATTCATGACCGTCTCAAGCACCGCGATTGCAAGCTCGTCCTTCGATTTGAAATAGGTGTAGACGGTGCCGGCACCGACATCGGCCCGCTCGGCGATCTCCAGCATCGTCGCCGCATCGATGCCCCTGGCCGACATCACCGCATAGCCGGCCTGGATCAACGCCTCGCGATTGCGCTGCTTACGCCGTTCGACGCGCCCACCCGCCCTCTCCTGTCTTTCCGCCATACGCTGCCCCTTGTTCGATGTCGGATTTGGCATGGATGGCGGTGAAAATTCAACACCGAGGGTAAATCATAATTGACTGATATTCAGTTTCGTGGAATGTTCGGAATTGAATGGATCGCTGCGCAAAGACAGCTTGGGGAGGATTGGCATGGTCGACACCGAAATCGTCATTATCGGCTGCGGACCGGTCGGCGCGCTTGCCGCTGCGATGCTCGGGAAGCTTGGCCGCAGCGCCGTGGTGCTTGAAAAATCGACCCAGCCCAATGCGGAGACCCGGGCGATCCATATGGATCACGAGACGGTGCGGATCCTGCATTCGGTTTGCGAACGGGCCGCGGTTGCCCCGTTCCTGACGCCGTTCAACGGGATGGAGTTCGTCGATGCGACCCTGAAACGGATTTTTCTGCTCAAGGCCTCCAACCCCGAAAGCGGCGAGCAGGGCTTCATGTTCGACCAACCCGGGATCGAGGGCGCCTTGCGTGCTCAGCTGGGCGAAGGAACCGGCGTCGAGCTGCGTCTGGGCTGCACCGTCACCGCAATTGAAAACCGAAACGACCATGTGCTGGTGCGCTTTGAGGCAGACGGCATCGAGACGACCCTGACAGCACGATATGCGATCGGAGCCGATGGGCCGTCGAGCTTCGTGCGCAAAGCGCTTGGCATCCCCTTGGAAAACCTCGATTTCGACGAGCCCTGGGTGGTGATCGACGGCACGCTTCTGGTCGACAAGGCGCTACCCGCTTACGGTCAGCAAGTGTGCGATATCGCCAGACCCAAGACCTTTATTCCCGGTGTGGGCGCCCATCGGCGCTGGGAGCTTATGGTGCTGCCCGGTGAGGCGCGAGACGCGGTCATGGACGATGATTTCATCTTGCGCGCCATCGAATTATGGGGCGTAGAGCGCGGCGCGTACCGGATCGACCGCAAGGCCTACTATGTGTTCCACGCCCTGATTGCGCAGGCCTATCGCAAGGATCGCGTGTTCCTGATCGGCGATGCCGCGCACCAGACCCCGCCTTTTATGGGCCAGGGCATGTGTGCGGGGTTTCGCGATGCCGCCAATCTGGTCTGGAAGCTCGATCTGGTGCTGGGCGGGCTTGCAGCCGACGCGCTTCTTGACAGCTATCAAGCCGAGCGCGCGCCCCATGTGCGCGTTCTGATTAATGCCGCAATGGCACAGGGCCGGCTGATCTGCACCATCGACAAGGCGATGGAAAACACCCGTGCCGAGGTCCTGGCCGGCCTCGCCAGCCAAAAGGACCTTGGCTTTTACGATGGCATCCCGGGCCTGACGGGCGATCTGCGCCAGTCTGGCGCTACGCAGGAGGTAATTGGGCAGCTTTCGCCGCAGCCGCAAATCCGTGGTTCGGACGGTGCGCGCAGCTTCCTTGACGATATCACCGGAACCGGGTTTCGCCTGCTGTCGACCGAGCGTCTGGACCCGGCCGCCTGGCCGCGCGAAACGGCGGATTTCTGGGCGGCGCTGAAGGGTCGCTGCTGCCAGATGGTCCAGGCCGGCACCGCAGCGCCGTTGCCCGATGACGCCGAAGATCTGGACGGGCGGGTGACCCGGCTGCTTGCCGAAAACGGCGCCGCGGCTGTGCTGATCCGGCCGGATCATCACATTTTTGGCGTCGCCACCGCGGCCGCTGCGGTACCGGCGCTGCTGAACGATCTTCGCACGCAGCTCGATCGGGTCGCCTGACGATCCTCCGAGCGACCCGGCAATCGACCCGGCAAACGACCCGGCCCGTGTTTTGACCCGTGATTTGACCCGTGATTCGGCCGGTGGCTAGGCCCGCGATTGGCCCGAACCACGGCCCGCAATTGGTCCTAAACCTGGCCCGCGACAGATCGACGCCATCGCGATGGCGGGCAAGCCGGTTTGGCGGTTAGCCCTGCGCTTTCCAAAATCCCGAGATCCGAAGATCCGCCGGCGCCAGCCCCGCTGCTTTCGCGGTATCGCGCAGGCGCCGCGCCTGCTGCTGCTCTCCGGCAAACCAGATTTTGGCATCGGTATGGTCGGGCAGCGCGTCGAGGGCGGCTTGACCCAGATTTTCGCCTTGCGAGCGGGCGAGCCAGCGTAGCGCGATCCCGGGCGGTGCCGCAATCGGGTAGGCGCAGCGCGCGCCCTCTTCGGCCTCTAGCAGCAGCGTGCCCGTCGCGCTGTCGGCAAGGTTCTCCAAAAGCCGTGCCGCGGCCGGAAATCCGGTTTCGTCGCTGGCCATCAGAACCCGATCCGCCGCCAAGAGACCCCCGCCCGAAGGGCCGACCAGCCCGACCACGCGGCGCCCGCGCGCGCCCGCCATCACCGCGCGGGCCCAGCCGGTCGTCTGTCCGCCTTCATGGATGAAGACATCCGTCACAAGTCTGTTTGCGGCATGGTCGACGGACCGCGCGGTATAGACGGGTTTGTGCGGGGCGCCTGGCCCGTCCGGCCAGACGGTCGAACCATTTGCGGCCACTGTGGGCCATTGCGGCGCAACGTCTCCGGCCGGCGGCTGGACCAGACGAAAATGGATGGCGCTGTCGCCATAGCTCGACAGATCCTCCCCTTCCAGCGTCACGCGGAGAAAGACGGGGCCGAGAGGCGCCACCTCGACCACGCGCATAAACTGGAAATTGGGCGGCAGACTGCCTGCGACATCGCCATCGGACCAGCGCATCGCCTCGGCCACATCGGGCATTAGATGCCGCATCTGCTGGACCACGGCGTTTTTCATGATGAACAGCCAGCGCAGGTCGGTCGCCGCGACCATCCCCGCGGTTTCGGCCGCCTGTCCTGGGCGCAGACCGATCAGCCCATGCGCCGTCTCCACCGTCAGCCGGCCCGCGGCATCCTCCAGAACCGACAGTTTCGAGGCCTTTGCCTGGGCCAGGATGACCTGGCGCATGGCCGCGAATGCGACGCCGGGTAGATCGGCCTGGGCTTCATGCGCGTAAGCTGTCGGACGCATGCTGCACCCCCCTGTCCAGAGTTTTTGTTCTGGCTGGCCCAAAGACGCGCTGGCCCAAAGACGCACTGGCCCCAAGATCGGCTGGCCCCAAGATCGGCTGGCCCTTCTCAAACCAGCGCGATGCGCGCCGGCGAAACGCGGAGCCTAGCCGACGACGACATCCTCCAGCGCCGCACGCTCGGCCTCCGAAAAAAGCCGGCTGCGGGTCAGAAAGCGCCGCTCGGTGCCATTGTCGAGGCTGAACATCCCGCCGCGCCCGGGAACGACATCGAGGATAAGCTGGGTGTGCTTCCAGGCCTGAAATTGCGGCCCGGAGATGTAGAAGGGCGCCCCGTCGACGCTGCCGAGGCAAACATCCTTCGAGCCGATCGGAAACTCGCCTTGCGGGTAGCACATCGGCGAGGACCCGTCGCAGCAGCCGCCCGATTGGTGAAACATCACCGGGCCATGCTGAGCGCGCAACGCCTCAATCAAGGCCAGGGCCGCTGCCGTCGCCGTTACCCGCGCCAGCGGGTCGGTGCCCTCCAGTACGGTTTCGTCGGTCGCGCAAACGATCGGTGTCTCGGTCATGTCGCCTCCCTTTCGGTGTGCATCCGCCGCTCTGCCCGGCGCGGCAATGGTTCGGTCAGGCCCGGCTGCGCCGCGCATCGATAAAGCTCTTCACGAAGTAAACCACCGCCAAGGCAGAGGTTGCCAGCATCAACGTTACCCGCAGGATTGCCAGATCGTCGCCCCGCGCCAGCGCGCCGCGCAGCGGGACGATCAGCGCGACCAGCACCACCAGCGTTAGCAGCACCGCGATATGGGCGATGATCTTGTTTTGAGCTTTGACACCCTGATAGCACAGGATCAGCGCGATCCCAAAAGCGGCTGGAATGAGCGCCGTCAGCGATCCCGCGCTGGGCGACAGATAGCCCCAGAGCGAACATAGGATCAATGTGGCCGCATTGATAAGCGAGACTGTGTGCGCTTTCATCCTCGTCTCCTTCCCCCGGGCGGACCGACCGTTGCCTGCGCGTAATCCTGCGCTTCTGGGCCGTTGCGCCCATGCGACACAATTGCTCAGCAGATCGGCGGCGCCCGACAAATCCAGCAGGATCCTATCCGAGTAAAACGGTTAGGTACACCGAATAGGAGAGGCGTCATGACCGCATTGGTGAACACGTTGACGGGTTTTGTCCGTACCGACCGCGCGCTGCCCGACATTCGCTGGGCGCATTGGTTTTTGCGCATCCTGCTGGCTGCGGTGATCATGCGCGAGGGCTTCAACAAGACGCCGATTGCAGCCGACGATGCGGCTTCCTTCGGCGTGCCGGTGCTCTTGTGGGCGCTTGCGGCGGTCGGCGAGCTGGTGGCGGGCTTTTTGCTGATCGCGGGCGGTCTGATCCGGACCAGCTTTGGCGATCTCGTCACCCGCACCGGCGGCGCACTCATCGCGCTGATCGTCGCGAGCGTTCTCATGATGGTCTACTGGGCGCCACCGGTCGAGCTCTTCCTTTACAACCAGCTTCATCTGCTGCTGCTTGCGGGCGGGCTTTACTTTGCCTTCCGCGGCAACGCGGCCTGAGCGCAAGGTCGCGCTGGCGCAGGCGACGGCGCGCGCGGGACGCGGCAGGGGCTGACCCCTGCCGCACCGATCCGCAAGCGGATCAGAAAAAGCCCAGCTTGTCGGGGCTGTAGCTGACCAGCATGTTCTTGGTCTGTTGGTAGTGGTTGAGCATCATCCGGTGGGTTTCACGCCCGATCCCCGATTGCTTGTAGCCGCCAAAGGCAGCATGCGCCGGGTAGAGGTGGTAGCAATTGGTCCAGACCCGGCCGGCCTTGATGCCGCGTCCGAAGCGGTAGCAGCGATTGGCATCGCGGCTCCATACCCCCGCGCCCAGCCCATAAAGCGTATCATTGGCCAGCGTCATGGCCTCGTCGTCATCCTTGAAGGTCGTGACCGATACGACCGGCCCGAAAATCTCCTCCTGGAACACGCGCATTTTGTTGTGCCCCTTGAGGATTGTCGGCTTGATGTAATAGCCGCCGGCCAAATCGCCCGGCAGATGCGCTTCTTCCCCGCCGATCAGAACTTCGGCACCTTCCTGTCGGCCGATGTCGAAATAGCTCAGGATCTTCTCTTTTTGCTCCGACGAGGCCTGGGCGCCCAGCATGGTCGCGCCTTCGCGCGGATCGGCCTGCACGATCGCCTGCGTACGCGCCAGCGCCCGCTCCATAAAGCGGTCATAGATCGATTCATGGATCAGCGCGCGCGACGGGCAGGTGCAGACCTCGCCCTGGTTGAGCGCGAACATCACGAATCCCTCGATCGCCTTGTCGAAGAACGCGTCGTCTTCGGCGGCAACATCCGAGAAAAAGACGTTGGGCGATTTGCCGCCAAGCTCCAGGGTCACCGGGATGATGTTCTCGGTGGCGTACTGCATGATCAGCCGCCCGGTCGTCGTCTCGCCGGTAAAGGCGATCTTGGCGATCCGATCCGATTGCGCCAGCGGCTTGCCGGCTTCCAGCCCAAAGCCGTTAACGACGTTAACAACGCCCGGCGGCAGCAGATCGGCGATGAGCTCGCAAAAAACCATGACCGTGGCCGGCGTCTGCTCGGCCGGTTTGAGCACCACGCAATTGCCCGCGGCCAGGGCCGGGGCAAGCTTCCAGGTCGCCATCAGCAGCGGGAAGTTCCAAGGAATGATCTGGCCCACCACACCCAGCGGTTCATGGAAGTGATAGGCCACGGTGTCGGCATCGATCTCGCTCATCGTGCCTTCCTGGGCCCGGATCACACCGGCGAAATAGCGGAAATGATCGATGGCCAGCGGGATGTCGGCCGCGCGCGTCTCGCGGATCGCCTTGCCATTGTCCCAGCACTCGCAGATCGCCAGAAGCTCCAGATTGTCTTCGATGATTTGGGCGATCTTCATCAGGATCGCCGAGCGTTCGGTGACGCTGGTCTTGCCCCAGGAATCGGCGGCGGCATGGGCGGCGTCGAGGGCGGCGTTGATGTCGGCGGCATCCGAACGGGCGACCTCGCCCACCACCTGGCCGGTCAGCGGGCTGATATTGTCAAAATACCGCCCGGAGAGGGGCGGAGTGAATTTGCCGCCGATAAAATTGTCATAGCGCGACGCAAAGGGCGAGACATGGGTCCCCCCGTCAAGCCGTGTCATCGTGTTCATGATTTCCTCCGGTTCTGAGTGGGTTTGTGGTTGCGCCCGGCCTGACGCCGGCCTCTGTTACGCATGCGGTCAAGCCGAGATCTCGCGGCCGAGGGCGTGGCGTCGCTGCATCCGCAGACGGCACAAAGCGCTCCAGCCGAGCCGGCCGAAACGCGGTTGCCAGGGGATGCGGTCGGTTCTCTACACAGCACGATATACCGGCTCACTGACATAGTGATGCCGCGGCTGCACGATCCGACATGTGGCTGGGCGTGGCTCCAACCTGCCGCGGATAGCCCCGGCGCACAATGAAAATCTGACATCGGAGGTTGAGCGGCAGCCTGTTGAAGGCGCCTTTCAACAACCTTCTTTGCCAGGGCCAGGGCCAGGGCCGGGGGCCGGGGGCCGGGTGCCGGGGGGGCGGAGTTTTAGGGATCGGGGGATTGGGGATCGAGTGGATCGGGGGTTCGGGCGCATCGACGGTTTTGGGCAAAGACGCAAAGTTTTCCTCAAAGTTTCCAAAAAAAATGCCGTGAAACCCGCAAGCAAGCGGCAAACAAACCGCAAGCCCTGTGCCGTTGGGCCGCTGTACCGTTCCTGAAGGCTGGCCGGCAGGGCGCGTCTGTGCGTTGGCGCAACGGCGCTGCGCGGTAAGGCGGCACTGGCAGGCATCGCGGCGGACGGACACCCTCTCGTTTTTGCCTCTGGGCTTGGGGGCGGGCCTTGCCCTGCCCCGACCCGCGCAGCGCCAGGTCGCTGGGGTGCTGCGCTTGCAATCGCCGCACGCATCCAGTGAAAGGGGTGCCGAGGAGGAGGCGTCTCGATATGTCCAACCCGCTTTACACGCGGCTGTTCGGCAAGCATGCCGGCCGGAATACTCCGTTTCTGAAACTGGCCGACGGGCAGAGCATCAGCCATGCTGAATTCTTACAGATGGCGGCGCGGTTTGCGCATGCGCTGCGCGCATCGGGCCTCGCCGCGGGCGACCGCCTGGCCGCGCAGCTTCCGAAATCGCCCCAGGCGCTTGCGCTCTATGCCGCCTGCGTGCAGTCCGGCACGGTGTTTTTGCCGCTCAACACCGCTTATACGGTCGATGAGTTGCGCTATTTCATCGCCGATAGCGGGGCTGCGATGGTCGTGGTCGATCCGGCTCGGGCCGACGGCTTGGCCTCCGTTGCAGCCGCGCTTGGCGCGAGGATCGAAACCCTACACGAAACTGGTTCGGGCAGCTTCGGCGAGGCGGCCGGCCGATTTGCGCCCGATTTCCCGACAGTCGATCGCGCGGCGGACGATCTGGCCGCGCTTCTTTACACATCCGGCACGACAGGCCGGTCTAAGGGGGCGATGCTGACCCAGGCGAACCTTCTGTCGAATGCCGAAACCCTGGCGGAGATCTGGCGGTTTAAGGCGGACGATGTTTTGGTCCACGCCCTGCCGATCTTTCACACCCATGGGCTTTTTGTCGCCACGAATGTTTCACTGGCGGCCGGCGGCTCGATGATTTTTCTGCCCAAATTCGATGTCGAGGCGGTGTTGGCGGCTTTGCCGGGGGCCACCGCCATGATGGGGGTGCCGACGTTCTATACCAGGCTCCTCGACGCGCCGCATTTCGATCGCGCCCTGGTGGCGCATATGCGCCTGTTCGTGTCGGGCAGCGCACCGCTTCTGGCCGAAACCCATCGGCGGTTCGAGGCCCGCACCGGTCACCGCATCCTGGAGCGGTACGGGATGACGGAAACCAACATGAACACGTCAAACCCCTATGACGGGGCGCGGCGGGCCGGAACGGTCGGGATCCCGCTGCCCGACGTCACGGTCAAGATCACCGCGCCGGAGACGGGTGCCCCTTTGCCCGATGGCATGATCGGGCAGATCGAGGTGCATGGGCCGAACGTCTTCAAGGGCTATTGGCAGATGCCCGAAAAGACCGCGGCCGAGTTGCGCCCCGACGGCTTTTTTATCACCGGCGATCTGGGCCGGATCGACAATGAGGGTTATCTGCACATCGTTGGACGCAACAAAGACCTGATCATTTCGGGCGGCTACAACATCTATCCCAAAGAGATCGAGCTGGTGCTCGACGCCCAGCCCGGCGTGTTGGAGAGTGCGGTCATCGGCGTGCCGCATGCCGATTTCGGCGAGACGGTGCTTGGGCTGATCGTGCCCGAAGCCGGCGCGACGCCGGATCTCGACGCGCTGGCCGAGGCGACTGCCGCCTCGCTGGCACGCTTTAAGCACCCCCGCCGGTTGATCCTGCTAGACAGCCTGCCGCGCAACAGCATGGGCAAGGTTCAAAAAAACCTGCTGCGGGAGCGTTATAAAGCCCTGTTCGTGGCGGCGTCGCGCTGATGCTAAACGGTGCGGCCCGCGCTGCTAAATGCTGCGGCCCGTGCCCTCCCAATAGGGTGCGCGCAGCCGCGGCTTGAAGATCTTGCCGCTGTCCTCGCGCGGCAGCGCATGGTGGAAATCGACGATCTTGGGATGTTTGAAGCGCGCAAGCTTGCCGTCGAGAAAGGCCAGCACGGCGCCCTCATCCGGCGTCCAGCCCGTGGCAGGCTCCACCGCCGCCACGATTTTCTCGCCAAACTCAGGATCCGGGGCGCCGAACACGGCAACGTCGCGGATGAAGGGTGCGCGCAGCAGGATCGCCTCGATCTCGGCGGGAAAGATGTTCGCACCGCCCGAGATGATCATGTCTTTCTTGCGATCGGTAATGAAGAGGTAGCCCTCTGCATCGCACCAGCCTAGGTCGCCGACCGAGAAGTGGCCGTGTCGTTCGGCCTGTCGCCGGCTTTCGGGATCGTTGGAGTAGTCAAAGCCGCCAAAAGCGTCCATGCGTGCGTAGATCTCGCCGACGCTGCCGGGCGGCAGCCTGTTGCCGTCGGCATCCAGGATCAGGATCGAGCACCCCATCTGCGGCAGGCCAACCGTGCCGGGACGCGCCAACGCCATCTCCGAAGAGGCCATGGTCATGAAGCCGATTTCGGTAGCTCCGTAGCTTTCCCAAAACACCGGCCCCCACCAGGCGATCATGTCGGCCTTCAGATCATGCGGCCAGGGCGATCCGGTCGAGACGCAAAAAGCCACCGAGGAGACATCGTAGCGGTCCTTGACCGCCTGGGGCAGCTTCAGCATCCGGCTCATCATCGTGGGGACCAGATAGATGTGGGTGATCCGCTCGCGCGCGATGGTTGCCAGCAACGTTTCTGCATCGAAGCGGGGGGCCAGCACCGTCGAGACGCCGTCGCAGACGAGCGCGGCGCTGGCAAGGGTCGAGGGGGCGGAATGGTAAAGCGGCGCAGCGGTGAGAAAGCGCGCGCCGGGGTAGAACCCCATCATCTCCGCCCCGACCCGGCGCAAAACCTCCTCATAGTCACGCTTCGGACCGCCGCCCAAACGTCGCACCCCCTTGGGTCGACCCGTCGAGCCGGAGGTGTAGCGCATCACCGGGCGCATGGCGGCACGCGTTGCCTCCGGTTCCGTGGCCCGCGCCATCACCTCCCATTCCGGGCAGTCCGGTGCGGCCGCGGCAGCGTCGGCGCCAATCCCATAGGCAGCGCAAAGCCCCGCTTCCGGCGTGACACCCAAGACGGTGCGCCCCAAAAGTGCCGGGCGCAGCGGATCGATCAGATCGCGATGGGCCAAAACGATCTGAGCGCCGCTGTCGCCCAGGATCGCGCCGACTTCCTCGGCCGCGCCGTGCCAGTTAATCGCCACGACGATCGCCCCGATCCGGGCGGCGGCCCGCATCAGCAGCAGCTGTGCCACATCGTTGCGCATGATCACGGCCACCGGCACATCCTCGCCCGCGCCGATCCCGCGCAATGCCGCCGCAGCTTTCGCTGCCAAAGCCTCCAGCGCCTCGCGCGTCATCTGCCGGTCGGCATCGGCGATGTAGGGCGTCATCCTCCACCTCATGGCTGTCGTTTTGATGAGGATACCGCCTGGATGCGTCAACGCACAGCGCCGCGTGGCGTTAGGTGATGTTTTGCAGGCCGACCCAAATCAGGCGCGCCGAGATCGCGATCAGCACGATGTCGAGCGCCCGTTTGAAAATGCGATCGGTGACATGGTTGAGCACAGCGCGTCCGGCAAGCGTGCCCAAAAACCCAGCTAGGATCATCGCAAAAATGAAGCCGAGCCAGGGTCCGAAAGCAACTCCGAGCAGGCCGAAGGCGAGGGTTTTCAGGAGATGCTGTGCGGTCATAAAGGCGGCGTGGCTGGCGACATGGGCCTGGCGCGCAAGGCCCAGCGATTTGGTGAAGTTGGCAACGAACACGCCGGTTGCGCCAAAGAACATCGTCAGCAGGCTGCTGATCCCGCCGGTAAGCCAGGGAAGGCGCGACAGCCAGGTCGGGGGGCTGGTGAGCGCGCTGTAGATCACAAAGCCGCCCACCCCGATCAGCACTGCGCCCGGGGGCAGGGCCACCGCAACGCTGCCACCCAGCGCAACGCCCAAAAGGCTGCCCAGCACGAAGGTCCCGAAGGGTCGCCAGTCGACATGTCGGATCAGCACCGCCAGCCGCAAGGCATTGGAGCCGAGCTGGATCACGCCATGCACGGGAATGAGCGCAAGCGGCGGCATCAGGCTTGCCATAACGGCCAGCAGCAGGGCGCCGCCCCCGATCCCGAAGGCAACCGTTATGAACGAGCCCAAAAAGCTTGTCGCGATCAGCGCTGCGAATGGGCCGGGTGCGAACCCAGCCAGGATCGTCTCGATCATCTCGATGGGGCTTCGGCTGCGTTCGGCATGGTCGCTTGGTGAGGCGGGATCGGGCGGCAACGGGCGGCAACGGGCGAAAACAATCGGAGAGACGGTGCGCGCTGTGTCTAGGATGCATCGCCGCTCGCCGATGCGGAAGTATACAATGGCATACCATTCCACGCAACCGCGCAAGCCGCTCCGCGGCGGAAAACCCCGCATTGCCTATGGGCTTTTTCAGACGAACCAGCTTGCTGGCCCCTCAACCGCCCAAACGCGCTTTACCGCAGCGCCCCCCCTTTCGGGCGGTCTCGCCGCAGCTCGCGCTGCCTAGCGGCCCATCGCATAGGCTTGCATGAGCCGTGGCGTGGCCGCGGCCGCCAGCATGCCGTCGGGCCTGCGCGCGGCGGCCGTCAGACGGCCAATGGACCAGGGCTCGGCGCGGGTCAGCAGATGGCCTCGGGCCGCCAGCGCATCCAGCGTGGCTTGGGGAACGCTCGTCTCGATGGTCAGATCGCCCGGCACGCAGCCGCGCGGATAAAAGCTCGCCTGCAGATGCTGGGTGTGAAAGAGCGGCCCGTCGATGGCCTCCTGCAAATTGGCGCCTTCATGCATGAGGCGGAGCAGGAAGATCAGCTGCCACTGATCCTGTTGATCGCCGCCCGGCGTGCCGAAAGCCAGCCTTGTGCCGTCGGGGCGCTGCGCCATGGAGGGGCTTAGGGTGGTGCGCGGCCGCCGCCCCGGAGCGAGGCTTGTGGGCAGGTCCGGCTCCAGCCAGAACATCTGTGCGCGGGTGTTGAGTGGCACGCCCAGCCCCGGCACCACGGGGTTCGATTGCAGCCATCCACCCGATGGCGTGGCCGAGACCATATTGCCCCAACGGTCGATCACATCGATATGGACCGTATCGCCCTCGCGGTTGGTCAGATGCGCAAAAGTAGGCTCGCCGCCGCCCGGGCCGGCGGGGTCCGACGCTGCCCTTTCGCGCAGACGCGCGGCCCGGGTATGGAACGCCTCGGTCTGCGGTGCAAAACCGTCGATTGCGCCGGGCGACGGGTTGCGCGCCGCCTCCTCCCCGATCTCGGCGGCGCGGGCGGCCGCATAGGCGGGCGAGAGCAGGGTTTGCAGCGGTACGGCGCTCTGTGCGGGGTCGCCGTAATAGGCCTCGCGGTCGGCCATGACGCATTTCAGAACCTCGGCAATGCGATGGACCCGGCGGTCGGAGAGCGGCGCGCCGAGGTCGAGCTGCGCCAGCATCCGCAGCGCCTGCAGCAGGGCCGGGCCTTGCGTCCACGGGCCGGCCTTCCAGACCGTCCAGCCCTGGGTCTCGATTTCGATGGCCGGTTCGAAGCTGGGCTGCCAGACGGCCATATCCTGCGCGTTTAGCACGCCTTTGCGCGCCATGCCGGTGCCGTCCATGGCCGGTTCGGCGCAATGGGCCTCGATCGCCTCGGCCACAAAACCGGCATAAAAGGCCTTGAGCGCCGCTTCGATCTGGGCGTCGCGGCCTCGGGCCGTCTCGGCTTCGGCCAAAAGCCGGGTCCAGAAGGCCGCGAGGGTGGGGTTGGCAAAGCGCGCGCCTGCGGCGGGTGCCGCCCCGCCAGGCAGCCAGGTTTCGGCCGCGCTCGGCCAGTGCCGGGCAAAGAACCCGGCATGCGTGGCGATCATCGCCGCAGCACTTGGCAAAAGCGGGTGGCCGGTCTGGGCATAACCGATGGCTGGGCCCAGAACGTCGCGCAAGGGCAGGCGGCCATAGGCACGCAGCATCGCCATCCAGGCCCCGAACGCGCCGGGAACGACGCTTGCAAGCAGGCCCGATCCGGGGATGAGCGTCAGCCCCTCAGCGCAGTAATGCGCCAGGGTCGCGCCCGCAGGTGCGCTGCCCTGGCCGCAGATCACGCAGGGGGCGGCATCGCCCGCGGGCCAGAGCAGCGCCGGCATATCCCCCAGCGGGCCGTTCAGATGCGGCTCGACGACATTGAGCACAAAGCCCATCCCTGCCGCGGCATCGAAGGCGGTGCCGCCGGCTTCCAAGAGCTTCATGCCGACGGCGGATGCGATCCAATGGGTCGAGGCGACGACGCCGAAACTGCCTGCAATCTCGGGTCGGGTGGTAAAGCTCATGGCGGATCCTTGCGTAGAAAGAAGCGGGCGGCGAGTGGCGCGCCGGTGATAACAAGGAACACCCGGGTCAGATGGTGCACAACGACAAATCCCAGATCGGCCCCGGCAATGATGGCCAGAACTGTCATTTCGGCCTGGCCGCCCGGGGCGAATGCCAAAAAACCCTCAACCGAAGGTGCGATGCCCAGCAGCACCACGATCTCGGTAAACAGAGCCGCCATCACCGCCAGAACCAGCACGAACAGAACGCCGGCCAGCACAACGCGCCGCAGTTCCGCCAGCGTCACGCCGACATAGCCTACCCCGATGCCGACCCCGATCATGAACTGGGCGGTCAGGATCGCCTCGGCTGGCGGCCGGGTATGGATGAGGTCGGAAAGGCTCAAAAGCGCCGTCAGGATCATCGGGCCCAGGATCGCAGCCCCAAAGAGGCCGATGCGCTCGCCGCCTTTCCAGCCGACCAACCCCGCGGCGACCATCAGCGCCATCTCGTGGATCGGCAATGATGCGGCTGGGGCACCGATTGCGCCGGTGAGCGAAGCGCCAAACCCAAAGCTTAGGATCAGCGGAACGGTGGTGACGATGATCAGAACCCGCGTCGCATGGATAAGCGAGAGCGCGCGACCATCGCCGCCGGCCTCGGTGCCAAAGACGATCATGTCCTGCAAGCCCCCTGGCATCGCCGCATACCAGGCCGTGGTCCGGTCAAAGCCGAAACCGCGGGTAAAGAATGGCATGCCGACCAGCCCGATCGACAGAATATAGAGCGGCATGAAGGCCAGCGACGCGGCCATCTGCGGCAAGGCGGCCACGACATCGGGCGTGATCGAGGCGCCCACCGCAATGCCAAGGATGGTGCGGGCGGCGACCGAGATCTGGCCGAAGCCCTTGAGCGGCCGTCGCAGCAGCGCCGCGGAAAGGCAGGCAAAGAGCGGGCCGAACAGAAAGGGCAGCGGCAAGCCGAGCAGCCAAAAGAGCGCCACGCCGCCCGCAGCGATCCCGAAAGTCTCAACCTGGCGCATCGCGTGCAGTCTCGCGTGGGGCTGGCGGCCAGCGCAAGGGCTACGTTGCGACATTAAGCGCTTTGGCGCTGCGCCTGCCTACCGGTTTCGGCTGCCTTTTGGCGAGCGTCTCAGATCGGCATCGATGCCGCGACGCGCGCCTGCCAGACTTCGTCAGAAGCCGACTCGGGTCCTGGCAATCCGGCCGCGAAGGCGCCGGTTCCCGCTTTGACGCGGTGGCACTCTCGCGCTGGGGTTGAGATGACTTGGACCTGCGCGCAATCGCGGTGGATCGGCGACATCTTCTTGTCTCCCTTTCGCACCCGCGCAGCCCCTCAGTATCCCCGTTTTTCTTCGGTTTTTCGGGATCGGCCGGCCCTTCGCCACAATGTACCCATTTTTTCGAACGGGTTCGGCCACATTCATTAAGCAGCGTGTTAGGTAACGAAAGGGTTGCAAGCCTAGAAAGGGCGCGTCAGTCTCGTCTACGGTCAAGGTGTTGATACGATCAAGGTGTCGATACGATCAAAGTGTCGACGGGCGGATTAGCGCTGGGGGGCGCAGCCGTCAACATTGCGACCGATGGGGGTTCAACAGAGCGCCAGGTGCGTCAACGCGACACCCGGCAGTTCGCGCGCGGCCGTTGGTCGCGTCACCGGCGTGCAGGAGAATGGGATGAGCGATACCAACGATGTCGTCCGGCATGATGACGATCTCGACGGTCTGGGGCCGATGGCCTTCAGCGTCGGCTTGGACGAGACGCTGCCGTTCGAGGGGGCGGCCGAGGATACCGACAGTACCGGCCGTGAAGCGATTGCAATCGGCTTGACGCAAGGCGACGGCGCTGCTCCGGCATCCCAAGACGATGTGGTGCCAAGCCTTCTGGCAACGGCGGGCGAGGATGAGGCCGCCTCGGCATCGCCCAACCCGGTCGCCATGGCGGCACGCGGCGCGGCGGATGCACTGGCCGATGCATCGATTGCAGTAAACGCTCCGTTGGGCGCGTTCATCGAGAAAGACGGCATTGTGGTGATCGAGGCTGAGTCGGCCGACAATCTACCCGGCGCTTGGCGGACCAGGGACAACTACAATTCCAACGTGACCTCGGGGATCGACAACGCCGGCAATGCCACGGGCGGCGACTTCATCGTCTGGGAGGGCAAACAGTATTTCGGTGCACCCGGCAATGGCGTGGTCACCTATGAGGTCCAGATCAGCAAAACCGGCGTCTACACCTTTGAATGGCGCAGCCAGGTCGGACGCGGATCGGAGACCAGCGAGCACAACGACACCTGGCTGAAGATCGAAGCCGACCAGTTTTACGGCTACCAAGCCTCCGACGATACCTATGTGCGCCCCGTCGGCGCGCCTGCGGGCAGCTTTCCCCCCAACTCCGCCTATCCGAGCGGGGCAAGCAAGGATGGCTGGTTTAAGGTTTATCACGGCACCCAAAACTGGAATTGGGGCGGCTGGACCAGCGATCATGACGGGCACCGGATCAAGGCCGTCTTCGATGCACCTGGGACCTACAGCATTCACCTTTCCGCCCGGTCCTCTTCGCATGTGATCGACCGGATGGTGCTTTGGCACGATGATGTGAACGGCAACGTCGCGAAAAATCTTAGCCGGGCGGAGTCTGAGCGCGTCGGCGACACGACGCCCGAGCCGCCCATTCTGCCCGAGCCGCCTAGCCCGGCAGAAGCCAAGGTCTACCTGATCGATGCCGACAGCGACACGCGCAAGGGCGAGGTCACCGATGGTGCGTCGATCGATCTGTCGGTGCTGGATGGGGCCCATTTCGCGCTGGAAGCCGTGACCGACCCGGATGATAGCGTTGCCAGTGTCAGGATGACCTATGGTACCCATGTGCAGGTCGAAAGCGTTGCACCCTATGCGCTGTTCGGCGATCACAGCGGCGACTTTTTCGGCCGCGGTCTTGCGGCAGGGGCCAAGACGATCAAAGTCGAGCTCTTTTCGGGGACAAACGCGACGGGCACCCTGTTGGGAACCACCGAGATCGACTTCACCGTGACCGGTACGGCGCCGCCTGAGCCGCCTGAACCGCCGGTCGATGCGCCGCCGTTCGATCCGGACGGTCTGGCCGGCCAGGCCGATCACATCGTCTTTCACTTCGACGGGAACAACAACGACCGCGACGACATCTCGGCGATTCCGATCGCGGCGCTGTTGGCCAAGGCCGGCGGGGTCGAGGACAAGATGACCTTCCTTTACGGCAATAACCTGTCGGAGAGGAACGAGGACTCGCGCATGCCCGAGTTGGATGCGGGCGGTGCGCTGGCCGAGAAGCTCGGCATCGAGGCGCTGAACTATCAGGACAACATCGCGGCAACCACGGCGCGGCTGGTCGAGATCATCTCAAACGGCGACGATGTGCTGCTGATCGAGGGCGGGCCGATGGAGGCGGTCTACCGCGCAATGGAGCAGGTCGATCCCAGCTTCCACAGCAATCTGACCCTGCTCAGCCATTCGAGCTGGAATGAAGATCGCGATGTAATAAACCTGCCAGGGATCACCCAGGCGCGCACTTGGGCGGATTTGAAGGCCGACTTCCCGAATGCGACCTATGTCGATATCCGCGACCAGAATGACGGCCACAACAATGAAAGGGGGTTCAACAATAGGGGCTGGGAATGGATGGACAGCTCAGACGAGCCGCTCGTCCAGGAAGTCCGCGATATCATGCAGTTCGCGCAATACGCGCTGAACGATCCCTCCGATGCGGGGATGCTGTTTTATGCCATGACCGGCATCGACAATGCCGAGCCGTCCCATGCCAAGGCGTTTATGGAGGCCTCCGACCTCTTCGACGCGCCGGTCGATCCGCCGGCCTCGGGCTCGGTCTCTGGACGCCTTTTCATCGATGGGGATGGCGACGGCAAGAACGACAATGACGAAGGCGATCCCGGGCTGGCAGGGCATCGTGTGGAGTTGCGCCATGACGGCGATATGGTCGCGGCGACCGAAACCAATGCCAATGGCTGGTATATCTTCCGCGATGTGCCCGTTGATAGCGGCTATTCGGTGCGCTTTTACCATGACGGCGCCGATCTCGCTTTCGCGCCCGCGCCCGGACAGTCGGTCGGCGGGGCAGGAAACCTCAACACCGCCCCCTTCGACGTGGTTGAAAACGGCAAGACCACCGGCATTCACGGCATGTTCGCCGCGCCGCCGGTCGAGACCGGCCGGCTTGAGATGGGCACGGTGAGCGTGTCGCAAAGCGGTGGTCAGACCTGGATCAACGTCACCTTCGAAGAGGCCATCGAGAACGCGGTGGTCGTTCTGGGGCCGGCCAGCTCCAACGGCAATTCGCCGGTCATCACCCGGGTGAATGCGGTCAGCGACACCGGCTTCAGCATGATGATCGACGAGTGGGACTACCTCAATGGCTGGCACCAGGAAGAGACCATCAGCTGGATGGCCATGACCGAAGGCCGCCATAAGCTGCTGGACGGCACGGTGATCGAAGCGGGCAGCGTTGATGCGCAAAACGAGGCCGCCGCCGCGGTCAGCTTCGGCTCCAGCTTCGATGCCGGGCCGCTCGTCTTCGCGCAAGTCAGCTCGGATCGCGACAGCACGCCGGTGACCAGCCGGATCAGCGATGTCGATGCCAGCGGCTTTGATGTGGCGTTGCAGGAGGAGGAGGCCGGCGACGGTCTGCACACGTCCGAGCAGGTGAGCTGGATTGCAGTCGAGAACGCCGACAGCGTGCTATTCGACTATGAAGGCACCATGGCGCTCGATCACACCTGGTCCAAGATCCATAGCGGGCCGTCGGCGCCGAGCGATGTCTTCTTTGCCGACATGCAGACCATGAACGGTATGGATACCGCGGATCTACGCTACCAGGATGTGGGCAACGGGAAAATCGTGATGGTGCAAGAGGAGGCCTCGCTCGACAACGAGACGAGCCACACCACGGAAACCATCGCCTATCTGTTAGGCCAGACCGGCAGCTTCGACCTTTACGCCTGAGATCGGGCGACAGAGCCCGGCGCGGGCCCGCATCTGGGACCCGCGCTGAGCCGCCTGAGCCTGCGCTGTGCCAGGTTAGGCGTCGGTTTGAGCGCCGATGTTATCAATAGATACTCGGCTCGCCCACCGGGCCGCCGAACGCGGTCGTCAGATAATCGAAATCGCAGCCATCATTGGCCTGCGAGACATGGCGCTGGAACATCCAGCCCCAACCCCGCTCGTAGCGCGGTGCCGGAGGGGTCCAGGCGGCGCGCCGCGCAGCCAGCTCGGCATCTGTGACCAGCATGTCGAGCCGGCGCTCGGGAATACTCAGCCGCACCCGATCCCCGCTGCGCAAAAGCGCCAGCGGGCCGCCGATAAACGCCTCGGGTGCGGCATGCAGCACGCAGGCGCCGTAAGACGTGCCCGACATCCGCGCATCCGAGATCCGCAGCATATCGCGCACCCCGGCTTTGACCAGGCGCTTGGGGATCGGCAGCATGCCCCATTCGGGAAAGCCCGGCCCGCCGAGCGGTCCGGCATTGCGCAGCACCAGGACATGATCTGGCGTGACCTCGAGGTCTTCATCCTCAATCGCGGCCTTCATCTGCGGATAGCTGTCATAGACCAGCGCCGGCCCCTCATGCGTCAGAAACCGCGCCGCACAGGCCGCCGGCTTGATCACCGCCCCGTCGGGGCAGAGATTGCCGCGCAGAACGGCGAGCGAGCCTTCATGATAAATCGGGTCGCGGAGCGGGCGGATGACATCGGCATTGTAGACCTTGGCACCGGCGATCTCTTCGCCGAGGCTGCGCCCGCTGACGGTGCGGGCCGTCAGATCGAGATGCTCGGCCAGCGCGGCCATCAGCGCCCGCAACCCGCCGGCGTAGTAGAAATCCTCCATCAGATAGGTGCTGCCGGCCGGGCGGATATTGGCGATCACCGGCACTTGGCGTCCCAGCGCGTCGAGATCGTCAAGGCCGTAAGCGATGCCCGCCCGCCGCGCCATGGCGATGATATGGACCACCGCATTGGTCGAACAGCCCATCGACATCGCCACCGTGGCGGCATTGTCGATCGCCGCACGGGTGAGGATTTGGGCCGGGGTCAGATCCTCCCACACCATCTCGACGATACGCCGGCCACAGGCGGCGGCCATGCGCGGATGATTGGCATCGGGTGCGGGGATCGAGGAGGCGCCGGTCAGGCACAGCCCCATCGCATCGGCAATCGCGGTCATGGTCGAGGCGGTGCCCATCGTCATGCAATGCCCATAGGACCGGGCAATCCCGCCCTCGACCCCGCGCCACTCGGTCTCGTCGATGGTGCCGGCGCGGCGCTCGTCCCAGAATTTCCAGGTGTCGGAGCCCGAGCCTAACACCTGGCCGGCGTAATTTCCTCGCAGCATCGGCCCGCCGGGCATGTAGATAAAGGGCAGCCCGGCCGAGATTGCGCCCATAACCAGCCCCGGGGTGGATTTGTCGCAGCCCCCCATCAGCACCGCCCCGTCGATGGGATGCGCGCGGATCAGCTCCTCGGTCTCGATCGCCAGCAGGTTGCGATAGAGCATCGCGGCAGGGCGCATGAACGCCTCGGCCAGCGACATGGCCGGCAGTTCGATGGGAAAGCCACCGGCCTGTAGGATGCCTTTGCGCACGAACTCCGCCCGGTCGCGGAAATGTGCGTGGCAGGGGTTGATGTCCGACCAGGTGTTGATGATGGCAATCGCCGGGCGACCGGCCCAATCCTCGGGTCCCAGCCCCATCTGCATGGCGCGCGAGCGATGCCCGAAGCTGCGCAGATCGTCGGGTGCGAACCAGCGCGCGCTGCGCAGCGTCTCGGGGGTTTTGCGCCTGGTCATGCGGGGGGCCTTTTCGCGGCATCCTTAAGCGGGCGCAGCGTGCCCCGTTCGATCAGCCGGCAGGGGAAAAGCCGCGCCTGCGGCAGCTGCGCGGCATCGTCGAGCAGCGAGACGACCAGCGCGATCGAGGTGTCGATGATGTCCCGCACCGGTTGGCGGATCGTTGTCAGATCGATGTTCTGCCAGCCCGCCATCTCCATATCGTTGAGCCCCACCAGGCCCAGATCGTCCGGCACCGACAGCCCGGCCGATTGCGCCGCGCTGAGCGCCCCGATCGACAGGACATCGTCGCCGCAAAAATAGGCTTCGGCCGGGCCGCGGGCCAGCTCGCGCGTCATCTCCGCACGCCCCGCCTCAAAGGAGTAGGCCGCAGCATAGGTGACGTTAACCAAAAGACCCGGATCGGCCGCGGCGATTTCGCGAAAGCCGCGATGGCGGTCCTGGGTCGAGCTTGCGGTTTCCGGCCCGCCCAGAAACCCGATATGCCGATGGCCGCGGGCAATCAACGTGCGGGCGGCGATCCGGCCGCACTCGACATTGTCGATGCCGACAACATGCACCTCCGGCATGCTGGAAATCCGCCCAAAGGAATGCACCACCGGCACGCCGGCATCGCGAAACGCGCGCGGAAACCCGGGCGGCAGGGTGGAGGACGCCACGATCACCCCATCGACCGAATACTGCCGCAGCATGCGCAGCGAGGCGTCGGGGTCGCGCTCCTCGCTCAGATTGACCAGAAGCGGCCGCAGCCCGCGCTCCTGCAGCCCGCGGGTGAAGAGATCGAACACCTGCAAAAAGAGCGGGTTGTGAAAATTGTTCGAGATAAGACCGATCAGCTTGGTTCGCCCCGTGGTCAGGGACGAGGCCAGGGCGTTCGGCTCATAGCCCAGCCGGGCCGCGGCCGTCTCGACCTTCTGGCGGGTCTTGGCCGACACCGAGGCGCCCTCTGTGAAGGTCCGCGAAACGGCTGAGCGCGACACGCCCGCCAGCTCGGCCACATCCTTCAGCGTTGCACCCAAAGCGCCCCCTTCTTTGCGTGCGATGATGCCGTGCCGAACCCGTCGATGCAACCGGTTGCAAAAAATTCGACCCTGTGCTTTGCTTGGTGAAGAGAGGCGGGGCTACCGCCCCGAATAATCGGCATGGATTGGGAGGATCCGATGAAAACGCTTCTTGCCACGATGGCGGCCGCCGCGCTGCTGGTGACATCGCCTCTGCTCGCCAGGGCGGACGACACGCTGCGCTATGTGCTGGTCAGCCACGCGCCCGATAGCGATAGCTGGTGGAACACCATCAAGAACGGCATCGCGCTCGCTGGCGATCAGATGGGCGTCGAGGTGGAATACCGCAACCCGCCCACCGGGGATCTTGCCGATATGGCGCGGATCATCGAACAGGCGGCCGCATCCGGACCCAACGGCATCATCACGACGCTTGCTGATTACGACGTGCTTTCGGGTCCCATCAAGGATGCGGTGGCCAGCGGCGTCGATGTCATCATCATGAATTCCGGCACCCCGGACCAGGCACGCGAGGTCGGCGCGCTGATGTATGTGGGCCAGCCCGAATACGATGCGGGCTATGCGGCCGGGCTGCGGGCCAAGGGCGATGGGGTGGCCTCGTTCCTGTGTGTGAACCACTATATCTCCTCGCCCTCTTCGGTTGAGCGTTGCCAGGGCTTTGCCGATGCGCTGGGCATCGATCTGGCCAGCCAGATGATCGATAGCGGCCAGGACCCTGCCGAGATCAAGAACCGGGTGTTGGCCTATCTGAACGCCAACCCCGAAACCGACGCGATCCTGACGCTGGGGCCAACCTCGGCCGATCCGACGATCCTGGCGTTGGAGGAGAACGGGCTGGCCGGCGACATCTATTTCGGCACCTTCGATCTGGGCACCGAGATCGTGAAAGGCATCAAAGCCGGTGTGATCAATTGGGGGATCGATCAGCAGCCCTTCCTGCAGGCCTATCTGCCGGTGGTGGTGATGACCAATTATCACCGTTATGGCGTGCTGCCGGGCAACAACATCAATTCCGGCCCCGGGTTCGTCACCGCGGATGCGTTGGAAAAGGTCGAGGCTTTCGCGGGCGAGTATCGCTAAAAGTCCTTCGGGGCGGCTGAGGGGCCGCACCCGGCTTTTACGCGCAACCCGTCCTCTCCGGTAGCCTGCCCGCAGCGCGACCGCAGCAGCCTGCCCGCAGCAGCCAACCCGCAGCCCCGACCGCACAGCCCCCCGGGGGGCTTCCCCCGGTTTTCGTGATGTTCAGCGAAGGATCGCCTACCATGTCCGACGCAGCGCGGCCGGGTGCGGCCGAAACCGAAGGCGCCGGGAAAAGCGCCGCCAGCAAGGGCGTCGCCAATGAGCGCGTCAAAGAAATCTCGGCGATCCGGCGCGCGCTGATCCGGCCCGAACTGGGCGGCATCGTTGGGACCGTCGCGGTCTTCACCTTCTTCCTGCTCACCGCTTTTGACAGCGGTATGTTCAACACCCAAGGCGTGATGAACTGGTCGGTCGTCTCAGCCCAGTTCATGATCATCGCCGTGGGTGCCTGTCTCTTGATGATCGCGGGCGAGTTCGATCTCTCGGTCGGCTCGATGATCGGCTTTTCGGGCATGATGATCGCGATCTTTGCGGTCACCCTCGGCTGGCCGGTCTGGATGGCGATCCTGGTCACCTTTGCGATGGCGCTGGCCATCGGGGCGATCAATGGCTTTATCGTCATTCGAACCGGGCTGCCGAGCTTTATCGTCACGCTTGCCTTTCTCTTTATCCTGCGCGGCTTTACGATCTATCTGCCCCAAACGGTGGAGCGCAAAACCATCATCGGCGGCATCAGGGAGGCGGCGGAGGGCGACTGGCTGGCCCCGATCTTCGGCGGCAAGATCTTCACCGGCGCCTTTCAGTGGATGGGCGATGCCGGCCTGATTGCGGTCTTTGAGCGGGGCACCCGCGCCGGCCAGCCCGTTGTCGACGGTGTGCCAATGCTGATCGTCTGGGCGCTGGCGCTGGTGCTTTTTGGGCATCTGCTGCTAACCCGGACGCGCTTCGGCAACTGGATCTTCGCGGCCGGCGGCGATGCGCGGGCGGCGCGCTATGTTGGCGTGCCGGTCAACCGCGTGAAGATCCTGATGTTCATGTTCACCGCCTTTTGCGCCACGGTCTTTGCCACCTGCCAGGTCATGGAGTTCGGCTCGGCCGGCGCGGATCGCGGCATCCTCAAGGAGTTCGAGGCGATCATTGCGGTGGTCATCGGCGGTGCGCTTCTGACGGGGGGCTATGGCTCGGTTCTAGGCGCAGCCTTGGGGGCGCTTATCTTCGGGGTGGTCCAGCAGGGGCTTTTCTTTGCCGGGGTGGAAAGCTCGCTCTTCCGCGTCTTTCTGGGTGTCATCCTGCTGGGTGCGGTGATCCTCAACACCTATATCCGCCGCATCATCACCGGGGAGCGTTGAGCCATGAACACGCGCAGCACTCATGCCCCGATCATCGAGATGAAGGGGATCGAGAAGCATTTCGGTTCGGTCATCGCGCTGGCCGGGGTGTCGGTCGACATCTATCCCGGCGAGTGCCATTGCCTGTTGGGCGATAATGGCGCGGGCAAATCGACCTTCATCAAGACCATGGCCGGGGTGCATAAGCCCACCCGCGGCGAGATCTTGTTTGAGGGGCGAAGGATGGATTTCGCCGACCCGCGGGATGCGATCGCTGCTGGCATCGCCACGGTTTATCAGGATCTGGCGATGATCCCGCTGATGGGGGTCAGCCGGAACTTCTTTATGGGCAATGAGCCGACGCGGCGGCGTCTGGGCATTCCGTTTTACAACCGGGCGCTGGCCGATCGGGTGACGATGGACGAAATGCGCAAGATGGGGATCAATCTGCGCGGGCCCGATCAGGCGGTGGGCACGCTGTCGGGGGGCGAGCGGCAGACGGTGGCGATTGCGCGGGCGGTCTATTTCGGCGCGAAGGTGCTGATCCTCGACGAGCCGACCTCGGCTTTGGGCGTAAGGCAGACTTCGAATGTGCTGGCGACCATCGACCGCGTCCGCAAGCAGGATATCGCTGTGGTCTTCATCACTCATAACGTGCGCCATGCGATGGCGGTGGGGGATCGGTTCACGGTGCTCAACCGCGGTAAGACGCTGGGCACGGCGCAGCGCGGGCAGATCACGCCTGAAGAGCTGCAGGAGATGATGGCGGGCGGGCAGGAGTTGGCCGAGCTGGAAGGATCGCTTGGCGGCACGGTCTGACGGGACTGCCCAAAGCGGCGCCAGGCCGCGCGGTTGAGCGGGAGTATTTTTGCCAAGAAGAAGGGCGGGGTATGCATCCGACCCCGACGGTTAAGCTTGGCGGTGCGATGATGGCGATGGCAACGAGCGATCTGGAGGGCGCGCGGCGTTGGTATGCGGAGGACATTGCCGCCGTTGCACCGGTGGCGCCGGGTTCGCGCGTCGTTGAGGCTTTCGCACATGTGGCGCGGGAGGATTTTTTGGGGCCCGGCCCCTGGCAGTTGCATAGCCGTCTGGACCTCGGCCGCACGCATCTGACCGCCGACACGGATCCGCGCCACCTCTATCACGATGTTCTTGTGACCATAGCGGCCGCGTCGGGGATCAATAACGGTCTGCCCTCGCTTTGGGCGCGGGTGTTCGAGGCGCTGGCGATCCGGCCCGGAGCGCGGGTGCTGCAGGTCGGTGCCGGGACGGGATACTACACCGCTATTCTGGCCGAGCTGGTCGGCGCGTCGGGCCGGGTTCTTGCCTATGAGGTGGAGCCGGATCTGGCCGCACGGGCTGCGGCGGCGCTTGCACCCTGGCCGCAGGTCGCGATCATTGCCCGTGACGCCACAACCGCGCATGACCTACCGGCTTTCGACGTTCTGGTCGCGTGCGCTGGCGCGACCCATGTGCCCGCGGACTGGTTAGCGGCCCTGCCCGTGGGCGGGCGCATGATGCTCCCGATGACCGGCAGCGACCGCTGGGGGTTCTTGATGCATCTGCAGCGCACACCGACGGCCCTGCCGGTTCGCTCGCTCGGTCCATGCGGGTTCTACCCCTGCGCCGGCGCGCGCAAGCTGGACGAGGCCCGCGCGCTTTCCCAAGCGCTGACCGCAGGCAGCGGCGCGGTCAAAGCCTACCAGCTCGGCGCACCGCCGAAAAACGCCGCGGTTTGGATGCAGGCCGCGGGGTTCTGGATCTCTCGCAAGGCAGTCGGTGCCCTCGGAGATCACGAGGGCTGAACATTAGAGCCGGCTGCGGGTCGACGCGGGTGCGTTAAAGTTGGGGCGTTTTCGTCGCACCCCTCGCATCGGCGGTCGCATCGGCGGTCGCATCGGCGGGCATGCGCATTACGCGCGGCACCGCAAAAGACCTCTGCGCTGGGGCCACACCCGCGCCAATCAGAGGCCCTTGGCGTCCGATATGCTGTCGCCCTTGTCGCGGGCGCCCTTTTCGCTGGATTCCGCTAAGGGGGCGGTTGGGATCCGGTGGCGCGCTGGGACCAACCCAAGCGTTTTTTCGCCCGGTCTATGCGCCGCTTCACCCAACCCCGTCCCGTCCGGGCGGTTTTTCAGGCGGAGCTGCCCTCAAGCCGCGCGATTAGGGCCGGAAGATCGGCCACGGTATCGATCACATGATCCGCGCCCGACGCCTTTAGAACCGCCGTGGCCGAGGCGCGCAGACCGGCGATCTTGGCATCCGGCGCGGTCGCGAGCTCGTCCAGGGTCAGACCCACATGATTGCCCGACAGCGCCACCCCGACAGTGACGCAGCCTGCGGCAACCCCTTCGGCAATGCCGGGCGCGGTATCATCGACCTTGATGACCGCCGATGGCGGATAGACGACCAGATCGATGAAGCATCGGTACATGCCCAGCGGACCCGGCCTGCCTTCGGGCAGATCGTCGGCGCAAACCAGATTGTCCGGCGCATAGCCTTGCTCTGCTGCGATAGGCAGGACCCGCTCCATGATCGAGCGGGTGTATCCGGTCGTCGAACCGATCTTGAGGCCGCGGGCGCGGAGCATGTCGACTGCGGCACCGGCGCCGGGTACGAGGGTTGCGTATTGCGCAACGACGGTCTCGTTCATCGGAACGAAGACCTCATAGACCGCGTCGATATCGGCCTCGCCGGGCTCATGCCCATGTGAGGCGCGCCATTTTTGAGCGAGGTCGGGCATGGCGAGCATGGTCGCGATGTGATCGCGCTTTGGCATGCCCATCGGCTCGCGCGCCTGGGCGATACTGGCCGCGATGCCGAAGCGGGCAAAGGCCTCGACAAACACGCCCATCGGTGCAAACGAGCCGAAATCGATCATCGTGCCCGCCCAGTCGAACACCACCGCTTTAAACCGCATTGCTCAGCCCTTTCTGCCAAAGAGGGATGCCACGGTCTCCTCGCCAATCCCGAAGGCGGTGGACGCCCCGCAGCCTGCCGTGACAACGACCACGCGGGTTTGCGGGTCGGGTTGTGCACAGAGCCGCCAGCGATCTGGGGCGCTGGCATAGGTGCCGGCCCAACGCTCGGCGACCGTGTAGGGCCCAAGATCGAGCACGGCCTCCATCTCCGCAAGGATCAGCCGGTCGATCTCTCTGCGCAAAAACGGGTCGGGGGTTGCGCCGTAGTGATGGCTGTCGCCTACGACCAGCGATCCATCCGCCGACTGCACGACGATCAGATGCACGCCGTTTTCCCGCTGTCCGGGCTGTTCGTCATCGAGACGGCTTGCCAGCGCCGCGGCCGCTGGCAGCGCGGCATAGCCCCGATAGCGTGCAAGGCCGAGATCGGACATCACCGCGCTGGCGAGCGGGCGCGGCCGCGCAGGGCGCACACGCAGCATCTGCAGCTTGCAGCGGGTAACAGCAAAGCGCTGCGCAATCTGGGGCCAGAGCTGGGCAAGATCGTCACCGGGGCAGGCGACGACCGCCTCGGCGCGGATCCGACCCTGCGGGATCTCGATCAAGCCCGCCGACACCGAAAGCGCGTTTTGTTGCCAGTAAAACTGGACATCATGCGCCTCGGACAGCCAGGCGGCGATCCGGGGCAGGGCGGTGCGCGACTCCACCCGAAGCTCGTGAGGCGAAAACAGCGCCGCCGTTGCGCCGTCGGGCTTGAGGTTTGGCAGATACCGTGCCGCCTCTGCCGGCGTCATCCAACGACAGGCTTGGCCCATGGGGGTTGCCAGAAAGGCCTCGATCACGGCCTCGGCCTCGGGTCGTCGCGCGGTGACGAGCAAACCGCGCTGCAGGATCGGGATCGATGCGGCTTGGGCGATCTCGGCCCAGATGCCGCGCGACCGCATGGCCAGGTCCCAGCATGCGCCGGCCTCCTGCCCGGTCACCGTCACGAAGCCGAAATTGCGGATCGAGGCGCCATTGGCCGCGGCATCGCGGTCGATTACGGCCACCCGCAAGCCGCGCCGGGCGGCCGCCAGCGCATGCGCAAGCCCCAGGATGCCCGCGCCAATCACGGCCAGATCGTAATGCGGTTCGGACATCGACCTTACTGCGCCCCCGGATCGTGCCGCAGATTAGGGGCGCGGCCCGCGCGCTGCAAGCCGGCCTACCCCATGGCGGGGCGACAGGCCGGGTAAAGCGCGCGATACCGCGCGATACCGGCCGCGTAATAGCCGGCCATGGCCGGGTCGGGCTGGACCGTTGCCTCGATCGGAGCGGCTGTGCAGAAGGCGAACGGGTCGACCCCTTCGGCCGCGCAATGGCCCAGCCGGGCCGCCCCGAAAGCCGCCCCGAAATCGCCGGCCTTGGGCAGATGCAGCGCCGATCCGGTCGCATCGGCAATGATCTGGACCCAGGCGCGCGACCGTGCTCCGCCGCCGATGGCGTAGACGGTTTTCGGCGCGGTTCCAGCCTTTTCCAGCGCAGCGAAGCTGTCGGCAAAGGCGTAGGCCACGCCCTCCAGCACTGCACGGGCCAGATCGCCGATTTCGCTCGCTTGCGAAAGCCCTACGAAAGCGCCGCGCGCGCCGGCATCGTTATGCGGCGTCCGCTCGCCCGAAAGATAGGGCAGAAAGGTCAGCGGCGCACGGGCGGGTTGGGCCGGATCGATGCCCGCGCTCAGCTCTGCCGGCTTGCGCCCGCTCATTCGCGACAACCAGTTAAGACTGTCGGTGGCCGACAGGATCACACCCATCTGGTGCCAGGTGTCGGGCACAGAGTGGCAAAAGGCATGCACCGCATCGGCCGTGTTGGGCGCAAACCCGGCTGTCGAGACGAAGAGCACTCCCGAGGTGCCCAGCGAGGCAAAGCCCGCGCCGGGACGCAACGTGCCAACCCCGGCTGCGGAGGCCGCATTGTCCCCGCCGCCGCCGGCCAGAACCGGCGCCTCAGCCATCCCCCAGCGTGCGGCGAGTTGGGGTCGCAGACGCCCAGCAGGCGCCGAGCCTTCAACCAGCCCCGGCATCTGATCCATCGACAGCGCGCTTGCCGAAAGAAGCGCAGGCGACCAGGCGCGCGCGGCGGTATCCATCCAGAGCGTGCCGGCGCTATCGGACATGTCCGATAGATACTCGCCCGTCAGGCACAGGCGCAGGTAATCCTTCGGCAGCAGAACCTTGGCGATCTTTTCAAAGATCTCCGGCTCGTGACGACGAACCCATTCAAGCTTGGGTGCCGTGGTGCCGGGCATCAACACGTTGCCGGTGATGCCGCGAAAGTCGCCGCGCGCATCGAGAATTTCGCATTCTTCCCAAGCGCGTCCGTCATTCCATAGGATGCAGGGGCGCAGCACCCGGTCCTGGGCGTCGAGCAGAGTCGCGCCGTGCTGTTGGCCCGACAAGCCGATGCCGCGCACCCGGGCCATGCGCGAAGGCTCGGCTGCCATCAGCGCATCGAGCGTGTTCTGGGTTGCCAGCCACCAGTCGGCCGGGTTCTGCTCGGACCAGCCCGGATGCGGCCGCGAGACGGCAAGCGAGGCTTCGGCCACGGCCACCACCTCCTGGCGCGCGTCGATCATCAGGGTCTTGACGCCGGAGGTTCCCAGATCGATGCCCAGCCAGAAAGCGCCCTCGCTCATGCCTCCAACCTCCCCTAAAGCCGCATGCCGCTATCGCGGTCGAACAGATGGATCTTGTTGATCGGGATGGCGAGCCGCAGGGTCTCGCCTGGTTTAAGGGCAAGGTCGCGCGGCGCGGTGACGACGAAGTCGCCGCCTTCGACCGAAAGATGCACATTCTGCTCCACGCCGGTTTTTTCGGCGAGCAGCACTGCGCCCTCGATGGGGCCCTTCGCGCCGATACTGAGATCGGAGGGCCGCAGCCCGCATGTGACGCGTTGACCCGACCGCGTCGTCACCCCGTCGGGCAAGGGCAGTCGTAGACCGGTCGCGGCAAAGGCGCCGTCCTCAATGGTGCCATGCACGAAATTGATGGCCGGCGTGCCGATAAAGTCGGCCGCATAAAGGCTTGCCGGCTGGTCAAACAGCGCGTCGGGCGTGCCTTCCTGCTCGATCGCGCCGCCCTTCATCAACACGATCCGGTCGGCCATGGTCATGGCCTCGATCTGGTCATGCGTGACATAGATCGTGGTGGTGCCCAGCCGGTCGTGAAGCTGGCGGATCTCCAGCCGCATCTGGGCGCGCAGCTTGGCATCGAGATTGGATAGCGGCTCGTCGAAGAGAAAGAGCTTGGCCTCGCGCACCATGGCCCGTCCCATGGCTACGCGCTGGCGCTGCCCGCCGGACAGCTCGCGCGGATACCGGTCGAGATAGTCAGAGAGGTTCAGAACCTTGGCGGCCTCCTCGACCTTCTTGCGGATCTCGGCTTTGCGCAGCCCTTTCACCTCAAGGGAAAAGCCGATATTCTCCCAGACCGGCATAGTGGGGTAGAGCGCGTAGTTCTGAAACACCATCGCGATGTCGCGATCGCGCGGGTGGATCTCGTTCATGCGATGCCCATCGACCAGCAACTCGCCGCCCGAGATGGTCTCAAGCCCTGCGGTCATGCGAAGCAGCGTGGTCTTGCCGCAGCCGGACGCGCCCAGCAGCACGGCGAATTCGCCTTCCTGAATGGTCAGCGACAGGTCGCGGATCACCTCGACAGCGCCGAAGTTCTTCGAAATGCCGCGATAGTCGACGGTGGACATCAGTAGGTTTGCCGGGTCGGGGTCAAGCAGATCTCCTGCACCAGCGCATTCTGGGGCAGGCTGTAGGCGTTCAGGATCAGGTCGCCGACGATATCGGCGCCGATGCCGCCGCCTATCTTGACCTTGTTCTCCTTGTATCCCGCCAGGGTCTTCTCATCCAGGACGCCCGACAGGATTTCGGTCTCGATCACCCCGGGGGAGACCACAAGAACCCGGACATCGTAGGCGGAGAGGTATTCGCGGAAGCTCTCGCTGACCGCATGGACGAAAAATTTGGTGCCGCAGTAAACGGTGTGATCGGGATAGACCTTTCGTCCCGCGATGGAGCTCATCATCACCAGCGTGCCGCGTCGACGCTCCATCATGCCCGACATCACCGCATGGACCGTGTTCATTGTGCCCTTGGTGTTGATATCGATCATCTCGTCCCACTCTTCGGGAGGCTGACGGCCGACATCGGCGAGGCGGGCAATGCCCGCATTGGCGAACATCATGTCGGTGGGCCCGTATTCGGCCTCGGCGTCGCGGACGGCCGCGGCAATGGCTTCGCGGTCGCGCACATCCACCTGGCGGATTACGGATTTTGGAAGGCCCAAAGCTTGCATCCGATCAAGCCGGCGCGCCATCAGCAAAACAGGGTGGCCGGCAGCGGAGAACGCCCGTGCCGTGGCCTCCCCAATCCCGGAACTGGCACCGGTGATGGCGACGAGCGGTTTGTCTGACATGATCTCTTCCCTTGGTTGCGCCGCCCCGGCGGGGCGGCGCGCTCGTCAACCGACGTTAGCCGCTCACGACCTTGTCGGCCGCTTGGGCGATGTCGTCCATCGCCTCCTTGGCCGACGCATACTCGCCCGCGAAGTACTTGCCGAGACGCACCGGGATGGTGTCGTTCGACAACTCCGCCCATTCTGGCAGATCCGGCTCAGATCCCATGTCATTGGCAATGGTCTCGCGCACGACATTGAGGTGGCGTGTGGTCCCCGGGCCCACCCGGTTGTTGGCGATGATCCGCGGATCGTCATAGACCGCCGTGCGGGTCGGGCCGGTGCCGCCGCCCAGGGCCGTGATCAGCACCTGAGTGTCATAGGAGGTCGCCCACTGCATGAAGATCCAGGCCGGATCGGGGTTCTTGGAGTTACGGCTGACCGCGAGGCTGGAGCCGCCCTGATGCCCCACGCCGGGGATCTCGCCGAAGCCGGTCTGATCGACCGTGCGCAGCGCGTGCTTGGGCGGCGGGCAGCGAACGGCTTCCATCAGGCCCGACACCTTGGTGGCCGAGGGATCGTCGAAATAGGGGAAGAACTCGCCCCAGCTCATCATCGTGGCAGCGACCCCTTGCGCGATCGACTGACCCTGGCCGTCCCAGGTCCAGCCGGTGACACCCGGCGGCATGGTCCCATAGAGCCTGCGCCAGTACTCCATGGCCTCGAGCCCGGCCTCGTCATTGCCCGCGAATTTGCGGTCGGCATTGAAGATCGAGCCGCCATGACCCCAGAGCCAGGCCGTCCAGTCGCATTCGAGGCTATAGTGCCCCGACTTCATCTGACCGGTGGCGCCGTACATTTCGGGGCCCATCTCGTCGGTGATCGCCTTGGCCTGCTGGTAATACTCCTCCAGCGATGTCGGTGCCGCGAAACCCATCTTCTCGTAGATGTCCTTGCGGTACATGAAGATGAAGATCGGAATGTCATAGGGAACCCCGACCAGCCGATCCTCATAGCGCGCGATGCCGTCGACCAGCGCCGGCAGGAAGTCCTCGACCGCCCAGCCTGGCATGGCAAGGTCCGGCTTGTCGGCAAGCTGTTCGCGCGGGTCGAACACGTCGCGCGACGTGAACGCCGCCCAGCTCTGATCGATATAGTAAAGATCGTAGGTGCCCAGCTGGCTGGCGATGTCGAGCGTCAGCTTCTGCAGCACCTGCTCGAGCGGCAGCACCTCGATCTCGACCGTCATGCCCGAGGCTTCCTCGAAATAGGGCTTGAGCTGGCTGTTGATCGCATTCGAGGGCGGGGTCGATTCCGTCGCGAGCCTCAGCGTCGTGCCGCGGAAGGGGGCGGAGACTTCGCGCACCCAGGCCAGCACCTCGTCGGAAGGTTTCAGATCGTCGCTCTGGGCCTGGGCCGGGGTCGGGAAGAAGGGCCGGGTGATCCCCATGCCGAGCGCCGAGGCGCCAAGGCCCAGCTTGGCGGAGGTGCTGAGGAACTCCCGCCGACCGATCTTGCGCTTTACATAGCGCTCGACCAGCCTCGCGGCGTATTGCTTCTTGTCCGAGTCGCGCATGTTAACTCCTCCCTAGACGAGGTTGCGGGTCGCCCTATTGCTTGAGCGATCCCAGGGTGAGCCCGCGGACCAGCTGTCGCTGGACCAGCAGGATGAAGATGAAGGCGGGCACCATCGCGGCCACGCCGAGCGCGGCCATGTTGCCCCAGGCCGTCCCGGTCGAGGTGACGAAGGACGAGGACACAACCGGTACGGTTTTCAACCCCGTCTGTGTCAGCGTCAGCACGAAGATGAACTCCGTCCAGGAGAAGATGAAGCACAACACGGCCGTCGCCGCGATGCCGCCTTTGGCCATGGGCAGGATGATCCGCCGAAAGATGCGCACCCGCGACGCGCCATCGATCATGGCGCTTTCGTCGATGTCGCGGGGGATGTCGTCGAAGAAACTCTTCAACAACAGCACGCCCAGGGGCAGGTTGATCAGCGTATGCATCAGGATCACCCCGGTATAGGTGTCCATCAGCGTGATGCCGTTCTCGCCAGCGCTTTTGTAGATGAAAAACATCGGGATCGCGACGGCGACGGGTGGCATCATGCGTGTTGAGAGTACCCAGCCCACAAAGGCGTGGCGCCCGCGAAAATCCATCCGGCTGAGAGCGTAGGCCGCGATGGTGGAAATCGCCACCGCCAGACCGGTCGAGAGCACCGCCACGACGATCGAATCCCAAAGCCGTGGGGCCATGTAGAAATTGCCGCCGCCCGGCAGCACCTCCTGCTGGCGCAGGAAGCCCAGCGATATGCCGAAGACCTCCTCGAAATTGCGCAAGGTCGGGCTGAAGGTCCAGACATCGGGGGGCAGGTTGAAGATCTCCTTGGCGTCCTTGAACGCCGTGGTGATCCAGTAATAGAGCGGGAAGGCAAAAAGCGCGACCACGCCGATTGCAAGGATCATGCGGGCGCGCCGCCGGGCTTTGCTTTCGACAATCACCAGCGCACCTTTGCAAGCCAGATGAAGAGGTTCGCGATGACCAGGATCAGAACCAGGCTGACCAGGCTGATCGTCGCGCCATACCCCCATTTGATGAAGCTGAAGGTCTGCTGCCAGGCATAAAGGCTCAGCGTGTAGGTCGCTGTCCCTGGCCCGCCAGACGTCATCACGAAGACATAGTCGAACATCCGGAACAGATCGATGCCGCGCAGCAGGACCGCGACGGCAATGACCTTGGACATCTGGGGCAGGGTGATGCGGCGAAAGATCTGCCAGGCCGAGGCGCCGTCGAGCATGGCCGCCTCATAGGGTTCCGGCGGCAGCCCCCGCAACCCGGCCAGGAAGATCAGCACCATGAAGGGTGTCCACTGCCAGATATCGGCCAGCATCACACCGGCCAGTGCGGTCGATGGTGTGGCCAGGATCGGCGCTTCGCCCGAAAGAACACCGATCCCTTCCAACACCCAGGTGAGCACGCCAAACTCCGGATCCTGGATCAACAGGAACATCATTCCGGTGATGGCCGGCGGGATCACCAGCGTCAGCGTCAGCAGGGCGCGCAGCACACCGAAGCCGGGCGCGTCGCTGTCGAGCAGAAGCGCAATCGCCATGCCCAGCACTAGCTGTATGGCCAGGGCCACCGAGAAATAGGTGAAGGTGACCGAGATCGCGTCCCAGAACCGCTCGTCATTGAACAGCAGGGACCAGTTCTCCCAGCCCACATAGACGAGCTGGCGCTTGAACGGTGCGTATTCGTGAAAGCTCAGCCAGATATTGTAAAGCAGCGGGTAGACGGTGAAAACGACGAGCATCGCAACCAGCGGCAAGAGCCAGGGCGCCGGGCTGTCCGACAAAAACCACCCTCGGCTGCGGGCTTGCGCCATCGCCAAATTCGATCCTCCCTAAGGGCGGTTCTGCCCGATGCGGCCATGCTTGCGCTTCGCCGCCTTCGCAAGATCGTCGATGGGTCGGCGCCGTTTTTCAACCGTTTTCTGGTTCTAGACAGTTTCCAACAGCCGCTGGGCGATCTCGACAAACCCGGCACCGCCCCGCGACGGGGCGATCCAGCCTGGTAAGGCGTCCATCCGGTCCTCGAAATCGCGAATGTTGGCCACGCCGCAGCCATGCGGGAAATGCGCAAACATCGGCGCGTCATTGGGGCTGTCGCCGCAATAGACGACCGCCTGCGGATCGGCGTCTATGTCGATGTCGAGAATGTCCGCACAAAAGCACCGGGTCATGGTGAGCTTGTCATAGGCGCCGAACCAGCCATTCACATGGATCGACGAGATTTTGGCCACGGCCCCCTCGGCCTCGAAGATCGCCTTGATCCGCGCAATATCCGCGTCGGGCAAGGGCGGAACATCCTCGCAAAAATCTATGGCGAGATCGGAGAGCCGCGCAAACTGATCGGACGCTACGGCGCTGCCGGGCACTTCGGCAAGAACCCGATCGCGAATGCGGGCAAGCCCCTCCTGCGCCTGGCGCCGATCGGCCTCGGCAACTGCGTAGCGCCGGGTCATGCTCCGGGCGGCTGCGTCATAGGAAAAGTAAAAGGCGCCGTTTTCTCCGACCACCCCGTCGACCGGCCAGAAACGCGCGATCATATCGCACCAGCCCGCCGGTCGCCCGGTGATCGCCGCCACGCCAAAGCCCGTCTCCTTAAGGGCATCGAGCGCGGCATAAGCGTGAGCGGGTAGGCGGCCATCGGTGGTCAGCGTATCGTCGATATCGGTCAGAACAACGCGGATGGTCCGTGCAACCGCATCCGGCATCTCGGCCAGCGGGCGCATCAGGCCGCCCCTGCCGCGAAATCGTCCAGGATACCGGCATCGCAGGCGAGATCGGCAAAGGAGAACCGGTTGCGCATTTCATGCCCATGTCTGACCGCCTCGCGATAAAGCGCGGCGGGTATGCCGAGGGCCGTCGCCGTTGTGGCGCCGCCGGCTGCAGACAGCTTTTCCTCGATCACCTCCGGTGCGACGGCGAAGGCCTGGCATTCGGCCCGTAAGCTCGGCCAGATCTCCGCCAGTTTCTCGTTCATCGCAGCGGCGGCCCTGGTGTCATTGGCCTTCTTTCGATACTCCGCCGCGCATTGCGCCGCGATTGCAGGGCCCATGCGGCGCGCCATGTCCGCCTCGTCGATCCGCGTCGGGTGCAGCTGGGGCGGCGCGGGCTGGTCCAGAAACCAATGCTGCAGCCTGGCCATGGTCAGCGTCGCCACCCCGACCTGCTCGCCATGAAGCGACCCCGGATGCCGGGGCCCAGCAAAGCAGTCGATGTAGTGGGAAATCTGGTGCTCACCCATCGATCCATGGTTCGACACGCCGGTAAAGGACACCCCCAGCCCCGACAGAACCAGATTGCGTTGCAGATACCCCGTCGCAACCGGTGCGCCCGCACCGATCGCCCCCGCCCGGGCCATGATCTCCGCCTCGTCTCGCGCGGCCATCGCGTAAGGAACATCGGTGTAGTAACTGCCCAAAAGGCGATGGGACATCCACCAGTCGATCTGACAGACCGAGCGGCAGATGCTGTCTCCGAACCCGGCCGCCGCCAATCGGCGCGGTGCTGCGGCCGAGACTGAGAGATCGATGAAGACCCCGGCGGCCTCATGGGCGGGCAGCGAGACCTTCAGACCGCTGTCAAGCGTGATGGATGCGGTCTTGGAGGTGTAGCCGTCCATCGAGGCGGCGGTTGCGAAGACGCAATAGCGTCGCCCGTCCTGCGCGGTGACGTATTTACACAGATCGTTGAGCGTGCCCGAGCCTACGGCAATGACATGCGCGTAGTCGCGGAGCTTTTCCGCGAGGTCTGCCGCGGCGGCGAGATCGGCATGCGGATGATCCAGCACCACCGAAGCGGTGCCGCCGAGATTGGCGGCCACCCGGGCGCCCAGCGCATCCCAGGTCGCCGTATCTGCCACCACCGCCCGGCTGCCGGTCATGCCAAGCCGGGCCAGCAGATCGGGTTCGGCGCCGTCGAGGCTGTCGGCAATCTCGATTATATCGAAGGGGGCCGGGCGGACGGTCGCGCCGGAGGCCGGTTCGACCCACGCGCCGCGCCGGATGTCGTCGATCAATGCTGTCCAGCCGTCGGCAGGAGGCCCATCCGAGCCAGGCTCCGGCGTTTCGGTTCTGTCCACAGCGTCGTCCTCCTTTTCCAGCGGGTCCCGCGCCGCGCAATCAAGGACGGACGGCCCAACCTGTCAATGCGCCGGGTTGACAGGCGGGCGAACGCATCGCGAATTGCGGGCAGGGAGGCACAAGAATGCATAAAGAGACAACCGCGGATCTGGTGATCGGGCTGGACAGCTCCACCCAGTCGACCAAGGCGATTGCCTGGAGCCGCGCGGGCGAGGCGGTTGCGGAGGGGCGCGCGCCGATTGCACTTTCCACCCCGCGTCCTGGTTGGGTGGAGCAGGATCCGCTGGCTTGGTGGGCGGCGGCGGTCGCAGCCCTGCGGGCGGTTTGCGAGACGGTCGATCCGGCGCGGATTGCTGGCATCGCAATCTCAAACCAGCGCGAGACGGTTGCGTTTGTCGATGCCGATCTAGAGCCGTTGCGGCCGGCGATCGTCTGGCTCGATGAGCGGGCGGCGACGGAAATCGATCCGCTCTCCGATGCGTTTGGCGCCCAAAACCTGCATGCGATCAACGGCAAGCCGCCAGATGTGACACCGGTGCTTTACCGGCTTGCCTGGATGCGGCGCCATGAACGGGCGATCCTGGAGCGCAGCCAAAGGATCCTCGATGTGCATGGAGTGCTGACCGGACGGCTGACCGGCAATCCCGTGGCAAGCTGGACCAGCGCCGATCCGTTCGGGGTGCTCGATATCGCGCAGCGCAGCTGGTCGGCGCCTATTCTCGATCATCTCGGGCTGAGCGCGGGTCAGTTCGGCACGCTTGCAGCGCCCGGCACACCGGTCGGCCGCGTCACCGCATCGGCCGGGAGTGAGACCGGGCTGCGCGCCGGCACGCCGGTCTTCGCTGCGGGCGGCGACGGGCAATGCGCCGGGCTTGGGGTCGACGCGGCCCGGGCCGGCACGGTTTACCTCAATCTGGGAACAGCGCTGATCACCGGCATCTGGAGCGCCGAGCCGCGGATCGCGCGCAGTTGGCGCACTATGACCTCACCCACCGGGCAGGGCTATTTTTTAGAAGGATGCCTGCGCGCGGGCACCTTTTTCGTCGACTGGGTGGTGACCCGCTTTGGCGGGCTTACTGGGTCCGAGGATGCCGCCGCCGCCCATCGCCGGCTCGAAACCGAAGCGGCCGGCATCCCCCTGGGTGCGGAGGGTCTGACCGTCTGCCCCTACCTTTCCGGCGTGATGGACCCGCATTGGGACCCGGGCGCACGGGCGGCGTTTTTGGGGCTGTCGCCCGCGCATGGGGTCGCGCATCTCTACCGGGCCGCACTGGAAGCCTTGGCGGCGGAATCGGCTCGCGTTGTGGCTGCAATGCGTGCTGCCGGTTTGGCGCCGCAGCGGATCCGCGCCATTGGCGGCGGTGCACGGAATGCGCTTTGGGTGCAGATGTTTGCCGACGCCACGGGCCTGCCCGTCGAGCTGAGCGATACGGTCGAGGCCTCTGCGTTGGGGGCGGCGATCAGCGCTGCTGTCGGCCTGGGATGGTACGACGGCTTTGACAGGGCCGCCACGGCTATGGCGCGGAGCCAGCGCGAGGTGGCACCGGACCGCGCCCTGGCCGCGGGCTGGGCGGCGCTTTTGGACCGCCAGGCCGCGGCCTATAGACCCTGACGCGGGCGGGGTACTTTTGTGCAGGGCACCTTATGGGCGGCCGCGTCGCGCAATCCAAGCAGATCGGCGTGCGCCCGTTGCGGCAAACCGGTCACAGGCCTTGCCATTCCTGCCTTGACGCGGGATCGTTCTTTTCGACCCACCAAGGCATCGATCACCAAGGGGAAGGGCTTATGGCCGACACGCGTGCGGGCAAGAAGTTCCGATCGCAGGAATGGTTCGACAACCCCAACAATCCGGGGATGACGGCGCTATACATCGAGCGCTACTTGAACCAGGAATACACCAGAGGCGAGCTGCAAGGCGACCGCCCTGTGATCGGCATTGCCCAGACCGGTTCGGACCTCGCACCCTGCAACAAGATCCATGTGTTTCTGTCGGACCGGATCCGGGCCGGTATTCGCGATGCCGGCGGGGTTCCGATGGAGTTCCCGGTCCATCCCATTCAGGAAACCGGCAAACGACCGACAGCGGCGCTGGACCGCAACCTCGCCTATCTGAGCCTTGTTGAGGTTCTGCATGGCTATCCCATCGATGCGGTGGTGCTGACCACCGGCTGCGACAAGACCACACCGGCCATGCTGATGGGGGCGGCAACGGTCGACATCCCTGCGATCTGCCTCAATGGCGGGCCGATGCTGGATGGCTGGTGGAACGGGCAACTGGCAGGCTCCGGTACAATTGTCTGGGAAAGCAGGCGGTTACTGGCGGAAGGCTCGATTGACTATGAAGAGTTCATGGCAAGGGTCTGTGCGTCGGCGCCGTCGCTGGGCCATTGCAACACGATGGGCACGGCCAGCACGATGAATGCGATGGCTGAGGCGCTGGGCATGGCGCTTCCCGGTTCGGCGGCCATCCCGGCACCGTTTCGCGAGCGTATGGCGATGGCCTATGAGACCGGCCGGCGAGCGGTCGAGATGGCCCATGAGGATCTAAAACCCTCCGACGTTCTTAGCCGGGAGAGTTTTCTTAACGCAATTATCGTCAATTCCGCTATCGGCGGCTCGACCAATGCGCCGCCGCATTTGCAGGCTGTCGCCCGGCATGCGGGCGTGGAACTGTCTGTTCAGGACTGGCAGGCACATGGCTTCGATGTGCCGCTTCTGGTCGATATGCAGCCTGCCGGCCGGTTTTTGGGCGAGGCGTTTCATCGTGCCGGCGGCGTGGCGGCCGTCATGGGCGAGCTTTTGGCCGCCGGGCGCTTGCATGGGCAAGCCATCAGCGTGGCTGGATGTGCGGTCGGGGCCGCACTCGACGGCATGGCGAGCCGGGATAAGGAGGTGATCCGGCCCTATGCACATCCGCTGAGAAAAAATGCAGGTTTTCTAGTTCTTTCCGGAAATCTCTTCGAGTCCGCTCTAATGAAGACATCGGTGATTTCCGACGATTTCCGAACCCGCTTCCTGTCGCGCCCCGACGCGCAGAACATTCACGAGGCCCGGGCCATCGTTTTCGAAGGTCCCGAGGATTATCACGACCGCATCAACGATTCCGACCTTGAGATTGGCGAGGACTGCATCCTCTTCGTACGCAATGTCGGATGCGTGGGCTACCCCGGCTCGGCCGAAGTCGTAAACATGCAACCCCCCGATGCGCTGATCCGCGAAGGTATCGCGCATCTGCCGACTGTGGGCGACGGGCGGCAATCGGGCACCTCGGAAAGCCCGTCGATCCTGAACGCCACGCCCGAGGCGGTTGTCGGCGGCGGGCTCGCCTTGCTTCAAACTGGCGACCGGGTCCGGCTGGACCTCAATGAAAGCCGTCTCGACGCGCTGGTGCCGGCGGCGGAGTGGGCGGCACGTCGGGCTGCCTGGAGCCCGCCGGAGATGCATAGCCAGACGCCTTGGCAGGAAATCTACCGCCGGCATGTCGGCCAGCTGGGCGAGGGCGGCTGCCTGGAACTCGCCACGGCCTATCACCGCGTGGCGCGCGAATTGCCGCGCGACAACCACTGACGCGAACGCCCAGAGGGGCGGGGTGGCAGGTTTGTACCCGCAGCGGTCGGGCCGATCCCGCGGGCGCTTCGGTGACGGTTGGAAGGGCGGTCGCACAAGGGCCGCTGCGGACCCCTTCGAGGTATCGGGTGCCCTGCCGCCTTGCTGGCGCGGTGCCCTTGCACGCCGGAAAGCGTCGTGAAAAGGCAACTATGCCAACTGCCGCGCCCCGACGGCTCGGGATAGTCTTGGCGGTAAGCGTGCGGGTGCGATAGCTCTGTCGATAGGCGAGCGGGGATGGCGCGTGCCGTCCCAACCAGGTCGGGGGTGGCGGGTGAGTCGGGTTGTTTTGGTAACGGGCGCAGGCAGCGGCATAGGCCGCGTGACGGCGCGTCGCTTTTTGGCGCAAGGGGACCGGGTCGTGCTTGTCGGCCGGCGCGAAGAGACGCTGGAGGCGACCGCGCAGGGCGATGACAAGGCGCTGGTGCTTCCCTGCGATGTCACCGATGACGAAGCCGTTCTGGGCGCGATCACGGAGATCGCGCGCTCCTGCGGGCGCCTTGATGTGCTGTTCAACAATGCCGGTATGAGCCTGCCGGGCAGCCTGATCGACGAGATTTCGTTGTCGGATTGGGAGGCGCTGATCTCCGTCAATCTCACCGGTGCGTTTCTCGTGGCCAGGGCAGCCTTTGGCTTGATGCGGCGCCAGTCGCCCCGGGGCGGTCGGATCATCAACAACGGTTCGATCTCGGCGCATGTGCCGCGCCCGGGTTCCGTGCCCTATACCATGTCGAAGCATGCGATTACCGGGCTGACCCGTACCCTCTCGCTCGATGGCAGGCCGTTCGATATCGCCTGCGGACAGATCGATATCGGCAACGCGCTAACCGATATGGCAAAGGCCATGACCGGTGGGGTGCCGCAGGCCGATGGCAGCACACGGCCAGAACCGGTAATGGATGCCGAGGTGGTCGCCGATGCGGTGGTGCATATGGCCTCGCTTCCGCTTTCGGCCAATATCCAATTTATGACCGTCATGGCGACGGCGATGCCGTTTATCGGTCGCGGCTGACACGGGAATTTGCGCGCGCAAGCCGGCGCTCGCGCTGCCAGATGTAAAGGCCGGTTGCCGCGATAATCAGCCCGCCGATCATGGTCCAAAATGTCGGCGGCTCGTCAAAGACCAGCATGCTGGCAATCGGCGCCGTAATGATCTGAAGATAGATGAGCGGGGCCAGCAGCGATGCGTCGGCAAAGCGCAGCGCCACATTGGCCGCCATATGGCCCAGCCCGCCAAAAAGCCCGGCCAGCCCGATCACCAGATAACCGGTCGCCGTTTCGGGCCAGACCCAAAGTGAAAGCGCAAAGGGTGCGAGTAGCGCTGTGGCCAGCCCGCTGGACCAGATCTGGCTGACCGCGTTCGTCTCGGTTCCGGCCAGATAGCGCGTGGCGATCAGGTAGAGTGAGCCGGCCAGCATCCCGCCCAGGGACAGAAACATGGCCGGGTGAAACGCCGTGCCCCAGGGCTGTAGCACGACCAGCACGCCAAGAAAGCCGACCAATACGGCAGTGATGCGCCGCCCACCGACGCGTTCGCCCAGCAGGGGAATGCTTAGCAAGGTCAGCGCAATCGGCGTGGCGAGAATAATCGCGCCGGTGACCGTCACCGGCAGATGGCGCAGCGCCAAAAAGTTCAGGATCGTGCTTGAGAGCAGCAGGATCGAGCGCAAGAGCTGCAGCCAGGGGCGGTGCGAGCGGAACGCGCCGATCCCTTGCATGGGCAAAAACACCAAAAGCGCCAGCAGCAGATGCCCTGCATACCGAAAAAAGACGGCCTGCAGCGCCGGAATGCCCGCCAGGATAAGCCACTTGCCCGAGGTGTCGATGTCGGTAAAGCTGATCACCGCGAAGACCATGATCGCAAGACCCAGAAGGGCGCGATCTTCGCGCGGCCTTGCGGCGGTGCCAGCGTGTAGGGGGTTTTGGGGGATCTCCGGCGGGGCCATCGCGTCAGCCCTATGGCGCCCATCGCGCCTGTGCAAGCGGTAAAGGGCTGGACTTGGCGCCGAGGCTCGGCAAGGCTGGGCCGTCAGGCATCGCGAAGAAGACGGTGCCCAGTGGGAGGATACCATGCTCGACACGCAGGAGACCGGCGCGATTGCGCGCGTGCTGACCGATCTCGATGCCGCGCTTTCGGCCCAGGATGCGGCGGCGGCGGCAGCGCTTTTTGAGGACGGCGGCTATTGGCGCGATCTGGTGAGCTTTACCTGGAACATCCGCACCATGGAGGGGCGGGGCGATATCGAGGCGATGCTGCGCGACCAGCTTGGCGCGATCGGCCCGACGGGCTGGCAGATCACGCCGGGCGAGGCCGAAGAGGATGGCGGCGGCTTTCTGCAGGCCTGGATCGACTTTGAGACCTTGACCGGGCGGGGTCATGGCCATATCCGGCTGCGCGAGGGCAAGATCTGGACGCTTCTGACCACGCTGGTCGAGCTTAAGGGCCATGAGGAGCCGCGCGGGCCCAACCGGCCGCACGGGGTTGCGCATGGCGCCGATCCCAGCCGCAAAACCTGGGCCGAGGCCCGTGCCCAAGAGGCGCAGAGCCTGGGCTACAGCACGCAGCCCGAGGTTGTGATTGTCGGCGGCGGGCAGGGTGGTATCGCGCTGGGCGCGCGGTTGCGCCAGCTTGGTGTGCCCACCATCATCGTTGAAAAGAACGCCCGACCCGGCGACAGCTGGCGCAAGCGCTACAAATCGCTCTGCCTGCACGACCCGGTCTGGTACGACCACCTTCCCTACATCAAGTTTCCCGAAAACTGGCCGATCTTCAGCCCCAAGGACAAGATCGGCGATTGGCTGGAGATGTATACCAGGGTGATGGAGCTCACCTACTGGTCCTCGACCACGGCCGAGAAGGCGGTCTGGGACCCCGCAGAGAAGGCCTGGACGGTCACCGTCACGCGCGAGGGGCAGGAGGTCACCTTGCGGCCGCGGCAGCTGGTGCTGGCCACCGGCATGTCGGGCAAGGCCAATATTCCCGCCTTTGCGGGGCAGGATGTCTTTGCGGGCGACCAGCAGCATTCCAGCCAGCATCCCGGTCCGCAAGGGCTTGAGGGCAAGAAGGTGGTGGTGATCGGGTCGAACAATTCGGCCCACGACATCTGTGCGGCTTTATGGGAAGCAGGCGTGGATGTTACCATGGTTCAGCGCAGCACGACACATATCGTACGCTCCGAGCCGCTGATGAAACATGGGCTCGGCGCGCTTTATTCCGAGGAGGCCGTGGCCGCCGGCGTGACGACCGAGAAGGCCGATCTGATCTTCGCCTCGATCCCCTACCGGCTGCTGCCGGACTTCCAAAAGCCAATCTACGACACGATCCGTGAGGAGGATGCGGCGTTTTATGCGGGGTTGGAGAAGGCGGGGTTCCGGCTCGATTGGGGCGATGACGAAACCGGTCTTTTCATGAAGTATCTGCGCCGCGGCTCGGGTTACTATATCGATGTGGGGGCGAGCCAGCTGATCATCGACGGCAAGATCAAGCTGGCTGCGGGCCAGGTGACGCATCTGACCGAGGATGCGGTGGTGTTGGAGGATGGAACGGCGCTGCCGGCCGATCTGGTGGTCTATGCCACGGGCTACGGCTCGATGAATGGCTGGGCGGCGGATCTGATCGGCCAGGATGTGGCCGACAAGGTGGGCAAGGTCTGGGGGCTTGGCTCGGACACCACCAAGGACCCCGGACCCTGGGAGGGCGAGCAGCGCAATATGTGGAAACCCACCCTGCAGGAGGGGCTTTGGTTTCATGGCGGCAACTTGCATCAGTCGCGGCATTACTCGCAATTTTTGGCGCTGCAGCTAAAGGCGCGGTCCGTCGGCATCGACACACCGGTCTGGGGGATGGGTCCGGCGCATCATCTGAGCTGAGGCGCGGCGCCCCGGTTTGAGGGGCCGATGGCGGCCTGTCTGTGGGACGCCTCCGGCGGGAGTATTTGGGCCAAGAAGAAGGGCTGGGCGACGCCTTTTTTGGATCACGACAGGCATTATGGTGGCGATCGCGCTCGGGCTTGGCGGTGGGGATCAGCGGCCGCGAAAGAGCGCCTTGGCCTGTTGGCGGGGATGGCGCGCGGTGGGGGGCACCGGTTTGCGCACCTCATCGGCCGGCGCGAGTGGGATCGGCATGCTGAGCCGGCCGCGGGCAAGATCGTCGAGCATAAAGGAGATGTCCTCGACCGCATCGGCAACCACATGCACCACCTGACCGTCACGCTGGATACGGCCGGTGACCCGCAGCAGGCGTCCTGCGATGATCGCGCGTCGGTAGCGTTCATAGGTTCGGGTCCAGACCACGACATTGACCACGCCGGTCTCATCCTCGAGCGTTATGAAGATCACGCCCTTGGCCGAGCCGGGGCGCTGGCGCACGATGACGAGGCCCGCGACGGCGACCCGCGCCCGCTCGGGCGGGCGGTCCAGCCGATCGGCCGTCAGGCAGGCGGGCGGGCGGGGCCAGGTCATGATTGAACATATGAAGAACATCGGTTGCGCAGGTCAAGGCCTGGCCCGTCTTTGCAAGCCTGCACAGGCGGCAAATCCCACTGGAACCCGCTGCAGGCGGCCGCTACATAGCCGGTCAGGCAAAAGCGGGGACAGGCATGGCGCGCATTACCTATATCGAGCATGACGGCACCGAACATACCGTTGAGGTCGCCAATGGCATGACTGTTATGGAGGGCGCGCGGGACAATGGCGTTCCCGGTATCGATGCCGATTGCGGCGGCGCCTGCGCCTGCTCGACCTGCCATGTCTATATCGATCCGGCCTGGGTCGGAAAGCTGCCCGAAAAGGACGATATGGAGCTCGACATGCTCGATTTCGCCTTCGAGCCCAACGAGACATCGCGGCTGACCTGCCAGGTCAAGGTGACCGATGCGCTGGACGGGCTGGTGGTGCGGATGCCGGAACGGCAGATCTGATGCACCTGCCGCCGGCGGTCTCAGGGGCGCTTACGGCCGTTTTCGCACTGTTGGCGGCGCTGCCCGCTTTCATGGTCGAGGCGCGCGAGCGCTGCGCCCCGCCGGCGGTCTTGGGGCAGATTTTCGTACCGCCGGCCCCCTGCTATCGCATGCATGCCACCTTCGCTCTGCCCACAGCGCGCTACCCGCATGGGGTGCTGGGCGATCGCATCGAATATGGCGGGATCGTTGCCAACGAAGAGCAGCTTGAGGTGTCGCTGGCACTGCCTCAGAGACGGGTTTTTGAGGATCTTGCCCCACGCCTTGCGGATCTGGACGGCTCGGGTCGGCCGGAAATCGTGGTGGTGGAAAGCGATGCGCAGCAAGGCGCGATGCTCGCGGTTTATCGGGCGCAGTTTGGCCCGCCGCACCGCGGGATCGCGCGGATCGCGGCCACCGAGCCCATCGGCCAACGCTTTCGCTGGCTGGCGCCGATCGGGATCGCGGATTTCAATGGGGATGGGCAGAACGACGTCGCCTATATCGAAACCCCGCATCTGGGCAAGATCTTGCGGATCGTGACCCTGCAAGGCGACCGGATGGTCGAGATCGCCGCCGCGCCGGGGTTTTCGAACCATCGTATCGGCGAGGCCTTTATCTCGGGCGGGGTGCGCGATTGCGGCGATGGGCCGGAGACGGTGACGGCCGATGCCGGCTGGCGCCGGATCATGGCGGCCAGGCTGGTCGCCGGGCGGATCGAGGCGCGCGATCTGGGGCCGTTTGCAGGCCCCGAGAGCTTTGCCGCAGCGCTTGCCTGCCGCTGACCTCACCGCTGGCGGACCTCACCGCTGGCGGACTTGCCGCTACCGCTGACCAAGCCGCTAGGGCGCCTGATCGGGCTCTGCGGGCGAGGTCGCATCATGCCGGGTCAAGAGCGCAGCCAGGCTCTGCGCCGGCAGAACTTGCGGTGCCCGCCATGGCGCAAAATGGACCGCAAGCGCATAGCCGAAAGCGGCCAGCAGCAGCATTGGCAGGGCGGCAAGGGCAATCTTCTCCCATTCCGCCCGCGTTGCGATCGCGGCCACCAGAATGCCGATGGGCGTGAAAAGCGCCAGAAGCCCCAGCCCGAACCAGGCGTACCGCCATCCTCCGCGCGCGCCCAATTTGACAGGCAGATCGGATGGCAAAGCCGAGGCCACCGCCACGATCAAGGCGCGCTGCCGGGCGGCATCGGTATCGCCCGCAGGGCCGGCGTAAAAATTGCCCTCGATCCGGTACCAGCGCCCTTCGGATCTGAGATCGAGACGGCGGAAGCGGCGGCGGTTCAGGACATGCTCGGCAAGCACGGCCGCGTTGACTTTTCCAAGCGCAAGGCTCCATTGCAGCGCGGCGGCATCATCGGCGGTGCGGCAGGTCAGCCGGCCGCCGTCGATTGCAAAATGCAGCTTCTTAGAGAGCGGTGCGGGCCGATAAGCGATCGCAACCCCGCCAGCTGGCTCACCCATCGCACTGCGCCCATCCGGTATGTTTTGCCCGCGGGGTCACGGCGCCTGCCGCAAGGCGCGCCAGCCAATATCGTGCCGCACGAACCCGCCGGGCCAGTCGATTGCGGCCACAGCCATGTAGGCCCGCGATGCAGCGTCCTGCAGCATGTCGGCGCTAGCGCAGATATTGAGCACCCGCCCGCCACTGGCGCGAACGACCGCGCCATCCTGGGCTGTGCCCGCGTGAAAAAGGGTCACCCCCGGCAGGGCGGCCGCCTCGGCCAGGCCGCCGATGACGTCGCCTTTGACATAGGCACCCGGATAACCGCGCGCCGCCATCACCACGCAGATCGCAGGGCGCGCCGCCCAGCCCGGGCGCCAGCCCGCAACACTGTGTCGGGCCACGGCCAGCACCGCATCGAAGAGGCCCGGCCCGGCCTGCAGCGCCAGCACCTGGGTTTCAGGGTCGCCGAAGCGGGCATTGAACTCGATCAGCCGCACGGCGCCTTTGGCGATCATCAGACCGACATAAAGCACCCCGCTATAGGGCGTGCCGCGGCGCACCATCTCGGCCAGACAAGGGCGCACGATCTCGTCCATCGCCCGCGCCGTCACCTCCGGCGTTATCACCGGGGCGGGTGCATAAGCGCCCATGCCGCCGGTATTGGGCCCGGTATCGCCCGCGCCGACGCGCTTGTGGTCCTGTGCCGAGCCGAGCACCACCGCATCCGCCCCGTCGGCCAGCACGAACAGGCTCGCCTCCTCGCCGTCGAGCTTCTCTTCCAGAATCACTGTGGTGCCGGCCGCACCAAACTGGCCGTCGAACATAGCGCGCAGCGCGGCTTCGGCCTCGGGCGGGGTTTGGGCAACGACGACGCCCTTGCCCGCGGCCAGCCCATCGGCCTTGACCACGATCGGCGCCCCCACCGAGGCCAGATGCTCTAGCGCCGGAGCAAGTGCGTCGAAGCGTGCCCAGCTTGCGGTAGGGGCTTCGGCCGCATCGCAGACGGCCTTGGCAAACCCCTTGGAGGTCTCCAGCATCGCCGCGGCGCGGCTTGGTCCGAACACAAGGAACCCGGCGTCGCGCAACGCGTCCGACACACCGGCCGCCAAAGGTGCTTCGGGCCCGATCACGACCAGATCCGCCGCAACCTCGCGCGCACAGCGCAGGACCGCGCCCGGATCGCAGGGATCGAGGCTGCGGCGCTCGCCCAGCGCCGCCATACCGGGATTGCCCGGCGCGCAGATCAGCCGCTCGCAGCTTGGATGCTGGGCGATGGCCCAGGCCAGCGCGTGTTCGCGCCCACCATTGCCGAGGATCAAAACGCGCATTGTCTCTCCCAACCGCAACCGTTCCCGCTCAGTATGACCTCAAAGCCACGACGTCCAGTGCGCCGCCCTTGCAGCCTGCGGTCGAATAGGTTTGGGTGGAGCGCAGGGAGGCGGAATGGATCTGATCGACGACGAGCCGGGCGCCGACAATGCACCGGAATTCACCGTCTCGGAGCTGTCCGGCGCGATCAAGCGCAGCGTGGAGGCGGGGTTTTCCCATATCCGTGTCCGCGGTGAGGTGGGGCGGGTGTCGCGCCCGGCTTCGGGACATCTTTATCTCGATCTGAAAGACGATCGGGCGGTGCTGGCCGCGGTGATCTGGCGGGGCACCGCGCGGGGGCTGAGCACCCAGCCCGAGCAGGGCATGGAGGTGGTGGCCACCGGGCGGATGACCACCTTTCCGGGCCAGTCGCGCTATCAGCTGGTGATCGAAAGCCTGGCGCCGGCCGGGCTCGGGGCGCTGATGGCGCTTTTGGAGGCCCGCAAGAAAGCGCTGACGGCCGAGGGTCTTTTTGCCGCTGAGCGCAAACGCCCGCTGCCCTATCTGCCCGAGGTGATCGGTGTGGTCACCTCGCCCTCCGGCGCGGTGATCCGCGATATCCTGCACCGGCTGCGCGATCGGTTTCCGCGGCGGGTGCTGGTCTGGCCCGTTAGTGTGCAGGGCACGCGCTGTGCTGCCGAGGTGGCCGCGGCCATTCGCGGTTTTGACGCGCTCAGCCCCGACGGGGAGGTGCCGCGGCCGGATCTGTTGATCGTGGCGCGGGGCGGCGGTTCGATCGAAGATCTGTGGGGTTTCAACGAAGAGGCCGTCGTGCGCGCGGCTGCCGACTGCAGTATTCCGCTGATCTCGGCGGTGGGCCATGAAACCGACACCACGCTGATCGATCTGGCCGCCGATATGCGGGCGCCGACGCCCAGCGCCGCGGCCGAGCTTGCGGTGCCCGTGCGCGCCGAACTTCTGGCCGGCATTGCGGGCCTTGAGGAGCGCCAGCGCCGGGCGCTTGCCCGAAGTCTTGGCGAGCTTAGGCGGACGCTGCGCGATCTGGGTCGGCTGCTGCCGCGCGCCGATGCGATGCTGGCCGAGCGCAACCAGCGGCTGGACGATCTCGGCCTGCGCTTGCCGCGCAGTTTACGCACCGGGTTGCAGGCGCGCAGCCTTGTGCTGGAACGGCGTGCCGGTCGCTTCGGTCCCCGTTTGATCCGATGGGCGCTCGACCAGCGCCGGGCGCAAATCGATCGCGGTATGGCGGGACGCATGTCGCCCCCGCTTTTGCTTGGAACGCTGCGTGAGCGGACGCGCGCGCTTGCGCGCTTGGCGGCGCGCCTTGCACCGGCGCGGTTGCAACACGGGTGTCGGCGCGATGGGGCACGGTTGGCGGCGCTGGCCGCCCGGCTGGATCGGGCGGGCGGAAGGTCTGGGAGCCAGGCGCGCGATCGCCTCGATGCCCTAGAGCGGGTTCTGGAAAGCCTTAGCCATGGCCGAACACTCGATCGCGGCTTTGCCCTGGTGCGCGGGCCGGAGGGTCGCTTGATCACCTCGGCGGGTGCGGCATCCGAAGCGTCGACGCTGCGGCTGGTGTTCCGCGACGGGGAGGCGCACGCAACGCCTTTGGGAGCGGAGGCCGACCCGGCAGGCGCTCGCGCAAAGCCCACATCCCACACATCCCGCACGCGTGCGGGTTCGCAAAAAGCGCAGAGGAAGGGTGGGCAGGGCGAGCTGTTCTGATCCCTGTTTGCGCGTCCGAAGGGTGGAAAAAGCGGCGCAGTCAGGCCCCGACCGTCAGGCCCCGACCGAAGGGCCGGGGCAGTCCAGCGGCTGCTGGTCGCGGCGTGACATCTTCAACTCCGCCAGTCCCGAAGGATCGCTTAGGCTGCGCGCAAAGACCTCGCCGTCGCGGCGGAGGACCTGCCAGCATTGCGGACCGGTGCCGTTCTCATAGACAAAGCAGATCGCCCCGTCCTGCTCATACCAGATACCGTACTCGCACAGGCCGCCCTCCGGTCTCCAAAGCGTGCGCCCGCCATCGAAATATTGCTCGGCGCCGAAGGGGACGCCGCCTTGTTCGAACCATAGGGTCTGGCCCTCGGCCAGCGCCCGAAAGCCCTCCTCGCCAAGGATCTCGGTATCCGCCGCGGCCGGTGCCGGTGCCCAAAACATCATGGCCGGCATGACTGCCCGCAGGGCCGTCCGCGTCATTGCCCATAAAGCCGCCCGCATCACCGTCGGCGTTACCGCCGGGGCGGCTGCGCGCCCGGGCGTCAACTGCTCAAACCCGGGGCGCAGGAAAACGAAGCCTGGGTGATCTGCAACACCTCCTGCTCGTTGGACAGCCCATCCTCGGGCACCGATTGCGGGATGATCATGATCCGCTCGCCCCGGCGCACATGCGCAAAGCAATGCGCCCGGTCGAAGTAAAAGCAGTAAACCCCTTCATTATAGTCCCATTGCGCGTCGCTGCACTGACCCGAGGCATGCTGAAACGTGACCACGTCCCGCTCCGGCCAATAAAACTCGCGTCCGAAAAACGTGCCGTCGATATAGTAATAGACCGTGCGCCCGGTTGTCATCGCGCGCCATTCCGCCAAGGGTATCGGCTCGTCTGTCGGGCCCGGTTCGTCGGCTGCCAGACCCGAAAGCGGCTGTGCAAGAACGATCGTGATCAGGATGGCGGCGCGCAGCATATCGGACCTCCTCGCGAACGCATCGGTAACCTTAAGTCCTGGGCGAAGAGCGAGCAAGCTTGCCGCTCTTCCTATTCGCCGGCCCCGGCGTTACCTGAGTGCAGGATCAGCCGGAGGCAAACGCCCATGTCCCTTTTTGGAAAACTGAAGGAGCGGCTGTTCAAGTCCTCGTCCAAGATCGAGGCGGGGGTGGACGCGCTGATCGAGGAGAGTGCCGCGCCGCAGGTGCAGGGTGCGGCCGCCGACGGGACGGCGCCGCGCCGGGTTTTCGACGATGCGATGCTCGAGAGCTTGGAAGAGATGCTGATCCAGGCCGATCTGGGCGTTGAGACGGCACTGAAGGTAGCGGCCAATATGGCTGCGGGGCGGTTGGGACGGCGTTTGTCGGGAGGCGAGATCCGGACGCTGCTGGCCCAGGAGATTGCGCAGATCCTCGACCCGGTCGCCCGCCCCATGCCGATTTATGCCAAGCGCCCCCAGGTGGTGCTGGTTGTTGGGGTGAACGGGTCGGGCAAGACGACCACGATCGGCAAGCTGGCCAGCCAGTTCCGCGCAGCCGGCAAATCGGTCGTCATTGCCGCGGGCGATACGTTTCGGGCCGCAGCGGTCGAACAGCTGCAAGTCTGGGGTACGCGGGCTGGCGTGCCAGTACTTACCGCCGCGCAGGGCTCGGACCCGGCCAGCCTTGCATTTGAGGCAATGGCGCGTGCCGAGGCGGACGGTGCCGATCTGTTGTTGATCGATACGGCGGGGCGGCTGCAAAATCGCGACGATCTGATGGATGAACTTGCCAAGATCGTGCGGGTCATCCGCAAGCGCGACGCCGAAGCGCCGCACAATACGCTTTTGGTGCTCGATGCGACGACGGGCCAGAACGCGCTGAGCCAGGTCGACATCTTTCGCAAGATCGCCGATGTGACCGGCCTTGTGATGACCAAGCTCGACGGCACCGCCCGCGGCGGGGTGCTGGTGGCGCTGGCCGATCGCTTTGGCCTGCCCATCCATGCAATCGGCGTGGGCGAGCAGATCGACGATCTCGCGCCCTTCGATCCCGATGAGTTCGCCCGCGCTTTGACCGGGGCCTAGCCGTCGATGAGCGAGACCATCGTTGCCCTTGCGGGCACGCCGCGCGGCGAGACCCTGGCCATGGCGCTCGCGCTACTCTCGGCTCTGGCCCATGCCGGGTTCGGGGCACTGCAAAAGGGCCGGCACGATCCATGGCTGACCCGGGGTGCGATCGATGCCAGCCTGGTGGTGCTGTCGCTGCCTCTAGCGCTTTTTGCAGTGCCCTGGCCGCGCGGCTTCGAATGGCTGGTGCTGCTGGGCGCCGCCGCATTGCACTTCGTCTACAAGCTCTTGATTGCCATGGCCTATACGCGCGCGGCCTATACGGTGGTCTATCCGGTTGTGCGCGGGACCGGACCGGTGATCACGGTGCTTTTTGCAGGGCTCGTCTTTGGCGAGCATTTTTCCGGCATCCAATGGCTGGGCGTGGCTTTGGTCTCCGGGGCGATCCTGTCGCTGTCGCTGGTCAACCTGCGCCGTGCCCCGGCCGATCCGGCCACTTTGCGGGCCGGTATCTGGCTTGCCTTGCTGGGCGGGGTATCGGTTGCGGCCTACACGACCTATGACGCGTTCGGCATACGCCTGACGCCTGACCCCTTTACCTTCCTGGCCTGGTTCTTTCTGGTCACCAGCCTGGATTTCCCGATCATCGCCCTTCTGCGCTGGCGCAGGATGGCGAACCCGCCGAGCCCAGGTCCGCTGATGGCCCGGGGGCTATTGGGGGCGGTGATCGCATTTATCAGCTTTGGCGGCGTGATGCTGGCGACCCGGCTCGACAAGGTTGGTGAGGCGGCCGTGTTGCGCGAGACCTCCACGGTCTTTGCTGCGCTCATCGGCTGGCTGGTGTTGCGCGAGGAGATCGGCGCGGTGCGCGCTGCTCTGATGATTCTGATCGCAGCCGGCGCCGTGCTTGTGGAAATCGCCTGAGCGGCTCTCTACATCTGCGGCCATGGCTGAGAAACAGATTAACCCGTTTGTGAAGTTGGGCTTGGAGATCGGGCCGCTTATCGCCTTTTTCGTCGCCTACCGCTATGCGGGCGGGGATGACGAGGCGGCCCAGCTGCAGGGCATGTTGACCGCAACCGCGCTTTTCGTGCCGTTGCAGCTTGCCGCTGTGGGGCTGAGTTGGCGGTTGTCGGGCCAGTTACCGCGCATGGCGGCAGTGACCGCGGCGGTGGTGCTGGTCTTTGGCGGGTTGACCCTGATCTTGCGCGACGACACCTTCATCAAGATGAAGCCCACGATCATCTATGTGATTTTTGCCGCCGTTCTGGGCATCGGTCTCGCCCGGGGTGTGAGCTATCTGCAGTATCTGATGGGCGAAATGATGCCGCTCGACATGCTGGGCTGGATCAAGCTCACCCAGCGCTTTGCGCTGTTCTTTCTTGCCATGGCGGTCGCGAATGAGGCGGTCTGGCGCGGCATGGGCACCGATGCCTGGGTGACGTTCAAAACCTTCGTCACCCTGCCGCTGACCATCGGCTTCATGCTCAGCCAATCGCCGATGATCAGCCGGCATACGCTCAAGGATGGGGCCGGCGAGTAGCGCGCGGCCCCAAAGCGCTCAGTTCAGTTTGATGATCGCTTCATGGCGGTTGCGGCACTGCATGTCGCCGGCCAAGACACCCTCATCGTCAATGCCGAAGGTCATTTTGCAGTCGCGGTCCGAGAGATTAAGCCGGCCGTCGAGCAGCGTGCCCGCAAACTCTCTACCGCCATTGTTCCAGCTTCTCTGCCCTTTGAGCGTACCGGTAGCGGCATCGAACTCCTGAATGGTCAGGATCTGGACGCTGTAGACATCCTCAGAGCCGAATTTGCGGTATTCAAGCGCCAGCTCGGGCTTCTGGGCCAGGATAAAGGCCAGCGCATCGCGCACCAAAAGCGGCTCGTCGGAGACGAGCGCGTCATGCAAGACCAGCCGCTGATCGTCGGGATCGGCCGAGGTTAGGCTTTCGCGTAAAGCAGCCAGCGAAGCGGCCCGGGCCTCGGCCGTGGTCCGCAAGGCGGCCGCGCGGGCTTCTTCGAGCGCGACGAGGGCGGCGGCCCGTGCGGCTTCGGCCTCGGCCAGCGCGGCCAGCGCCTCAGCCTCCTCGGCCATCGCGGTTGCATCGGCGCGGGCCTGTGCTGCGGCAACGCTGCGTTCGGCCAAGGCTTGCATCTCGGCTTCGGCCGCTGCCATCTCGGCGGCCATCGCCGCCTGCATCGCGTCGAGCGCGGTTTCGAGCTCGGCCATGGCCTGACTTTGACGGGTCTCCATCTCCGCCTCGGTCGCCTCCAGACGCAGTGTCATCCGCTCCAGCCCCGTATCATGGGCCGAAATGACGGCGGCTTCGGCAGCCTCCTGCGCCGCCATCAGCGATTTCAGCTCAGCCTCGCGCGCGATCCGCCGCGCCGCCCGCTCGGCCTCGATCTCCGACGCCAGCGTCTCGGCGGCGTCGAGGCGCGCCAGCACTGCGTCGACCTCGTCGCTGCCGGCCAGAACCGTGGGCCCTTCGAAGAGATCGCGCAGACGTCCCACCCGGTCGGGCGGGTTCTCCAGAGCGACATCGATTTCCCACTGGCCGCCCATAAATTGGGCGCGGGCGGTGCCATAGAGCTGGCGCGTCGCCCCGGCGGCCTGCGTTTCGATCAGCACGATGAAGGGGCGCAGGCTATCGCTCGCCTCGCGATCGGCCTGATAAAGCGTTGCCGAAAGCTCCAACTCGGCCTCAAAGCGCAGCCGCCAGCGCGGGTCGATGGCATCGCCGTCATTGATCTGAACCACGACTTCGAGATCCTCGACGCGCCAGCCGCTTGGCAGCGCGTTCGCGACGGCCTCGGCCAGCGTTGCGACCTCCGGCTCGGGTGCATTGGCGTGGGCCGGCACGGGCAGCACAAACACGGCACATAGCGACAGGGCAAGACTTAGGGCTTTGAACATCGACAAATTCTCCAGGAGTTGCCAATCGGCATTGGCAAAAGGATCGATCGTGCAGGTTTTACTGCGCATTAATTGGTAGCAATGTAGGGCGCGATCTTCTCTGCGACGATCCGGCGCGTCAACGGGCCGGCATGGCGCAAAAGCACGGTGCCGTCCGCGTCGATCACGAAGGTCTCCGGCACCCCGTAAAGCCCCCATTCGATACCGTTGCGCCCCGCGGGATCCGCTCCGACCAGGGCGTAGGGGTCGCCCAGCTCGGCCAGAAAAGCCAACGCGTTTGACGGGTCGTCCTTATAGTTCACCCCGATGACGGTGACCCCATCGGCGGCAAATTCCATCAGGCGCGGGTGCTCGACCCGGCATGGGCCGCACCAGCTCGCCCAAAAGTTTACGATCTTGATGCCCGGCCCGGCGAGATCGGCCAAAACGGGCGGCGCCTCGCCGGCGCGAAGCGGTTCCAGGGCGAATGCCGGTGCCGATTTTGCAGCCAACGCAGAGGGCAGCGCGTCGGCGTTCTCACGCTGCAGCGCCCAGCCTGCCAGCAAGGCCAGCCCCAAAAACGTCAGCGGCGGGATCAGCATCCAGATCCGAAATCCAAAGGCCGGTCGGCCGGCCGCCTGGGTTTTGTCCTCAGAGCGCGTCATCATGCTTCCTTTCCAGGGCGAGCAGGGCGCGACGGGCCTTGCGGTCGCGCAGGACCGAGCGCAGGGTCAGCCCGGCAATGGCCAGTAGCGTAACGCCATAAGCGCCCAGCACCTCAAACGCGTACTTACCCAGATCCGGCATCAGCCTGCCGCCCGGGCCAGCTGTAGCGCGCGAATGCGCCGCAAGCGGATCTCGGTGCGGGTGCGCAGTAACACAAGGGCAAGAAACATCAGGAAAAACCCGGCAATCGAGGTAAGCAGCGGCCAGAAGAAGACATTGGCGATGTTTTGGGCCCGGTCGAGCGACAGCGTTGCGCCCTGATGCAGCCCTTGGCTCCAAAAATTTACCGCATAGCGCGACAAAAGCGCAAAGACCGATCCGACCAGGGCCAGCACAGCCGTAAGGTCGGCCGCCTTGTCAGGATCCTCGATGGCCGACCAAAGGGCGATGTATCCCAGATAAAAGAGAAACAGGATAAAAAAGGAGGTCAGCCGCGGGTCCCACGCCCATGCCGTGCCCCAGATCGGCTGGCCCCACAACGCCCCCGTCGCGATCGCAACGACGGTCAGCGTGGCGCCGATAGGAGCCGCTGCACGGGCGGCCAGTGCCGAGACATGGTGGCGCCGGATCAGCCAGATGAGCGAGGCGACGAACATCATTGCATAGATATTGATCGCCATCATCGCGGTGGGGACGTGAATGAAGATGATCTTGACCGAGGCGCCCTGGCGAAAATCGTCCGGTGTAAAGAAGAAGCCCCAGATCAGGCCGATGGCGATGAAACCCGCGGCAAGCGCCGCCGTCCAGGGCAGAAGGCGGGCCGAAAGGCGCATGAACCGCGCCGGGTTGGCGTACGACCAGACCGACATTGTGCTTATCTATCTATGGCGTGGAGGCCGCGCAACGGCCCCTTCGTCGCGGCTTGCGTTGTTTAGCGAAGGTTGATGCGCAGGGCGGCGGCCGCAGCCAGCGGAGCGATGCCAAGCGTGCCCAACGTCACTGCCGCCAGCAACAGCGCCGCGCTTTGCGGATCGCGCCCGTTTGCGGCCAGATCCACGCTGCGGGCGCCAAAGATCAGCGTCGGTACGTAAAGCGGCAGCACCAAAAGCGACAGGATCAGGCCGCCGCGGCGCACGCCCACCGTCAGTGCGGCGCCGATGGCCCCGATGAAGCTCAGCGCCGGGGTGCCGAGGGCAAGCGATCCCACCAGCCAGGCGATGCCAGCGGGCGGCAGGCCCAGGGTCAGCGCAAGAACGGGCGCCGCAAGCACCAGCGGCAGACCGGTGGTCAGCCAGTGCGCCAAGGCCTTGATCGCGGCGAGCCCTTCGAGCGGCAATGCCGCAGTCGCCATCACCTCCAGCGTGCCGTCCTCTAGATCGGCCTGAAACATCCGATCGAGCGAAAGAAGGGCTGCCAGAAGGGCTGCGACCCACAACAGACCCGGCGCGACCCGAGACAGCAGCGCAAGCTCCGGCCCGATGCCCAGCGGCACCAGCAGGACCGCGATCAGGAAAAAGGCAAGGCCCAGCCCCGCCCCGCCGCCGGCCCGCACCGCAAGGATCAGCTCGCGTCCCAACAGGCTTCGAAGGCTGCCGTCCATGCCCGCACTCAGCCGATGTTCTCGGCAAGAAAGGGGTCCATGGCCCCCCCTGACGCTGGCACAAGGCCGTTTTGCCCGGTCCCCGGCGCGGGGCGCTCCGGGGGGCGCAGCTCGAGCGTCTCTTTGCGCGCAACGGCAAGATCGGTATGGGTTGCCACAAGCGCGATGCCGCCCGTCTCGCAATGCCGGTCGATTAAGCCGCATAGCGTTGCGACCGTGGCAACATCGAGCGAGACGCTCGGCTCGTCGAGCAGCCAGAGCCGCCGCGGTGCGAGCAGCAGCCGGGCAAGGCCCAGCCTGCGCCGCTGACCGGCCGAACACATCGCTGCCGGCTGCTGGGCGATGGGTCCGAGGGCGAAGGTCTCCATCGCCACATCGAGCGCTGCCCCAACCTCCGCGCTGCCCAGAAACCGCGCCCAGAAGCGAAGGTTTTCGGCCACGCTCATAGCCGGCTTCACGGCGTCGAGATGGCCCGCATAGGCCAGCTGGTCGGCAATATCGACGGGCTTTTGCGCTTGCAGCAAGACGATGCGCCCGGCGCTCGGCTGCCCAAGACCGGCAAGCGCGCGGATCAGGGTCGACTTTCCCGCACCGTTGGGTCCGCGCAGGATCAGGGCGGTGCCGTCCTCGACTGCAAAAGATAGGTCCGAGACGATCCGCCGGCCGCCTCGATCCAGTGTCAGATTTTCCACAAGAAGCGCCATAGCGCTGCATAGCGCGCGCGGCCGCGTCGCGAAAGCGCCCAGGATTGGCAAGCCGCACGCCTTTGTTGGGCCATGTTCTTGCGCCGCAGACCCAGATCGGAGATACCACCGCCAGCCACACCCATTCCGGAGCGGTCCGACGCTCCCTTTCTTCGAACGGGGCAGCCATGTCGATCACCACCGGACAAGACACCGCCCATACGCGCCGGACCCTGACGGCCGGCGGCCGCAGCTATGCCTATTACGCGATTGCGGCGGCCGAGGCGGCCGGGCTGGGCAGCTTTGCGCGCCTGCCGGCGGTGCTGAAGGTGGTGCTGGAGAACCTGCTGCGCTTTGAGGATGGCAAGACCGTCAGCACCGACGACATCCGCGCCTTTTCCGACTGGGCCGCGCAGGGCGGCAAGAACCCGCGCGAGATCGCCTATCGCCCGGCTCGCGTCCTGATGCAGGATTTCACCGGGGTGCCGGCGGTGGTGGACCTTGCGGCCATGCGCGACGGCATCCGCGCCCTGGGCGGCGATCCGCAAAAGATCAACCCGCTCAACCCAGTGGATCTGGTCATCGACCATTCGGTGATGATCGACGAGTTCGGCAATCCGCGCGCCTTCCAGCTCAATGTCGACCGCGAATATGAGCGGAACATGGAGCGCTATCAGTTCCTCAAATGGGGGCAGGGCGCATTCGACAATTTCCGTGTGGTCCCGCCCGGAACCGGGATCTGCCATCAGGTGAACCTGGAGTATCTCTCCCGCGCGGTCTGGTCGGACACTGACCAGAATGGCGAGCTGGTCGCCTACCCCGATACGCTGGTGGGCACCGACAGCCACACCACCATGGTCAATGGCCTGGCCGTGCTCGGCTGGGGTGTGGGCGGGATCGAGGCGGAGGCCGCGATGCTGGGCCAGCCGGTCTCGATGCTGATCCCCGAGGTGATCGGGTTTCGGCTTACCGGATCGATGGTCGAAGGCACCACGGCCACCGATCTGGTCCTGAAAGTCGTGCAGATGCTGCGCGAGAAGGGCGTGGTCGGCAAGTTCGTGGAGTTCTTTGGCGAGGGGCTCGACAAGCTGCCGCTGGCCGACCGGGCGACGATTGCCAATATGGCGCCGGAATATGGCGCGACCTGCGGTTTCTTTCCCATCGATGCCGAGACGCTGCGCTATCTGAGCAATACCGGCCGGCCTGAAGAGATGATCGCGCTGGTCGAGACCTATGCCAAGGAAAACGGCATGTGGCGGGGGGCGGATTATGACCCGGTCTATACCGACACGCTGCATCTCGATATGGGCGATGTGGTGCCGGCCGTCTCCGGACCCAAGCGGCCGCAGGACCACACCCCGCTGACCGAAAGCAAGGCGGTCTTTGCCAAGGTCGTGTCGGATTACCGCAAGGGCGGCGCGGCCAAGACCGCTGCCGTGGAGGGCGAGGCGTACAGGCTCAAGGATGGCTCGGTGGTCATCGCCTCAATCACCTCCTGCACCAACACCTCCAACCCCTATGTGATGATCGGGGCCGGGCTGGTGGCACGCAAGGCCCGCGCCCTGGGGCTTGACCGCAAGCCCTGGGTGAAGACCTCGCTCGCCCCCGGTTCGCAGGTGGTGAGCGCCTATCTCGAGGCGGCCGAGCTGCAGGAGGATCTCGATGCCATCGGCTTCAACCTGGTGGGCTATGGCTGCACCACCTGCATCGGCAATTCTGGCCCGCTGCAGCCCGAGATCAGCCAGGCGATCAACGAAAACGACCTGATCGGCGTCTCGGTGCTTTCGGGCAACCGCAATTTCGAGGGCCGGATCAGCCCGGATGTGCGGGCGAATTTCCTCGCCTCGCCGCCGCTGGTGGTGGTCTATGCGCTGGCCGGCGACATGAATATCGACCTGACCAAGGAGCCCATCGGCACCGCCGCCGACGGCAGTCCGGTCTTCATGAAGGATATCTGGCCCACCAGCGCCGAGATCGCCGAGCTGGTCGAAAAGACCGTGACCCGCGAGGCCTTCATTTCCAAATATGCCGATGTCTTCAAGGGCGACGAGAAATGGCGCCGCGTCGAGACCGGCGAGAGCGAGACCTATGACTGGCCGGCCAGCTCGACCTATGTGCAGAACCCGCCCTATTTCCAGCGGATGGGGCATGAGCCGGGCGTGATCGAGGATATCAAGGGCGGGCGGATCCTGGCGCTTTTGGGCGATATGGTCACGACCGACCACATCTCGCCCGCGGGCTCCTTTAAGGACACCACCCCGGCGGGGCGCTATCTGACCGACCGTCAGGTGGCCCCGAGCGAGTTCAACTCCTATGGCTCGCGCCGCGGCAATCACGAGATCATGATGCGCGGCACCTTCGCCAATATCCGCATCCGCAACGAGATGCTCGACGGGGTCGAGGGCGGCTACACCAAGGGGCCGGATGGCGATCAGACCTCGATCTTTGAGGCCGCCATGGCCTGGCGCGCCCAGGGCGTGCCGCTGATCGTGGTGGGCGGCGCGCAATATGGGGCGGGCTCCTCGCGCGACTGGGCGGCCAAGGGCACGGCGCTCTTGGGCGTGAAGGCGGTGATTGCCGAGAGCTTTGAGCGCATCCACCGCTCCAACCTGGTCGGCATGGGGGTGATTCCGTTCGAGTTCACCGTGGGCGACAGCCGCAAGAGCCTCGGCCTGACCGGTGAGGAAACGATCTCGATTGCCGGGCTCGCGGGCGATCTCAAGCCGCTCTCGGATGTGCCCTGCACCATCACCTATGCCGATGGCACGGTGAGGCAGATCGCCCTGCGCTGCCGCATCGATACCGCCATCGAGATCGACTATGTCGAGAATGGCGGGGTCTTGCATTATGTGTTGCGCAACCTTGCCAAGGCTGCATGACGGCGTTTGCCGGGTTGGGCCGCGAGGGCGCAGCGCCTGCGCAACAGCGTGGCCAACAAAAGCCACGCCGGCATCGTCGCGCCGCGCTGGCATCGTGGCGTCACGCCGGTCTCGGCCCCACCGCTCCCGAAAGCTTGACTCGCATCGGCATCTTTTGAGGGTTAGGTCTCGGCGCGGTTTAGAGCGAAGGATGCCAATGTCGTTTCGTGTTTTTCCCCTGCACTGCCTGATCCTGCTTGGCCTCGCTTTGGGCGTGCTTCCGGGTGCAGGATTGGCCGACGATAGCGCGCAACGCATCGTTGTTGTTGAGCTTTTTACTAGCCAGGGTTGCAATGCCTGCCCTCCGGCCGACCGTTTTCTGAACAGCCTGGCCGATGAGCCGGGGATCCTCGCACTCTCGCTCCATGTCGATTATTGGGACTATCTGGGCTGGCGCGACCGCTTTGCCCGGCCCGAAAACACGGTCCGACAAAAGAACTATGCCGCCGTGCAACAGGCCCGATCCATCTACACCCCGCAAATGATTGTGCAGGGTCAATGGCGTCGGGTCGGCAGCGACGTCAAAGCGGTGCGCGAGGCCATCGCAGCCGCGCTGAGCCAACCGCAGATGGTAAGGCTTGCGATCGAACCCGGTGATGCGCGGATCACGGTACGGGTGGCACCAGTTCGTAAGATGACGTTCACCTCGATCGGTGTGCTGCATCTGGTGAGCTATGACCGACCCCAAGAGGTAATGATCGAACGCGGCGAAAATCGCGGTTTGAAAATGGTTTATGTGAATGTCGTGAGAGATTGGATGAAGCTGGGGTACTGGGATGGCCGCGCCGAGCAGGCGTTTGATGCGCCCGCGCCGGCGATGGGGCGCGGCGTTGCGGTGCTGTTACAGGACGGGCCGGTTGGCGGCATTCTGGCAGCAGCGCTGCTGGAGCCCTAAACTGGCTTTTTGCGCAAACGCCAGCGGTCGTGCAGCCAAAACCACTGCTCCGGATCGTCGCGGATCCAGGTGCCGATCCGCGCATTGACTGCGGCCATACGCTCGGCCGATGGCGCCTCGGGCAGGGGGGCCTCGAACAGAAGATCGAAGCCCGTCGCACCCGGCCGACGCAAGGCCCGAACCGGGATGAGAGGCGCCTTGCACCTGCTGGCGAGATCGGCCGCCGCTAGGGCGGTTTCGGCCGGCTGGCCGAGAAAGGGCAGGTTGGGCGCGCCGCTTTGTTTCTGGTCGACCAGAATCAACGCAGCGCCACCCCGGGCAACATGCGTCACAAAGGCCCGCATGCCCGCGCGCCCCTTGCTTAGCACCGGCTCGCCGACCGCCGTCATCCGAGCACGCACAAACCGGTCGAAAGGGGCGTTGTTGAAGGCGCGGTAGATCATCGCGCAGGCGATGCCGCGCTGCTGCAGGCTGAGCCGGATCATCTCCCAATTGCCCAGATGCGCCGAGACGAGCACGGCGCCGCGCCCCGCGGCCCGGGCGGCGTGAAGGGCGTCGAGGCCGGGCCCCGAGACCGCCAGCGGCGGCGGGTCTTTCGCGATCCGATCGAGCAGGAAGTACTCCAGGATCACCTTGCCGAACTGATCGCCGGTGGCGTGCGCGATCCGCCTTGCATCCGTCCGGTCGAGCCGGGGCAGCGCATGCGCCAAGTTGCGCCGGATGCGCCGGCGTAAGAAAGGCAGCCCGCCGACGATGGTTCGGCCCGCTGCGCCGGCAAGTCTCAGCGCCAGGGGGCGCGGCAGGATGCGCAGCGGTGCCATCGCAAGCCAAGCGGCGCAATACTCAAGCCTATGCAGAGCGCGCGGCATGATCCGGTGGCCGGTGTTGCCGATCGGGGTTGCCGCGCTCGGCGCGGGCAAGCAGGCTGTGGAAACGCCAAGACAAAAGGATGAGCGCCACAATGCAACCCGCCGCCGTCGCCAAAAAGAGCCCAGCCTCGCGCAGCGGCGTCATCAGCGCCAGCGCGTAGGCCAGCGGCACCATCACCAGCCAGAAGCTGACGAAGAAGCAGGCGGTGCTGGCCCAGCTGTCGCCCATCGCACGATTGGCCTGCCCGATCACCACCTGCCCGCCATCGAAGATCAGCGACACCGCAAGAATGACGAAAAGTGGCGCGGTACGCGCGATCATCGCGGGGTCCTCGCTGAAAAGCCCGCCAAGCCGGCCTGCCCCCCAGACGACCCCAGACGACATCAAGGCGACCGCCAGCATGGTGACCGCAAGCGCCGACCAACCCGCAAAGCGGGCCTCTGCGATCCGACCGGCGCCATAGGCATGGCCCACACGCACGGCCGCGGCGACCGAAAGGCCCAGCGCGATCATAAAGACCGTACCCTCGACCTGATGGGCAATCGCATAGGCCGCTAGCGCGTCGGCCGAGATATAGCCCGCAAAAAGATTGACGGCCGCAAAGGCACCTGTCTCGAAGAAAAGGGCGAGGGCCGAGGCCAAACCCAGCGTGCGGATGCCGCCGGCGGCACGCCAGCCGCCCGGACCCCAAAAGCCGCTGACAGGCAGGGCGCGGATTTCGGGCAGGCGCAGAATGTAAGCCAGAATGGCGCCGGCCATAATCAGCCTTGCAAGCACGACGGCAAGCGCTGCGCCCTCCGCCCCAAGCGCGGGAAAGCCCAGATTTCCTGAAATCAGCAGCCAGTTTCCGGCGATATTGACCAGATTGGCCAGCGCCATGCAGATCAGCCCGGGGAGCATGCGACGGGTAGCCTCTAGATAAAAGCTGCAGGCGATAAAGAGGATCTGGAAAAGCGCGCCGGGCGCCAGGATCCGCGCCAAACGTCCGGCCGCATCGGCAAGGGGGGCCGGCTGCTCGATCAGATGCAGGAAGGGTCCGGCCAAAAGCGATAGGGCCGAACAGAGCAGCCCGATGACCAGCGCCCAGGCGATCCCCCGTCGCCAGACCTTTGCCGCCTCGTCCCGGTCGCCCGCACCTATCGCGCGCGCCGAAAGCGCCACGATGCCGACCATCGCACCGACACCGGTGACCATAATTGGCACGAAGATCGAGAGGGCAAGACCCGTCTCGGCCAGCGGCCCTGTGGCATAGCGCCCAATCATCACGATATCGGCGAGGCTGAGCGTGAAAATCCCCGCCCGCGACAGCATCACCGGCCAAGCCAGCCGCAAAAGGTCGGACCAATGCGCAACAAGCCGGGCGGCGAACGTCGCGGTTTGGGAAGGCTCGAAAGCGGCGCGCTGATCCGCGTCGGGCCGACCGGGCTGCGGCCCGTCGGGCGCCTTCCCGGCCGGAGTAACCTTGACCGACTGCATGAAATCCTCGCCGGATCAGGATGCGGCCTGCCGCACCCGCCTTTCGCGATGCCACACATACAGACCCGCCGCTACGATCACAAGCGCGCCAAGCAGGGTCCACATATCGGGCGTTTCGGCAAACAGCACCAGGCCCCAAAAGGCGCTGAAGATCAGCGCGACATAGGCGTAGGGCGCCAGGGTCGAGGCCGAGGCAAACCGCAGGCCATGGATCAACGTATAGTGCCCGATACCGCCGAAGAGCGCCATCACGAAGAAGAGGCCGATATCGCCCGGCGCTGGGGTGACCCAGAAGAACGGCACGGCGAGACTGGCCAAGATCGTTCCAAAAAGGGCGGTGTAGAGAAAGCTCGTCCAGGGGTTTTCCTCGGCACCCAGAAAACGGGTCGAGGTGACATAGGCGCCGTAGCAGAGGGCTGCGACCAGCGGCAGAAGCGCGGCGAGCGTGAAGACGTCGCTGCCTGGCCGGATAATGATCATCGCGCCGACCAGGCCGATCCCCACCGCCGCCCAGCGACGTGGGCCCACCTGCTCGCGCAAGATCACAAAGGCAAAGATGGTGACAAAGAGCGGTCCGGCCTGAAATATTGCAATCGCCGTGGGCAGCGGCAGGAAAGCCAGGCTGCTAAAGAGCGCCAGCGTGGCGCTGAATAGCGCGATCGAACGGATCGCCTGAAGCCCCAGAAACCGGGTGCGCATGGCCTGGCCCAGCCGCGGCGCAAGCAAAATTGCGGCCAGAAGCATCTGGCCTGCATAGCGGCCCCAAACCACCTGCACCGAATGGTGACGCGCGCTTAGCTCCTTGGCTGTCGCATCCATGATCGAGAACAGGAAGACCGTCGCGATCATGCACAGGATGCCCTTGCCCTCATCGGGCAGTCGGGCCACCGCGGCCCGCATCAGACCTTGGGAAGAGCCGTGCCGATCATGCAGTCGCGGGTGACGATGCCGGCCAGGGCGGCCTCGTCCCAGCCCTCGGTCCCGCCAGGGCGGGCGGGCAGGACCAGATAGCGCATATCGGCCGTGGAATCATGCACCCGAACCCTGATCGCGTCGGGTAGGCGCAGGCCAAACTCAGCGAGAACTCTTCGGGGTTCGCGTACGGTGCGCGAGCGATAGGCGCGGCTTTTGTACCAATCGGGCGGCAGTCCGAGCAGCATGCGTGGATAGCACGAGCATAAGGTGCAGACGACGACATTGTGCAGGCTGTCGGTGTTTTCCACCACGAGGAGCTTGACCGGCGCGATATCGATACCCATCGCTTCGACGGCCGCCGTGCCGTCGGCCATTAGCGCCGCCTTAAAGGTCGGGTCATGCCAGGCCCGCGCCACCACCTGCGCCCCCAGCGCGGGGCTGCGCGTGTCCATATGCGCAATGGCCGCAGCGACCTCGTCGGCTGTGACGATGCCCTTTTCGATCAGCAGCTCGCGCACCGCGATCTCCATCGCCTGCGCTTCGGTCAGCGGCCCGTCATTGTCCAACCTGTAGGGATGGCCCGAGGGGCTAAGCGCGCCCTCCGAATGGTCGTGATGGTCATGGGGCATCGGCAGGCTCCAGCCAGTGCTCGTAGATTTCGACATCGACGGTGTCGTCGGGCCGCTCGGCACCGGCGCCCCAAAGCTCGGCCATGCGAAAGCGCACCCGCAGCAGCATCCGCTCTTCGGCCGGCAAACCGTAAGCAAGCTTTTCGGGGTTTGGGAAGGGTCGGATCCGCCGTTCCACGACACCGCGCTTGCCGCGCATATAGGCGGGCGCCCGCACATGAAGCCCATGCGTGCCAAGCGCCTTCACGCGCACCCATTCCGCTCCCGGTTCAGCCATCCGCTGCCCCCGCCTTGGTTCCGGTCCCCGCCTTGGTCCCAGCCAGCGACGCCGCGCCGTAATCGGCACCGCGCGCCCTGACCGCTGCGATGCGCGCGGCCAACTCGTCCGGTGCATAGACGCCCGCCTCGATCAGATTGCGGTTCACCGCATGCATCCAGCGCTCGTAATAGGTCAGCGTCTCAAACGCCTCCGGCCCAAGATCTTCCAACGCCCGGCGCAGACCGTCGACGGTAAAAAGACCTTTGCCGCTGGTCAGCACCATAAGGGCATCGACGCGCTTTTCCCAAAGTGCGAAATCATGCTCGCTGCGATCGATCGCCCCCGCCGCGTCGCCGCCCATGTCGTGCCAGCTTTTCTCGCTCATGCGCCGAGCCTAAAGCGACGCGCGAGGCTTGCCAAGATGCCCAGGGTCAGGCCCGGACGGGGCCGATCACCATAACCATCTGACGACCTTCCAGCTTGGGCATGTTCTCGACCTTGCCCATCCCTTCGACATCGCCGGCGACGCGATGAAGAAGCTTCGATCCAAGCTCCATATGCGCCATCTCACGCCCGCGGAACCGCAGCGTGACCTTGACCTTATCGCCTTCGTCCAAAAATTTCTTCACATTGCGCATTTTTACGCCGTAGTCGTGATCGTCGATATTGGGGCGAAATTTTACCTCCTTCACCTCGATCACTTTCTGGTTCTTGCGTGCCTCGGCCGCCTTTTTCTGCTGTTCATATTTGAACTTGCCAAAATCCATGATCTTGCACACCGGCGGCGTGGCATTGGGCGAGATCTCGACAAGGTCCAGCCCGGCATCCTGCGCCATTGAGAGCGCTTCGCGCGGATGCACCACACCGACATTCTCGCCCTCTGCACCGATCAGGCGGATCTCGGGGGCGCGGATTCGGTCGTTAACGCGGGGACCGGTGTCCCGCACGGGCGGCGCGTGATGGGGTCGTCTGGCGATGGGGTCGCTCCTTCCAGCCATTGAAACAAAAACTGTGGCGCGTTGGAGACCCACCGCACCAGCGCGCTATACATAGCGAAATCGACGTTCGCTGCAACCATCCGGCGCAGCGATCAAGCCGGTCGGCGCAGGATGACGGCGAGTTCTTTGCCGTCGAGCGTGGGGGGGTGGGGCGTTTGCCCGGCTGTAAAAGCGTCAAGGGCCGTCTCGGGCAGAGGCGAGGCGCCAACGAGCATCGGGAAACCGGCAAAACGGCGTGCAAAGTAGGCATCGGTCAGGAAGAGCGGATGCACCTCGCCCCAAAGCCGGTGCCAGCGCGGGCGGTTGGCCCGCATAAAGGCCTCCGAGCCATTGGGAACGAAGATCACGATCAGGCCGCCGGGCCGGGTCAGCCGCAGCGCGCTGTCGAGCACCCGCTCCACGGAGGGAAGATGCTCCAGCACATGGCTTGAAAACCAGACGTCATAAGCACCCGGGGCGGCCTCGGCATGGGCCCAGTAATCGTCCACGATATCGATGCCGATCACCTCGCGGGCAAAGGCTCGGTTGCGAGGATCGATCTCATAGCCCGACATCGCATAGCCGGCATGCTGAAGCTGCCCGGTGCCATAGCCCCAAGAGCAGCCATAGTCGAAGATGCGTGTGCCGGGGGCGAGCCCCAGGGCCTTTAACACGCGCACATATTCCGACTGGTCTTTGATCGTGCGAAGGAAAGCGACATCGCGGTAGCGCGGGTTATCGGCGTCCTGCGGCGTGCCGGTCTTGTCGGTCTTGTAGTCGGCCTCGTAGAACCGATCCGCCTCTTCCTGGGTGGTGATCGGGCGCCGATAAAGGATACCGCAGGCATCGCAGCGCGCCAGCGAGGTTATCATATATTTGCGGTCGATCACCTCGCCGCCATCCGCTCCGCAATTGGGGCAAAGAAAGTACTGGGCATAAGGTGCCTTGCGCAGCGAGCGCATGTAGTACTTCGTGCGGTTGACGATGTTGGCCACTCAAATGTCCTCAAAGTGGCCGAAACCGTCGGCCCCGCGCTGCCCGGTGAGCGCTGCCCAGTGAGCGCTGCCCAGTGAGCGCTGCCTGGCGCTTCCCGGCGCTGCGCTGTCTCTTGCACCTTGACGGTCCGGAGGCGGCGCAATGCCGCTGCGGTCCTGAGCCAGGACGCGCTTTGGTGTTGGGACACGCGCGCGCGGCCGGCGGCCTGAGCGATGCTTAGGCATCCGCCGGGGTCGGCGCCGGCGCCCGTTTTTGGATCGGCGCGTGCAGATCGGGCGGGCGGGCGTCGGCGACCAGGGTCGCGACGGCCTCCTCAAGCGGTACCACCGATTGCTGCGATGCGCCGAGCCGGCGCAGCGAGACGGTCCGGGCCTCGACCTCTTGCCGCCCCAGCGCAATCAGCACCGGCACCTTGCCCAACGAATGCTCCCGGACCTTATAGTTGATCTTTTCGTTGCGCAGATCGGCCTCGGCGCGGATCCCGCATGCGCGCAGGGCTGCGACGATCTCGCCGGCATAGGCATCGGCATCCGACACGATGGTGGCCACCACCACCTGGCGCGGGGCAAGCCAGAGCGGCAGCCGGCCGGCATAATTCTCAATCAGGATCCCGATGAAGCGCTCAAAGCTGCCCAGGATGGCGCGGTGCAACAGCACCGGTCGCGCCTTGGAGCCATCGGCGGTCACATATTCGGCATCCAGACGCTCGGGCAGGTTGAAATCGACCTGAAAGGTGCCGCATTGCCATTCGCGTCCGATGGCATCGGTGAGCTTGAAGTCGAGCTTGGGCCCATAAAACGCCCCTTCGCCCGGATCGATCTCGAAATCATTGGTGACCTTGCGGATCGCGGCCTCCAGCGCGGCCTCGGCCTTGTCCCAAACCGCATCCGCGCCAACCCGTATCTCTGGGCGCGTGGAGAATTTGATGTCGAAGCGCTCGAAGCCGAGATCGGCATAGATAGAGCCGAGCAGCGCGATGAAGCGCGCGGTCTCATCCTCGATCTGATCCTCGGTACAGAAGATGTGCGCATCATCCTGGGTAAAGGCGCGAACCCGCATCAGCCCATGCATGGAACCGGAGGATTCATAGCGGTGGCACATGCCGAACTCCGAGACCCGCGCGGGCAGATCGCGGTAGCTTTTCAGACCGCGATTGAAGACCTGAACATGGCCCGGGCAGTTCATGGGTTTCAACGCGTTGGTGCGCTTTTCATTGGCATGCTCCTCGTCGATCTCGGTCAGGAACATGTTCTCGCGATACTTGTCCCAATGGCCGGAGCGTTCCCAAAGCACGCGGTCGATCACCTGTGGGGTGCGGATCTCGCGGTAGCCGGCCGCAACCTGCCGGCGGCGCACATAATCTTCCAGCGCGCGGTAAAGCGCCGTGCCGTTGGGGTGCCAAAAGACCATGCCCGGCGCCTCTTCCTGAAAATGGAAGAGCTCCATCTCTTTGCCGAGGCGGCGGTGGTCGCGCTTGGCGGCCTCCTCCAGCATGGTCAGATGCGCCTTGAGATCCTCCTTGGTCCGGAAGGCCACGCCATAGATGCGCTGGAGCATTTTGTTGCGTGCATCGCCGCGCCAATAGGCCCCCGAGACATGGGTGAGCTTGAAGCCATCCGCAGGCACCTGGCCGGTATGCGCCAGATGCGGGCCCCGGCAGAGATCCTGCCAATGACCATGCCAGTACATGCGGATTGGCTCGCCTTCGGGGATCGCCTCGACCAGCTCGACCTTAAAGGGCTCATTATTGGCCCGGTAATACCGGATGGCGCGTTCGCGATCCCATTCTTCGGTGGTCACGGGATCGCGGCGCGCGATGATCTCGCGCATCCGTTTTTCGATGGTGGCGAGGTCCTCCGGTGTGAATGGCGCGTCGCGATCGAAATCATAGTAAAAACCGTGCTCGATCACCGGGCCGATGGTCACCCGCACTTCCGGCCAGATCTCCTGCACGGCCCGCGCGCAGATATGGGCGGCGTCATGGCGGATCAGGCTTAGCGCATCCGCATCCTTAGCGGTGACGATAGCAAGCGGTGCATCGGCCGCTATGGGTGTGGAGAGATCGCGCAGCACCCCGTCGAGCCGCGCTGCAAAAGCAGCTTTGCCCAGCGATTTAGAGATGTCTGCGGCGATCTCTGCCGGTGTGATCCCCGCCGCATAGCTGCGTTTTGCCCCGTCGGGCAGGGTGATCTGGATCGGCATCGGTATTGCCCCCCTCGGGTATGGTGCTCACGGTGCACCCTGTGGTTCACGCCGGCGACGTACTGCGCAGCGCCCATGCTGTCAAGCGTGCCGTCCTAGTTGCGTTTGCGGGCGGGCTTCCAGGTCACCAGGAAGATCCCGGCTCCGACGAGGGCGAGCGCGATCAGCAGGGCAGGCCCGACCGGTTCGTCGAGAATTGCCCAGCCCATCGCCACCGAAAAGACCGGCGAGAGAAAGCCGAAAGCCGCCATGTCAGAGGCGGGATAGGTCTTCAGCACCCAAAACCACAGCAAAAAGCCGATGGAAATCACGAAGATGGCCTGGGCCACAAGCAGCCCCCAATGGTGGATCTCGATCTCGCGCAGCAAGGGTCCGTCCATAGGCGCGATCAGCAACAGCAGCACCGCCGAGACGCCCAGCTGGTAGATCAGCTGCATCTCTGGCGCGGCATCGCGCAGCCGGGTGAGCCGGGCAGTCAGCGCGATGCCGGTCCAAAAGAGCGCTCCGAGCAGGCTGAGAAGGTCGCCCAGAAGCGAGCCCTCGCCGGTCGCGCCGCCCAGGGCCAGCGTGACGCCGCAGACCGCCAACCCGAGACCAGCAAGGCGCTGGAGATTGAGCCGCTCGCCGGGGATCAGGAAATGGGCGGCAACCGCCAGCCAAACCGGCATGGTGTAAAACAAAATCGCCGCGCGGCTGACATCGGTCATGTCCAGCGCGATGAAAAGCAGCACGAACTCGATGGCAAAAAAGAGGCCGCACAGCATGCCGGGCCAAAACGTGCCGTCCCGCAAGCTGAGGCGCCGGCGCATGATCAGCGCAAAGCCCAGAACGATCGGCAGCGCGATCAACGAGCGCAGCCCGGCCTGAAGGATCGGCGCGATCCCCTCATTGGTCAGCTTGACCATGACATGATTGCCGCCCATCAGAAGCGAAAAGGTCACCAGCAAGATCGCGCCCTGGTTGTCGATTCTGTCCCGGCGCATCGGGGTTGTTTCAAGAGCGGTCATACGAACACCAAAAAATCGGTCTGCTCGCGCGACAGGCGCGGGTCGTCGGGGCCGACGGGGATCACGTGAACCGTCTTATGCCGTGTGCGGTTCTCCAGAAAAAGCGCGGTGTAGCCAAGCGCAAAGAGCGGGCGCAGGAAGTCGGGCCGGCCGGTTCCGAACCGCCGGTAGAAACGGGCGCGATGGATCTCGACCATCAGGACCGGGTGCGCGCTGCGAAAGGTCTGCATGCCGCCGGGCAACGCCTCGGCCTCATAGCCGTCGATATCCATCTTGATCAGACCCGGCGCGGGCGGGTTGCGCGCAGCAAAGGCGTCGATGCTGTCAAGATGCACCCGATGCCGGATCGGGGCGAGCTTGGCCGCGTTTCCCGTGAGCGCCAGCTTGGCGCGGATCGGCCAGGGTTCGCGCATTTCGGCGTCCGTCGGTTGATGATCGAACATCCGCGTGCGCGACACCCAGATGTCCCGCATCCCCAAATCGGATCGCCCCATCCCGGTTTGGTGGATCGTGATCCCCTTAAGATGAAGCGCGGCCGCTGTCCTCTCGATGGCGCCGAGGTCGGTCGGGGAAAGATCGAACGCGTGAACGCCGATGATCGCGTCGGGCCGCATCGCGGCGATATGGGCGAAATAGCCGCTGCTTGCACCGATATCGTAAAAAACGGTCGGCCCAGACCGGTCGAGCACATAGTCCAGGACCGCGGTCTCCGCGACCTCGCCCAGATTGCTGCCCGGCGGTGTCCGGCGCAGGCGGATGCGCAGGCGCGGCGCGCGCCAGGGGTAGGGCGGGCGGCCCGGCAATCGCAGCACCCAGCGGCCGTTGTGCCGTCCCAACGCCGCGGGGTAAGTCCGGATATGGCGCTGCAGCGCGGCTGCCAGCGCAGCCGGCGTTTCGAATCGCAAAGCGAATTGGGTGAGCATATCTGTCTTTGCCGCCGTTGGCTGAGGCTGTGGCGCGCCTTCATCGGCCTGGCATTCTGGCAACACAACCCAAAGACCTTAGTGCGCCGAACAAATCGACTTCTGGGACGGGCCCTGATGCGCAATTGCCATATTTTTGCCGAAAGGGTTTATTGTGACTGTTTTCAATAGCGAAGACCAAGGGTAGGGTCCGCGCGTCAGAGCCGGCATTGGTTTAGAGGACGCGCCGGCGTAATCGGGAGGAAGCAATGGATCGTCGTTCTTTTCTAAAGGTCTCGACGGCAGGGGGTGCCGCCGCAGCCGCTGGCACTCTTGCCGCGCCGGCAGTCGCGCAGGGCAATCGGACCTTGACCATGGTCACCACCTGGGGCCGCGGCCTGGCGGGGGTGCACGATTCGGCCGTGCGCTGTGCCGAGATGATCACCACGCTGTCGGGTGGCTCGCTGACCGTCGATCTGAAGGCGGCGGGCGAGCTTGTGGGGGCCTTTGAGGTCTTCGATGCGGTGACCTCGGGCCAGGCCGACATGTATCACGGGGCCGACTACTACTTCATCAACCAGCACCCGGCCTATGCGTTCTTCACCGCAGTGCCGTTCGGTATGACAGCCCAGGAGATCGTCAACTGGTACTACCATGATGGCGGCATCGAGATCCATGACGAGCTGGGCCAGATCTTTAACCTCAAAAGCTTCATCGCCGGCAACACCGGTGCGCAAGCCGGTGGCTGGTATGCCAAGGAAATCACCGGGCCGGAGGATTTCAACGGTCTGAAGTTCCGCATGCCGGGCCTTGGCGGCCAGGCGCTCGGCCGGCTCGGCGCCTCGGTTCAGAACATCCCCGGCGCGGAAGTCTATCAGGCGCTCGCATCCGGTGCGATCGACGGCACCGAGTGGATCGGGCCCTGGGCCGACGAGAAGGCCGGCTTTCAGGAAATCACCAAGATCTACTACACCGCCGGCTTCCACGAGCCGGGCGCGGCGCTGTCGCTGGCGACCAACCGCGAAGTTTTCGACAGCCTCTCGCCGGCCCATCAGGGCATTATCGAGCAGGTCGCCGCGGCAACCCATCAGTGGAACCTGGCGCAGTTCCTGTCCGAAAACGGTGCCGCCCTGCAGCGCCTCGTCTCGGGCGGCGTGCAGATCAAGGAATTCCCCGACAGCGTCTGGGATGCCTTCGGCGCAGCCAGCCAAGAGCTTTACGCCGAGTATCTTGAGGACGACATCTTCAAGTCGACCTTCGAGAGCATGCAGACATCGATGCGGTCCTCCTCGGGCTGGATCCAGCGCTCCTCGGCGGCCTATGTCGCCCAGCGCGACCGCGTGCTCGGCTGATCAGCCGCTCTGAGCGGGAGGGCGGCATACTGCCCTCCCCCCTTCACGACATCGCTATCGGGTGGGGCCAGACATGGTTGACGGGATCCTCTGGGTCTTTTCGCGGCTTTTCGAGGCGTTCGGTAACATCATCGCCGCCCTCAGCGAGCCCTCTGCCTGGCTAAGCTGGGTCGATCCATTTCTCAGCGGCGTACGCGAAAGCGGTGTGTCGATGAGCAATGAGGAAAAGGAAGCGCTGGGCCGCTTCATCTATTACGGCGGCTCGATCGAGTTTTTCTTTGCCATCCTGGTGATCTTCATCCTGATCCTGATTGTCGGCCTGATTTTCCGCCCCTTTTTGTGGCGTGTCGCGACGGGGCTGGAGTTTTTTGCCAATTGGACCGGGCGGATCTTTGCCTGGGCAGGGCTGATCATGGTGCTGCAGCAAGTGATGATCGTCTTCCTGCAACGCATCTTTCGGATCTCCGAAATCACTGTCTCGCCCTTCGGGCTGCCGTTTTCGCGCGACCTGTCCTGGTGGTCTGAGGAACTCAAGCTCTATAACGCGGCCATCGTCGCGCTTTGCGCGGCCTACACCTTTGTTCAGGGCGGGCATGTGCGGGTCGATCTCTTCTATGCGGGGCTGCGGCACGGCGCCAAGCGCATGATCGACATCTTCGGCTCGCTTTTCTTCATCATCCCCGCCATGGCGCTGACCTGGCTGTTCGGCTGGTTTTTCATGTGGCGGCATCTGGTAACGCCCAAGATCAACGCCACGGATGAGCTCGACATCATCTTGCGCAAGTCGCGGCTCTTGAAGGAGAACATCGAGGGGATCGGCTTTTCGCCCAACGGATTCGATCAGTACTGGATGTTCAAGGTCCTGCTGGTGGCCTTTGCGGGCATGATGTTCCTTCAGGCTTGGGCCTTCTTCTACCGCTCGCTTTTGGAGCTCATCGAAGGGCCGGACAGCGCCGGCAAGGGGCTCGACAAGGATGTTTTGGAAGATGTGACGGCCGAGAAGGCCGCAGAGATCCACTAGCGATCGCAAGACGGGGTAGGACATGTTTCTGGGACTGGACGGGATCGAGCTGAGCCTGATCATTGTGGCCTGCTGCCTGTTCGGCGGGATCATGACGGGCTTTCCGGTGGCGTTTTCGATCGGCGGCGCGGCGGTGCTCTCCTTCGGTATCATCGCCTTGCTCGATGCGCAGGGGCTGCTGATCAAGGAGGTGATCGACACCGGCTCGGCCGAATATGCAGCGCTTCTGGCCCAGGGCGTTGCGCGCGAAACGATCAGCCATTTCCGATACCCCGATTTGCCGCAATTAACCCAGCCGCTGTTCGATCGAGGCTGGGAAGAGGCGCTGAACCGCAACATCTCCTTCATCGTGAACCGGATGAACGAGCGGGTTCTGGCCGGACCGTCCATCGAGACGTTGCTCGCCGTGCCGATGTTCGTGTTGATGGGCATCACCCTGGAACGATCGCGGATTGCCAACGATTTGCTGACGACCATGGCGCGGGTCTTCGGACCTTTGCCCGGCGGGCTTGCCGTGTCGATTGTGGTCGTTGGTGCGTTTCTTGCCGCATCCACCGGGATCGTCGGCGCGACGGTCGTCACGATGGGTCTTCTCGCGCTGCCCACGATGCTGCGCAACAACTACTCGCCGGGCCTTGCAACCGGGGTGATCGCGGCTTCCGGAACGCTGGGGCAGATCATTCCGCCCTCGATCGTAATCGTGCTTTTGGGCACGCTGGCGGGCGACCTTTATGCAACTGCGCAGGAAGAGCGGGCGCAGACCTTGGGCTGTTCGGATGCGCTGACCTATCTGGGCGAGCCGGCGGTGCTTTCTGTCGGCACCCTCTTTCAAGCCGCCATCTTGCCGGGCATCTTTCTGGCCTTCCTATACGCGGCCTATGCCTTCGGCTTTGCGCTGCTGCGGCCCGACCAGGCGCCGGCGATTTCGGAAAGAAAGCGCGAGACCGGCGGCGGCGGCAACCCGCTGCTCTGGTTCCTGGCCGTTCCGACGCTCGCCATCCTCGCCGTGATCGGCCTGAACGCCGTCAATGTCGCTGGGTCCCAGTCCATCGCGGTTTCCAGCGTCGCCAGTACGGGCCCGCAGCCCGAGCTTCGCACACGCGTTTCCGAAAGCTGCCAGGTCGCGATGATCGATCTGCATGGGCAGGAGAAATGGGACCGCTCGGTCGCCCTTCAGGCTGACCTCGACGCCGCCAATACCGGCGATGACGCGCCGCGGCTGAGCCTGACGCCCGAAGAGATCGAGGCTGCCCGCCTGGCGGCCATCGAGAATGCCGCACCGATCTCGGCCGGGCTTCTGACAATGCTTCTGCTGCTCGGCCTGGTGATGACGACCTCGCGCGGGGTCGCGCCGCAATCGCCGGTTGCCCCGGTGCTCATCGGTGGGGCAGGGATCGCGCTGGCGCTTTTGGTGGACATCCTCTTCATCTCGCCGCTAACCAGCGCGGGGGCCACTTTTGTCCGCCTGGCAGTCCCGTTCCTGCTGATCCTTTATGGGCTGCGGCATGCCGCGCGGCTTTTAGGGCAGAACGAGCTTTTACGGGTGGTGTTTCCGCCGCTGGTGCTGATTGTGGCCGTGCTCGGGTCGATTTTGGGCGGGATCACCAACCCCACCCCGGCCGCGGCCTTGGGCGCTGGCGGGGCGATCATGTTGGCGGCCTATCGCAAGCTGCAGGAGCAGGGCCGCTCGGGCGGGCCGATCCTGATGGCCAGCTATGCCATCGTCATCATGCTGCTGATGGGTGTGAATTTCGATCTGCGGATCGGGCTGCAAGAAGTCAGCCTGCAAAACAGGATCGCCTATCTGATCACTTGGTCGTGCTACCTGCTGGCGATGGCGGGCATGCTGTTTGCCTGTTTTGTGCTCTTTGCCGGGCGGGTGCTCAGCCCGGTGGTGCGGGAGACCGCCAAGGTTACCTCGATGGTCTTTGCCATTCTCATCGGCAGCCAGATGCTCAACCTCGTGGTGATCAGCTTCGGCGGCGAGCATTACATTCAAGAGTTCCTGCGCAGCTTCGACAATGAGCTGGTGGTCTTCCTGATCGTGATGGTCGTGCTTTTTCTGCTCGGCTTCGTGCTCGACTTTCTGGAAATCATCTACATCGTCGTGCCGATTGTCGGGCCGGTGATCTATGGCGGGACGCTCGATCCCAAATGGGTCACCATTATGATCGCGGTGAACTTGCAGACGAGCTTTTTGACCCCGCCTTTCGGTTTTGCGCTGTTCTATCTGCGCGGCGTGGCCCCGCCGTCGGTCACGACGATGCATATCTATCGCGGCGTCGCACCCTTTGTGTTGATCCAAGTGCTGGGGCTGGCGCTGCTCTGGCTCTTTCCAGGCATCATCACGGTTGTGCCGGATCTCATCGGTCCCTGACGGCGCCTGCGCCTATCCCCGCACCCATCTCCTTTCCCGCACCGAGCCCGGTGCCTGCGCCCATCCCCGTGCCCATCCCCGTGCCCATCCCCGTGCCCGTCCCTTCGCCAAGCCACGACCCAAACCGCGCCAAGCGCCGGTCGCCGCATCAGTCGGGGCCGGGTATCGGCCTCAGACGCTGAGGCCGGACTGGGTGATCTCGGCGACCTGCTGGAGGATGGGCGTCTCGTCGCCCGCCTGCGCGTCGGTTCGGACACTTTCGGGCTCGGCAACCTGCACCCAACTGCCACCCTGAAAAATCTCAAAGGGTTTGAAGCGGGCTTTGTAGGCCATCTTCGGGCTGCCCGGCACCCAATAGCCCAAATAGACATAAGGCAGATTGGCTTCGCGCGCGATCCGCACATGATCGAGGATCATGAAGGTGCCCAGGCTTCGGCTTTGCAGTTCCGGGTCGAAGAAGGAATAGACCATGCTCAGCCCGTCGGCGAGCACATCGGTGAGGCAGACGGCCGCCAGGCCCCCACCCTCGCCATCGGGCAAACGATACTCGATCACCCGGCTTCGCACCGGCGTCTCCTCGATCATTGCGGCGTATTCGATCTCGTCCATCTCGGCCATACCGCCATCGGCATGCCGGGCATCGAGATAGGTGCGAAAGAGATCGTACTGCTCCTCCGTCGCCCAGGCCGCGCGAACCGACCGCCGAAGCCAGGCGTTTCGGCGCACCGTCCGCTCCTGACTGCGCGATAGCTTCAGAGTGTCGACCGGAAGTCGCGAGGAAAGACAGGCCGTGCATCCCGAACAGGAAGGGCGGTAGAGTACATTCTGGCTTCGGCGAAAGCCCTTGCGCGACAGGGTATCGTTGAGCCTGGCAGCGCTCTCGCCATGCAGCGCTGTAAACAGCTTGCGCTCTTGCCGCCCGGCCAGATAGGGGCAGGGCTGTGGCGCGGTTACAAAAAATTGCGGCGTAAGAGTGCCTGTGTGGCGCATGCGGCCCTGTTCATTCATCCGAGATTGACGTGACCCTACCAGAGAGTTTCGTTGCCTCACAACTGCTTTTGCCGATGTTCGGCGCGACTTGGGTCGGTGCTACAACGACCGGTTGCGTATCGCCGCGCGGAACCGCGCCGATGGCCTCGGCCATGGCCCGAACTGGCCCCAAACGTCCCCGCTTTTCGCAACTGGGCCCGGCAAAAGCCGCTTAAGGCCTTGGGTAGGGAAGGGTTCGCTCTGGGGGTCGAGCCGGGGTAGGATTTGGCACCCTGAGCGTTGCAGCAAGGCGCCGAGGGGTCCGCGCATCCGCGGACCCCAGCGCTCCGTGCCTTTCTTGCGGGCGCGGCGATCCGTGTCGTCGGATCAGGCCGGGACGTCGCCGGCCCCGATATCGCGACGCTCGGTCATGAACTGCTCGAACTCTGCCTTGTCCTTTGCCTGGCGTAAGCGCGCCATGAAAGCGTGAAAGGCGGTCTGCTCCTCTTCTAGGCGACGCAGCGTCTCTTCGCGATACTCGTCGAAGGCGGTGTTGCCGGTCGGGCTGTGGTTGGCGCGACGGTGCTTGTAGCGGCGCGACTTGCAAGACATGCGATTGCTCCAGATCATGTAAAAGAGGATGGCAAGGCCGACCGGCCACACGAAAATGAAGCCAAGGACCATTGCGGCGATCCAGGCCCCTTTCCCCCGCGCATCCAACCAGGCTTCGGCGGATCTGAGCCATGACGAGAGTGTATCGATCATCAGCGTCCTCTTGGTTTGACGATGTGAATGTTATTCACATTTACATAGATCGGTCAGCAGACCGGGTTTGCAAGGGGGCGGTATCGAATAATTCGTCCCAAGCCCAATTTAGGCCAGGGTCCCGTCATATCAGCCGCGATTCGACGCCGAATGTGACCTGGCGCACAGACCGGCGGGCGCTGATGTGCCGTGCCGGTTTAGCTGTGTCTGGCCGGCTTACTCGTCGCCGGGCAGCAGCCCAAGCCCGCGTAAATAGATCATGGTGCCGGATTCCAGCAAATCCTCGGGCGAAAACGGTGCTCTTCGTCCCGGCGCACCCCGCGCAAATAGCGTCACGACCCCATGGCTCAACGCCCAGATATGGTGGCTAACCATGCTGGCCGGGGGTCGCCTGTCGGCCGGCAGGTGGGCCGAAAGGCGGGCAGCGGCACGAGTCAGCACCGCCATAGCGCGTTGGGCCGCGTCGTTGAGCTGGGCGTTCCCCGCCACCGAGATCCCGCTTTCAAACATCGCCACGTAGTGGCCCGGATTGTCCCGGGCAAACTCGATATAAGCTCGGCCAACGGCCTCGAAGGCGCGCAGCGGCGTGCTCTCATATCGTTGCCAGGCGGCCTCCATCCGTTCGGCAAAAAGGTGATAGCCCTGGCGTGCAACCTCGGCGAGAAGATCTTCGCGACCTTTAAAATGCCGGTAGGGCGCCGCTGCGCTGACACCGGCGGCCTTGGCGGCCTCCGACAAGGTGAAGCCCTGCGGACCCTTATCCTCGATCAGGGGCAGCGTTGCCGCTACAAGCGCCTCGCGCAGATTGCCATGGTGGTATCCGCGCCGTTCGGTCTGGTCGCTGCTCGACATGGCCCGGATGTAACCCTGCAAACCGGCGATGCAAAGATGTCAGATGTTCTCATCGGGCATCATCTCCGGCCCGCCGCAGATTTTGGGATCGATCTCGCCCAACGCTTCGCGATCCTTGTCGGGATAGGGCAACGCTTGCAACACGGTCTGAATTGCAGCGAGCCTGGCGCGGCGCTTATCGTCCGATCGGATCACGGTCCAGGGGGCGATTGGCATATGGGTGCGGTCGAACATCTCGCCGATTGCGGCCGAGTAGTCATCCCAGCGCGACAGACCGTCAATGTCGATACGCGACAGCTTCCATTGCTTGAGCGGATCCGCCTCGCGCGCAAGAAAGCGGCGCAGCTGTTCGGCGCGACCGACGGTGAGCCAGATCTTCAGCAAATGGATCCCGTCAGAGGCCAACATCTGCTCGAACTGCGGCACCTGGGTGAAAAAGAGCGCGCGCTCGCCAGGCGTACAAAAGCCGAAGACATGTTCGACCACCGCCCGATTGTACCAGGAGCGGTCGAAGAAGACGATTTCGCCCGCGCTGGGCAGATGCCGGACATAGCGCTGAAAATACCACTGCCCACGCTCGGTGTCGGAGGGTTTGGGCAGGGCGACCACCCGCGCCGAGCGTGGATTAAGATTTTGTGAGAACCGCTTGATCGTGCCGCCTTTTCCGGCTGCATCGCGGCCTTCGAAGACAACCATCACACGGGCGCCGCTGGCGCGCGCCCAGGCCTGCATGCGCGCCAGTTCGATCTGCAGCGCATCGAGCGCCTTGTCATAGGGCTTTCCGTCGAGCCGTTCCTTGTAAGGAAAGCTCGGCGAGATCAGCGCGTCGCCGTCTCTGGCATCCTCGATCGCCCGGCGCACCGGCTTGGGCACTGTTTGGGCCAGAAAGGCCGAAACGGCTCCATCGAACGGCTTGTTGAACCCTTCCATCCGGCCTCCGACCCGCAGGCGCTATCCGACTTAAGAGGCGCCGACATGCTGCACGCCGACAGAGTGTCGCGAAGCAATCGGAGCGGCAAGGCCTTACTGGCCGATAAGGTCCAATTCAAAAGGGCAGGACTGGTAGATCTCGTTGATCCAGTTGCCGTAGAGCAGATGGGCATGGCTGCGCCAGCGGTTCTGTGGGGTCAATGTAGGATCATCGCCGGGATAGTAGTTTGCCGGCACGTTGATCGGGTCGCCGCTGGCCACATCGCGATCATACTCCTGTTTGAGCGTGTCGCTGTCATATTCGAGATGATTGAACATATATAGGGCGCGATGCGGTCGATCCTCGACCAGGCACAGCCCGGCATCGGGCGAATCGACCAGTACATCCAACGTCAAGGGGAGATCTGCGGCCCTGGTTTCGGTCCAGCGGCTGACGGGAACCACGAATTCGTCCGAAAACCCGCGCAGATAAGGCGAGGCCGGGGCCCGCACATGATGGCGAAAACAGCCGAAGGCTTTTTGCGTCAGCGCATGCTTAGGGACGCCGAAAAAATGCTTCAGCATAGCCTGTGCGCCCCAACAGACGGCCAATATGCGGTGCACATGCGTCTGGGTCCATGCAAAGACCTGCGAGAGCTCGTCCCAATAGGTGACGTCCTCGAAGTCGAGCAACTCGATCGGGGCGCCTGTGATGATCAGCCCGTCGAACTTTCGATCCCGTGCCTGCGAGAAAGGGCAATAAAACGCCTCCATATGGGCGGGTGCGGTGTTCTTGGTCTGATGCGCGCTCATCCGGATCAGCGTCAGCTCGATCTGCAACGGCGTGGCGCCGATCAGCCGGGCGAACTGCGTCTCAGTTTGCACTTTTTTGGGCATCAGGTTGAGCAGGCCGATCTGGATCGGACGGATATCCTGGCGCAGGGCCGTCGCTTCGGACATCACCATCACGCCCTCGCCCCGTAGGACGGAATAGGCAGGCAGGGTCTCTGGGATCTTGATCGGCATGGTCGCTTCGGATGATGGCGGAAGGCGGAACAGGCATTTAGGCAAGCGCCTGCAGACACTCAAGCCCGGCAGTCGGGGCTCACTGTTGCGTGAAGCGCTCGCCAAGCAGGGCTTCGATTTCGCGACGCTGATCGTCAAGCAGCGTCTGTGGGTCGGGCTGCGCGGGCGGATCGACCGCCTGCACGCGCCAAGCGAGCAAATAGTCGATATGCCCCTTGACGGCCACCCAGAGATAGGGCTGGCAGCGATGCAGGATGCCATCGCGGATATCGATGTCGAGAAGGCTGGCCTGCTCGGTGCGCAGCACCTCCGAAAAGCCGATCAGGAACTGCTCGACAAAGCGGATGATCTCACCGCCCTCAGCCACCGTGATCGGAGATTTGTTCAGGATCGCCTCTTGCATAACGAACTCAATCTGCTCGCGCATGACCTTGACGGTCGAAAGCGGTATTGCGCTTTCACCCCGCGTTGCCTCGTTGAGGTGGTAAAAAACGGCCGCGCGGCACAGATGCAGCTGCTTCATGCCTTCGGGCGTGGTGTAGTCGCGGATCGTATAGGCCGAGGCGGACGTGCAAAAAAGCGCGCCGAGCAGGGCCACGCAAAGGTTGAAACGGCACATCGCGAAACTCCCCTTCACAGGCTCAAGCAGCCGATGCGGCGCGGTCCGACAGGGCCTGTGCGATGAGCGCCACAAAGCCGTCCTCGGTTTCGACCGCTGCAATGTCGTCGGCCGAGACGCGCAAGCCCCAGCCATCCGCGATCCCGCGATAAAGGGGACGGCGATGGGAGAGAAGCTCGCCGAAACCCCAGCGGATGAACGCATCGGGGTCGATTGCGGTCTCGCACAACCCCGTCTCGGCCAGATAGCGCGCCCATCGGCCGCGCAAGAAATCCTCGCGGTAATACATCGGTTTGGGTGCCCGATCGAAGCGCGTCCTCAGCGCCTCTTCATGCGCTTCCGTCCCCTCGATCAGCACCAGCAGCATCGCTTGGGACATCGCTGCTAGAACCGGGTCGGCGGGATCGGACGGATCGACGATCTCGCAGATCGATCCGGAGGTGTCGCAGACGAAATGGGCATAGCCGTAAAGCCCCTGCGCACGGTCGATGAATTGGCGAGTATCCTGCATCGCGGCGCTTTCGGCAGCCTGATGCAGCCTCTGGCGGCGGATATACTCCTCGAACGCGATGCCGCCCTGGGCCGGATTGCCCGGTTTTCCCAGCCAGTGCGACAGGGGCGCGAGGTTGTGAAAGGAGAGGTTCGAGCCGATATAGATCGAATCGCTTCGCAGCATGTCGCGCAGTACCGGCACATGCATTGCCTCGCGCTTGAAATCGTCGGTGATTGCCTCGCCCAGATAGCGGGTCCCGATGCGGTAATCGACCGAGTAGTGAAACCAGCCCCCCGTCTCGCGCAGCAGCGAGGCCAGTCGAGTTTTGCCCGCTCCTGACATGCCGATAAAGGCCACGGCGCGATGGGTCGCACGCATCCAGGCATCAGCATTGGCATAGAGCATCAAGTGGCCCTCCCGATCCCAGCGATGCATGCCCCAGCGTGCAAAGGCAAGGGGCGTCGCGGCAAGCGTCGCATTGGGCGTGGTCGCGTGTTTCGGGTGAGCCGTCCCGTTGGGTTTTGGCCGGAGTATCGCAGCAGGTTGCGCGCCTGACCCAGCCGGGCGTTCCGCGGCGGGCATTGCACCCGGATCAGCCCTTGGCGGCCTCGACCGACTTCATCAGGATCGCTTCGGCCTCGGCCTTGTCGCCCCAGCCGATGACCTTGACCCATTTGCCGGCCTCGAGATCCTTGTAGTGTTCGAAGAAATGCTTGATGCGGTCACGGGTCTTTTGCGCGATATCGTGGAGATCCTGAATGCCGGCCTGGAACGGGTCGACCTTTTCGACAGGCACGGCGATAAGCTTGTCATCCATGCCGCCATCATCCTCCATTTTCAAAACGCCAACCGGACGGCAGCGGATGACCGTGCCCGGCGCCAGCGCGAAATCGCACAGCACCAGCACGTCGGTCGGATCGCCATCATCGTGCAAGCTGTTGGGAACGAAGCCGTAATTGCATGGATAGAACATCGGGGTGTTGACAATCCGATCCACGAAAACGGCGCCCGACTCCTTGTCGATCTCGTACTTCACGGGCGCGCCGCCCCCGGCACCGCCGGTGATCTCGATCACCACGTTGATGTCGGTCGGCGGTGTTTTTCCAGCAGGGATTTTGGTGATGTCCATGGGCGTATCCTCGGCGTTGCCTGCGTTCGGCGCGCGCATAGCATGCTGCGTTGCGGCACGAAAGCCCCGTGACCGGCTTGCATTGGCGGGCGCAAGCCCGGTCAGATCGCGCGGTGCTGCCGCCCCTGCGCCCGCTCCTCGCGCAGGTTGACCAGATTGGCCGTCACGATGAGAACGGCGCCGATGGCAACAGCCGCCTCCAGCGGCTCGTCATAGCGAAAAAACCCGATCAGCGCGATCAGGGGCAGGCGCCCGAACTCCATCGGTGCCACCACGGTCGCTGGCGCACAGGCGAGCGCGGAAGTTAGCGCGTAATGCGCCGTCAGCCCGCACACGCCGGTAAGCGCGACCCAGGCGAAGATGTCGGGCGGCGGCCAGGGAATGCTGCCGGGCAGGGCGAAGACCAACCCCATGCCGGCCTGACTGAGCGTCATCCAGAACATCACGCAGATCACGGTGTCATGCCCCATGATCCGGCGGGTAAAGAGCGTGTTGAGCGCAAAGAAGAAGGCGGCCGCCATGCCCGCGGCATGGCCCCATTCGATCGGCGCCAATCCCGGTCGGGCGACGATCAGGATGCCCAAAAAGCCCAGAACGGCCGCTAGCGCACGCACCAGCGTCATCCGCTCGCCCAAAAATAGCGGGGCCAGCAGCGCAACCCAGAGCGGGTTGGTGAATTCGAGCGCCACAAGCTGGCTGAGCGGGATCGCGGCGACGCCGTAGAACCAGGCGTTCTGGCCCGCGAAATGCGCGACGTTGCGCCAGAAATGTTGGCGGGGATGCCGCGTTACCACCTGCCCAAAACCCCGCCGCGAGGCAAGGATAAGGACAAGGACCAGCCCAAACCCGATCACCGAGCGGTAAAACATCAGCTCGAATGTGTTCAACGTCTCGGCCACTTCGCGACCGGCAACGGCCATGGCCGAGAAGGAAACGATCGCGCCCGACATCCAAAGAGCAGCGCGCAGGAGGTTGGTTTGCATGGCTCTTTGCTATGTGCTTGGGGTGGCGTCCATCCCGAAGGCGCGGACAATGAGTGTGCCGCGGTCCTCCTCGGTCCAGCCCAACCAGCCCAGACCGGTCCAGCCCGCCGCCTTGATCAGATTGTAGGGCCAGGCCAGGGTTTCGCGAAGGATCAGCGCGATCCGTGTGGCGGTACGCGCGCGCGTAAGGCCGGGCGACGCAACCAACACCACGTCGGCGCGGCCTAACAGGGCGGCAAGCTGGCCTGCCCGTGTGAGGTGAAACGCATCCGTGACCAGCGCAAGGCGCGCAAACCCCGCGCGGGCCGCGATAGGAAAGGCAAAGCGCAGGTTTTGCAGCGTGGTCAGCGCGCGAGGTTCGACATAAAGGCGGGCCGGGTCGGCGCCGAGCGAGCGTGCAAAGCCATGCATCAACTCGGCTTCCGACAGATCGGGTTCATCGCGCAGATTGCCGGTGAAGATGATCGCCCGGGTTTGCCCAGCCTTCAGCAGTGCAAGCGCAGTCCGTACCCGTTCGCGCCCGACATGGTTGAGCTGCTGGTCGGGGTCCATCCCGCCGCCCAGCACGATCACGGCATCGACCGGAAGACCCGGGGCGCTTTGGGGCAAATGGCGCGCCAGCGCGCGCTGCTCGGCCCAGATCACCGCAAGCAGCGTCGTTGCAAAGCCCAGAACGCCTAGGCGCAGAAACCACCGCAGGATGCGCAGCATGCGCATGGCTTCACCGCGGCGCTGCGGATGGGTCCAAGGCGACGCCTACTCCCATTCGATCGTTCCGGGCGGCTTGGAGGTGATGTCGTAGGTCACCCGGTTGATGCCTGTGACCTCATTGATGATTCGCGTGGCCATCCGGCCCAGCACCTCATGCGGGATCGGGTAGCTGTCGGCCGTCATGCCGTCGACGCTGGTCACGGCGCGAAGGGCGCAGACATGCTCATAGCTGCGGCCATCGCCCATGACGCCGACCGATTTGACCGGCAACAGCACCGCAAAGGCCTGCCATATCGCGTCGTAAAGCCCGGCCGCTCGGATCTCTTCAAGATAGATTGCATCGGCCCGGCGCAGCATCGCCAGTTTTTCGGGCGTGATGGCGCCAGGGCAGCGGATGGCAAGGCCCGGGCCGGGAAAGGGGTGGCGGCCGACAAAACGCGCGGGCAGGCCCAGCGTGCGACCAAGGACGCGGACTTCGTCCTTAAAGAGGCTGCGCAGAGGCTCGACCAGCTTTAGGTTCATCCGCTCGGGTAGGCCGCCGACATTGTGGTGGCTTTTGATCGTCACCGACGGCCCGCCCGAGGCGCTGACGCTTTCGATGACATCGGGGTAGAGCGTACCCTGGGCAAGAAACCGCGCGCCGCCGATCGCGCGCGCATGCTGCTCGAACACATCGATGAAGAGCCGCCCGATCGTCTTGCGCTTCGCTTCCGGATCGGTGACGCTGTTCAGCGCACTCAGAAAGCGCGCGCTCTCTTCGGCATGCAGCAGCGGGATGTTGTAGTGATCGCGAAAGAGGCCGACGACCTCTCCAGCCTCGCCTTCGCGCATCAGCCCGGTATCAACGAAAACGCATGTCAGCTGATCGCCGATCGCCTGGTGGATCAGGACGGCGGCGACCGAGCTATCGACCCCCCCAGATAGGCCGCAGATCACCTTTTCGGACCCCACCTGCGCGCGGATACGGTCGATCGCATCCTCGCGAAAAGCGGCCATCGTCCAGTCGCCGGTAAACCCGGCCAGGGCCACGAAATTGGACAGAAGCCGGGCGCCGCGCGGCGTGTGGTGCACCTCTGGGTGAAACTGCACCGCAAAAAAGCGCCGTGCTTCGTCAGCGACCACGGCATAGGGCGCGCCCTGCGATGTGGCCAAGACCGAAAACCCCGGGGCCAGCGCGGTGACCCGATCGCCATGGCTCATCCAGACCTGCTCGGGCCCTGCCTCGAACCACCCCTCCAGCAAGGGCCGCGCCGCGTCGGCCGCCACGATCTGGGCCCGACCGAACTCGCGGCTGCTGCCGCCTTCCACCCGACCGCCAAGCTGGTGCATCATGGCCTGCTGACCGTAGCAAATTCCCAGGACCGGGACGCCAAGCCGGTAGATCTCGTCGGGCGGCAGCGGGGCATCGGGATCGGTGACGCTGGCCGGACCGCCGGAGAGAATCACCGCCCTTGCGTCAAAAGCATCCAGAAATTCCGGCGTCACGCTCTGATAGGGTTTGATCTCGCAATACACCTTCAACTCGCGAAGCCGCCGCGCGATCAGCTGGGTCACCTGGCTGCCGAAATCGACAATCAGCAATCTTTCATGCGGGGGAGTGTTCATGGCGCGGGCTTTAGCGCGGCTTTGCGGCGCCGGCAAGGTCGGGCGATGTCGCCAAAGATCGGGAACGGGGCGGATTTGGTCCAGATTGCCGGGCTGCGACACCTATGGTCTGGCTCCAGCCGGCAGCCTATGGGCGGCCGAACCGTTAGGGGGTGTAAGCATGACCAAGCCGGAGCAGGTGCGCAGGCGCCGTAGCGGGGGCGGGGCAGCCCGACGCGCCGAGCGCCAGGCGCCATCCACCGACGTCGCCCGGTTCATCGAACGCCGCATTCCGCATTTCGACGTGCTCGACGCCGAGGCTTTGGACATCATCGAAACCAATGCTGAGACGGTGCTCAACGATGTCGGCGTGCGCTTTGTCGACAATCCGGCTGCGCTGGCGCGGTGGCGCTCGGCCGGAGCCGACATTGTGGGTGACCGCGTGCATCTGCCCCGCGGTCTGGCGCGTAGCCTTTGCGCCAAGGCGCCGGCGCAGTTCGTCCAGCACGCGCGCAACCCGGCGCGCAGCGTGACCGTCGGCGGGCCGAACCTGGTGCTTGCGCCCGTTTACGGCCCGCCCTTCGTGCGCGATCTAGAGGGCGGTCGGCGCTATGGCACGATCGCCGATTTCCGCACCTTCGTGAAGCTGGGGCAAAGCGCGCGTTGGCTGCACCATTCGGGCGGCACATTGTGCGAGCCGACGGATGTGCCGGTTAACAAACGCCATCTCGACATGCTGCTGGCGCATATGACGCTTTCGGACAAGCCCTTTATGGGGTCGGTAACCGCGCCGGAGCGGGCGGCCGATTCGGTTGCGATGTGCGAGATCCTGTTTGGCGAGGCTTTCGTCCGGGACAACGCGGTGATGACATCGCTCATCAACATCAACTCGCCGCTTTCCTTCGATGCCACCATGATGGGGGCGCTGGAGGTCTACGCAGCCGCCCATCAGGCCTGCATCATATCGCCTTTCATCGTCGGCGGGGCAATGGCGCCGGTGTCGGTTGCCGGCACGCTGACCCAGGTGCTCGCCGAGGTGCTGGCCGGGGTTGCCTATGCCCAGCTGGTTCGATCCGGCGCCCCGGTGATCTTTGGAACCTTCGTTACCTCGATCGATATGAATTCCGGCGCGCCCACCTTCGGCACACCCGAGGCCTCGAAGATCCTTTGGGGGGCGGGCCAACTCGCCCGGCGCTTGGGGCTGCCCTACCGCTCGGGCGGGGCGCTGTGCGGCTCGAAACTGCCCGATGCGCAGGCCGCCTACGAGACCGCCAACACCCTCAATGCAGCGCTGCTGGGCGGGGTGAACTTCATGCTGCATGCCGCTGGTTGGCTTGAGGGCGGTCTGGTTGCGTCCTTCGAGAAATTCGTGATGGATGCGGACCAGCTGGGTATTCTGCATGCGCTTGCAGATGGGGTGGATATGAGCAGAGAGGGCCAGGCCATGGCGGCCATTCGCGAGGTTGGGCCCGGGGGGCATTATCTCGACTGCGCGCATACCCATGCCAACTATAAGGATGCCTTCTGGCGCAGCGAGATGCTCGACTACAAGCCTTTCGAGACCTGGGCCGAGGAAGGCGCGCGCGACACCATCGCCCTGGCCAATGCGCGCCTGCGCAAGGTGTTGAACGCTTATGAGCGGCCCGAGATGGACCCGGCGACCGAAGCCGCGCTGGAAGCCTTTGTTGCCCGGCGCAAGGCCGAGGAGCCCGACAGTTTTATCGCCTGAAGCGTTTGTTGCCCAAATGGGGCGGCAAAGGGTTGCGCCGAAGCGCGGCCTTTCAACGACCCGTCAGGCAGTTCCGGGCGTCTGGTTGACGGCCTTCATCTCGGCCAGAAGTGCGATCAACAGGCTGACATGGCGCATGAAAGAGTAGTCGGCCTCGCGCCCCCGACGCGCGTCTTCGCAGGCCTCCTCGGCTGCGCAAAGTGCGGCGAGCAGCCGCCCGGGGTCGCGCCCGCTCTCGCTGCCGCGCAGGAAGCGGGGCAAATGCCGTTCGCGCCGATACCCGGATAGACCGGCCTGCGCTGCACGCACCAGCAGGCGGGGTCGTGTGACGGCGATAAGCTGGGTGGGAAGATGTTGCATGATGGCCCCTTCTGCGTGGCAGGTCGGGGCGACTATCGGTGGCAGTGAGCGCTGTTGCGCACCCCTCAAAAGAGCCGCGCGCTGGTCTTTGCCGGGTTAGCGTTTGGGTAACCCGGTTCGCCTATCAGCCGGCGCCGTCGCGGTCTGGCTCATGTCCGGGGTTGTCGCCCGGGCCGCTGCCACAAGCAGCACCTGACCTGCACGCGTTAACCGGTTTGAATAAATGACTTTTCTGGCATCTATCCACATTTGGCTGTTAACAGATTGTTCATAAATTCAACCTTAGGTAGAGTTATAATCAAATTCAAACAACCGGAATGTGATCATTGACCTCGTCTGTACCCTGCCCGCTTGACCAAGGGATCGGCTATCCGCCGGCCCAAACCCGTTCTCTGCGAAAACGCGCGCTTGTCTACCTCGCCCATGTATCGGAAGGCAAGTCCATGCGCGCCCTGTCGCGTGAGCTTGGCGTGCATCCCTCGACCATCCATCGCCAAATCCGTGCCGTTGAGGATCGTCGCGACGATCCGTTGTTCGACGAAGCCCTGACCACCATGGATCGTCCCTCGGCAGATGCGGCCCCCGTTGTTCGAATACCAGAGGAGACCTCCCCAATGCCGGCTTGCAACGCTCTTGCAACGCACGACCAGGAGAAGACTGTTCAGCGTGAGGCCCGGCGCATTTTGCGTCGTCTGTCCGAATCGAAAGCCTTTCTTGCCGTTGCTCCGGAGGCTGAGCTTGGCGTGGTGTTTCGCGAGTCGGTTCCGGGGCGGCCGCGCCAGACCGCGACGGTGCCCCGCGAGATCGCGCGGGAGTTTGCGGTGCGCGACTGGATCAGCTGCCGGCGTCGCGGCAAGGTCGCTTGCTACGAGATCACCTCGGCCGGTCGGGGTGCGCTGGATCGCATGCTCTCCTCCGATGTCATCGCTCGCCGCATGGCGCATGGCGAGGCCGAGCCGCGCACGCCCTTTGCCATGCAGCATCAGGAGGAGACCAACCGGCATGTCATGGAGGGTGGCGAGGGCCGTCCGAGCCGGATCCGGGTCAATGCCGCGGAATCGCCGCTGGCATGGCTCTCGCGGCGCAGCTGCTCGGGTGGCGATCCGTTCCTGGCACGGCGCGAGCTGGAGGCCGGCGAACGCCTGCGCGAGGATTTCGAACGGGCCGGGCTGGGCCCCAACGTGACCCAGAATTGGCAGCGATTCTTGACCGCAGGGACCAGCGGCGGCGGCGGCGGCGATTTGCCCGGGCTGGCAGCAGAGGAGGCACGGCGGCGCGTGTCGGCGGCGCTGAAGGCGCTGGGTCCCGGCCTATCGGATATCGCCTTCCGCTGCTGTTGTTTTCTGGAAGGTCTAGAGGCGGCGGAAAAGCGGCTGGGCTGGTCCAAGCGTTCGGGCAAGGTGGTCTTGAAAATCGCCCTTGGCCGTTTGGCCGACCATTACGCGGCGCCGCGCACCAGTCACTGAGGGCGATTGCACGGATGGTACGATCTTGCTATATGTTGCAGTGCAGCAATGCGGAGGTGCTCCATGACCCTTCTAGGAATTTTCGAACCGGGGCGGTGGATGCCGCGCAGGGATGAAACAATTTACGACTATTGGATGAGCCTTTCGCCGGTTGCCCCTTTCTTTGGCGTGGCCTGGCGGTTCGGACCCGATGCGCGGGAAACGGTGCTGCCCGCACGCGCGGCAAATGTCGGCCCCGCCTCTAAGATCGACAAGGCCGCCGCCGATACGGTCGAACCGATTGCCCCGGTGCCGCCCGGCATGGCGCCGGCAAACCCGCCTGCCGCGAAGGCAGCGCCTAGGGCCGAGAATGCCGCACCGGCAAAGCCGGTAGCCCCCAAAACTGCGCCGAAGGCGGAAAAAAGCACAGCAGAAGCGCCTCCAGCATCCAAGGCTGGAGCCAAGTCCTCAAAACCCGCGGCGGCGAATGGCAAGGCGCCGGCGCCGGCGCCGGCGCGCGCGGCTGCATTGACCGCGAAAGACAGCCCGGCGCCTGCCGAGACGCCCAATATCCGCCCTACAATGCTGCTTGATGCCATGCCGGCTTCAATTGACGATCTGAAGAAGATTAAAGGGATAGGGCCTAAACTCGAAGCAGAGCTGAACGCGTTGGGTCTATGGCAATACGACCAGATCGCCAAGATGGGCGACCCCGATCTGATGTGGCTCGACGCCAGGCTGTCCACGCTGCGCGCTCGACCCATGCGCGACGATTGGGTGGGACAGGCAAAACGACTTAAATCGAAGGCGAAAAACTGACCGCCCAGCCAATGCTGTTATCCAGGCGTGGTTGCGCAATCAGTCCAAGACAGATCCATGCGCGGCGCGCGAAGCGCGACGTTTTGGGGTTGAAGCGGTCTCGATGCGCTAATGGCACAGCGCTGCGATGGCGCTCAGATCGTCCGCAACAAGCGAGGCGCCACCAATCAAACCGCCATTGACATTGGTCACGTCGAAAATCTCAGCGGCGTTGGCGGGTTTTACCGAGCCGCCGTAAAGGATCCGGATGCTGCGACCGGCCGCGTCGAACCGGGCAAGAAGCGCGTCGCGCAGCGCCCCATGCATCTGTCCGATATCCGCCAGCGACGGGGTGCGTCCGGTGCCGATGGCCCAAACCGGCTCATACGCAATCACCAACCGATCGAGCACGGGGTCCTCGGGCAGGGAAGCGGCCAGTTGGTTCAGGACAATGGCTACGGCATGACCGGCGTCCCGTTCGGCCTCGCTCTCACCGACGCAGACGATCGCCGTGAGGCCGGAGAGCTGCGCGGCCAGCGTCTTTCGAGCCACCAGCGCGGATGTCTCCGCATGATCGGCGCGCCGCTCGGAATGCCCCAAAATGACATGGGTGGCGCCGGCATCGAGCAGCATCGGCGCCGAAACATCGCCGGTATGCGCACCTCGCTCGGCCCAGTGGCAGTCCTGTCCGCCGATCGCGATATGCGAGCCGGCCGCCATCTGCGCCATACGCGCAACCAGCGTCGCCGGTGCGCAAACCACCATCTCGCATTCCGGACGCGGCGCGATGCGCAGCTTTCCGATCTCGCCGAGGTCGGCGGCAAGACCGTTCATCTTCCAGTTTCCGACTACCATACCCCGCATACGCGTTACCCCCCGAAACCCTCGTGTCGCCTCCGTGACGCCCGTCTAGTCGCCCGTTTAAGCCCCCGTCTAAGCCCCCGTCTAAGCCCCCGTCTAAACTCCGGTGCCACGTCGAAAAACCAAAGCGAGCTTCGGTCACTCTTCGTCGCTCTTTTGGGGTCGAAACCGCCCAGCCGTCGCCTCGCCCCACTCAGCCCGCCGGTTCGGCGTCGCCCCAATACCCCAGACCCCAGAACCGACCCCGCAGCCTCAGGCATCGGCGGGGGTCTTCACCCCGACCGCGGAAACCCGCTCAGCCGCTTTGCGGATCGGCAAACTTCACCGACTCGCCGCAGCCGCAGGCGTCCACAACATTGGGGTTGTTAAAAACAAATCCGCTTTCCAGCAGTGCCATGCGATAGTCGATCTCGGTGCCGAAAAGAAACATCTGCGCCATCGGGGCGATCAACACGCGGGCGCCGTCCTGTTCGACCAGCTCATCGCCTTTATCGGCCGTCTCGACATAATCCATCGTGTATTCCATGCCCGCACAGCCGCCCTTCTTCACGCCGATGCGCAGGCCGTACTTACCACCCGCCATAAGCTTGTTGATCTGTCGAACGGCCGAAGGCGTGAGGGTGACGGCCGCTTTGCCGGGAATGGCGAACATCGCGTTACGCTCCTTGTTTCATTCGGGCGGGTTTAGCGCCGCCCAAGCGGCTACATGAAGCCCAGCTCCAACCGCGCTTCGTCCGAAAGACGCTCCATCCCCCAAGGTGGATCCCAAACCAGATCGACATCGACCAGCCCGACGCCCGGTACCGCGCTGACTGCATCGGCGACCCATCCCGGCATTTCGCCGGCCACCGGACAGCCGGGTGCGGTGAGCGTCATCGCAATCGCCACGGCATTCTCGGACGAAATTTCGATGGTATAGACCAACCCCAGATCGAAAATGTTAACAGGGATCTCAGGGTCGTAGACGCTGCGGCAGGCGGCGACCACCTCGGGATAGATCGGGTGGTCCGTGCTGGACGGGCGGATCAGCGACGCGCCCTCCAAATTCTCCATGCCGTCCATATCCCAACCCTCACGCTCTGGCGCAGCGCGCGTTCGCGCCCTTGGAAATTTCCCCCCGATATATAAGGAGAGGGGCGCTCACGGTCCAGTGCGAGGTGCAGGTGACACAGTTCCGGTTCAAGATCGAGGCGCGGGATGGCAGGGCCAGGGTCGGACGCATTCAGACGCCGCGCGGTCAGATCCGCACGCCGGCCTTCATGCCCGTCGGCACAGCTGCAACCGTCAAGGCGATGCTGCCTGAAAGCGTACGCGCCACCGGGGCGGATATCCTGCTCGGCAACACCTACCATCTGATGCTGCGTCCGGGGGCGGAGCGGGTGGCGCGCCTGGGCGGTCTGCACCGTTTCATGCATTGGGAGGGGCCGATCCTGACCGACTCCGGTGGGTTTCAGGTCATGAGCCTTGCCAGCTTGCGGCGGATCAGCGAGGAGGGGGTACGGTTCAAATCGCATATCGACGGCTCGGAGCATGTGCTGACGCCGGAGCGTTCGATGCAGATCCAGCGCCTGCTCGGCTCTGACATCGTGATGTGCTTTGACGAATGCCCTTCGCTGCCGGCCCCGCGAGAGGAGATCGCGCGCAGCATGCGACTCTCGATGCGCTGGGCCGCGCGCTCGCGCGCAGCGTTCGGTGCGCGTCCCGGCCATGCTTTGTTCGGGATCCAGCAGGGTGGTTTAGAGCCCGATCTGCGCGCCGAAAGCGCCGAGGCGCTCTGTCGTATCGGCTTTGATGGCTATGCCATCGGCGGGCTCGCGGTAGGCGAGGGGCAAGCGGCGATGTTCAGCGTGCTCGACACCGCGCCGGGCCAGCTTCCCGCCGACAAGCCGCGCTACCTGATGGGTGTGGGCAAGCCCGACGACATCCTCGGTGCCGTCATGCGCGGAGTCGATATGTTCGACTGCGTGCTGCCGACCCGCTCCGGGCGGACCGGACAGGCGCTGACCCGGTTCGGAGCGGTCAACATCAAGAATGCGCGCCATGCCGAAGATCCCGCGCCGCTTGACCCCGACTGCCGCTGCCCCGCTTGCCAGCATTACTCCCGCGCTTATCTGCACCATGTTTTCAAAGCCGGCGAGATCATCGCATCGATGCTGCTAACCTGGCATAATCTCCACTATTATCAGGAGTTTATGGCCGGTCTGCGTGAGGCGATCGCAACCGGCGGCCTGGCCGCGTTCGCCGCCGATTTTCATGCATACAGAGCGATCGGCGACAGCGCGCCGTCGGCGTGATCTTGGCCCGAGTGGACCAGCGCCCAGGCGCGATTGATCAGCTTTGCGGCCTTGGGGTACCAATGCGTGTCGGCCTCATAGGTCAGCCTATGCGCCCGCACATCCCAGGGTGTGAAGGTGCGCAGACCCGGGCTCAGCGCCAGGCTTGCGGTGAACACCGGATCCCAACACATGGTCGGGTCGGGATCGATCCCCAGATCGTCGCACAGCCGCTCAAAGCAGCGAAAAAGCACCGTCTGGGTCGGCGCGGTTACCCCGTAAAGCACCGGCGTCTCTTGCAGCAACGCCTCGATCACGCCGACAAGCGTCAAATCGCAATGCTGCTCTTCCAGCGCCCGCATGGCGGCCAGCGACCGGTTGAGGCGCGCGCCCTGTTGCATGTCGATCTCGCCCCGCACGAAACGCTCTAACACAACGCCGCGATCGTCCTCCCCCGACAGAACCGGCATCAGCGGATCGAGACCATGCAAGACAGCCCCATCGGCGCTGGCCTCAAGCTCCAGCGAGGCCAGACCGTCCAGGCGTATCTCCGGCAAGGCGATGATCTCGGCATCGCAGAGGGCTGCCAGCCGGGCACGCCGCTGCCCGGGATCGCCCAAAGCCGAGAGCTCGACCACGACGATATCGGCCCGTTCGATGGCCGTCTGTAGCCCCGCCGCTTCGAAATCGGCTAGGCGGGCCGAATGGTCGCTGAACCGAGAGGCGGATGCTGGCAAGGACCGGCGCAACATCGCCTGAAGCTTGGCCATCTGCGGACCACCGAGGAAATGCACACGCATTGCGATCCTCACTAAAAACACATCGACACATTCGGAGTTGAGTAACATTCAGCCTTTGGCTCGCCAAGACGCCTTGCGGTGTTTTCGCTTGAAAGCCCGCAACGCATGACCCAAATGATACAGCGCAGTTTGGGGGTCTGCCACTGCCGCATGCTCGGGGCGGCGGACCCTGCAGAAAGGAAAATTGTCCATGAGCAGTTCGTCAACCTCCTCCTACCCGGTGCTGCCGCTGCGCGACATCGTGGTGTTTCCCCATATGGTCGTGCCGCTTTTTGTGGGGCGCGAGAAGTCGGTCCGGGCGCTGGAAAGCGTGATGCAGGAGGACAAGCAGATCCTGCTCACGAGCCAGAAGGATCCCTCGATCGACGAGCCCACGCCCGAGGACATATTCAGCGTCGGCGTGCTGGCCAGCGTGCTTCAGCTTCTCAAACTGCCCGACGGCACGGTCAAGGTTCTGGTCGAGGGGCGGACCCGCGTGCAAATCGACGGGTTTGTCGAAAACGATGCGTTTTTCGAAGCCGAAGCGACCGAAATTCCCGAATCCATGGGCGATATGTCGGCGGTCGAGGCATTGATGCGCACGATCAGCGCCGAATTCGAGCGGTACTCCAAGCTCAACAAGAACATCCCCGATGAGACGGTCGCCAACATCGCCGATATCGACGAGCCTGCGAAGCTAGCCGATACGGTGGCGGGGCATCTGGGAGTTAAGCTTGAAGAAAAACAAGAGCTTCTGGAGATTTCCGATGTGTCCGACCGGCTGGAGAAAATCTATGCGCTGATGCAGGGCGAGATGTCGGTTCTGCAGGTCGAAAAGCGCATCAAGAGCCGGGTTAAGAGCCAGATGGAGAAGACCCAGCGCGAGTACTACCTCAACGAACAGATGAAGGCGATCCAGCGCGAGTTGGGCGATGGCGATGAGGGCCGCGACGAGGCGGCGGAGTACGAAGACAAGATCGAAGCCACAAAGTTCACCAAGGAAGCCCGCGAGAAGGCGCTGGCCGAGCTCAAAAAGCTGCGCCAAATGTCGCCGATGTCGGCCGAGGCGACGGTGGTGCGCAACTACCTTGACTGGTTGCTGTCGATCCCCTGGGGCAAGAAGAGCCGGGTGAAGAAGGATCTTGGCCGCGCCGAAACGATCCTCGACGACGATCATTTCGGCCTCGAAAAGGTCAAGGAACGGATCGTGGAGTTTCTTGCCGTCCAGCAGCGTTCGGACAAGCTAAAGGGCCCTATCCTGTGCCTTGTCGGCCCGCCGGGGGTGGGCAAGACCAGCCTGGGCAAATCGGTCGCCAAAGCCACGGGGCGCGAATTTATCCGCATTAGCTTGGGCGGGGTGCGCGACGAGGCCGAGATCCGTGGCCATCGTCGGACCTATATCGGCTCGATGCCGGGTAAGATCATCCAGTCGATGAAGAAGGCCAAATCCACCAACCCGCTGATCCTGCTCGATGAGATCGATAAGATGGGCCAGGATTTCCGCGGCGACCCGGCCTCGGCGATGCTGGAAGTGCTCGATCCAGAACAGAACAACACCTTCATGGATCACTATTTGGAGGTGGAGTACGACCTGTCCAACGTGCTCTTCATCACCACCGCCAACACCTACAACATGCCGCGGCCGCTGCTGGACCGGATGGAGATCATCTCGATCTCGGGCTATACCGAAGATGAAAAGCGCGAGATCGCCCGCCGGCATCTCTTGCCCAAGCAGCTCAAGGCGCATGGGCTGAAATCGGGCGAGTTCGAGCTTACCGAGGAGGGGCTCAGCCAGATCGTGCGACGCTACACGCGTGAAGCGGGGGTGCGCAATTTGGAGCGCGAGTTGGCCAAGCTGTGCCGCAAGGCCGTCACCCAGATCGTGAAGAAAACCGCCGAGACCGTGCAGATCGGCCTTCCCGATTTGGAAGAGATGCTGGGTGCGCCGCGGTTCAAATTCGGCCTGGCCGAAGAGACCGATCAGATCGGCGCCGTCACCGGGTTGGCCTGGACCGAAGTGGGCGGCGATCTGTTGCAGATCGAAGCGCTGAAGCTGCCGGGCAAAGGGCGGATGAAGACCACCGGCAAGCTTGGCGATGTGATGAAGGAATCGATCGACGCGGCCTCCTCCTATGTGCGCTCGCGCGCGCTCGATATCGGCGTGAAGCCGCCCGAATTCGAGAAAATCGATATCCATGTGCATGTCCCGGAAGGCGCGACGCCCAAGGACGGCCCCTCGGCGGGGATCGGGATGGTGACCTCGATCGTTTCGGTGTTGACCGGCATTCCGGTGCGCAAGGATATCGCGATGACCGGCGAGGTCACCTTGCGCGGCAATGTGCTGGAAATCGGCGGGCTCAAGGAAAAACTCTTGGCAGCATTGCGGGGCGGCGTTCGTAAGGTGCTGATCCCAAAGGACAATGTGAAGGATTTGCGCGAGATCCCGGACAATGTCAAAGAGGGGTTGGAGATTGTGCCTGTCGATACGGTCAGCGAAGTGATCGAGATTGCCCTGTCGCATGCGCCGGAGGCGATCGAATGGACGCCGGAAGAGGCGACCCCTGCGCCGGACGCCTCGAGCGGGACGGAGGCGGATCGCCTGGCCCATTGATCGCCCGCCCGCCGGCCGCGCCGCGGCCGAAGGAGGGTAGCGCGGGGCGTGGGGGAGCCTCCGGGGCCATGGGGCGCGCCGGCTGCGCGCAATCGCTGGAGGCGGGGCGTCCCTTACCGATTGGCAGGCTTTGGGGTTTGTGGCATGTCACCCCAAGCAGGCAGGAAGGATTCGGGTGATGAAGAAACGCGATCTCCTCGAAAAAGTGGCCGACCAGTCGGGTTTGAAGAAGAACGAAACCCGACGTGCGGTCGAAGCGACCCTGAACTCGATCCGAGATGCACTGGAAGCGGGCGAAGACATCAACATCGCGCCGCTGGGCCGCATCAAGGTCAAGACGCGGGGCGAGGGCGCGGCGGCATCGAAGATCTACCGGGTGATCCTGAAAAAGCCGGCCGAACCCGTTTCGGACTAGACCGGAGGGCGGATAGCTCAGTTGGTAGAGCGCTTCGTTTACACCGAAGATGCCGGGGGTTCGAGTCCCTCTCCGCCCACCAAACCCCATCCCGGCCGTCTGAAAACCACCTAATACCTTGAAAGGTAAGGTGGGTTTTGGGGCTCTAAATCCGCTTCTGCGGCAGTAGAAAAACCGCTCCGCAAAGTGAGCAGCCCTATCCGAGTGGTCCGATTTGATTGTTAGTGCATGACGTGCCTGGGGTCCATCTGGACGATGGTTTCGGGGGCTGGCGGGCGGTAGCCCAATGCACTTTGGGGTCTCTTGGTGTTGTAGTGGTGCCTCCATT
>JBCDAZ010000002.1:0-171945 GCA_039184655.1 Pseudomonadota bacterium | reverse complement strand
GCAGTCGAAAGCCTGAACCGGGTGATCCGCAAATCGATCAAGACGCGGGGCTCATTCCCATCCGAGGATGCCGCTGAGAAGCCGATCGACCTGGCCATCCGCGGCCACGAGAAAACCTCGCGCTCGGTCAGAGGGCGGCTGACAGCAGTGAACCAGTTCGCCATACTGTTCGAAGATCGCTTCTCCCCGATGGGCGGCTGAGCGCGGCCAAAATGGGACCCGGGCCGGCGGCCGATACACAGAGTTCCTGACACTCCTGCCGGGCCGCTCCTGCTCTTGCGCATGGCCCGCCTTTTTTTGAACGACCCGCCGCGCCGGTCGAAGAAGCGCCCAACCGTCAACCGGCCCACGGAGACGCCCTTTTTCCGCCTTTCAACCCTTCCGCCATCTCGTCGAGCGTGGTGTCGGACGTACCCACCGGACGGCGGTCGCCGCGCCGATCCCGAACCGCTCCGCCGGCGCACGCGCAGAACGGCCCTCCTCAACCGCGATCAGTACCCGCTCCCGCAGGGCCTCCGACATACGCCCGTGACAGGCCGCGACCCCCTATCTTGTGTGGAGACAGAATGGCACATCAACGCCTGCGCGTGAATCCGGTCAGTGACCCGGGGAGCCCGCAAACGGCTCTAGAGCGGCCGCTGTTGCCCCGATGGGGCATCCGCGAGGCGGCGGAACTTTGGCAGCCCATGCCGGGTTCTTTCGTGAACCGTTAGCCCAAGACCCCGATATTGCCCTTTTTGAACTGCGCGATGCGCTTATCGATGCTGAGGGTGTTACTGTTCGTCGATCAGCCATTGCCGGTCGATTAAAGCGCCCCGGCTATTCGCAAAAAAAAAGTCGTTGGCGGCCACCGAGCGGCGAGGCGCAAAAGTGAGCCAGCAGCGCGACGACTGGGTTGCGCATCATTCTCCTGCCATCGCCCGCATGCCGGATCGCATTGTCTTCTTTGACAAAACAGCAGTGACTGCAAACCGCACCCGGCTGCGGGGTTGGCCTCCTCAGGGGGCGCAATTGACCAGGGATGCGCCCTTCGGCCGTTGGGCGACGAAAACCCCGATCGCCGGGCTGACCTGCGACGCGTTGATTGGACCATCGGCCCCGCCTTTGCCGCCGATGCAGGCGAGGTTCCAAGCCCCAAGATTGCCCCCGGAAAGGCGGTCATTGCCGGCGATTCTCCACAACCGCGCCACCCATCGAAACAAGAAGGCCGCAGCCGCTCTCAAGGCGCATGGCTGCTGGTTGCTCTCTCTGCAGCCATACGCAGCGGGTCTGAACCCGATAGAACAGGCTTCTTGCAAACGCAAAGCGCCGTCCAAAAGGATCGGCGCCCGGTCTATCCCCGCGCTCGTCAACGCAATCAATGCCGTCTGCGGTCTATATGAACCCGGAAAATGCAGGACCGGCTTCGAGGCGGTCCGATATGGCTTAAACAATCCTCGAAACTGTCTAGTTCGCGCAATGCGCCAGTTCGCGCAATGCGCCAGTTCGGGCGGGTGGCTACTTAATGCACTCCAAAAGCACCGTAAATTTCTGCGCCGCCTCGGCGAGATCGGCAGGCTCCAGCCGCTCGCGATCCTCACCGATCAGCGGCACCACGCCATTGGTGTTCAAAAAGACCTGCGCGATATCGGCGCGTATTGCGAAGTTCACATTCTGGGGAATGTCGCCGATGCGTTCGGACAGGCGCACCGCATCGAGCTTTGACTGCACGACACCGACCACATAGCCCCGCGCATTCAGCGCCGGCCCGCCGGAATTGCCGGGCTGTACCTCGGCCGAGATCTGGATGAAGGTCTCGTCGCCGCGGAGACCTTTCAGGCTGGAGACAACGCCGCGCGTCACATTGAGCCCGCCCAAAAGGCCGTAAAGCGGATAGCCCACAACCGTGACGTCGGAGTTCAGCCGAGGACCGGAGGGCGCAAAGCGGGCGATCTCGTCAGCGGCGCGGGTCACGTCATGCTGCAGCAAAGCAAGGTCGTTGATGCGGTCGGTTGCAAGAACGCTCGCCTCGTCGCCGCCATCGACGATCATCTGCCGGCAGCCGTCGACCACGTGAAAATTTGTGACGATGCGCCCGTCGCTGCTGACATAGAACCCGGTTCCGGTCGAATCGACATCGCCGTCGCGGCGCGGGCGGGCGCGCCGGGGCTCCGGCGTTTCGCGTCGGGGGCGCTCGGTGCGCGGCTCGGTCCTGCGCGGCTCGGTGCTGCGCGGTTCGGTGCGGCGAGGCTCGGTTGTGCGTGGCTCCGTGCGGCGTGGCTCCGTGCGGCGCGGTTCCGTGCGGCGGGGGGGAAGATCGGCCCGCTCGGTATCACGCGGCCGCCTATCGGTCCCGGCCGTTCCGGTGCCGGTGTTTTGCGCGGTACGCGGGTTGCGCCGGTCGTCATCCTCGCGCCGCGGCTCTGGCCGAGACTCGAGCGTATCGGCAATGCGTGGCGTGGAGCGGATACGGGTAACCGCAAGACTGCTTATCATAGCCCGCGCAACCGGCGTCATCAGGGTCGAGAGCGCCTCGTCAAAGCTCAGGATAAACCCGCGGGCACCGTCGCGGGCACGCTGCGCATGGGTATAGATCAGCCGGTCGCCGCTTTTGCCGATCAGCGTAAAGCCGTTCGCATCGCGCCGATCGAGGATCGGCGTTTCACGCGCGAATTCACGCTTGGCGCTGTCGTAGAGATCGTCGACGCTGCGGCCGCCGCTGAAAGACAAAAGCGACAGTAGCGCCCCGCCGGCCGGCGCGCGGCCCGACAAGCGCAGACCCACATCGACCGTGCGGGGATTGTCGAAAAAGCGGGTCGCAAGCCCCACCTTGAGACCCAGCGGACCGTCCTCGACGATGCGCCAACCCGCGTCCTGCCGCGCGGATTCGGCCGCGTCGCTCAACTGCGCCTGCTGCTGGTCGGTCAGATAGCCGGTCCTGTCGGCGCTGCGGGCCTCCTGAAAGGACCGGATCGCGGCCCGCGTATTGGGTCCAAATTTGCCATCGATGCGGTCGCTGTAATGCCCGGTCCACAGCAGCGCGTCCTGCAAGGCGCGCTTGGCCGTTTCGTTGAGGGTTCTCTCGGTCTCGATGGCAGCGGCGAATTCCGGATCGAGGCCGACGCCCTCCTCCTCCTGTCGTGTCGCCGACCAGATCTCGGCAAAATAGGTCTCGCCGCGCGTGGTCAGCGAATCGCGTGGGATCCGATCCTGCCGAATCAGGTTGCGCAGCACGTCTGAGGCCTTTTCGCGCTCCACAACACCCAGCGCGATCGCGTAGATCTCTCCCTGGGCCAGAAAAATCCGTGTGTAGCGAAAATTGTCAGAATAGCGTTCGGCTTCGCGCCGGGCGATATCCAGATCGCGCTCGGAGGCGACTTGCACCCACAACTTGCCGTCGGGCGCCAGCTGGGCCGAGGCAGCCGGCGCGAGACAAAACACAAAAAGCAGGCTCAGCACGCGAAGGATCATGCCGCGTTCCCCCGATTGAAACGACCAGCATGCATAGTGACTTGCGATCCGCAGTCAGGCAACCGGCGCGATGTCTCGGTCCGCGCCCGGGCGTGATCCGGCGCACATCTCGCGCTTGGCCCCAAAGCCGGGCCGCTTGCGCACCGCAAAACCGGCCGCGCTGAGCGCACGGCGGACATGGCCGGCCGCGGAGTAGGTTGCAAAGCTGCCCCCCGCCCTCGTGCGGCGCGCCAAAGCGGCCATCAGGTCGGGCGTCCACATCTGCGGGTTGCGCGCGGGGCTGAACCCGTCGAGGAACCAGGCATCGGCCGCGCCCGTCCAGTGCGGCAGCACATGACCGGCGTCGCCCCCGATCACCTCAAGCTCGGCGCCGGGCAGGCTGTAGCGCCCCGGCCCCGCCCAGGCGGCGCAAAGCCTTTGCGTCAATGCGGCGAGTTCGGGCCAGCGCGCAAGCGCTCGTGCCATATCGGCGGCGCCGAGCGGGTAGCGCTCAAAGCTGGTAAAGCGCAGCGACCCGGAAAGCCCTTGCGCGCACCATGCCTGCCAGGCCGCCAGAAAATTCAGCCCGGTTCCGAACCCAAGCTCGGCAATGTGAAACCCCGGACGGAAGCGGGCAGGCAGATCGTTGCCGGCCAGAAACACATGCCGGCTTTCGGCCAGCCCGTCGCTGCGCGCGAAATAGGGATCGGCAAAGCGCGTTGAGACCGGCAGGTTGCCCGCCTCCCATGCCAGATCCGGTTTTTCCCATGCCATTGCGCTCTCCTGCCCTGCGGGCCTTGGCCTTGGCAAGCGCGGGGGCGCTGCCTATGGCTGGGCCATGCAGGATGTGGCGGTGATCGGCGGCGGCATTTTCGGGCTGTGGAGCGCCTGGTTCTGCCTGACGCGGGGACGGGCGGTGACGCTGATGGACCGCGCCGCACCGGGCGCGGGCGCATCGGGCGGCCCGCTGGGCGTTCTGGCGCCGCATGCGCCTTTGGGCTGGAGCCCGGAGAAAGCCGCGCATCTGGCCGCGCTCGCGGCGCTGCCGGCACAGTTGCGGGCGCTGGGCGCGACCTGCGGCTATGGCGCTGTGGGGCGGGTGCAGCCGCTGGCAGACGCGTCCGCGCGCGCCCGGGCCGAGGCGCAGATTGCCGCGGCAGAGGCCGCCTGGGGTCCCGGCCATATGTGGCTGGAACCGGCCGAGGCGCGGCCGGGCTGGGTCGATCCCGAGGCCGCCGCCTGCGGGCTTCTGGTCGACCGGGTGACGGCACGGCTTGACCCGCACGCCACGCTTGCGGCCCTGCAGGCGGCCATCCTGGCACGCGGCGGGCGGATCGAGACCGGGGTCACGGTGACCAGCCTCGCGGCGATCCCGGCACGTCACACCATCCTTGCCGCCGGCGCGGGCAGCTTTCCGCTCATGGGCGATCGGGAGGGGCGCGGCGTCAAAGGCCAGGCCGCGCGGCTCGATCTGACCCTCGCCGCCCAGCCCGTGCTTTACGATCGCGGGCTTTATGTCGTCGTGCATGCCGATGGCGCGGTTGCGGTGGGCAGCACATCCGAGCACAATTGGAGCGATCCGACCGGCACCGATGCCGCGCTCGACGCGGTGCTGGCGCGGGCCCGCGCGCTCTGCCCCGCAATCCGCAATGCAAATGTTCTGTCGCGCTGGGCGGGGCTGCGGCCGCGGGCGCGCGGGGGGCGCCCGCTGATCGGCGCGGTGCCGGGCCGGGCCGGGGTGATCGCGGCCACAGGCGGGTTTAAGATCGGCTTTGCGCTGGGCGCGATGGCAGGCGAGGCCGCAACCCGGCTGGTCGATGGTGCGGATCCCGGGCTGCCGACAAGCTGGCAGTTTTAGTTGCCCATCGGCATCATGCTGACAGAAGGCTGTCAGGAGGGTCGTGCGACAAACCCCCGACCGCAGCAAAGGGAGCACCGCGCATGACCCACACACCCACAAATTTCACCGTCTGGACCGAAATCCCGGTCCGCGATCTCGATCGCGCCGCACGCTTTTACGGCGCGGTCTTCGGCACCGAACTGACCCGTCAGGTGATGGGCCCAAACGAGACCGCGATCTTCCCAACCCAAGCGCCGGGCGGCATTGCCGGGCATCTCTACGAGGGCAAACCGGCCGGTGACGGCACCGGCCCAACGATCCATCTGGCGCTGCCCGACAGCCTGGAGGCGGGGTTGGCACGGCTGCGCGAGGCGGGCGGCCAGGTGCTCTCCGAGCCCATCGCCATCCCCTTCGGCCGGTTTGCGTATTGCACCGATCCTGACGGCAATTCCATCGGCCTTTTTGCCAACTGAGCCCGATGCGCCGCGCCGACCGTCTCTTCCGTATCGTCCAGCATCTGCGCGGCGGACGGCTGGTGACAGCGGCGCGGCTGGCCGAGAGGCTGGAGGTTAGCCCGCGCACCATCTATCGCGACATCGCCGATCTTCAGGCCTCGGGCGTGCCCATCGAGGGCGAGGCGGGGGTCGGCTATGTCCTCATGGCGGGCTTCGATCTGCCACCCTTGATGTTCAGCGAGGATGAGATCACCGCGCTTGTGGCCGGGGCGCGGATGATCCGCGCCTTTGGCGGGGCCGAGATGGCCCGCGGCGCCGAAGAGGCGCTGATCAAGATCGCGGCGGTCTTGCCGGAGCGGGCGGCGGCCCGGGCCCGCAAGGTCGAAATCCATGCCATCGGCACCAGCATCACGCCGGCGCTCCGAGACGCGCTCGACCGCGTCGAGGCGGCGGTCGAGGCGCGGACCCGGCTTGCCTTTGGCTATGCCGATGGCGCGGGGCGAACCACCCGGCGCAGCGTGCGGCCCCTTGGGCTTTGGTTCTGGGGCAAGGTCTGGACCCTCATTGCCTGGTGCGAGCTGCGCGCGGATTTTCGCATGTTCCGGGTCGATCGAATGCGGGCGCTTTCCGCGGGTGCGGCGTTTCGCCCCGAGCCCGGCCGCATGCTGGCCGATTTTTACCGCACGCTGGAGATCGGTGAGGGGCATGAGCGCCCACCGCGCTATGGCTGAGGCGCAACCGGGGCGGCGAGGGCTAGAAGCGCTTTCAGATCGACATGCGCCTCAAGATGCGCAGCCAAGGCATCCAGCGCGGCCTCCACCCCGGCCTCGTAGCCAGGTTGCGAGGCGATGCCAAAGCGCGCCAGCCAGCCGGCCCGAAAAGCGTCGGTGGCAAACATCCCATGCAGATAGCTGCCCTGGATGCGCCCATCGGTGCTGACCGCGCCCTCCGGCCGCCCCGCCACATTGCCAAAAGGGCGCGCGCAGTCGGGTCCTGCGGTCGTGCCGATATGGATCTCGTAGCCTGCAAAGGGCAAACCGGTTGCCGCATGCACGGCCTCGACCCGGGTCAGGGTTTTTTGCGGGTGCATCACCGTCTCGACGTCGAGAAGCCCCAGCCCCGGCGTCTCCCCGGGCGGGCCTTCGATGCCTTGGGCATCGACCACCCGGCGGCCCAGCATCTGATAGCCGCCGCAAAGCCCCAGAACATGGCCGCCCCGCCGGACATGCGCGGCAATATCCACATCCCAGCCCTGAGCGCGCAGATAGGCCAGATCGCCGCGGGTGGATTTGGTGCCGGGCAGGATCACCAGATCGGCATCGCCGGGCAACGCTTGGCCCGCGCGCAGCATCGTCACGCGCAGCCCCGGCTCGGCCGCCAGAGGGTCGAGATCGTCGAAATTGGCGATCCGCGAGAGCACGGGGCAGACGATGTGAAGACCCTCGCCGCCGGGGCTGCGCAGATCCAGCGCATCTTCGGCTGGCAGGCGGTGCGCCCGATCGAACCAAGGGATCACACCCAGAGCCGCCCAGCCGGTGCGCGCCGCGATCAGGTCGCGCCCGGCATCGAAAAGGCGGAGATCGCCGCGAAACTTGTTGATCAGAAAGCCACGGATCATGGCGTTGTCATCGGCATCCAGCACCGCCTGGGTGCCGACAAGCTGGGCGATCACCCCGCCCCGGTCGATATCACCGGTCAGCACCACCGGCACTCCGGCCGCCCGGGCAAAGCCCATATTGGCAATGTCGCCGGCACGCAGATTGACCTCGGCCGGGCTGCCTGCGCCTTCGACGATAAGCATATCGGCCTGCGCGGCAAGCCGGCGAAAGCTCTCCAGCACCGGGGCCATCAGCCGGGGTTTCAGAGCCGCGTAGTCGCGCGCCTTGACGGTCGCCACCCGTTTGCCTTGGACGATCACCTGGGCGCCGGTCTCGGTTTCGGGCTTCAAAAGCACCGGGTTCATGTCGATGACGGGGTCGCGCCCGGCCGCCCTGGCCTGCAGCGCCTGCGCCCGGCCGATCTCGCCGCCATCGACGGTCACCGCGGCATTGTTGGACATATTCTGGGGCTTGAAGGGGGCGACAAGCAGCCCCTGACGGCGAAACATCCGCGCCAGCCCGGCCACGATCAGCGATTTGCCGACATTGGATCCCGCCCCCTGGATCATCAGGGCCCGCGGCGGCGCGATCTCGCTCACCCGCCAAGCTCCACCAGCGTGATCTCGGGCGGCACGCCGAGCCGTACCGGGATGATCGAGCATCCCAGGCCGCCGGAGACGATGAGATGCCGCCCCGCCTCGGCGACATGGCCCCAGGCATAGCGATTGGCAAAGGCCGAGGGGACCACCGGGGACCAGCCAAAAAGGCGCAGCTGCCCGCCATGGGTGTGGCCCGACAGGGTCAGCGCCACCCGCTTTGGCACGCGGGGAAAGATGTCGGGCTCATGCGCCATTAGGATGACCGGGGCCTCGTCGGTGATCTGTGCGAGCGTGCCGGGCAGATCGTCCACCCCCGCCCAGCCTTTGCCGCCGCGCGGCGGAAAGGCGATTTGATCGCCCAAACCGGCCAGCCAGAAGCCGCCTTGCGGGGTGGCCAGCCTTACGGCGCGGTTTTCCAGGATCGGGATGCCGGCCCGGTGCAGTTCCCGGCCCATCTCGGGCGGGAACTGACGGTTGGCTTGCGCCGTCGCATCATGCCACCAATCATGGTTGCCCAGCACCGCCCAGACGCCCAAGGGCGCGTTGAGCCCGGCCAGGCGCTGCGCCACAATGGCCAAGGGGATTTTTCGTTGCACGAAGCGGTGACCCGCCTCGTAATCGCCCAGAAGCAGGATGATATCGGCGCCCAGATTGTTGGTGCGCGCCACAATCCGGGACAACCGATCTGGGGTCATCCAAGGCGGGCCGATATGGATATCGGCGAGCACGGCCAGCCGCAGGCGCAGCCCGGCCGGCCAACCTGCGGGAGTCAGTGCCCAGCGTTGCACGCGGAGCCGCCAGGCCGGCTCGACCCAGCCCGCATAGGCGCCGCTGGCACTGCCCGCCAGGGCGAGCCCGCCCAGCCAGCGCAGGAACGCCCGGCGGCTCAGCATGCGTCAGCCCTTGTCGTCTTCTGGAAGCGGCAGGCGCGAAAGGTGATGTTCACGCAACACCCGCACCGTCGGTCGCGCGGCAAAGCAGATCGATCCGATCAGAAAGAGCCAAGTCCCGGTTTCAACCCAGGCATCCGAGAAGAACATGATCGAGCCGGCAATGAAGAGCCAGGCCGCGGTGAAATCGATCAGCGTGTAGATCCGCTCGTACCGCCCGTAGACGACCTGATGTCGGGGCGTCGCCGTGAACAGATGGGCATTGAACATGCTCAGAACTCCACCCCGGCTTGCGCCTTCACGCCGGCGCGAAAGGGATGCTTGACCAGCTCCATCTCGGTGACGAGGTCGGCGGCCTCGATGAGCCCCTCCTTGGCATTGCGGCCGGTCAGAACGAGATGGGTCATGGGCGGTTTTTCGGTTGCCAGAAAGGCCAGAACATCCTCGATATCGAGATAGTCGTAGCGCAGGGCGATATTGATCTCATCGAGCAGCACCATGCGGTAGGCGCCGCTGGCGATCAGCGCCTTGGCCTTGGCCCAGGCGGCCTGCGCCATTTCGATATCGCGGGCGCGGTCCTGGGTTTCCCAGGTGAACCCCTCGCCCATGGTGTGAAAGGCGCAAAGATCCGAAAAATGGGTCTGGATGAGATCCCGCTCGCCCGTGCCCATGCCGCCTTTGATGAACTGCACCACCGCGCAGGGAAAGCCATGGGCGATGCAGCGAAAGATCATCCCGAAGGCGGCCGAGCTTTTGCCCTTGCCCTTGCCGGTATGCACGATGATCAGGCCGCGCTCCTCGGTCTTGGTGGCCATGATCTTGTCGCGGGCGGCCTTTTTCTTGGCCATCTTTTCGCTGTGGCGCGCCTCGGCGCCGGCAGGGTCGCTGTCCCGATTGGCGGCGGTGTTTTGGGCGTTCTCGATGGCGTTTTGAGAGGTGGCGTCCTTTTCCTGCGGCGTCATCTTGCATCTCCGATCGGGGAATTTGAGTATTTTTGCCAAGAAGAAGCGGGGCGCTGCTTGCGCATCATGCGGCTTGAGGGTTTTTCATACCCCGGATGGGCCGTCCGGCCCAGCACCGCCAAGCCCAAAGCGGCAAAGGCGGCCGGGGTTTGGGTACGCGCGACCCGGCTTTCCCGCGGCGCCTTGGCCTTGCGGGCATAAAGGAGGGCTCTGGCCACGCCCTGCCGATGCGCGGCGCTTTTCGCGGTGTTCATGAAAAAGGGAAGCGCCGCGCCCTGTGATTTGGCAAAGAGGCCGTCGATCCGGGCGGGATCCCCGGCCGGAAAGCGGGCGCTCGCGGTTGTCGCCGGCGCGAAGGGCTTGGGCTTTTTGCGATGCATGAAAGAGGGCGGGCCGATGCACCGCTCGATCCCGCCAAAGGCCGCGGCGATGAAAGCTCGCCGGTGCGGCCGGCCCTCATCCGGGCGGGCGCGCCTTATACCGACTGGCATGAGGGCCACCGACCGGGGGCGCTGAGGCTCCAGCGGCGACCCGCCGTCGAGAAGATCGCCTGTGTCGTGCTTGGCCGGACGGTCATGGCTGTCGGCCGGCTCGGCCGTTCCGCGCGACAACGGCACCAAAAGACGCGCGGCAAGGCCGCTGCCGAAGGCAGGGTGCCGGGCCGGGCCGGGACGGGCCGGGATTGCCGGCCACAAGGTCGGTCCAGTCCATGCTCTGCGTTGCATTTTGGTTGCCCGCAATACCTTCGCCCAAGCGCAACGGGCTGGCGGTTTTGGACAAAGCGGACCCCGTGCCGATCCGGTATCGGCGGGATCCAGGGCAAACCGGAGAGGGGCAGTCGCCCGGATGCGCGCCGGGGTGGGACCGGGCAACCAGGGACGGGCAATTCGACGTTGCCCCATCATGCGGACAGGCTTTCGACCAGCCCGCGCAGGCTGTTGGAGCGCGGCACCCAGAGGCCGCGCGCGATAGCCTCGGCCAGGCGCTGGGCCATTTCGCGCAGCGCGGCGGGGTTGGCCGTTTCGATGAAGCTTCGGGTGGCGTCGTCTTCCAGATAGGCCGCAGCGACAAGGTCGAAATGATGGCCGCGCACCGCGCCTGTCGTGGCGGCGAAGGCAAAGAGATAGTCGAGCGTCGCGGCCATCTCGAACGCGCCCTTGTAGCCATGGCGCTTAACGCCATCGATCCATTTGGGGTTGACGGCGCGCGCGCGCACGACGCGGGCGATCTCTTCCTCCAAGGTCCGGATCACCGGGCGTTCGGGGCGCGAATGGTCGTTGTGATAGCTCGCGGGCGCCGCGCCGCGCAGATGGGCGACCGCCGCCGTCATCCCGCCTTCGAACTGGTAGTAATCGTCGCTGTCGAGAAGATCATGCTCGCGATTGTCCTGGTTCTGGACCACGGCATCGGTTTGGGCGAGGCGCGCCGCAAAAGCCGGGCGGGCGGACGCTCCCGCCGCGCCGGCGCCATAGGCATAGCCGCCCCAATCAAGAAAGCTCTCGGCAAGATCGGCCGGCTGGTCCCACAGCCGCGCATCGATGAGCGCCTGCAGCCCCGCGCCATAGGCGCCGGGTTTCGAACCGAACACCCGAAATGCCGCCTCCGGCCCGCCGCCCTCGGCGCGAAACCGGGCTGCGGCGGGGTTCTCGGCCTCGGGCTCGTCGAGATCCATCACCGCCCGGGCGGCCGAGGCCACCAGATCCATCTGCGCCGGGAACGCATCGCGAAAAAAGCCCGAAACGCGCAAGGTGACATCCACCCGCGGCCGACCCAACACCGATAGGGGCAGGATCTCGAAGCCCGTCACCCGGCCCGACATCGCATCCCAGCGCGGACGCACCCCCATCAGCGCCAGCGCCTGGGCGATATCGTCGCCGCCGGTGCGCATTGTCGCCGTGCCCCAGGCGGTCAGCGCGATGGCCCGCGGCCAGTCGCCCTGGTCCTGCAGATGCCGCTCGATCAGCAGGCTGGCCGAGCGCCAGCCCAGCGCCCAGGCCGCCTGGGTGGGGATCGCCCGGCTGTCTACGGAAAAAAAGTTGCGCCCCGTGGGAAGCACGTCGAGGCGGCCGCGGGTGGGGGCGCCCGATGGGCCTGGGGGCAGAAAATGCCCCTCAAGCGCCGCCAGCAGACCGGCCATCTCGGCTTCCCCCGAAGACGCCACGGCCGGGCGGATGCGGGCGCCGATCTCACCCATCACCGCCGCGCTGGCGGGACCCGGTGGCTCGGCGGCGCCAGCCACAAGGCGCTGTGCAAAAAGCTCCAGCCGCTCCACCGTATCGCCGGTGCTGCGCCAGGGATCGGCGCTGAGCGCGAGCGCGGCGGGGCGCGGGCCGGTCCAAGCGCGCGCCATCGCGCAGTCGAGCGGATCGAAGGCCAGCCCGAAATCCGCCGCCAAAGCGCGGATCAGCGAGGCATCGCCGCCCGCCCCCGCGCCCCGGGGCACCCGGGCCAGCGCCACCACCAGATCATCGGCAAGCCGGCCCTGCGGCGCCAGGCCGAAGACATGCAGCCCGTCGCGGATCTGGGCTTCTTTGAGCTCGCACAGCCAGGCATCGAGCCGCGCAAGCCGGATGTCGGCATCCGCATCGACGCCCAGCCCGGCATCCTGGTCCATACCCGTCGCCTCGCTCAGGCTCAGGATCTCGGCGCGCAGATGCCTCACCCGGCGCGGATCGACGCCCGCGGCTTGGTAATACTCGTCAACCAACGCCTCGAGATCGCGCAACGGGCCGTAGCTTTCCGCCCGGGTCAGCGGCGGGGTCAGGTGATCGACGATCACCGCTGCGCTGCGGCGCTTGGCCTGGCTGCCTTCGCCAGGATCGTTGACGATGAAGGGATATAGATGCGGCAGCGGCCCCAGCACCGCCTGGGGCAGACAGTCGGGCGACAGCGCCAGCGCCTTGCCGGGCAGCCATTCCAGATTGCCATGCTTGCCCATATGGATGATGGCCTGGGCGCCGAAACTCTCCCGCAGCCAGATATAAAAGGCCAGATAGTTGTGCGGAGGCACCAGGTCGGGCGCATGATAGGTTGCCTGCGGGTCGATATTGTAGCCGCGCGCCGGCTGGATCCCGACAACCACATGCCCGAAGGTCAGAACCGACAGCGCAAAGGCATCGCCCGCACCGGAGGCATCGCCCGCACCGGAGGGAACACCCGTACCGGCGGGATCGGCCACAACAAAGGGATCGGCCTCTGGCGCGCCCCACCGCGCCTCGATGCGCGCGCGCAGCGCCGGCGAAAGCCGCCCATAGGCGGCGCGATAGGCCGCAAGAGAAAGCCGCACGCCGCCCTGGCGCTCCGCCCGATCGGTCTGCCAATTGGTGGGGCCGGCCTGGATCCGGGCCATCAGCGTCGCGCCGTCCGGCGGCGCAGCCTGCACCTCGTAGCCCGCCCCGGCCAGAGCCTGCAACAGACGGACCGTCGAGGCTGGCGTGTCGAGCCCCACCCCATTGGCCAGACGGCCGTCCTGGTTGGGATAATTCGCCAAAATCAGCGCCACCCGCCGGGCGGCCGCCGGGGTGCGCGCGAGCCGGGTCCAGCCCGCGGCCAAATCGGCGGCAAAGCCGATCCCATCCTCGGCCGCCTGCCAGCTGGGGATCGGGCATTCGGTGGCGTCGTCGCGAAACGCCTCGGCCTTAAAGCCGATCGCCCGCGTCAAAAGCCGCCCGTCGATTTCGGGCAACGCCACATTCATGGCGATATCGCGGGGGGACAGGCCGCGCATGCCCTCGGCCCAGGCCGCCTCGGTCTCGCCCGACAGCACCAGCTGCAGCACCGGCCGACCCGGCGCGTCGAGCGGGGTGACCGTGGCCGCCCCCGGCGTCCCGACGGCAAAGCCGGTCGCGTTCAGCACGATGTCGGGCGGGGTTTCGGCAAAGATCCGATCCAGCGTGGCGGCCGAGACGGGATCCTTCAGCGAGGCCACAAAGATGGGCAGCGGGTTGAGCCCGCGACGCCTCAGGGCCCGGATTGTGGCATCGACCGGGTCGAGCCCGGCGCCCTGCAAGAGTGCGCGGTAAAAGACGAGTGCGGCGACCGGCGCGCCTGGCACCCAATGCGCGGCGACCGTCCCGGCATCGGCGCGGGTAGCGCCGGGCCAGTAATACCCCGCCCGCAGCAAGGGCTCCACCCCCGGCGGGCGCGGCGCCTGGCCCAACATATGCGCGGCAAGCTCCAGAAAGCTCCGGGCATTGTTAGGCCCGCCTTCGACGAGATAGGCCCAAAGATCCTGCCAATCGGCCGCCGGCACCGTAGAGAGGCGCGCCAGCTCTGCATCGGGCTTGTCATCGCCCGGCAGAAGTGCCAGCGGCACGCCTCGCGCCCCCAGCCGGGCCACCAGCTCCTCGACCAAATACCGCCAATAGCCGGCCCCGCCCAAAAGCCGGGCCACGACCAGCCTCGACGGCGCGGCGGTATCGGCGATGTAGCGGTCGGTCGAGAACGGATGGGCAAGCCAACTCAGCGAGGCCAGCCGCAGGCTCGGTGCCGCCGCCATCGCCCGGCGTGCGGCCGAAAGCGCGGCCAGCTCGCTATCGGCGGCGGAAAGAAACACGAGATCAGCCGGGCTTTGGCCCGGATCGACCGGTTCTGCCCCATCCGAGGCAGTGCCGGGCTGGGCGGCAAGCAGATGCATCGCTCAGCGCGTCCCGGCCATGTCAGCCGAGCCGCTTTTCCATAAAGAGGCTGGAGCCGTTCTCGGCGTAGTCGCCGAAGGCGCCGATCCGGGCATAGCCTTCGCGGCGGTAAAGCCCGATTGCCGCCGGGCTGCGATGCCCCGTTTCAAGCCGGATACAGGGCAGCGCCAGGATGCGCGCGATGGCCTCAAGATGTGCCAGCAGCGCCGGCGCCACGCCGCTGCCCCGTGCGGCGGGTGCCACATAGACACGCTTGAGCTCGCCATAACTGGGCAGCGGGGCGAGCCCGCCGCAACCCACGGCCACGCCATCCCGACGGGCAAGGCAGAACCGAACCCCGGCGGCGATCAGCGCCTCGGGCGAAAAAGCAAAACGATGCTCGGGCGGGTAAAGCGCGGCAAGCTCGGCCTCGGACGCCGCGATCAGCGCCAGCGCGTCGGGCGTGCCCGGGCTTTCCTCGGCCACGACAAGGGTCACTCAGGCCACCGCACGGTCGGCCGCCTTTAGCACCGCCGCGATCGCCGCGCGATCCAGCCCGGCAAGCCCGATCACCACCAGCCGGGTGCAGCGGGGATCGGCGCCGAAGGGCCGGTCGTAATGCGTCTCGATCCGCGGCCCGACCGCCTGCAGAACCAACCGCATCGGCCGCCCCGCAATCGCGGCAAACCCCTTGACCCGCAAAAGCCCATGTGCGGCGATGGCCTGGGCCACAGCCGCCGTCAGCTGGGCCGGGTCGGCCATCTCTGGCAATGCGACCACGAAGCTCTCAAACGCGTCATGGCCGTGATCATGCGCATGGCCGTGATCATGTGCATGGCTGTGACCATGTGCGTGGCCGTGACCATGTGCGTGGTCATCTTGTGCAGGGTCATGATGATGCGCGTGGCCATGTTCATGTGCGTGGCCATGTCCATGCGCATGGCCGTGATCCTGCGCGGACGCTTCGTCATGGTGATGGTGATGATGCGGGGCCGCGCGCACGGCCAAATCTGCCTCGGCGGCTACGCCCAGCCCCAACAGCACGGCCGGGTCCAGCGCGCCCATCCGGCTTTCCAAAAGCCCCACGCCCGGGCGGAGGCGGTTGCGCAGCGCCGTCATGACAGATCCAGGATCATCCAAAAGATCGGCTTTGCCCAACAGCACCAGATCAGCACAGGCGAGCTGATCCTCAAAGAGATCGGCCAGCGGGGTTTCGTGGTCGAGCCCGTCATCGGCCGCCCGCTGACGATCCACCGCCGCTTCATCGGCGGCAAAGCGGCCGGCGGCGAGGGCCGGCCCATCGACAACCGCGACGACGCCGTCGACCGTCACCCGGGTGCGGATCTCGGGCCAGTTGAAGGCCTGGACCAGCGGTTGCGGCAGGGCAAGCCCGGAGGTTTCGATGACGATATGATCGGGGGCGGGGTCGCGGTCGAGAAGCTTGATCAGCCCGGGCACGAAATCCTCGGCCACCGTGCAGCAGATGCAGCCATTGGACAGCTCGACCACATCCTCTTCGGCGCAGCCTTCGATGCCGCAGCCCTTGAGGATCTCGCCATCCACGCCCAGATCGCCAAACTCGTTGATGATCAGCGCGATGCGCCGTCCGCCGGCATGGGTGACGAGATGCCGGATCAGCGTGGTCTTGCCCGCGCCCAGAAAGCCGGTGATCACCGTTGCCGGTATTTTGCCGCGCGCTGACCCTGCCCTGTTGGCCGATATCGTCATGCCGATCTCCTCCACGGCGCTTGACACCTTTGTTGGGCGGCAACGCGCAGGGGCGATCGCAGGCCGTCGGCCTGGTCTCGCGTCCCGGGAGCACCCCGCCCGTTCCACGGTCTTTGCCGGGGGCACCCGGCCGGCCAAGGCAGGTCTCCTGGCTCACGGCTCCGGCCCGGCGGGCCACGCATTCCCAGCCTTCCCAGCCTTGCGGCCAGTGGCATCGCGGGAACGCTCACCGCATACAGTCGCGGGGGCGGCGACGCTTTGGGGCCCCCTATATGGGTCGGCCCCGACGTCTTCCCTTTTGATCCCCGGCCCAAAGAAAGGGTGGGCCGCGGAAACCTTGACCCCGACTTCATGCGCGTCGGCGGGTCCGGCTGTCAAGCTTGCGCAGCATTCTCGGGCGCAGTCTCTGAGGGCGTGCCTCGGGCGCCTCGCTTGGCGGATCTTTTAGGGTACAGCGCCGGGCGAAGGGCCGGTTCCGGCGTTTTTGCTGCCGAGCGTTTGTAGCCAGCCCAGCGCGGCGTCGACCGTCGCAACGGTCGGCACCTCCAGGGGCGTAGGCCGGCCAAGCATATGGACCGGAAGGCGCAGAATGCGTGCTGCATCGAGGCGGGCGCGATCCCCTCCTCCGGCATTCCGCGTCACCAGATGCGTAATGCCCAGTCGGCGAAAGAGCGTGACCTCCGCAACCTGGCTAAAAGGCGGTCGGGCGACGATCAACCCGATGCCGGAGATCGGCTCGGGCGGTGGCTCGATCGTTCGCAGGGTCATGCGCAGATCGGTGCGGCGGGGCAGTTCGGTCATCCCCGATCCGGTGGTTAAAAGCGCATGGGCGCCGGGCGGCAGGCCGGCAATGGCGGCGTGAAGCGTGGTATAGACATGCCAGCGGTCGCGCGGGCTCGGTCTCCATTCCGGGCGAAGCAGGCGCAGGGCTGGCAAATTCGCCGCTCCGGCCGCCGCAAAAACATGCCGCGGCATCTGCAAGGCAAAGGGGTGCGTCGCGCAGATCAGCGCTTCGGTTCCGGTTTCAAAGAGCCAGCGGGTTAGCCCCGCAACCCCGCCGAAGCCGCACCGCCGCACCGCAACACCCGCCGGCAGGGTTGGCGTTTGGGTGATGCCCGCAAGCGAAAGCGTCACAACACATCCAAGATCGACCGTGGCGCGCTCTGTAAGAAGCCGGCCCTCGGCCGTGCCACCAAGGATCAGCAGCCGCGTCACAAAATCCGGCCTCCATCTGCATCCGCCTGGGCAAGCGGGGTTCCGTCGCGTGCGACAACCAGAATATCCACCGCCACCGCCGCGCCGGCAAGCGCGCGCAGCGCGGTCTGCCTTGCATCGGTCGCGATCTCCCGGGCCAGGGCGGGGCCTGCCTGCGCCAGCGCCTGCGCCGCTGTGTTGGCCCTGGCGATCCTGGGTTGACCGGCCCGCTCGGCAAGCGCCGCAAAATCCACCTTGCTGCGGGCCGAATGCAAATCGAGCGCGCCCTGCGCGAGCTTGGTCAGCTTGGCAAAGCCGCCTGCGATGGTCAGGCGCGCCACCGGATGGGTGCGCAGGTATTTCAACATCCCGCCAGCGAAATCGCCCATATCGAGCAGGCCGTGATCGGGAAGCCCGAACCGCGCCTGGGCCGCCGCCTCGGAGGTGGCGCCCGTGCTGCCGGCAACATGTGCAAGGCCGGCCGCCCGCGCCACGTCGATGCCGCGATGGATCGAGGCGATCCACGCTGCACAAGAAAACGGCCGTACGATCCCGGTCGTGCCGAGGATCGACAGGCCGCCCTCGATGCCCAGCCTTGGGTTCCAGGTACGCTTGGCGATCTCGGCCCCGCCGGGGATTGCGATCTCAACCTCGAAATCCGACGCGCAGCCGGCGGCATCGGCGACCGCGCCGAGGGCCTCGACGATCATCCGCCTGGGCACGGGGTTTATCGCCGGCGCTCCGGGCGGGATAGGCAGCCCGGGTCTGGTGACGGTTCCGACCCCCGCTCCGGCGAAAAAAACGACGCCGGTACCCGGCGCGGCCCGTCGCAGCGTGACCTGGATTGTGGCGCCATGTGTGACGTCGGGATCGTCGCCGGCATCCTTCACGATCGCCGCGCGCGCCCAGCCCGGCCCTGTATCGCGCCCGCTCAAGGCAAAGCGCACGCGCTGTCCACGCGGCAGAAAAATCGAAACGGGGTCTTGCCAGACACCGGTCAAAAGCGCGCCGGCCGCGGCCGCGGCGGCGGCGGTCGCGCAGGCGCCGGTGGTAAAGCCGGTCCGCAGAGGGGGCCTGTCTGCCATGAACCAAACCCTACACGTTGCCGCCACGATTGCGCGACAGGTCGTTTCCACCTCTCGCATCCGGCGAACAGGCTGCCTATACATGGGGGCATGAACCACGCCCTGCATTTGCCGCAGCATGCCTTTCCGGCTTTTCCACCGGGGCTCGTCTGGCTTGTCGGCGCGGGCCCAGGCGATCCGGGCCTTCTGACGCTGGAGGGGCTGCATGCGCTGCAAAGCGCCGATGTTATCGTTCACGATGCGCTGGTCGATTCGCGTCTCCTCGATTGGCGCCGACCCGGAACGCCGCTGGAATACGCCGGCAAGCGCGGCGGAAAACCCTCGGCCAAACAGCGCGATATCTCGCTTCGGCTGGTGGAGCTGTCGCGGGCGGGCAAACGCGTCCTGCGCCTGAAGGGGGGCGATCCTTTCGTCTTCGGCCGCGGCGGGGAGGAGGCGCAGACCCTCGCCCAGGCCGGTGTGCCCTTTCGCGTGACACCGGGCATCTCGGCCGGCATCGGCGGTCTGGCCGCGGCGGGCATCCCGGTGACGCATCGCGATGTCAACCAGGCGGTGACCTTCCTGACCGGGCATGATCAGACTGGGCTGGCGCCTTCGGCGATCGACTGGGCGTCGCTGGCCAAGGCTGCGCCGGTCATTGTGATGTATATGGCGATCAAGCATCTGGCCCAGATCGCCGAGGCGCTGATGGCGGCCGGCCGCGGCGCGGGCGAGCCTGTGGCGGTCGTCTCGAACGCCACCCGACCGGATATGCAGGTGCTGGAGACGACGCTGGGTCGGGTGGCCCAGGAGGTTCGCGACAAGGCGATGGCCGCGCCCGCGATCATCTGCCTGGGCGAGGTCGTCCGGCTGCGCCAAGTCATCGACTGGGCCGGCCAGCTTGCCGGGGACGCACCGCGATCGCTCGATCCGCTGGGAAGCCGGGCCGTCGCCGACGCTTCGTGAAGGGGCTGGTGCTTGCCGCGCCGGCCTCGGGCGCGGGAAAAACCGTAATCACCCTTGCCCTGCTCCGCGCATATCGGGCCCGGGGGATTGCCGTGCGGGCCGCCAAATCGGGGCCCGACTATATCGACCCTGCATTTCATGCAGCCGCCTGCGGCTGGCCCTCGGTCAATCTTGATGGCTGGGCGATGGCGCCGGCGCTGATCCGATCGTTGGCAGCCGGCCAGGGCGATCCCGCAAGCGGCATGCCGGGCGGGTCCATACTGCTGATCGAAGGGGCAATGGGTGCGCTGGATGCCGCCGCGGATGGGCGCGGCTCGGTCGCCGCGTTGGCCGATATGCTGGGCCTGCCCCTGGTGCTGGTCCTGGACGCGGCGGGTCAGGGCCAGTCGGCCGCCCTCGCCGCGGCCGGGCTGCGCGCCATGCGACCGGGACTTGCGCTGGCTGGCGTGATCTTCAACCGCATCGCTTCGCCGCGGCATGCAGCGCTTGCCCGCGCCGGTTTGGCCGAGCTTGGCGTGCCGGTGTTCGGTGCCGTTTCGCGCGATCCGGCCCTTGCCCTGCCTGAGCGACATCTGGGGCTGGTCCAGGCCGCCGAAACGGCAGGCCTGCAGGCCTGGCTTGACCGGGCCGGCGAGATCCTTGCGAGATCGGTGGATCTCGACGCCCTATTGGGCGCCGCGGCGGACCTCGCCGCGCCCACGGGTAGCGGATGGGCCAAAGCGGTCGCGCAAACGGCAACGCTGCTGCCTCCGCCCGGCCAGCGCATTGCCCTTGCCTGGGACACGGCCTTTGCTTTTGCCTATCCGCATCTTCTGGCCGGCTGGCAGTCCGCCGGGGCGGAAATCCTCCCGTTCTCCCCGCTTGCCGATGAGGCGCCCGACAGCAATGCGGATGCGGTGTTCTTGCCCGGCGGGTATCCGGAATTGCAGGCTGGTCGCCTTGCGGCCGCAGACGGCTTTCGCCGCGGGATGCACGCCGCCGCCCGCCGCGGCGCCCGAATCGACGGCGAATGCGGCGGCTATATGGTCCTGGGTGAGGGGTTGATCGACGCCAAGGGCGGGCGCCACTCCATGCTTGGGCTGTTGCCGCTTGAAACCAGCTTTGCCGAGCGACGGCTGAGCCTGGGCTATCGCCGGCTCGACCCGCTGCCCGGCGCCGCCTGGCCCGGCGCGTTAGCCGCGCATGAGTTTCACTATGCCACGATCCTGCGGGAGGGGGCTGCGGCACGGCTTTTTTCGGCCCGGGACGCTGCGGGCATGCCGCTTGCGCCGATGGGTCTGCGCCAGGGCGGCGTGTCGGGCTCGTTTGCGCATCTCATCGCGCCTTGGCCGGACGCTTAGGCGCCCCCGCGCGAGGATGCGCGGGTGGGCGGGTGGGGCGCGGCCTCGCGCGGGGATGGCCGAAAAGCGGGCTTGGCGGGACCCAGAAACGGGCAGCCGCGCACAAGCGGTCGAACCGGGCGACGCGTCATGCACTCAAAAAACCGTCTATCGCGGCAATCACGGCGCGCGGCTGTTGCGCATGCAACCAGTGGCCGGCATCGGCAATTGCCTCGAACCGCGCCTGCGGAAACAACGCCTGGATCTTGGGGCGATGGTCTGAAAGCACATAGTCCGACATCGCGCCGGAGAGAAACAGAGCCGGCCCGTCGAACAGCCCCGACAGCGCTGGCCAGCCCACAAGCTGAGGCATCGCCTGCTCAAGCGCATCGAGGTTGAGCAGCCAACGCCGCGGCGTCTCGGCAAGCATCAGGTTTTGCAGCAGAAAGGCGCGGGTCGGCGCATCCGCGATGCCAGCGTGATCCAGAGCGGCATCGGCCTCGGCCCGGCTGGACAGACGATCGAGCGCCAAAGCGCGCATCGCCGCAATATGTCCGGCATGGCTGTGGCCGTAGGCCACTGGCGCGATATCGGCCACGATCAGCCGTCGCAGGCAATCCGGCGCAGTCAGCGCCAGCGCCATTGCCGCCTTGCCGCCCATCGAATGGCCCAAAAGATCCACCTCGCAGCCAATTTCTGCAACCGTCCGCGCAAGATCGTCGGCCATCGCCGCATAGCTGTGATCGGCATCGTGAAAGCTCGCCCCATGGTTGCGCATATCGACAGTGACAACCGCGCGGTCGCGGCCCAGCGCCCGCGCGATGGCGCGCCAGTTGCGCCCCGAGCCGAACAGCCCATGCGCGATCACAAGCGGCGGCAGTCGACCCTGCATTCCATAGACGGTTTGCGCCAGACGTGGCATCCTCGATCCTCACTTCCGTGTGCTGTCCTACGCTCTGCGCGCCAGAACAGGTTTAGACAAGTCTTTGACCATGCGAATTTGAGGACGACGTTATGACGTTCACCTGGATCCTTATCGGGATTTTGTCGGCGTTTGCCGGCGTGCTCTTTTATATTTGGCGCCAGATCTGGATCGGGACCATCTTTTCCGCCGAGTTCGGCGTCTCGGACCTGCAGGGAAACTACACGCGCACTTATTCCTGGATGGCCAACCAGCTTGGGCATATGACGCTGGGGCTCGGCACGGCGCTCGTTACCGTCTGGATCATCGAGTTTCTAGGAGCGGCTTTTGACTTTTCAGCGCCCAAGGAGGCGCCCGGCGGCGCGCTGCCGCTTCCCGGGATCGCGCCGCTCTCCTACCACGCTGTCGCGGTGCTCGTGGCCCTTGCCGTTCTTTTCGGCCTCTTCACGCTTTCAAAGCGTGCGGTCGATTTCAAAGGGGTTCTGCCCGTGCGCGTCCTTGGGCTGGCGTTCGGGCTTGCCCTTTTGGCCGCGGCGCTGCTTTTGACCCTGGCCGGTCTTGGGGCGCCGCATTTGGATGCGCTGCGCGGGCTGTTGAATGTCCTTTTTCGCGACTTCGGACAGACCAGCACGACGCTGGCGCAACTCTACACCCAAAACACGCTGCTTGCCTTTGGCGGTGCAGGATTTTCGCTGGCGGTCTGGACGGTCAAGGAGTTCTGCTCGGACCAAGTGACGACCGTGGACCTCCTCCAAATAGCCCGGCGCCAGCGCGTCGACGCAGTAAAGAGCGCCAATGGAAACTGCACCGGCACGCGCTGTTGGGACGAGATGATGAAGGAAAGCCTGTGGGACAGCCGAACCGACTGGTTTTTCTATTGCGCCGGGGCCGCGATTGCTGTGGGTATCCTTGCCAGCCACCCAGAGGCGAAGACGCGATTTCCCGAAGCGGCTCTAGAGATCTTTTTCACGGCCTTTTTCGTTGGGCTGTTCGTGTTGCTAGGCCGGGTTTTCAGCCTTCGACAACAGGCGATCGACCGGGTCGGCGCACCTTATGCGGAACGCTTGGCCTTCCTGCGCAGCGGCGTCTTGCCGGTGCGTCCGCCGTCCCGACCGGCTGGGGCGACCGACATGCTCGACGCGCTGCACTGCTTTGCCCATGCGCAGGCCGAGGCGCGTAAGACACATAAGACAAACGACGAAGCGTCGCTTGGAGGCGCGCATTTGATCGTGACTGGTCCAGGTGGTACCGGCAAGTCGCCTCTGGTCATCGGCCTGGCGAACGAAGCGGCCCTGTCCTCGCTGCCTTCGTCGACGATCGTGCGCGGCGTGGTTAAGCCGCAATACCGTGTCAAGGCGCGCTATGTTCAGTATCAACGGATGCGGTTGCGCGAGGCCGAGGATCCGTCCCATAAGAAATGGCTTCGCAAAATGGAAGCGGAGCGGGTAAAGATCGACCATGGGGTTGTCCTGGTGGAGGGTCGTTTGCTCTATGCGCTCGAAAGCAGCGATTTTGCGGTTATCGACAACATCCCACTGGGGGAATTTCACCCACATCTCTCAGAGCGTATGAAGCGTGCCATCAAACACATGGCCAAAGGAGACCGGCGGGTAGTTTGGGTGATCGATCCTCGCCCCGGCGGCAACGACGCGCTGGAGTCGGACGGAGCGGCCGCGGACGAGACCGCTCATGGCTCTCCTGGCGATAAAGAGGCCGGCGCAGGATCGGAGGCTGCGCAGATCGAGGCCGCGAAGCTGCTGTATTGCGCGATCGGGAAGCAAATGAAGGGGGCGACCGTTACGATCGTCCGCACTGTCGCTGCGCCCACGGACCAGACTGCAGATGGGCCGTAGGACCTGTCGCCCGGGCACGCCTCCCAGAACGGGATCGATCCGATGCGCAAGACAGGGGCGGATGGTTAGCAGGCGCTCGCCATGCAGCACGGGCGTTTTTTTGCAAGACCCTGCCCATGCCGGCTGATGCCCCGACCGGAGCGCCGGGCGGGCGCAAGGGCGCCAGGTTGCGGCTGCGCATCCTGGCCACCACCGATCTGCATATGCACCTTCTGGGCTACGACTACTACACAGACCGGCCGAGCGATGAGGTCGGTCTGGCGCGCACCGCCAGCCTGATCGCAGCCGCTCGGGACGAGGCTGTCAACGTCATCCTGCTGGACAATGGCGACACGCTGCAGGGAACCCCGCTGGGCGATTGCGTCGCGGCAGAGGATCGGGCCCGGACGGCGCTGCCGGCCGCCCAAGACGCTGCGGCGGCTTTAAATACGGCCCGGGGCTTGGCCCAAGCCCGGAATGGCGGAGCGCCACACCCGATGATCGCGGCGATGAACGCGCTCGGCTATGACGCGGCCGCACTCGGCAATCACGACCTGGCCTTCGGTCCCGATTTTCTGGATCGGGCGCTGTCGCAGGCGACCTTTCCGGTGCTCTCGGCCAATCTTGCCCGCCGCCTGGGCGCCGAACCGCTTGAGGACGCGCTGTTCCTGCCGCCGACGGCGCTTTTGGACCGGGTATTTCACGACGATGCCGGCGAACCTCAGCGGCTGCGGATCGGGCTTATCGGCCTCTTGCCGCCTCAGACCGAGATCTGGGAGAGCGGCCAGATCGGCGGACACTTGCGCACGCGCTGCATGATCGACGCTGCCCGGGCCTGGCTGCCGGGGCTGAAGGCCGCGGGCGCCGAGATCGTCATTGCGCTCGCGCATACCGGGATCGATGCCCGACCGCCCGAAAAGGGCATGGAGAACGCCGCGCTGCATCTTGCTGCCCTGCCCCAGATCGATGCTCTGATCGCCGGTCATGTGCATGGGGTGTTTCCGGGTCCCGATTTTCAGACCGCACCCGGGATCGATCCGGTCGCGGGCCGGCTGCACGGGACAGCTGCCGTTATGCCCGGGTTCTGGGGCAGCCATCTCGGCGTCATCGACTTGATCCTCAAGCGCCGCGGCGAAAGCTGGCATGTCACCGACAGCGCCTGCGCGGTCCGGCCCATCGCAGGCTCGACGGCCCCTTGGGGAGGCGAGACCGGCGGGACCGGTGGAGCCGGGGGAGCCAGCCAGAGGTCGGTTGCCGAAGATGCGCCCGTGGTGCTTGCTGCCGCCCAAGCCGCCCATGCGCGCGCCCTGCAGGTCATCCGCCAGCCGGTCGGCTATTCAGAACAGCCATTGCACAGCTATTTCGCGCTTGTTGCCGATGCGCCGGCCCTTGCGATCGTGGCCGCGGCGCAAAGCTGGCACCTAAGCAGCCTGGTCGGCGGGACGGCGCTGGCCGGGCTGCCTTGTCTTTCGGCTGTTTCGCCTTTCAAAGCCGGGGGCCGGGCCGGGCCGCTGAACTACACCGATGTGCCCGCCGGGCCGCTGACCCAGCGCCATATTGCCGATCTCTACCTTTACCCCAACAAGTTCTGCGCCGTCCGCCTCGACGGGGCCGCGCTGGCTGAATGGCTGGAGATGTCGGCCAGCCTGTTTCACCGCATCGCACCGGGCAGCTGTGATGCGATGCTGATCGATCCCGCTTTTCCCAACTTCAATTTCGATGTGATTTCGGGGCTACGCTATCGGATCGATCTTTCCATCCCACCGCGCTACGATGCCGATGGCAAAATGCTAGACGCCGCACGCCGGCGGGTGACCGCGATCACCCATGCGGGCCGCGCGCTTGAGCCCGACGCGCTGTTCCTGGTGGCAACGAACGACTATCGGGCGGCGGGCGGGGGCTACTTCGCCGCCCTCAACAAAGCCGAAACCGTGATCGCAACGACCGAGACCAATCGCGACATTCTGGCGCGCTTTGTCGCCCAGACTGGCCCTGCCGCCGTGCCGCAAGCGCCGGTGTGGCGGTTTTCGTCCATGCCTGGGACCACGGTGCTTTTTGACAGCGGTCCGGACGCAGCAGCGCATATCCCTTCGCTTTCGGCGGTACAGGTGACGCCGGCTGGCGCGACGCCCCTGGGCTTTGCCCGCTTTCGCCTACATCTTTAAGATCGCACGCATCCGGCGAGGCCGGCGGCCAGGCGTCGCGATTGCGGCCAGAACAGGGCGCCCTGCATCAGGCAAAGCCCTGCCATTACAAGAAGCTGGTGCGCAAAGACAAAGCCCAGATCGATCAGCAGCCCGGTCATGCCGGGTCCGACGGCCGTTGCCACCACCATCACGGTCATGGCCAGTGCGCGCACCGAGCCCAGATGTCTGGTGCCAAAAAGCCGCGGCAGCAAAGCGCCCCAAAGCGTGTTGGCCATACCCATCGCTAGGCCCATCATCGCCAGGCCAAGATACCAATCGACCACCCGATCCCCGACGGCAATCGTCGCACAGCCGGCCGCAAGCGGGATCAGATAGACCGGCAGCAACCGCTCGGGCCCGTAGCGATCGGCCGCAATCCCCGCAATCAGCGAAGAGACGATGGCAATCGCTGCATAGGGCATGAAGGCGGGCGCCATCTCGATCAGCGCCCAGCCCTTGCTGTCGCCCAGATGCACCTGATGAAAGACCGCGACCGTGCCGACAAACCCCGGCAAGACCATCCCGGGCATCAGCATGTAAAAGACCGGGCTTCGCAGCAGCGCGCGACGGGTCCAGTGACGCCCGTCAAGCCCGGTCGGCGCGCCGGCCTCCGCCTCGGCGCCTTTGGGTATGCGGGGCCTGGCAAGCAGGCGGGCAGCGGCGGGTGCAATGATGGCGACCAGCAGGACCGCCACCACCCCCCAGGTTTCGCGCCAGCCGATGAGGCCGGTCGCCAGCACGACCAGCGGCGGCAGCACCATCTCGCCCAGCGCAAAGCCCAGACCGGCCATCGAGACCGCCCGGCCGCGGCTGGCCACAAACCAGCGGCCCATCGTGGTCATCGCGATATGGCTCATCATGCCCTGGCCGCAAAAACGCAACCCAAAGACCAGCAGCACCAGCATCCAGACCGGCTGGTGCAGCGCCATGCCAAGTGCGACCAGCGCAAAGCACAGCAGAATCGCCGGCGCCAGGCGTTGCGGCGCAACCGTGTCGGCCCAGCCGCCCCGGGCCAGCAACAGCGCCGCCGAGCCCAACGTTGCCAGGGTGTAGATACCGCCCCAATCGCCATCGCTCAGCCCATGCGCCGCCTTAATCTCGCCTGCAAAGAGCGCAATGAACCAGGTCTGCCCGAAAGAGGAGGCAAAGGTCAGCAACAGACCGGCTCCGATCCAACGCCGGTTCTGAAAAACAAAATCAAGCATGGTCGCCCGTATAGGCAAGCTTGCGGCCTAGCGATACCGGCAAGATCGCTACGCCCCGGGCGGTTGCGGGGAGGGAACGACATCCAAAGAACGCAATCCAATGAACGCAAAACCCCGCGGCGGGTCGTGGTCCAGGCTGCGTGTGGCCGCGCGCCTCGTTCTACTCGCCTGCGCGATGACGCCGCCGATCCTCGCACGCGCCGGCGATCCGGTCGTGCGCTTTGACGCCGACGACCCCGAAATGGCACGCGCCATAGGCAAGCCATAGGCAAAGCGCGGGTTAGCCTGCCAGCCTGTCTCGACCTGGTGCGCGATCCTGGGTTTTCGGGCAAAATGCGGGTGGTTAAAGTGGTCTACGCACCCCTAGCGCAGGTCGAAGAGCACATCTGGGTCGATCTCTTGCGCTTGAAAGAAGATGGCAGCCTTGCCGGGTTGATCGCCAATGCGCCGCATGCGCGGCCCGATCTGAAACGGGGCGATCCGGTGATTGTTGTGCGCGACCGGGTCAGCGATTGGGGCTATGTCCTCGATGGCCAGATGCACGGCTTTTACACGATTTTTGCACGATGCGGGTGATGCTGTCGAAACTTCCGGAAGCCGAGGCCGAGGCGATCTGTGCACGGATGGCGCCGCTGCCGCAAAGCTGACCCCGAAAAGCTGACCCCAAACGCGATCCGGACATGCGGCCCCCGACAGGAGGCCCAGACGGGTGGGCTCAGACGGGAGGGCCCAGATGGGAAGCCCAGACGGGTGACCCCAGCAGGTGATCCCGGCGGGAGACGCCAACCTGCGATCACGACCCCATCGCCGGCAGGCGAGCGGCCTTTTGTGCAATCGGGCGACGCTTTGCGCATTCGCGCAACCCGCCGCACGTACGCACAGCGCTTGCACGCCGCTTCGCTGCGTGCTTTACGTCGGCACATATCGAAAAGGGATCCACCAATGGAGACGTTTACCACACTGTCCGGGGTTGCAGCGCCGCTGGACCTGATCAATGTCGACACGGACATGATCATTCCAAAGCAGTTTCTGAAAACCATCAAGCGCTCGGGGCTCGGCAAGAACCTTTTCGACGAGATGCGCTACCTGGAAGACGGATCGGAAAACCCGGACTTCGTGCTCAACAAGCCCGCCTACCGAAACGCGTCGATCCTGGTCAGCGGCGAAAATTTCGGCTGCGGATCCAGTCGCGAACATGCCCCTTGGGCAATCCTCGATTTCGGCATTCGCTGTGTCATCGCACCTAGCTTCGCCGACATCTTCTTTAACAACTGCTTTAAGAACGGCATCCTGCCGATCGTCCTTCCGCAGGAGGATGTGGATGCGCTTATGGCCGATGCCGCACAGGGTGCGAACGCCTTGATCGCCGTCGATCTGCAGGCCCAGACCATCAGCCGCCCGGACGGCAGTAGGATCGGTTTCGAGGTCGACCCGTTCCGCAAGCACTGCCTGCTCAACGGGCTGGACGATATCGGGCTGACGATGGAAAAGGACAGTGACATTGTCGCCTTTGAACGCCGCACCCAGGCGGCACGCCCCTGGCTCTGACAGCGAGGGCCTAGCGGAGCGACGGCGATGACGGGTGAATCATGCGGCTGAGGCGCATTTTTGGGGCGCTCTTTCGCGCCGTTTTGGTGGTGGCGGTGGTGCTTATCCCCGCCATGTTGCTGCCAGACGCCACCCCGGCTAGCCTCGAGATGTCAATCATCATAGGGTCGATCGCAGGGGCGGTGGTGCTCTTCGAGTACGGCTCTTCTAGCCCGGGCATCATCGATTTCCGCTTTGCCGCGCCTTATAACCGCGCGCGCCTGATTGCATTTGCCTTTGTGCTGAGCGCGCTGAGTTTCCTGTGCCGCGCCCTAACGGGCACCGGCGCCTTTGCGCCCGATTATCTCGCTTTCACCGACCGGTTGATCGAGGCGTTGAGCTTTCCCTATAGCCCGGTGTTGCTGGCGCCGCTTGCGGTGGTCGGCGCAGACAATCCCGAACTTGCCGGGATCGTGCAGCGTGCCGCTGCGCTTGGCTTGAGCGTCTCGGGCGCCGCCGCGCTTTTGATGTTTCTGGTGCTGGGCCTGCTGCGCTGGCCGCCGCGACGCCAGAAGTTCAATCTTTGGGTCAACCTGCCGACCTTCAAACCCTCGACCGGGCGCAGTGTCGAGCGGCGGCTGTTCTTTCGGGCCGTCCTCTACATTTTTCTGGGCCTTAGCTTGCCCTTCACACTGACTGTTCTTGCCTCGCAATCGCTGGGCTGGTTCGACCCGGCGGCCCTTGCCTCCTATCCCACCCTGGTCTGGAGCATCGCGTTGTGGAGTTTTCTGCCGGCCGCCTTCATCATCCGCGGGGTGGCGCTCTGCAAAATCGGGTTTCTGGTCCGCCGGGCCCGCAGCTACGGGTGAGACGGCAGTTCCTTTTGCTGCTCGCGGCCGGTCTGGCCCTGTTTTTTACCCAAACGCCCAATGCGCAAGAACGCGCGCGCCAGCCAGACACGATCCGGATCGCCTATTACAACACCGCCCTGTCTCGGCGTGGGGCTGGTGTCATGTGGCGCGATTTGGTGCGCGCGAAGGACCGGCAGATTGACGGTGTGCTTGCCGTGATTGCGGCGACCGATCCCGACATTCTGGTGTTGGGGGAGGTTGATTTCGACCCCGAAGGCCACGGTTTGGAGGCGCTGCGCACCAGGCTTCGCACGGTCGGGCAGGATTTTGCGTATGGTTGGGCCGGGCCGGTGAATACGGGCGAACCCTCGGGCCTCGATCTTAACGGGGACGGCAAGCGGGAGGGGCCGGCCGACGCCTATGGCTTTGGCTTCTTTCCCGGCCAATTCGGCATGGCGGTGCTGTCGCGCTACCCCATCGATCTTAGCGCCTTGCGCAGCTTTCGGCTGCTGCGCTGGGCGGATCTGCCCGACGCAGCGCTGCCTTTGCGCGCGGACGGCACCTCCTTTCCGTCGGCCCAGGCGCAGGCGGCCATGCGGCTTTCCTCCAAGTCGCACTGGGATCTTCCGGTCGAGACGCCGTTCGGCGCGCTTCACCTCATGGTCAGCCATCCCACCCCGCCCGTTTTCGACGATGCGCATGATTTGAACGGGCGGCGGAATGCCGATGAGATCCGCTTCTGGTCGCTTTACCTCTCCGGCATCGCCTTTGCCGACGATCAAGGCAGAAATGCGCCGCGACGCACAGCGCCCTTTGTTCTGGCGGGCGATCTTAACTCGGACCCGCTGGACGGCGACAGCCGGCACGCGGCGATCCGATCTCTGCTGGCGCACCCGGCCCTGCAGGATCCCGCGCCGCGCAGCCCAGGGGCAGTCGCAGCCGCAGGCGACGGTATCAACCGAGACCATCTTGGCGATCCTGCGCTCGATACGGCCGATTTCCGCGACGATATCGTTGGCAATCTGCGGGTCGACTACCTGCTGCCCGACGCCCGGCTGACCGTCATTGCCAGCGGCGTGTTCTGGCCGGCGCCGGGCGAGGCGGGGCATGCGCTGGTGGCCGATCCGAAAGCCTCGTCCGACCATCGGCTGGTCTGGGTCGATATTCGCATGCCCTGAATACGCGCCCGCCCGCCCGCCTCAGCCCGAAAAGCGCCAGCGCGGCCGGCGTGGCACTTTGACGGCCAGCATGGGTTTGAGGAGCGGGCTGGCGAACCGGTCGAGGTCGAGCGCCTCATGCACCCCGTCGCAAGCCAGCCCGTCGAGCTGGGTGCGCATGGCGGCGCGCGTGTAAAACGGGGCATCCAGCATCGGGCGGATTTGCCGGGGCGTCGCGCCGGGATCGGCCCGGCTTTCGCGCCGTACCAGCCAAAGCGAGCGGGCGATTCGCGCCTTTGGCGGGGGGGCGATCTCACGCACGCTCCCGTCCGGTTCGAAATGGCAGGCCAGCTGAAGCGCCGTGCCATCCCTCAAATCGGCATCGTAGAACGCCGTCGTGCCGCCATTGCGCATGTAGCGCGCCCAGGTCCAGTAAGAGAAATCGGCCTCCAGCGCACGGGTGCCGAAATTGGCGTCGAAATAGCCATGGCCGTCCCATTGCCATCCGGGGCGGCCGAAATCGACCTCGATGCGGGCGGTCGGGGCAAAGGGCCGCCAGGTATGGCTTTCATCGGGTTTGAGCACGGCTTCGACCGCGGTTAGCCCGGTCGGAACCAGGCGAATGGTCCCGCGTAGCCGGTCGAAATGCGGCACGCAGCGCTCATCAATTCGGATGACCAGCGCACCGTCTTCCCAAGCCATCGCGCTTGGCCCGACCTCGAAACGCTCGGGGCTTTGACGAAGCGCGCTCCGGCCGCGATCGGTCATCGTCCAGCGCCCGCCGCGGCCGTAAAGCGCCACATTGATGCAGACATGGTTTTGCGGGTTGCGTCGGCCCGACCAGCGATACCAGGGCGAAAAGACCGAACCGATAAAGCCGATTACCGAGACGGCACGGCTGCCGTCCCGGTTGAGGCCGTCGACATACCACCAGGCATAGCCGTCGGGCGCGACGGCGACGTCAAACCGAGGTCTGTCGCGATCGCCGCGGCCGCATGGCTCCCGGAAAGGGCCGCCATCGGAATGCCCGGTCCCGGATGCACGCCGCCGCCGGCCAGATAGAGGCCTGGGATGCGGGTTCGGGTCGTGGGGCGCAGGAAGCTCGCCATCATGCCCTCCGGGCTGCGGCCGTAAAGCGACCCGCGGCTGGCCGGGAACATCCGGGCGAAGTCCGCCGGCGTGGTCAGCGTTGTCAGATCCGGTTTCGACGCGAATCGAAGACCCATACGTTCGAGTGTCTGAAAGGTTAGTGTTCGGCATGCCTGGGCCTCCTCGGGCGTCACCTGGGCACCGCGCGGGGCGCCGTTCATGATGATCTCGAACCGTTCCGGCCCGGCGCGCCCGATTTGGAAAGCCGGCCCGGCACCCGTCGCATCGGCCGGCGCGGACTCGCCGCCGCGATCCTGGGCGCAGACGTAAAGCGTCGGGTCCTCGGGCAACCGGCCGGCCCGGATCGGGGCGAACTCCGCCCGCGGATCAGCACCGAAGAAGACGTTGTGATGCACAAGCGACGGTTCCGAGGGATCCTGGCGCGACCGGGCTCCGCGCAGCTCGGCCGCAAAGCTCCAAACCCAGGCCGACAGCGCCCGCGGTTCGGTGCCCGACGCCCGAACGGCGCGACACATAGCCGGCCCGAGGCGCCCGGTTCGAAGGGCGCGCGGGTCTCCGTTGAACACCACCGCGCGGCCCTGCAGGCGCGATCCGTCGGCAAGCTGGACCCAGGCGGCGCGACCGGCCTCGGTTTCAATCCCCGTCACCTCGGTGTCCAGCTCCACACGCACGCCCATCCGGCCGACCAGCCCGGCCAGCGCCTGCGCAAGTGCTTGCATGCCGCCGGCAACCGACCAGACGCCGCGCAACTCGGCCTCCCAGATCAGCGCCAGCAACCCAGGCGCTCCGAAGGGCGAGCCGCCGACATAGGTGGCATAGCGCCCGAAAAGTTGGCGCAGGCGCGGGTCCGAAAAGCTCTCCTGCAGCAGTGCGGCAAGCGTCTTGCCCGGCGCCATAGCCCGCAACGTTGTCAGGGGTGAAGCCGCGATCGCCCGCGCAAGCCCGCCAAGCGATATCTTCGGGCTGCGCATGACCGGCAGGTCGAAACGCTCGAAAAGATGGCGGGTACGGGCGCAAAAGCACCGGAACTCGGCTTCCGCCGCCGCCCCGCCGAAGGCGCGCAACGCCGCGGCATTCTGCGCCGCATCGGCACTTAGATCGAGCGTCGCGCCGTCGGGCCACCAATGCCGCGCCAGGATCCGGTCGGGCGTCAGGGTCACGTGATCCTCCAGCCGCTCGCCTGCCGCCTCAAAGAGCGCGTCAAAGACATGGCGCATGGTCATCACCGTCGGCCCCGCATCGACAGGACCGGCCGGGCTGGGCAGGCTGCGCATCTTGCCGCCCAGCCAACCATGCTGTTCGAGCAGCAGCACAGGCAGCCCGGCCGCGGCCATTCGGATCGCTGCGGCGAGCCCGCCGATCCCCGCCCCGATCACGATAACGGGCAGATCTGCAACGGATCGAGCTGCGCCAGCGTCGCGCTTGCGCGCGCCACGCAGATCTGGGCTGCGGAATGGGGTGGCGGACGACATGCCGGCAGCATTGACAGAAATCCCACGACTGTCCAGTATGATTGACAGTTGTGTCGTCAGCCTGTGTAGACAAAGACCAACCCGGACAGACCGGAGGAGAGGCCGCCATGCCCGCCCGTGCTCGCATCGAGACCGCTCTTAAAACCGCCATCACCCGCGGCCAGCAGCGCCCGGCACCGCCGGCTTTGGCGGCTGCGCTCGACTATGCGCTTTTTCCAGGCGGAGCGCGGATCAGGCCGCAAATCTGTCTTTCGGTGGCCATGGCCTGCGGCGACGACGCCCCGCTTTTGTCCGATGCCGCAGCGGCCGCGATTGAGCTGATGCATGGTGCAAGCCTGATCCATGACGATCTGCCCTGCTTTGACGATGCCGACACAAGGCGCGGCAAACCTGCAGTTCACCGGGCCTTTGGCGAACCGCTTGCCGTGCTTGCCGGCGATGCGCTGATCGTGATGGCGTTCGAGACGCTGGTTCGGGCGATGCATCTTGGCGCGGACCGCGTGCCGGGTATGCTGCTGGCGCTCTCCCAGGCGACGGGCATGCCGGGCGGCATTTGTGCCGGACAGGGCTGGGAAAGCGAGACGAGCGTCGATCTATCTGCATATCACCAGGCCAAGACCGGTTCGCTTTTCGTTGCGGCCACGCGCATGGGCGCGCTGGCGGCCGGCGCCGATCCGGACCCGTGGGAGGAGTTGGGTGCGCGCATCGGCGAGGCCTTCCAAGTGGCCGACGATCTGCGCGACGCGCTTCTCGATGAGGTCACATTGGGCAAACCCGTCGGCCAGGACACGGTGCATGGCCGCCCCAATGCGGTGGCCGCGCTTGGCGTGAAGGGGGCGGCCGGCAAACTCAACGACATTCTGGGCGGGGCGATTGCGTCGATCCCCTCCTGCCCGGGCGAGGCGGCGCTCTGTGAAATCGTGCGCAAGCAAGCCGACCGCCTGATGCCGGTCGACGCGCTACCGCATCTGGCCTGAGCGCGCGATGGAGGAGGCCGACCGTTCGGCCCCGCGGGGCCTGTCCGACACGCTTCTGGCATGGCGCAACCGGCTGGCCGCATCGCCGCGCTTTCAGCGCTGGGCGAGCCGCTTTCCGCTTACCCGCATGCTGGCGCGACGCGACGCGCTGCGGCTCTATGACATTGTGGCTGGGTTCGTTTATGCGCAGGTGATGCGGGCCGCGGTAGAGCTGGAGCTGTTGGAGCGGCTGCAAAACGGTCCGCGCAGCGTGGAGTCGCTCGCGCTTTGCTGCGGTCTGCCTGTGGCGCGCATGGAGACGCTTTGCCAGTCCGCCGCGGCGCTGGGTTTGCTGACCCGCCGGCCGGACGGGCACTACGCGCTGGGGCGGCTTGGGGCAGCGGCGCTGGGCGTTCCAGGTCTTGCCGCGATGGTTCGCCATCACGACGCGTTTTACGCCGATCTTGCCGATCCGGTTGCGCTGATGCGAGGCGAGGCCGACCCGGCGCTGGCCCGAACCTGGCCCTATGTGACCGATGCGAAAGGCGGCCAGGGGATCGACGCAAAGACGGCCGCGACTTATTCGGAGCTGATGCGGCTGAGCCAGGCCATGGTGGCGGAAGAAACACTGGGCGCCGTTTCGTTGCGCGATACGCGCCATTTGATGGATGTTGGCGGTGGAACAGGCGCTTTCCTGACCGCCGCGGCCCGGCGTTGGCCCACGCTACAGGCCACCCTCTTTGATCTGCCGGCCGTCGTCGCAGGGGCGGGACCGCGCCTGCAAGCGGCCGGCCTCGCCGAACGGATCCGTGTGCTGGGCGGCTCGTTTCGCGACTCACCCCTGCCCGAAGGCGCCGATGCGATCAGCCTGGTGCGGGTGCTGTACGATCACGACGAGGCGACCGTCGCGGCCCTTCTCTCTGCCGCCCGGGCGGCGTTGCCGGCCAATGGCCTTCTGATCGTGGCCGAGCCGATGTCGGGCGGCGACCGCCCGTCGCGCATCGGCGATGCCTATTTTGGCTTTTATACGATGGCGATGACGACCGGACGCCCCCGCGCACCGGCGCATCACGCCGACTTGCTGGCCGCTGCTGGCTTTGTCGACATCCGTGTTCGCCGGACCGTTCGGCCCTTTATTGCCGGCGTAGTGACGGCACGGTCCCCTGACACCAAAAGGGGTTTTTGACTGTCTAGTTTGATTGACATTGCAAAGTGTGGCGATAAACTGACAGCTCAATTTTCCGACCGCAAGGCACCACAGAAGACCGGTCGGAGGGAGGGCAAAGGGCATGGAGACAAGTGCCGTCATCTTCGCCGGTGAGCGTTCCATGAGCGTGGACAGCGTGGCCTTGTCCGAACCCGAAAAAAATGACCTCGTCGTCGATATCCGCTATTCCGGGGTGTCCACTGGCACCGAAAAACTGCTTTGGGACAGCAGCATGCCGGTCTTTCCCGGAATGGGCTACCCGCTGATCCCCGGCTATGAGGCGGTCGGTGAGGTGGTCGAGGCCGGTCGGCAGAGCGGCTTTAAGCTCGGCGATACGGTCTTTGTGCCGGGCGCGCGCTGCTACCGCGAGGTCCGTGGCCTGTTTGGGGGTGCGGCGGCACAGATCGTCACGCCGCATGACAGGGTGGTTAAGCTCGATGCCGGGCTTGGCGCCGAGGCCGCCCTTCTAGCACTCGCGGCCACGGCACGTCACGCGCTTGCCGGCCCAGGGCGCACCATGCCCGATCTGATCGTGGGTCATGGCGTTCTTGGGCGGCTGCTGGCAAGGCTGACCATCGCCGCCGGCGCGGCGCCGCCGACCGTGTGGGAGATCGACCCGCACCGGCGCACGGGCGCCCAAGGCTATTCCGTTCTTGCTCCGGATGCCGATACGCGCACCGATTACACCTGCATCTACGACGCTTCGGGCGCGGCGGGGCTGCTCGACCGGCTGATGCTCCGGCTGGCCCGTGGTGGCGAGATCGTCCTGGCGGGCTTTTACGCCCAACCCGTGAGCTTTGCCTTTCCGCCGGCCTTCATGCGTGAGGCGCGGCTGCGCGTCGCCTCCGAATGGACCCGCGACGATCTTCTTGCAACCCGGGCCCTGATCGAAGCCGGGGCACTGTCGCTGGCCGGGCTGATTACGCATCGGTGCGCTGCGCGAAAGGCTGCAGCCGCCGCCTACGACACCGCTTTCGGCGACCCTGCCTGCCTCAAAATGATCCTCGACTGGGAAGATGCCGCATGACCCTTGACGTGCCCAACCTGAAAGACGGCTACGACCAGCGGCTGCGTGACGAGGCACAGGCGCCGCTAGACGAGATCCCCGTCGCAGAACCGACCAAGAAAACGCAGATCATCGCCATCTACGGCAAGGGTGGCATCGGTAAAAGTTTCACGCTGGCCAATCTCAGCCACATGATGGCAGAGCAGGGAAAGCGGGTGCTGCTGATCGGCTGCGATCCGAAGTCGGACACCACTAGCCTGCTTTTCGGCGGCAAGGCCTGCCCCACGATCATCGAAACGTCGACCCGAAAGAAGCTCGCCGGCGAGGAGGTGCGCGTCGGCGATGTCTGCTTTAAGCGCGGCGGCGTCTTTGCCATGGAGCTTGGCGGCCCGGAGGTCGGACGTGGTTGCGGCGGGCGCGGCATCATTCATGGCTTTGAGCTCTTGGAGAAGCTCGGCTTCCACGACTGGGATTTCGACTATGTGCTGCTCGATTTTCTGGGCGACGTGGTCTGCGGCGGCTTTGGCCTGCCCATCGCGCGCGATATGGCACAGAAGGTGATCCTGGTGGGCTCGAACGACTTGCAGAGCCTTTATGTTGCCAACAATGTCTGTTCGGCAGTGGAGTATTTTCGCAAGCTGGGCGGCAATGTCGGCGTTGCGGGTCTGGTGATCAACAAGGATGACGGCAGCGGCGAGGCGGCCGCCTTTGCCAAGGCCGTCGATATTCCGGTCCTGGCCGCAATCCCCCAAGACGACGACCTGCGGCGCAAATCGGCCAACTACCAGATTGTCGGCACCAAGGCGGGGCGCTGGGGCGATCTCTTCGCCATTCTGGCCGAGGCGGTTGCCGGCGCACCGCCGGTCCGGCCCGCACCGCTTGATCAGGACGGTCTGCTGGGCCTCTTCGACGGCAAGGACACCGGCGCCGGGATCGAACTGGTGCCCGCAACCGATGCCGATATGCGCGGCAAGAACGCCAAACCCAAAAAATCGCTGGAGGTCGTGTACGACAATGTTTGATCTTGCCGATCTTGAGCGCGCCGATGCTGCGCTGAGCGCCCTGCACCATGATCGCGCCGAGGCCGAGGATCGCATCGCACCCCACATGCCGCGGCCAGCCGGGCAGCGCGCCATGCGCTACGCTGCTCCGTCTGCACCGGCCGGTAGGGCCGTGCGCTGCCCCTATGGAGGCGGCACCCGGTGAGTAGCGACGAGCACTACGACGACGCACGTGCGGCGCCGATGGACGGCGGCTCGAACCACGAGCCAGATATCGACGCGGTGCTGCCCCTGACGGACGGGTCGGGATGCCATGGCGGCGCGTCGCAGATGGAGGCGGCCGCGCGCAAGGCCGGCAAAAACGACATCCTCGACCAGTATGCAAAGGACTATCCGCAGGGTCCCCACGACAAGCCGCAATCCATGTGCCCCGCCTTCGGATCGCTACGGGTCGGGTTGCGGATGCGCCGGGTTGCGACCGTGCTATCGGGGTCGGCCTGCTGCGTCTACGGGCTGACCTTCGTGAGCCATTTCTACGGCGCACGGCGCTCTGTGGGTTACGTGCCCTTCAACTCCGAAACCTTGGTGACCGGAAAGCTCTTTGAGGATATCCGCGCCGCTGTGCACGATCTGGCCGACCCGGAACGCTTCGATGCGATCGTGGTGACCAATCTTTGCGTGCCCACCGCCTCGGGCGTGCCCTTGCGGCTGCTCCCGCGCGAGATCGACGGGGTACGGATCATCGGCATCGATGTGCCGGGTTTTGGCATCCCCACCCATGCCGAGGCCAAGGATGTGCTCGCCGGTGCCATGCTGACCTATGCAAGGGAAGAGGCCGAGGCCGGTCCCGTCGCACGGCCCGAACGCGGCCTGTCGGATCGGCCCACGGTAACGCTGCTGGGAGAGATGTTCCCGGCCGATCCGCTAAGCATCGCAGCGCTTCTCGATCCGCTGGGGCTTGCCGTCGGTCCGGTCGTGCCTGCGCGCGAATGGCGCGAGCTTTATGCCGCACTCGATTGCGGGGCGGTTGCGGCGCTGCACCCCTTCTACACCTCAGCCATCCGCGCCTTCGACGATGCAGGCCGGCCGGCCGTCGGCTCGGCCCCGGTGGGTGTGGACGGCACGGCGGCCTGGCTGGTGCGCATCGCCGATGTGTTCGGGATTGCGTCGGACAGGGTGGGCGTCGCGCAAAATCGCTTCCTGCCCGCGATCACGGCCGCGTTGAAAGCCACGCCGATCAAGGGTCGGATCACGCTCTCGGGCTATGAGGGCTCTGAGCTGCTGGTTGCGCGTCTGCTGATCGAAAGCGGGGCAGAGGTGCCCTATGTCGGCACCGCCTGCCCGCGCACGCCCTGGTCGGCAAGCGACCGTGACTGGCTGGAGGCGCATGGCACCAAGGTAACCTACCGCGCCAGCCTCGAGGACGATCTTGCTGCGATGGAGGCGGTTCGCCCCGACCTTGCCATCGGCACCACGCCCGTCGTTCAGAAAGCTAAGGAGCTGGGCATTCCGGGGCTCTATTTTACCAATCTGATCTCGGCCCGCCCGCTGATGGGTCCGGCTGGTGCGGGCAGCCTCGCCCAGGTCGTCAATGCCGCGATCAGCAACAAGGCCCGCATGGCCCAGATGACCGAGTTTTTCGACGGGGTCGGCAGCGGCGACACCGCCGGGGTCTGGGAAGGCGATCCGAATGTGCGCCCCGAATTCCGCGCCCGCTATGCCAAGAAACTCGAAAAGCAGGCGCGTGCGGCGAAGGCCGCGGAGATGATCTGATGGCGGCCGCGGCGATCATCGGGGGCTGCCCATGCTGATCCAGGACCATGATCGGGCTGGTGGCTACTGGGGGGCGGTCTACGCCTTCACCGCCGTGAAAGGGCTGCAGGTGGTCATTGACGGACCCGTCGGCTGCGAGAACCTGCCGGTGACCAGCGTGCTGCACTACACCGACGCGCTGCCCCCGCATGAGCTGCCGATCGTGGTCACGGGTCTGGCTGAGGAAGAGCTTGGCCGCGACGGCACGGAGGGCGCGATGAAACGGGCCTGGGGAACGCTCGACCCCGCGCTGCCCTCGGTCGTCGTAACGGGTTCGATCGCCGAGATGATCGGTGGCGGCGTGACCCCGGCCGGCACCAACATCCAGCGCTTTCTGCCGCGCACCATCGACGAAGATCAGTGGGAAGCCGCTGACCGGGCGATGACCTGGCTTTTTACCGAGTTCGGCATGACCAAGGGGCGAATGCCCAAGGAGGCCAAGCGGTCTGACGACGCCAGACCCCGCGTCAACATCCTCGGACCGATGTACGGCACCTTCAATCAACCCTCGGATCTCGCCGAGATCCGGCGGCTCGTCGAAGGCATCGGCGCAGAGGTCAACATGGTCATGCCGATGGGCAGCCATCTGGCCGACATGGCGCATCTGGTCAATGCCGATGCGAATGTCGTGATGTATCGCGAATTCGGCCGCGGTCTGGCCGAGCTTCTGGGCAAGCCCTATCTGCAGGCCCCAATCGGGCTCGACAGCACCACAAAGTTCTTGCGCATGCTGGGCGAGATTCTCGATCTCGATCCCGAACCCTTCATCGCGCGCGAGAAGCATGCGACACTGAAGCCGCTTTGGGATCTTTGGCGATCGGTCACGCAAGATTTCTTTGCGACGGCAAGCTTCGGCATTGTCGCCAGCGAGACCTATACACGCGGCATCCGGCACTATCTGGAGACCGATCTGGGCCTGCCCTGCGCCTTTGCGGTCGCCCGCAAAGCCGGCTCGAAGACCGACAACGAGCAGGTTCGCGGTCTGATCGGCAAAGAGCGGCCGCTGGTCGTGCTCGGCTCGATTAACGAAAAGATGTATCTGGCCGAGCAGGATGCCGGCCACGGGCCACGTCCGGCCTTCATCCCAGCAAGCTTCCCCGGCGCCGCGATCCGGCGGGCCACCGGCACGCCCTTCATGGGCTATGCGGGTGCGACCTATCTCTTGCAGGAGATCTGCAACGGCCTGTTCGACGCGCTTTTTCATATCTTGCCGCTGGGCAGCACCCTCGACAGCGCCGCCGCGACGCCAACCACGCTTCGGCGCGACTTTCCCTGGGATCCCGACGCGCAGGCCCTGCTTGACGAGCTGGTTGCCGCGCATCCCGTTCTGACAAGGATTTCTGCCGCAAAGACGTTGCGCGACGCCGCTGAGCGTGCGGCGCTGGAGGGCGGAGCCGAGCGGGTCAGCCGAGACACCGTCGCGCGGCTTGGCCCGCGCACAGACAAGACCAACCGAGGAAGGAGCCGACCATGACCGATCACACAGCGAGCTATTCGCATGCCCGGCAAGACCGGCAGGCGCGTGGCGTGGAGTTCTGGTTTTACTTCGCGCTCATCTTCGTGGCCGCGCTGCCCTTTGCGGTCTTTGCCTGGGCGCGTGTGCTGGGCCGGGACGGCAAGGGGATCGTTCGGCGGGCTTGGGCCGAGGCCGACGCCATTGTGCCCACGATTTTCTCGGCCTGAGGGCCGGCATCCGAGTTCCGTCCTGGCCTAGGGCAGGGCGGTCCGTCTGACGGGTCCAAACCGGCAGACAGCCTGGCCGCGGGTTGCACGGCCTCAGTCAAGAATCGGAGGACGATGAATGGCTGACAATACCGACCTGTCCTTTACGGGTCTTACCGACGAGCAGGCGCAGGAACTGCACGAGGTCTATATGAGCGGGCTTTGGCTCTTCGTGGCCGTGGCCATCGTCGCTCATCTGGCAACGTTCATCTGGCGCCCGTGGTTCTGAGGAGGTCTGAAGCATGAGCAAGTTCTACAAGATCTGGCTGATCTTCGATCCCCGCCGCGTCTTCGTGGCACAGGGGGTGTTCCTCTTCTTGCTGGCAGCGATGATCCATCTCGTCCTGCTCAGCACCGATCACTACAACTGGTTCGAACTCGCGGCCGCCAGCGCCCAGTGACGGGCAATGACCGCGATCCGTCCAGGATCGACCAACAGGTTGCGGGCGGGGGCTCGACGCATCCGCCCGCAACAACCCCCAAGACGACCGGCCCCAAGCTCCGGCCAGGGGCATGCCGGTGACGGTTGACCAAAACGCCACACACGGAGGCAGGCATGGCTCTGCTCAGCTTTGAAAGAAAGTACCGCATCCGCGGCGGCACGCTGATCGGCGGTGACTTGTTCGACTTCTGGGTCGGGCCGTTCTATGTCGGCTTTTTCGGCTTCACCACGGTGTTCTTCGCAGCGCTCGGCACGCTGATGATCCTGTGGGGCGCGGCGATCCAGGGCACCTGGAACCCCTGGCTGATCTCGATCAATCCGCCGGCGCTTGAGTATGGTCTGGCCATGGCGCCGCTGCGCGAAGGCGGGCTTTGGCAGATCATCACCATCTGCGCGCATGGCGCCTTCATTAGCTGGGCTCTGCGCGAAGTCGAAATCTGCCGCAAGCTGGGCATCGGCTATCATGTGCCCTTTGCCTTTTCCATCGCGATCCTGGCCTACACGACGCTGGTCGTCATCCGCCCTGTGCTGATGGGCGCCTGGGGGCACGGCTTTCCTTATGGCATCTTCAGCCATCTCGATTGGGTGTCCTATGTGGGCTACGTCTACGGCAACTTCCACTACAACCCGGCGCATATGATCGCGGTGACCTTCTTCTTCACCACGACCCTGGCGCTTGCCTTGCACGGCTCGCTGATCCTCTCGGCCGCCAACCCCGAAAAGGGCAAGGAGATGCTGACGCCGGATCACGAAGACACCTTCTTTCGCGACTTCATCGGCTATTCGGTCGGCACGCTGGGCATCCATCGCCTGGGCCTGTTCCTGGCGCTGAATGCCGGCTTTTGGAGCGCAATCTGCATCGTCATCTCCGGCACCATCTGGTTCGACGTTTGGGCCGAGTGGTGGGAGTGGTGGCGCGCTTTCCCGTTCTGGGCGGACCTGTGAGGAGGACCGGACATGTTCACCGCTGAATATCAGAACATCTTCAATCAGGTGCAGGTCAAAGGCGAGCCCGAGATGGGGATGGCCGGTGGCGATGCCGAGCTTGAGCGGACCAAGAGCGCGGCCTTTTCGACCTGGCTGGGCACCTTCGGCAATGCGCAGCTCGGCCCCTACCATCTGGGATGGTTCGGTCTGGTCTCGATCACCACGTTTTTCCTGTGGTTCTTCATCGTCGGCTTCAACATGCTGATCTCGGTCGATTTCAACATCGCCGTGTTTCTGCGTGAGCTGTTTTGGCTGTCGCTCGACCCACCGGTCGAGGAGTACGGCCTGTCGATCCCGCCGCTCAACGAAGGCGGTTGGTACATCATCGCCTCGTTCTTCCTGCTGATCTCGGTGATGAGCTGGTGGATCCGCTCTTACTTGCGCGCGCAGGCGCTGGGTATGGGCAAGCATGTCTGCTGGGCGTTCCTGGCCGCGATCTGGCTGTTTTTGGTTCTGGGGCTCTTCCGGCCGCTTCTGATGGGCAGCTGGTCGGAGGCGGTGCCTTACGGCATCTTCACCCATCTTGACTGGACGAACTCCTTCTCGATCAACTACGGCAATCTCTTCTACAACCCCTTCCATGCCCTCTCGATCGCCTTCCTCTACGGCTCGGCCCTGCTTTTTGCGATGCATGGTGCGACGATCCTGGCGGTGACCCGGCTGGGCGGCGACCGCGAGCTGGAGCAGATCGTCGATCGGGGCACGGCTTCGGAGCGGGCAGCGCTGTTCTGGCGCTGGACCATGGGCTTCAACGCCACGATGGAAGGGATCCATCGCTGGGCGTGGTGGTTTGCGATCCTGACCACGATCACCGGCGGCATCGGCATCCTTCTGACCGGCACCGTGGTGGACAACTGGTTTGTCTGGGCGCAGGAACGCGGCTATGCGCCGGACGTCAACTACGTCGTCGAATAAGGGAGACGCGAGATGAGCAAGACCAAAAGCGGCGCCAGCATCTTCCCCGACGAGGGCGACGTTCCGCGCGCCCTGCAGCGGGAGATCACCTACCAGATGCTGCGCGGAGCGCTCTACGGCGCCATCGCCATCATCGCCGTGGTTGTCTTCATCTATTTCTGGCGTGCGGTCGCCTTGATCCTTCCGGAGGATCCCTACGCGCTCGCCCCGCTTGGCACCATTATCGAGACCGCACAGGCCAGCGGCGTTCTGGCCACGCTGGGCGCCTAGCCTCGGCGAGGTCGATCGGGCATCGGTTCTCGCGCGATGGTGCGGGTTTTGGGCGGCTTGGCGCATACGCCGGTCGCCGGCATGAAGGCAAAACGGGGCGCTTCAGGGAAGGGGCACCCATGCACGGGTCTCCACCAGCACGGACCCAAGCTCGCAATCCGGCACAGGCCGGGTTCACAGTCCCTGCCGGAGGCGGGGGTTCCCAGGCCTGCGACCAGCGGGTCCACTTGACGCCGCGGCGGTAGACCCCGCCTGCGGCGTTTTTTTCTCGACCGAGATGCCAAGGAGCCATGACCGTGACCGCCGACCGACCCGCCACGCCGCTTCTCGACCGTATTGCCGGACCTGCCGATCTGCGGGGGTTGAGCGATGGCGATCTTGCCCGACTTGCCGCCGAACTTCGGGCCGAGACCATCTCTGCGGTGTCCCAGACCGGCGGGCATCTGGGCTCGGGTCTGGGGGTTGTGGAGCTCAGCATTGCCATCCACGCCGTTTTCAACACCCCGCATGACAAGCTGATCTGGGATGTCGGCCATCAATGCTATCCCCACAAGATCCTGACCGGGCGGCGCGACCGGATCCGCACCCTGCGCCAGAAAGACGGGCTGTCGGGCTTTACCAAGCGTGCCGAAAGCGCCTTCGACCCGTTCGGCGCAGCGCATTCCTCAACCTCGATTTCCGCCGGGCTTGGCTATTCGGTGGCCCGCGATCTGGGCGAGGCGACGGGCGATGCCATTGCCGTAATCGGCGATGGCGCCATCAGCGCGGGTATGGCCTATGAGGCGCTCAACAATGCTGGGGCCGAGGGCCGCCGCCTCTTTGTGATCCTCAACGATAACGCGATGTCCATCGCCCCGCCCGTCGGCGCGATGTCGAGCTATCTGTCCGGGATCTCCGACAACACGCCCTTTCACACCTTGCGCGAAATCGCCGAGGGCGTCGCCCGCAGCCTGCCCGGACCGTTTCGCGAGGGCGCACGGCGCGCGCGCGATCTGGTCACTGGGGCGTCGGGCAGCGAAGGTGCGCTGTTCGAGGCGTTGGGGCTGAGCTATGTCGGCCCCATTGACGGGCATGATTTGGGCCAGCTTTTGCCGGTGCTGCGTGCCGCCCGAACGCGGGCGACCGGGCCGGTTCTGATCCACTGCCTGACCGTCAAGGGCAAAGGCTATGTGCCTGCCGAAACCTCGGCCGACCGTGGGCATGGCGTGTCACGCTTCGAAATCGCCACGGGGGCGCAAAAAAAGACCAAGAGCAACGCGCCAAGCTATACATCCGTCTTCGGCAAGACCTTGGTGGCCGAGGCAAAGCGCGACCCGAAGATCGTCGCCGTGACGGCCGCGATGCCGTCGGGCACAGGCATCAACCTGATGCAGCAGGCGTACCCGGCGCGCAGCTTCGATGTTGGCATTGCCGAACAGCATGCCGTCACCTTTGCCGCCGGCATGGCCGCGGGCGGGCTGAAGCCCTTTTGCGCCATCTATTCCACCTTCCTACAGCGGGCCTACGACCAGATCGTGCATGATGTAGCCCTTCAGGGCCTACCGGTGCGGTTCGCCATCGATCGGGCCGGGCTCGTGGGGGCCGACGGCGCGACCCATGCGGGCAGCTTCGACATCGCCTATCTGGCCAATCTGCCGGGCTTTACGGTGATGGCCGCGGCCGACGAGGCCGAGCTGATGCATATGGTGGCAACCGCCGTGGCCCATAACAGCGGCCCGATCGCCTTTCGCTATCCGCGGGGCGAGGGCGTCGGCGTCGACATGCCCGAGGCGGGCACAGCACTACCCATCGGGCGCGGGCGGGTTTTGCGCGAGGGCAGCCATGTCGCGCTCCTTTCCTTCGGGGCGCATCTGCAAGAGGCGCTGGCGGCGGCCGAGGCGCTGGCGGCGCGCGGCGTGAGCACGACGCTGGCCGATGCGCGGTTTGCCAAGCCGCTCGATACCGATCTGATCAGCCAGCTCGCCGCCCATCACCAGGCGCTGATCACCGTCGAGGAGGGGGCGCAAGGCGGGTTCGGAGCGCAGGTGCTGCATTGGCTGGCCGGGTCGGGCCGGCTGGATAAGGGCCTTGCAATCCGGACGCTGACCTTGCCGGACCGTTTCATCGACCAGGCCAGCCCTGCGGATATGTACCGCGATGCGGGGCTCTCGGCGGCGCATATCGCCGATGCGGCCCTAAAGGCGCTCGGCATTTCGCAAATCGGCGCCCAGATCGGGGCGGGGCGCGCCTAGCGGCGGGGAAGTCTATGGGCAACGCGCCCGGCGCTCTCCAGCGACCAGATGCCGTCATCCTCCAGCACCAGACAGGTCAGGTGACGGCCGAAGACACAGCCCGTGTCGATGTTTATCCGGTTGCGATGCAGCTCGAACTTTTTGACCGGCGTGTGCCCATGGACAACGATCGCACCATGCTCGGCACGGCTGGTCAGAAACGCCCCCCTGATCCAGATCAGGTCCTCGGGGTCTTGGGCATCGAGCGGTTTGCCCGGTCGTACGCCGGCATGGGCGAAGAAATAGCTGCCGATCCGGGCTGATCGGGGCAGATCTTGCAGAAAGGCGATATGGCTAGGCGGAACCTGCGCCCGCGCATGGGTAGCGGCCTCGTCCGGCGCGTCGCATGCCACACCGTAGGAAGCCAGCGTGTTGCGCCCACCCATGACATCGTCCAACCAATGATACCGACACCAGATGCCGTGTGGATCCTCCAGAAACTTCAGCATCAGATCGTCATGATTGCCCATCAGGCAGAGCCTTTCGGCCGGCATGTCCCAAGCGATAAGCCTGTCGATCACACCGCGGCTGTCCGGTCCGCGATCGACGAAGTCGCCGACATGGACGACCACCGGATGGGGATGCGGACGGTCCGAAAGATCCGTCCGGATCTGCGCATACACGGCGTCAAGCTCGGCCAGACAGCCATGGATATCGCCAAGCGCATAAACGCGCCGCCCGTCGGTATGCATGGACCTGCTCCAATGCGAAACCCCCGGCCGGCGGGCACGGGGGCTTGAAAAGGGTTTGAGATGCGCCGCGTGTGCGCGGCCGCCATATCACTGCAAATGTGCGGGAGGTCAGAGACCCTCGCGCTGCGCCTTTTTGCGCGCCAGCTTGCGCGCCCGACGGATGGCCTCGGCACGCTCCCGCGCACGCTTCTCGGACGGTTTTTCGAAATGTTGCCGCAACTTCATTTCGCGAAACACCCCTTCGCGTTGAAGCTTCTTCTTGAGCGCACGCAGCGCCTGCTCGACATTATTGTCGCGGACCAATACCTGCACTTGCTTTCACCACCTTTCCGAGTCTGGATTACGCTGGGAAGCGCGGTGTATAGCAAGCAAGGTTGGGCCTGTCCAGAACGGCTCGGCCGGAAAGGAAGGGCGCGATGACCGACACGGGTGAGACTGGCACGGGCGAGACTGGCACGGGTGAGACCCGTACGGAGGGCCTGGACGACCTTCGGGCAAGGCTGGTAGCGGCGGCGCTGCCGCATGTGCCCTTTGACGGCTGGAGTTCAGCGACACTTGCCGCGGCCGCTGCGGACGAGGATGTCGATCTGGCGACCGCGCGCAGCGTCTTTCCGCGCGGGGGCGTCGATATGGCGCTTGCCTTTCATTATGCCGGGGATCGCGATCTGGCCGAGGCGCTGGCATCGGGCGGCCTTGCGCATCTGCGTTATTCCGAACGCGTCGCCCATGCGGTGCGTCGCCGTCTGGAGATGGCCGACCCGCACAAAGAGGCGGTGCGCCGCTCGACATCTTTGTTCGCCTTGCCGATCTACACCGGCGAAGGGGCCCGCGCCATCTGGCATACGGCCGATACAATCTGGAAGGGTCTGGGCGACAGCGCGACCGACTATAACTGGTATACCAAACGGATGACGCTCTCGGGTGTGATCTCCGCGACACTGCTTTTCTGGCTGGGCGATACCTCCGCGGGCAACGCACGCAGCTGGGATTTCCTGGACCGGCGCATTGCCGATGTCATGCGGATCGAGAGCATGCGCGCCACGATCGAGCGCAACCCTGTCGGGCGTGCGATGATGGCCGGACCGAAAGCGTTGCTGTCGGTGATCCGGGCGCCTGGGGCGCCCAGAACCCCGCCCGGGTCGCGTTGGCCGCGCTGGCCTTTCGGCTTTGGGCAGGCGTCGCCGGCTGGCGGACCCGGCCCAGGCGACATGCCCGACAAGATCGACCCGCAGTGAGACGCCGTTCCGGCCTGCGCGGTCGGCTCAACCGCCCGCGCGCAACCGCTCGAGCAGGCTGCGGGTCGGAAATCCGTCCGGTGCAAGCCCTTGGCTGCGCTGATAGGCCCGGATAGCCGCAACCGTATTGGGTCCGATCAGCCCGTCGGCCCCTTTGGTGTCGAAGCCACGCGCGGTTAGCAGCGCCTGAAGCATGACCGCCTCGTCGGTGTTTAGCGCCGCCTCGCCGCGCGGCCAGCTTGCCAAAAAAGGGCCGCCGCCCAGGATCCTATCGCCCAGATGGCCCACGGCCAGCGCATAGGATGTGGCGTTGTTGTAGCGCCGGATCACCCTGAAATTGCGGGTTATTGCAAAGACGGGCCCGCGCCCGCCCGCCGGCGCGATCAGCGCGACATCGCCCAGACCGTCAAGCGATCGCCCATCGGCGCGGCGCACGCCTTGCGCGGCCCATGCCGAGGCTTGGCGCCAGCTTTCGCCACCGGCCAGCGACAGATCGAAGCCTTGCGGCAAGGTTACCTCCACCCCCCAAGGCAGGCCCTTCTGCCAGCCGAAACGGGCCAGATAGTTGGCCGTCGAGGCCAGCGCATCGGCCGGATCGTCGGACCAGATGTCGCGCCGGCCATCGCCGGTCCAGTCGACGGCGTACGCCTCAAAACTGGTGGGGATGAACTGGGTGTGGCCCATCGCACCGGCCCAAGAGCCCAGCATGCGCGCCGGCGCAATATCGCCCGCCTGCAGGATCGCGAGCGCGGTCAGAAGCTGGCTCTCGCCGAAATCGCGGCGGCGCCCGTCATGGGCCAGTGTGGCCAGGCTGCGCACCACATTCATATCGCCCATGAAACTGCCATAAGCACTTTCAAGACCCCAGATCGACAGGACAATTTGGTGGTCCACGCCGTAGCGCGCCTCGATCGCGCGTAAAAGAGCGCCATGCCGGGCCAGCATCGCCTGGCCGTTTTCGATGCGGGTTCGCGACACGGCACGGTCGATGTATTCCCAGATCTGACGCCGGAATTCCGGTTGGAACCGGTCGCGCTCGATCACTTCCGGGTCGGGCCGCACCCCTGCAAACGCCCGATCGAAGACGTCGCCGCGGACACCGCGTGACAAGGCCCGGGCGCGAAACCCGTCGCGCCATGCCTGAAAGGACGCGATGTTGCGGCTTCGGTCGGGCCGCGGCGCGGGCGCACGCTCGACCGTCACGGGGGCGGCCTCCTGGGCCAGGCTGGGGGCTGATACACATCCCGGCATCGCAAGGGCGAGTATGGCTAGACAAGGTCCCGCATAGGCTCCGAACGCCTTCATCCTGGGTCTCCGGTTCTGCTCGGTCGCTGGCCCTTTGCCGCGCCTTGCGCCCATGCGACGCAACCAGGGCAAGCCGCGGCTGAATTTGCGCGAGTGTAGAGCCAACTCCGGTCGGGCGGAAGGGCGGGCGAGGCCCGATCTCGGCCAAAACAGGCAAAGCGCGACAGGCAAAACCGCGCCGAAGACCTGCCCTATAGGCGGCGCAGGGCGGTCACTTCGCCAAGCCCGGCGGCAGCGATCCGTATGCGCGCATCCTCGAGCGGCTCGCTGGCGACCTGCATATGGTGGGCATTGGCATGCAGCAGATGCGTCGCGTCCCGCATCCAGCCGACATGGCCCTTCCAAAATACCAGATCGCCGCGCCGAAGCGCATCGGCGGGGTCGAGCCGCCTTCCCAAGGCCGCTTCCTGCATATCGGAATCGCGCGGCGCAGCAATATCGCAGGCGCCGGCGGAAAGCTGGACCAGCGCCGAACAGTCGAGCCCGAGAGCCGAGCGACCGCCCCAAAGGTAGGGCGCGTGAAGAAAGCGTTCGGCGATCTCGACCGGATCCTTTTCGGACGCGTCGAGCCGGCGCAGATGGGCAAGCGGCACCCAACCTTGCGGCGTTTCTGCAAAACCGTTTCGCTGCGAAAGCACGCGCAGCCGCGCGGCCATAGGAAGCCTGCCCATGGCGGGCGCCTTCACCTCCGGCTGCGGGTAGCGATGCGTAAGCGGCACCGCGACCCGGTGCATCCTCGCCGCGCCGTCCGGCCGCAAGCCGCCCGCTGTCGGGTCGGGCGCCAGCGCTTCGGCCGCCAGGTAACCCACATACCCGTCCGTACGCAGCTGAGCCCAGGCGACGCCGCCCTGGATGTCATAGACATCGACCGTTTCGCCGAAAAGCGCCTGGCTGGTGCGGTTCCGACGCCCCGGCTCGGCCCAAAGATCGGCCAGCGGGACCGACACAAGCATCGGGTCGCCGTCGCGGTAGCGTTCGGCTGCAACCGTCCCGCGCAAGCGCGACGCTGCGAGGTCCGGCCGCGCCGGCGTCACGCGCCGGTCAAGCGCCAAAGCGCGCCTCCAGCATGGCCATCAGCGCGCGTATTGCCTGGGCTTCGCCGCCTAGGGGGCGTCCGGGCTTGGCCTTCGGAGTCCAGCCATAAATGTCGAAATGCACAAAAGGCGTCTCGTCGACAAAGCGTTTGAGAAAAAGCGCTGCGGTGATGGCTCCGGCCATGCCGCCCGGCGGCGCATTGTCGAGATCCGCAATATCGGGCTCGATGAGCGTCTCATAGCCGGGCCAGAGCGGCAGGCGCCAGACCGGGTCGCGCGCCGACCCACCGGCCGCGGTAATCTCGTCGGCCAACGCCTCGTCATCGGTAAACATCGCCGGAAGCTCAGGGCCCAGGGCCACGCGCGCCGCACCGGTCAGGGTGGCCATCGATAAGATCAGCGCGGGTGCCTCTTCGGACGCAAGCGCCAAGGCATCGGCCAGCACCAGCCGGCCTTCCGCATCGGTGTTGTTGACCTCCACCGTCAAGCCGTTGCGCGCACGCAGCACATCGCCGGGCCGAAAGCTCGCCGCCGAGACCGCATTCTCGACCGCGGGAACCAGCACCCGCAGCCGGACCGGCAGCGCGGCAGCCATGATCATCTGTGCAAGCCCCATCACATTGGCCGCGCCGCCCATGTCCTTTTTCATCAGGCCCATGGCCGCGGCCGGCTTGAGGTCGAGCCCACCGGTATCGAAGCAAACCCCCTTGCCGACAAGGGTAACCTTAGGCGCGTCCGCCGTGCCCCATACCAACTCTAACAGCCGGGGTGCCTGTATGGCCGCCTGCCCGACAGCATGGATCATCGGAAAGCCGTCCTCGAGGCGCGAGCCGGAGACGACACGCGTATCGGCCCCAAAGCGTGCGCCCAACGCGCAGAGCGCCGCCTCCAGCGCCGCAGGACCCATATCGCATGCCGGCGTGTTGATCAGATCTCGTGTCAGCCAAACCGCCTTGGCCTGGTGCTCGACCGCCGCGGCATCGACGCCTTGGGGCGGCAAAAGCCGAGCGCCCGCCGGCGCGCGCTTCTTATAGCGGTCGTAGCGGTAGCTTTCCAGCAGCCATCCCAGCGCTTCGGCCGCAGCATCGGCGGGGTCGAGACCGGGGTTGAGTGCGTACACCCCGGCCGGCAGCTTACCCAGCGCCGCGGCCAGATGGAATCGGCCGCGCCGACGGGCGGCAGCATCGCCCCAGCCGACCAGAACCCGCGCCGGGTCGCCCTCCGGTCCCGGCAGGCACAGGGTCTGGCCGAGCTTTCCCGCAAAACCATGCGCGCGGGCCCAGCGCGCCGCGCGGGGCGAAAGCCCATCCAGGGTCGCCTCGACCGATGCGGCGGGCACCAGGGCGATGGGAAGGCCGCCCTGCCCTGCCGTGTCCTCAAGGCTGGCAAATCCGGGCGGCATTGCGCTCTCCTTCGCTTCCCTAGCCGCCCGAGCCTATCCGATTGGCGCGGCGTGGCAATCGCATGGCGACAGGCGACGGGAAAGAAAACCCGGATGCAGCTTCCGCTGGGCTTTTTTTCAGGATCCGCCCTTTCCCTGGGCGGTCGGCCGGCCCGCAGGCGGTGCGCAATAACGGCCGGGTCAGTCGATGTATCGCGTCAAGGTAAAGAGCGCATCCTCGCCAATACGGATCAGGCGGGCGGCCACGGCATGCGTGGCGGCGGCATCGGCGCGCTGCGCGCAAAGCGTCAGATCTTGCGCGACGGCAGCCATATGCTTGAGGCCGATGCGCTGGCATTGCTCGGCGATGCTGCGCGCCAGCCTCGCGACCTCGGAAAGCCGCGTCTCGGCCTGCGCGAATTCCAGCCGGCTGAGCAGTTCGACCAGCCGGAAAGCGGAATCCTCGATCATATCCTCGCGCTCAGCATCGCCGAGCGAACTGCGCATCACAGCGATCACATCGCCGTCCACGCCGTATTCGTCCCGCGCGTCCAAGCGCACAAGCTTCGAAGTCATGCCAAAAGCTCCCACTTCACCCGGTATGCAGGGTCGCAGAGGCCTCTTGCGCAGCGGTAAATCGGCAGCCTTCGCTAGGCGCGTTCTTTTGGTTCTGGTTAATCGGCAGCGCTTGATCCTGCTGCGTGGTGTGACTAGGACGCCTGATCAGGGCTGGGTACGCAGCGGATAGGAAGGTAGATCGGGCATGGCGATGAGGGTGCCGGCGGGGCAGGCCGGCCCGCAAGCTGGGTTTGGCGCTGGGCTGGGTTTCGGCAGGGCCATGGCCAAGGCAGGGCAGTCGCGCGATGACGGGCGCCGATCGACGTCCTGCCCAAGGGCCTGCACCCCATCGGCTGGGCCAAAGCGGTCGCCCAGCGCTGCCGAGCCCGGTATGGCCGAGCCCGGTAAGGTCGACAAGGACGCGGCGTAGCGATGGACCTCGCAATCGCCAATCTCACCTCGCCGATGGTGCTGTTCTTCGTGCTGGGGCTGGTCGCGTCGCTTGCACGCTCCAGCCTCTCGGTACCGGAGGCCGCAGCCAAGGCGCTGGCGCTCTATCTGATGTTTGCGATCGGCTACAAAGGCGGGGTCAGCGTGGCCGAGCATGGCTTGGACGCGTCGCTGATCTCAGCCCTGCTCGCCGGCGTTCTGCTGTCCGCCGTCATCCCGTTCATCGCCTTTGGACTCCTACGCGCCGTCTCGGGCCTGTCGGCAATCGATGCCGCTGCGGTTGCGGCCCATTACGGTTCGATCTCGATTGTGACCTTCGTTGCGGCCAGTTCGGTGCTGGAGAGCAGCGGCATCGCCTATGAGGGTTATCTGGTGGCCGTCGCCGCGGCGATGGAAACCCCAGCGATCCTGACCGCGCTGTTTTTAGTTGCCCGCCAGGGCGGGCCAGGCAAAGCCGCGGCAGGGCCTGGCGGGGCCGGACGCATGGATGCCGAGACCTGGCGCGAGATTTTTCTCAACGGCTCCATCGTTTTGCTGATCGGCGCATTCGTGATCGGCTGGGTGACAGGCCCGAGCGGGATGGCCGAAATCTCTGCTTTCATTGACGCCCCCTTCAAGGGCGTCTTATGCCTGTTCCTGCTCGATATGGGTTTGGTGGCGGGGCGCGGCATGGCGGCCAGCGGGCGTCAACTTTCGCTTCCCGTCATCCTCTTCGGGCTGGCGATGCCGCTGATTTCGGCGGCTCTGGCCCTTGCACTTGCCGCCTTGCTGGGCCTGTCGTTGGGCGGTGCCGTGCTGCTGCTGACCCTGTCGGCCTCGGCCTCCTACATCGCGGTTCCGGCCGCCATGCGGGTGGCGTTGCCAGAGGCGCAGCCTTCTATCTACCTAACGCTTTCGCTTGGCGTTACCTTTCCGTTCAATCTCGCCATCGGCATCCCGATCTATGTCTGGGCGGCCGGGCTGATCGCCGGGTGACCGCATGCAAACGCACCAAGCGCTTCGCGTCGAAATCATGATCGAATCGCCGATGGCGCGGCGGTTGACCGATGCCATCGAAGCCGCCGGCGTCACGGGCTATACGGTCCTTCCGGTACAGGGCGGCTCGGGCCGCTCCGGCACATGGAGCCGCGAGGGCCAGATCACCGGCGGCATGCTGGCCGTCGTTTGCATCATCCAGCCGGATCGCAAGGACGCGCTGTTGGAAGCGGCGTTCTCCGTTGTCGAGCGCCATATTGGGGTGATCGCGATCTCGGCCTGCGAAGTTTTGCGGGCGGAGCGGTTCTGAGCGGGTCGTACCCACAGGGTCCGGCGCAAGCGCCTCTTCCAAGCGGTATTGCTGTGTCGGCTATCGCCATGCAGGACTGTCGCATGGATGCCGGTCACGCCCTTGAGGCGGCCATTGCAGCGCATCTTTGTTGGGATCGGGCGCCCGCCTCCCGATCGGTCCCGGACCGGCCGCATCGTCAATCGCGGATAAGCGAACCCTGACGGCTGCGCGTCGGACTGCCGGGCGCTGCGCTGTGCAGCCTCTTGCCAGACTTCCGCTTCTTGCCAGACTGTCGTTTCTTGCCAGACAGCAAGCCCGACGCCGATCGGCGGAGCAAGGATGAAAGCCCCGCTTGCGCGCCGCGACACCCAGCGTCAGCCGGCGTCCAGCGCCGACAGCACGGCATCGCCCATCTGGGCGGTCGAAATCGGTGACCCGCCCTCCGGGCCCATCAGATCGGCCGTGCGCGTACCACCGGCCAGAACCCGCTGCACCGCATGCTCCAACCGGTCCGCCTCCGCCCCGGCATCGAAGGAGTAGCGCAGCGCCATCGCAAAGCTGAGGATGCAGGCGATCGGGTTGGCTTTCCCCTGACCCGCGATATCGGGCGCCGAGCCATGGACCGGCTCGTAAAGCGCCTTGGGCCGGCCATTTTCCATCGGCGCGCCGAGACTGGCCGAGGGCAGCATGCCCAGGCTGCCGGTCAGCATCGCCGCCAAATCCGACAGAAGATCGCCGAAGAGATTGTCGGTCACGATCACGTCGAACTGCTTGGGCCAGCGGGTAAGCTGCATGGCGCCAGCATCGGCATACATATGGCTCAGCGCGATATCGGGAAACTCGGTGCGGCCGATCTCGGTGACCACTTCGCGCCAAAGCACCCCCGATTCCATGACATTGGCCTTTTCCATCGAGCAGAGCTTGCCCGCGCGCTTGCCCGCCAGCGCAAAGGCGGCGCGCGCGACCCGAGCGATCTCGCCCTCGGTATAGCGTTGGGTGTTGATGCCGACCCGCTGGTTGCCTTCGCTCACGATCCCGCGCGGCTCGCCGAAATAGACCCCGGAGGTCAACTCGCGAATAATCAGGATGTCGAGCCCCGCCACGATTTCGGATTTGAGCGAGGAGAAGTCGGCCAGCGCATCGAAGCACTGCGCAGGACGCAGATTGGCAGAGAGATCCATCTCCTTGCGCAGCCGCAATAGCCCCCGTTCGGGCTTGACGGAGAAGTCGAGATCGTCCCATTTCGGCCCGCCGACCGCGCCCAGCAACACCGCATCCGCGGCTTGGGCCTTGGCCATCGTGGCATCGCTCAAGGGTTTGCCATGGGTGTCATAGGCGATCCCGCCGACGAGATCCTCTTCGACGCGAAAGGGCAACCCGCGATCGTTGAACCACCTGATCACCTTGCGCACCTCAGCCATGACCTCGGGGCCGATCCCGTCGCCAGGAAGGATGAGAAGCGTGTTGGTCATCGGTCCGTCCCCCGTCATGCTTGTCGGCGCCTGCCTAGGGTGCGGGCCGGACAAAGGTCAAGCCCCAGGATTTGTGCGGTTGCACACGGCCCGGACCGAGACATCGCGCTATCGCTCGGGCGTCTTGGTGGTCGAGATTTTTTTGGAGCGTGCCATGCGTCCGACCGTTACGGTTTGTCTTTTCCTTCTTGCCGGCCCATTGGCGGCGCAGGATTTTCCCGCGATCTGTCGTGAGCCGCAACCCAGCACCTTTGTCGAGCCCGGGCTTCTGGGCTCCGTCGAGCGATCCACCCAGATTCTGGGCGAGCGGATCAAGGCGGCCGCCGAGGGCAAGACCGGGCCGCGCGCAGCGTTCCGCGACTGGGCGGACCGGTTCGAGGACAATCGGGCCCTGCGCAATCTGTTGACGGATGCGGTCCGCGATGCTCTGGGTCGTGCGCCTACCGCGGCGGACTGGGCGCAGGCGCTGACAGCGTTGCGCCAGGTCCGGCATGTGTACCGCTTGCCGGACGACCGGACGGTGCTAACCGGTCGCGCTGAGCCCGCCGGCCTGGCAGGCGTGTGGGCCAGCGCGATCGTCGTGCGGGCCGATCCGGACCGTTTTCCCCAAACCCCCAACGCGATCGCGACCCTCTTCTTGGCAAACGCGCTGCATGCGGTGTTGATCGCGATGGGCGAGGATCCCAGCCGAGACGAGGTCGAGGCGATCTACGAGCATGCGCATGCGGTCTGGCATGGAACGGACGTCATGTGTCGCTAGAACCGGGCAACGGATCTGCCGCAGCAAACCCTCTGGCTTGACGTTCGTCGATGGCCGGTAGCGGCTGCGTTGCGTAAGCTGCCGGGGCCTGCCGGCCTTGGCGAGGGGTTTAAGCGGCGGCAAGGACGAGCGGGTTTCCGTTCCGACAACCCCGCGCGGCATGAGCGCATTGTCGATCCGCGTGCGCATGCAGTCGCGGCAGCCGGGCGGTTGTCACCCGGTCCGATGGGCCAGCGCAGCCCATACAGCCAGTGCAACCCGCCTTGGCGCGCAGGCCCTGATACGGCGATCAGGGTGCGGGCGGCTTCGGACAGGGCAATGCGGACCGGGCAATACGGACCGGGCAATGCGGACCGGGCAATGGGTGGCATTCGCAGGATCGACCGCACCAGCCGGCCTGCGACGGGATTGATCGGTCACAAGGTTCGTTTTAGTCTCCATGACGAAGAGTTGAAAACTGGGCAGCGTTGGGGATCGGGCCGTGTCGGAGATGCATCATGCAGGACCGGGCTGAACCGTTTCGCGACGCGGCACCGGTCGCGGCGGTTCTGCGCGGAGTAAGCTGGGCCGGCGAGGCGGGGGGCGCCCTGTCGGGGCGGCTGAGCGACGTGCGGCTTATCCTGCATGACGGAGAGCATGTTGCGCTGTTGGGCGCGCGGGGCTCCGGCAGGCATGCGCTGCTCCACCTTCTTAACGGGCAGCTGCGCGGTTGGAACGGCACGGCGATTGTGCTGGCGCAGCCATTGCCCAAAACCGGCCAAGCACCGCGTCGGCATCGGCGCCGGGTTGCCTATCTACCCGCGCAGCCGGCGCTGGACCCGCAGCGCAGCGTTTGGGAAAATGTGATGCTGGGCCGGCTCGGTCATCAATCGGTGCTGGCCTCCGTGCTCGGGCGAAGCTCCGCCCGCGACCGCGCACGTGTGGCGCAATGCATCGGCGCGCTACAGCTTAAACCGCTTGCCAACCGCCGTGCCGGCAGCCTCGATGCCGATGCCCAACGGCGCATCGCCCTGGCCCGCGCCCTGGCGCAAGAGCCGCGCCTGTTGCTGGCCGAGGCACCGCCACGGGGTAGCGCGGATCCGCGCCGCGCCGAGGCCGATCAGATCGCGCTGCTCTGCCAGCTTGCGCGCCAGCGGCGCATTCCGCTGGTCTTTACCTGCCATCACGCCGACCTGGCGATGCGCCGTGCCGACCGGGTGGTGCTGATGCGGGCCGGCGGCATCGCCTTCAGCAGCCCGGTCGAGACCCTGTCGGTGCAGCAGCGCGGGTCGCTGGTGCGTCTCGGGGCAGGCGAAGGCATGGCGGCGGGCGCCTCGGGCCTGCGTCTGGTTGTCTGATCCGTCGGGCCAGCGCCGGAACGCAACGGGCCACCCGGCAACGAGCGCTGCGGGTCGTCTGCTGATCTGGGTCATGTCGGGGGCAGGCATGCTGGGGCTGGACTTGTCCCGTGCGGCAGCGCAAACGGGTCCGATCAGCTTCGACCCGACTGCGCCGGGCATCGGGCTCATACCGCTGGCTGCCGGGCTGCTGCGGCCGGATTTTTCGGTCTGGATCGATGCCCTGCCCTTGCTTTTGCAGACCGTCGCGGTGGCGATAGCGGCCGCGCTGTTGAGCGGGCTTGCTGCCAGCCTTCTGCTTTTTTGCCTCAACCGACCCTTCGGCTCGCGCGGCCTTGCCCTTATCACCCGGGCAATGCTGGTGGCGCTGGGCGCGGTGCCCTGGCTTGCCGTTGCCGCCCTGATGGTGCTCGCGCTGGGCCCCGGCTATCGCGCCGGCCTGATTGCTATTGCCGTCAGCGGGGTTCCGGCCCTGACCCTGCGTGTCTCAGCGGCCTTAAACGCGGCCGATCATGCCATGGCGCATGCGCTGGCCAGCGCCGGCGCGTTGGGCTTACAGCGACTTCGCTTTGCGCTCTGGCCTCAGATCGGCGCCGATCTGGGCCAGGCCGTTTGGGAATGCCTCAACCGCGCTTTGTCGCGCGCGGTCCTGGCCGGGCTCGTCGGCGCCGGCGGGTTGGGTGCACCCCTTTTCGACGCAATCCGGGCCGGCGAGCTGGAAAGCGCATCGGCCCTGCTTTTGCTGATCGTTCTGGTCGCCCTGACACTCAATCTCGCGGCTATGCTGATCCGCGGACGGCGCTAGGCCGCGCCGCCTGAGCGGCGTGGCCAAGACTGGGTCGATGTTACTCGGCTGCGCTGCGCGCTCCGATTACACCGCGATTGATCTGATCCTGTTCGATCGATTCAAAGAGCGCGCGAAAATTGCCTTCGCCGAACCCGTCGTCGCCCTTGCGCTGAATGAATTCGAAAAAGATCGGGCCGATCACCGTCTTGGAGAAGATCTGCAGCAGAATGCGCGTTTCGCCGCCGCCCAGCACACCCTCGCCGTCGATCAGAATGCCATGCTTGACCATCTTCTCGATCGGCTCCTCATGACCCTTCACCCGGTCATGGCTCATCTCGTAATAAGTCATCGGCGGTGGCGGCATGAAGGCGAGCCCGCGGTCATGGATCGCATCGGTCGCGGCATAGATGTCCTCGGTCGCAACAGCGATATGCTGAATGCCCTCGCCGCCATATTCGCGCAGATACTCCTCGATCTGACTGCTTTCATCTTTGCTTTCGTTGATCGGGATGCGGATGCGACCGCAAGGCGAGGTCAACGCGCGCGAGAAAAGCCCGGTCATCTTGCCTTCGATATCGAAGAACTTGATCTCCTTGAAATTGAAGATGTCCGCATAAAAACCGAACCAGACATCCATATTGCCGCGCTGAACATTGTGGGTGAGATGGTCGAGATAGTAGAAGCCGACACCGCCCGGCTTGGGGTTTTCGCCGTCCAGCCATTCATACTCGGCCGAATAGGGTGAACCCTTCGCGCCATAGGTTTCGACGAAATAGATCAGGCTGCCGCCGATACCCTGGATGGTCGGCACATCGAGCACTTTGTCGTCGCCCTCATAGGGTTTCGCGCCTTTGGCTACCGCATGCGCGAAGGCGTGCTGGGCATCGACCACACGCCAAGCCATGGACGGCGCGCAAGGTCCGTGTGCAGCAACGAACCGAGTGCCGAAGCTACCTGGCTCGGCGTTCAGCACATAGGTAATGTCGCCCTGCTGCCACAGCGTGATCGCCTTGGTCTTGTGCTTGGCGGTTTTCTGGTAACCCATGCGCGCGAAAAGCGCCTCCAGCTCGGCTGGCTCGGGATGCGCGAATTCGACGAATTCGAAACCGTCGGTGCCGGCGGGATTGGCGGCGCTGATCGTGGCAGGCGGCGCATCATGCGGAAACGGGCCCATGGCGAACTCCTCCTTGCTGGGGTTGAACGCCTGTCTGCAGGCAAAGCGATGCGGACAGCGCGCAAAATTCAGTCTCACGCACAGCAACATGCGCGGATCTAGCGCTAGATCGGCCATGTGTGCATAGTTTTTGCATGACCGATGAAACGCCCGACCGAATCGATGCCGCCCTCCTGCGCCTGTTGCAGGCGGATGCGCGGCTAACCGCACAAGAGTTGTCGGAGCAGGTGCATCTTTCGGCCAGCCAGGTCGCAAGGCGCCGCCAGCGGATGGAACAGACCGGGATCATTCGCGGCTATCGGGCGGAGCTTGATACCGCCCGGGTCGGCATCGGGGTCGAGGCCTTCATCCAGGTGGTTATGGCCACGCATGAGCGCGGGCAGGTTGCCGATTTCGTCAGCCGGATCAGCGGCGCGGAAGAGATTGTCGCCGCCTGGACCCTGACCGGTGCGTCGGACTATCTGCTGCAGGTCATGTGTGCCGATCTGGCGGCGCTGAACCGGCTGGTGCAGGAGGTCATCCTGCCGCACAAGGCCGTCAGCCGAGTGCAGAGCCAGATTGTGATGGAGCGGCTGAAATCCGGTGGCCCGATCCCGCTGCGCTGACCCTAAAGACGGCGTGTCGCGGCTTTGCGCGCAAGCGACAGGGATCTCGGCTCCTCCACGATCATCGAGTGGAAGACCTCAGTTCCAGTCGTATTCGAAAACTTGGGAGCTTGCGTCGAATGCCAAGTACATGTTTTTGATCTTGAGCAATTCATTCAGATTATATATATTAAAATCGTCAAATAGGAAATAGGAGATGTACTGATGCGAAATATATATAGTTTTATTGATCTTATACAGGAGCGCCCAGGGATGTACATAGGCGATAAATCGCTTCGCAAGTTGGAAACACTTCTCTGGGGATATTGCACTTGCCTCGGTATGAATGAAATCAAGGAGGAATATGAAGGTCGTTTTTTTGATCCTAGAGACTTCTCTGATTGGCTATACGAAGAATTTGAGTGGTCGGGCGCGCGTGGTTTTGCCATCTCAATCGAGGAAAACACAGCAGATGCCGATGCCGCCTGGGATCGGTTCTTCGAATTGCTGCAAGCCTTCAGATTTGGCGGGGCTACGGACGCGTTCGCATTGCCGCGCCCGCAATAGAGGCCAACCAAATCGACGACGCATGCGCTCGAAAGAGCTTGCGGTGCGGAGGTGGAATGGTGACTTGAGCGACCCTGCGAGATGGGCTCGGCGGGTCGCGGAAGCGGTTCCTTCACGACCCGGTCCGCGCTTGAAGTCAGACCCCCAAGGCCACCGACACCACCGCCAGCAGGCCCGCCAGAAGCACCAGACCCCGTGCCGACAGGGCGAGGCCGGCGCGCAGATCGGCCGCGGACGGATCGCGCGCCCCGGCATTGACCCAGGGCTCATCGCGCATGCCCAGGCCATAGCTGCGCGGCCCCGACAGGCGAACCCCCAGCGCTGCCGCCATCGCAGCCTCGGGCCAGCCGGCATTGGGTGAGCGGTGGAGCCCGGCATCGCGCCACATCGCCCGCAAAGCCGCCAAAGGGCGCGGCGCGAGCAGCGCGTAGATCCCCGCGGTCAGCCGGGCCGGCACCAGGTTGACCGCATCGTCGAGCCGGGCCGCAACGCGGCCGAACGCGTGATGCTGCGCTGTGCGATGGCCGATCATGCTGTCGAGCGTGTTGATCGCCTTGTACGCGGCAATACCCGGCAGGCCCAAAACCGCGCCCCAGAAGAGCGGTGCGACAATCCCGTCCGAGGCGTTCTCGGCCAGGCTTTCGAGCGCGGCGCGCGCGATGGCGGCGTCGTCCAGCATGGCCGTCTCGCGCCCCACGATCATCGACACCGCCCGTCGGGCACCGAGCGTGTCGCCGATCGCAAGCGGCTCTGCCACGGCCTGGATGTGGTCGGCCATGCTGCGGGCTGCAACCAGCGGCCAGGCCAGGATCGCGGTTGCCACCAGCACAGGCCAGCCCGCTGGCAGCGCCCACAGGACCAGGAATGCGGGCAGCATGGCGACCAGGACCACCAGCGCTGTGGCCAGACCGCCCAGCACCAGCCGTTCGGTTTGAGACCGGTCCGGGCGATTCCACCGACGATCCAGGGTGGCGATCAGATGGCCCAGCCAGATCACCGGATGCCCAATCTGCCGGACCCAACGATTTGGCCAGCCCAGCGCCAGATCGATCGCCAGCGCAAGGAGCATCGCAGCGGGCATCACGGCGGGCATCACGGCGGGCATCGCGCGGCTCAGCTCGTCTCGTCCAAAGGGGGGATGCGGGCGATGAAATGCCCCGTCACACCCTGCGGCCATTGGCGAAAGGGTACCTGGCCGACCGCGCTTTGCGCGTAAAGCGCAGCATAAGCGGCGATCGCCTCGGCATCTCTCCGGGTGCCGTCAAACCGACCGAGCACATATGTCAGCTTGCCATGCGCTGCGATTGCAACATTGCAGCCCTGTGCGCATCCCATCAGGCAGGCGGCGCCTCGGACCGAAACGCCCTCCGGCGCCAAGGTCGCGATATGGGCCAAAAACGCCGCGCCATCCGGGGCGCCAGCGGGTTCTTTTCTGCGTTCGGGCATCCGGCAGGTGGTGCAGACGGTGATGGTTGTCATGGCCTGGCGATCCCGTCGACGCTTGGTTCGTGCGCGATTGCATGGCAGGTTGCCGGGCCGAGGACAAGGCCGTCCCCGAACATGGCAGATGGGTGGCGCGATGACGCAGACGGTGCTGATCACAGGTGGGGCGCGATCGGGCAAGAGCGCCTATGCCGAGAAGCGGGTCGAGGCGCTGGGGCCGGCGCGGATCTACATCGCCACAGCAGAAGCGGGCGATGCGGAGATGGTCCGGCGGATCGCCGAACACAAGGCCCGCCGCGGACTGGGCTGGCAGAGCCTGGAGGAGCCGCGCGATCTCTCCGGGGCGCTGTCGGGATCGGACACAGCGCCGCGTCTGGTCGACTGCCTGACCCTTTGGTTGAGCAATCTGATGCTGGCCGGTCAGGACTGGCGGGCGGCGCTGGAGGGGTTGTGCCGAACGCTTGCCGAGCAGAAGATGCCGGTCGTACTGGTGACCAATGAGGTCGGCGCCGGTATCGTGCCGGAGAATGCGCTGGCCCGCGCCTTCCGGGATGCGGCGGGGCGCGTGAACCAGACTGTTGCCGCGATGGCCGATGAGGTTGTGTGCGTCATCGCCGGCCAACCCCTCACGCTCAAGCGCGATGCGAGGGCGCGGCGCAACCGGCTCGGCCAGCCCGTCGGCGCGCCGATGACAGGCTGGATACCGCCGTCACCGCCGCCCCGCCAACCCATCGAGGGCTGCTTTGTGCGGCTCGAACCGCTTGACCCTACAGAGCATGCCGAGGCGCTTTTCGAGGCTTTTACCGCCGATGTCGAGGACCGCATCTGGACCTATCTGCCCTATGGCCCGTTCGCGGATGTTGCCGGGCTGACCCGCTGGATGGAGGCGCAGGCCCTCGGCGCTGATCCGCTCTTTTTTGCAATTCTCGACCGGCAGACCGGCCTGGCGCTGGGGCTGGCCAGCTATCTTCGGATCGCACCGCAAGCGGGCAGCATCGAGGTGGGCCACATCAATTTCAGCCCGGCGCTACAGCGTAGCCCGCTGGCCACCGAAGCGATGCATCTGATGATGGCGCGGGCCTTCGCGCTGGGCTACCGGCGCTATGAGTGGAAGTGCGATGCGCTTAATGCGGGGTCGCGCCGGGCGGCAGAGCGGCTGGGCTTTCGTTTCGAGGGCGTTTTCCGCCAGGCCACGCACTACAAGGGGCGCAATCGCGATACGGCTTGGTATGCGATCCTTGATCACGAGTGGCCCATGCTCGACAGCGCTTTTACTTCTTGGATCGAGGCGGTTGCGGCAGATCCCGACAGGCGTCAGCGCGCCACGCTCGCCGCATTCGTTGCCCAGGCCCGTGCAGGTCTGGGGAACGAGCTGGGATCGTAAAAAACCGGTGGCGGCGGTCGGAAGGCGGAAAGCGGGCGGCTTTTTGGGCAGCGTGCGCAACCGCTTTGACAAGCGACCCGCACAGCCTGCCCAACCGGCATCGCCGTCGCGACAATCGGGCAATCGGCGCTGCGATCGCAGCCGTCGCCCTCGGGCGTCGCGGGCGCAAAGGATGCAGCGCGGCGCGGGCCGAACATCCAAACATAGCGCGCCGGCTGTCGCGCCGCCCGCTTGAGAACGCGCTGCCTGCGGCGGGGGTTTCATGCCCTTTCGCCGAACCGCAGCGACATGTTAGGAGCAGGCATGACCGCAAAGCGCCGCAGATGACCGTCACGCCCAGCGCCACCCCGTTGAGCCTCATCGCCTCGCCCGAGCTTGCGCGCGACGATGCCGAGGGCCTGCGCAGCTGGGTGCGGGCGAACCGGGTCGAGGAGATCGAATGCGTTACCCCCGATCTAGCCGGCATCGCACGCGGCAAGGTGATGCCCACAGCAAAGTTCCTGCGCGAACCGGGCGTGCGGCTGCCCACCTCGATCTTCTATGCAACGATTAATGGCGGGTATGTCGAAAATGCCGGTCCGATCCTGCATACCGACCCGGATCTGGTGCTCGTCCCGGACTATGCCACCAGCAGGGCGGTGCCCTGGGCCACGGATGTCAGCCTGTCGATCATCCATGATGTGGTCGACCACGAAGGCAACGCCTACCCGCTGGCACCGCGCCAGGTGCTGCGTCAGGTCTGCGATCTCTACGCCGCTCAGGGTTGGACACCGGTCGTGGCGCCCGAGCTTGAATTCTACCTCACCCAGCCCAACACGGACCCCGATCTGCCGCTGGAGCCGCCGCTCGGCCGGTCGGGCCGGCAAAGCCACGGCAACCAGGCCTTTTCGCTCTCTGCCGTCGACGAGTACGAGCCGGTCATCGAGCTGATCTACGATTATGCCGATGCGCAGAACCTGGCCATCGATACGATTATCCAGGAATCCGGCGCCGCCCAGCTGGAAATCAACACCATTCACGGCCATCCGGTCAAACTCGCCGATGAAATCTTTCTGTTCAAGCGGCTGATCCGCGAGGCGGCCCTGCGCTGCGGCTGCTATGCAACCTTCATGGCCAAGCCCTATTCCGAGCAGCCGGGCTCGGCGATGCATATCCACATGAGCGTGACCGACGGCGCGGGCCGCAATGTGTTCTCGCGCCAGGATGGCAGCCCCTCGGCCTTGCATGACGGTTTTGTGGGCGGCCAGCAGCGCTACTTTCACGATGCCATCGCGCTTGCGGCACCTTATGTGAACTCCTATCGCAGGCTGACGCCCGGCATGGCCGCGCCGATCAACCTCGATTGTGCCGAGGACAACCGCACCACCGGGCTGCGATTGCCCCGCTCGGGACCGCAGGCGCGTCGGATCGAGAACCGTGTGGTCGGCGCGGATGCCAACCCTTACCTCGCGCTCGCGGCCTGTCTGGCCTGCGGGTATCTGGGAATGACGCAAAACGTGGCACCACGGGCCAAGGTCGCCACCGAGGTCGACAGCTATACCCGCGCACGGGATCTGCCTTATTCGGTGCTCGACGGGATCGAGGCGCTGCGCCAATCGGCAGACCTCGCCGGCGTGCTCGGCGCGGAGTTCGTGGAGGTTTATGCGCAGGTCAAATACGCCGAATACGAGGAATTTATGCGCGTGATCAGCCCTTGGGAGCGCGAACATCTGCTATTGAATGTCTAGCCCGTCTTCGGCGCGGCGGCTAACCAGGCGGACGCGCCGCTGTCGCGCCGCGACACCGTCTGGCATTCCGGCTTCGCCTTCATGCGGATTGGCGCCTGGCTGCGAGCCCCGCGCAAGCCGGGCAGGGTGCGGTTTGCAGCGGGTCGGGCGCGCCGGCGCGTCCCGAGCGCGCAAAAGGCGAACACGGCCTCCGCCGCCTCCGCCGCCTCCGCCGCCTCGAACGGCCCGAATACCTCGAAGACCCGGTGGAGGACGGGGTTCGCGCATGCCGGCGCAAACACGCGCGATCCCGTCCGATCTGCCATGAGCGTCGATCTTTTGAACCTCAACGATATCGACGGCCAGCATGCGCCAAGCTGGTATGCCGACAGCGCCCCGGCTTTTCCGCCGCTTCCCGCGCTTGCCGGCGATGGGCGTGCCGATATTTGCGTTGTGGGCGCCGGCTATGCCGGGCTGTCGGCCGCGCTGCACCTTGCCGAACGGGGCTACGCGGTGCGGGTGCTGGAGGCGCATCGCGTGGGCTGGGGCGCATCCGGACGCAATGGCGGGCAGGTCGCCGCGGGGCAGCGGGTCGATCAGGTGACCCTAGAGGCACTGGTCGGACAGAGCCACGCCCGGGCCGCATTCCAAATCGGCATCGATGCGGCCGATCTGGTCCGCGCGCTGATCGATCGGCACGCCATCGACTGCGCCTACAAACCAGGCCTGGCCGAGCTCAACCATCGCCGCCGCTTCGACCGCGAGGCCCAGGCCTATATCGCCAAGCTGCAGCGTGACTACGCCTATCACAGCGCGCGCTACCTGACGCCCGCAGAGGTTCGCGACACCATCGGTTCCACCGCTTATTCGGGCGGCATTCTGGACCTCGCATCGGGCCATCTCCACCCGCTCGCTTATGCGCAGGGCCTGGCCGGCGCGGCGCTGGATGCGGGTGCCACCATCCATGAAGCGAGCCGGGTCCGCGCCCTGCAATCGGGCAGCCCCAACCGGGTAATCACCGAGGCCGGCGAGATCCTGGCCGAGCATGTGATCCTCGCCTGCAATGGCTATATTGGCGAGCTTGACGCAGCCTCGGCGGCGCGGGTGCTGCCGATCAACTCCTACATCGTTGCGACCGAACCGCTGCCCGAGTATGTCGCGCAAGCCTGCATTCCAGGCGATATCGCGATCTGCGACACGCGCTTCGTGGTCCGGTACTTTCGTCTGTCGGAGGATCGGCGGATGCTGTTTGGCGGCCGCGAGAGCTACGGCTACCGCTTCCCAAAGGATATGAGCGGCAGCGGCCGGCAGCGCATGCTGGAGATTTTTCCGTATTTGGAACCCTATGCGATCACCCATAGCTGGGGCGGCACGCTGGGCATAACCCGATCACGGCTTCCCAATTTTCTGCGCGTCGCGCCCACAATGCTGTCTATCGGCGGGTTTTCCGGTTCGGGCGTCGCCATGGCGACCATGGCCGGCGCCATCGCAGCCGAAACCGTCGCCGGGCAGGCCGAACGCTGGGATGTGATGGCTGCCCTGCCTCGTCCGCCTTTTCCAGGCGGCACACGGTACCGCCATGCGCTGATGATGCTGGGCATGATCTGGTACAGCTTGCGCGACCGGCTCTGAGCCTGCGCGTCGGTCGGTCGGCCGCGCCGAGAGCCGAACCGAGAGCCGCGCTAAGAGCCGGGCAAAGAGCCGCGGCTAGAAGGGCGCCGGCACGGTGAATTGCATTGGCCGACCATGCGCGGGATGGGTGAATCCAAGGGTCTGGGCATGAAGCATCATGCGGGGCGTGGCCACGGTCGATCCGTAGAGCGGATCGCCCAGAATCGGATGGCCCAGCGCACGCATATGCACCCGAAGCTGGTGGCTGCGCCCGGTGACCGGCACCAGCGCCATGCGGGTGGCAGCGCCTTCATAGCCCACAACCGCCCAGTCGGTGATTGCCATACGTCCGGTCGCATAACAGATCTTCTGTCGCGGCTTGTTGTCGGGATCAAAGGCAAGCGGCCGTTCGATCCGCCCCGAGGCGGTGGCAGGGTGGCCGGACACCAGCGCGGCATAGCGCTTGTCTGTGAGCCGCTTTTGAAACTGAAGCGATAGATCGCGATGGGCTGCGACCGTAAGACCCATGACCAAGACACCGGAGGTGTCGCGGTCGAGCCGGTGCACCACGCGCGCGCCGGGGAACAGAGCCTCGGCCCGGCTGGCCAGGCTGTCGGCCAGATGCGGCCCGCGACCCGGAACGGTCAAGAGGCCTGCGGGTTTTTCCAAAACCAACACATGCCGGTCGGCATGCAGAACCGAAAGCGGCCCGTCGGGCGGCGCGTAGACGTCATGCGGCACGGGATCGGAGGACGCAGGATCGAATGTTGACGGGACGGCGGGGGACGGGACGGCGGGGGACGGGACGGCGGGGGACGGGCGGGTCGATGATGGGTGGGTCGAAGACGGCTCGAAGGGACGGGAGGACATGCTCTATCCCTACGCCCTTAAGGCCCTGCGGTGCAATCCTGCCAAGGCCATCGCAAACTTCGCGGCACGCGAAGCCCCAAAGCTCCAGGGCCCCAAAGCTCCAAGGCCCCGAAGCTCCGAAGCCCGGAAGCCCCAACGCCTACAGCTTTGGCGCCGGGGCTGCAAAGCGATCAAGCCAAGGGGCAACCCTCAGCGCTCATCTGCGATGCCGTTTTCCAGCCGCCCGATCCCGTCCGCCTCGACCACCACATAATCGCCGGGCGCCAGCCAGACCGGCGGGTCAAAGCGCGCGCCGGCGCCTGTCGGCGTTCCGGTGACGACAATGTCGCCGGGTTTCAGCGTGGTGAAGGTCGAGATGTAAGAAAGCAGCTTGGGAACCGGAAAGATCATGCGGCTGGTGCGATCCTCCTGGCGCAGATCGCCATTGACGCGGGTTGTCAGGCGTATGTCGGCGATCTGGCTGGGGTCTTCAAAGGGCACCAGCCAAGGTCCCATGGCGCCGGAGCGGTCGAAGTTCTTGCCCTGGGTGACGTTGAACTTGGCATGCCGCACCCAGTCGCGCAGCGTGCCTTCATTGACCAGCGTCAGGGCCGCGATATGGCTCAGCGCGTCTGCCGGGGCGATATGCCGCCCAGCCTTGCCGATCACCACCGCAATCTCGCCTTCATAGTCAAGCTGTTGCGAGGCGCGCGGCCGGATCAGCGGCTGGCCATGGCCGGTAAAGCTCTCGGGAAAGCGGACAAAGAGCGAGGGGTTGGGCGGCGCCTCAGCCCCGTCCTTATACTCGGCATTGCGATCGGGAAAATTGACGCCGACGCAGATGATCTTTCCTGGGCGCGGCAGCGGGATCTCCCACCGAAATGTGCCTGGGGCGAGATCGGGCGCCCGCCCAGCCCCCGACGCCGCCAGTTCGGCCAGGGCGCCATCGGCCGCCACGGCGCTCAAATCGGCCCAGCGCGGGGCGCTCAGCGCGACCAACCCATCCTCGACAACCAGGCCATAGCCGGCCCGGCCATCCTGCGTAAAGCTCGCTAGCCTTGCCCTCATGCGCACCTCGTCGCCCTGTCCTGTTGGTTGTTCCCGCCAGACGCCTCAACCATCTTGCATGCGCGCATAGACGTGGAAATCGGCAAAGGATGTCTCGTCGGGGTTACGCGCGTCAAACGGATACCGGTTCGGGATATGGGCGAAACGCCGAAAATTCGGGCGGTGCGCGGCAACCCAGTCGGAGAACCGGCGATGACGGACATGCACCTCGACCGGCTGTTCGGCATAGTCAGAGGCGTAGATGATGACAAATCGCTCGGCCGCGTCGAAAAGCTGCGCCATATGCGCTTCGAACACCGCATCCTCGACGAGATGATAGATGACGTCGAGCGAAAGGGTCAGCGCCGCGCTGCGGCCATCATAGGCCTCCAGCGTGGTGAACCGCTTGGTCGGATCCTGTGCAAAGCGGGCCCGACAGGCGGCGACAACGCTTTGCGCCACATCAACCCCGGTATAGTCGGGATAGCGTGCGAGGCCCAGCTGTTGACCGTCGCCGCACCCGAATTCCAACACGGTCGAGATACCTTGCTCGGCCACAAATCCGTTCAGAATTTCGGCCTTAAACGCGGCAAGCCGACCTGTGCTCCCGGCACCAGAAGTGCCGCCATGTTTATAGCGCCGCTCCCAATACATCGAAGAAGAGGCAAAGCGCAGCCGCCCGATCGACGCCAAAAGGCGGCGCGCGAGCGGCGCCAGCGCGGTGCCCAGGATCAGTTTTTTCAGGGGACTTTTGAGAATAAGGGATCTCCCGATATCGACCGGGTTTTTAACCGATCTTGCGCAACGACGCCACGGCGCAGGCTTACCCTGCAAGCGGAAAGGTGACCCCCAGCGCCCAGGCAAAGGCAAGCCCCAGCGCAAGGCCCGGCGCCACCGGGTGACGGGTGCTTGCGAAAATCCAGCGTCCGATCAGCCCATAGACAAGGAAGAACAGCACGATGACGGGAAGAATGATGATCAGGAAAAAGAGGTTTTCCAGATCGAGCGCGATGGCTGCGACAAGGCTGAGCAGAAACGCGAACTTGCTGAGCAGACCGGTCCACCAGGCGGCGCCAGGGGCGCGGATCAGCGCCTCCTCGGCCAGGGTATAGGGCAGTGTTCCCAGCGCCAGGACGGCTATCAGCGGCAAACGGCCCGCATGGGGCATGAAATTCGCCACATAACTATCGAGTGCCAGGCCCGGGCCCAGGATGCAGAACACCGACGCGGCAAGCCCGGACAGGACGGCTTTCGGTCCAGGCCAGGCGGCGCGCCATACGCCAGCGTGCAAGAGAAGGGCGGCCAGCATAATGCCGTAAAGGGCAAAATGCAGGGCCAGATAGTCGGCAACCAGAATGTCGAGAAAATCCGTGGGCACCGGCCATAGGATTAGCGGCGTGGCAATGGCGGGGATAAGAATGGCCCGCCAGCCGCTTTTAAGGGTGCCAGGGTCACGCCGAGCGCCGCGCGGCAAGAGATGGGACAGCGGCCAGCCCAGCGCCACCACCCCGGCAAGAAGTAGCAGCACCCATGGCCCGCGGGTATCCGCCCGGAAGGGATATGTGCGGGTAAAGACCAGGTCGAACCAGTCGCGCGCCTCGCTCAGACTTCGGCTGCTGTAAAGCACCGAGACATGCTCTGTTGAGGGGACGACCACCACTTTGCGCGCCTGCTGCGCGGCGGTGCTGCCATAGATCCTATCGCGCGCAGCTTCGGGGCCGGCGGCCAGCTGCAGGACGCGCAACGCTTCCGCGACCAGCGGCGTTTCCCAGGCGCCGACAAGCATCAGCAGGTTGCCCGGCGCCTCGGCGGTCACCGCCTGCGAGAACATCGAGACGGCGACCGTTCCGGCGATTTCAGGATCGGCGATAGCCGCTCTGACAACGATGTCAGCCGCCATCGAATGACCCAGAACGCCGACCCGGCCGTCGCCTTCGTAGCGCGCGCGGGCCTCCCCGACGACGGCCTGAAGGGCGGCAAGCAACGCGGCTGTGGCATCGTCGTCGACCAGCACCATCGGCGATGGGTTGCGGCCATGGCCCGGAAAGTCGAAGCTCAGCGTAACATAGCCGGCCCGTGCAAGGGTGACGGCAAAGGGCGCCATCAACTGCCGCGATCCCGCAAACCCGTGGGCGATGACGATGACCGGGGCAGGGCGGGCGCTGGGAAGCCGTCGAAGGGTGGCCGGGATCGAGCCGATGCTGACGCGCTTGATCTCCAGCGGCGCCGAAACGCCGTCGATCTGCAGGATGGCGTAGAGGATGGCGAACAGTCCGACAAGGGCGACGGTCAACCGGGCCATGCTGCGCGTGGCGGCCTAGGCCGGCATCTGCTGCCGATCGGTCTCCGATCTATCCGTGCGGCCGCTGGCGCGTATTTCGGCAAGGGTGCGGGCGACGGCGAGAATGCGCACTGCCGAACCGCAGGCCGCATCCGCGCCGAGCGCTTTCCAATCGGTCGTCGCGTCGGCAAAGATCCGACCGCCAAGAACAATGGGCGGGCAAAGCCCGCGCGTTGCCGCGCGCAGCCGCGCGACCATCCTGCCGAGCGCGGGCAAGGCGGATCGATCAACATAGATCTGGCCGGTCGTCAGCACCAAAATGTCGGGCCGGATGGCTGCAAGCGCTTTTTCAAGCTGCGGCATGTCCGCCTCAAGATCCAGCGCCACCTCCCATCCGGCAAGGCGCAGGAGCGCCGTTTTCATCAGCGGCCCCAGGAAATCGGGGGCGCCGGGAAGATGGGCGACCAGCGCAGTGCCGGGCGGTTGCACCGGGGTCCAGCGCGGTGCCGCCTGACGCGCGGCAGCCCGGCGCAGCATGCCTTGCATCCGGGCCAGCGCGACGGCCGTTTGCGATGCATCGACGGATTTGGCCTTGACCGCATCGCCCAGACAGGCCGCGCTGCGTTCAAGCAAGAGCACCGTGGGCAGCAGGCCACCTTCGCCATGCTTGCCATGCCCAGTGTCCCAGCCATCGCTCAAAAGCGCCTGCAACAGGATTTCGGGCTTTCTGTCGCGCAGCATCCGCCAGGGTCGACCCGGCGCGCCGGCAATTCGCGCGCACAAGCGCGGCAGGATGTCGGCCGCTGGGAACGGCGGCGGCGCCTGTTGCGGCACCGGCGGCCCCGCCAAGGTCTCAGCGCCATCGGCAAGCTGCGGCATCAGTTTGGCCGCCTCGTCGGGCCGATGCATCAGCCGCTCGATAAGCGCATCGGGCGGCAAAAGCGCGCGGCTGGCCAGCGGCCCAGCCTTGCCGCCCCGCAGGGCAAGCCGCATATCCCAGCTCGAAAACGTCCGCGCGGCGGCGTCCTGATGGCGCAGCACCGTAATGTCGCGATGTCGCGGATCGCGCCGGATCGACCCGGCGATTCGATCCAGCCCCGGTGCCGGCCCTTCCAGCCATTGCAGGAAACGCCCCTCGTCGAAGACAATCAGGCCGGTGACGTTTTCGCTCCCGTTTCGGGCTCGGGCGGCATCGACAAGCCTTTCCAGCACCGGCGGATCGAAGGGCATGGTCGCCCGGCTCGTGTAGATGAGCGTCTTGAGCGGCCCGCCTTCCGCAGCCAAGGGTCCGACGGGCTCTATTCCCACAGGCGTCTCTCCCAGCAGCCTCATGCCGAGGCCTGCCACGCATGCCGAGCCCCGGCAACCCAGGCGGGCGGCGAGTCAGTCCTCTCGGCCGCATGGTTATGTCAGAAATGGTTTATGTCAATTCAAGCCAACAGCACCGGCCGGTCGGACCCGTCGATCAGGTGGTCGGCAGATCCTTGGCCCATTGCCGTTCCAGGCGCTCGATCGCCGCGATGCGATCGTCGATCCGCGGGTGGCTCATCAGCCAGGCCGGCTGCCCGTGCGCGCCCCCGACCCGCCCATTCAGGCGCCGCAGCTTGGCAAACATCGATTTCTGCGCCTCGGTGCCCAGGCCGGCCTTGGTCATCAGGGCGGCCGCATATGCATCGGCCTCGAACTCGTCCTGGCGCGACAGGCGCGCGGCAACCAGCCCGGCGACGAGATTGGCAATCCAAAAGCCGATGACGGGAATGAACCGGCTCAGCACCATGCCCAGCGCCACGCGTATTGCGTTCTGGCCGGTAAAGTCGATCATCCGTCGGCGGGCGTGACCAAGTGCGACATGACCCAACTCGTGCGCCACGACCGATGCGATCTCTTCGGCCGTAACCTTTCCCTGCTTATAGGAGTCCAAAAAACCACGAGTTACGAACACCCGGCCGTCCGGAGCGGCCAGCCCGTTCAGGACTGGCATTTCATGTACATGCACCGCGATCCGCTCCAGCTCGAGCGCATGGGCAAGGCTGGCGACATGGGCCTTCACGATCGGATCGGTCAATGGCGTCGATTCTTGGTCGAGTTTGCGCGACAACCGCCAGTTGGAGAACAGCCACACAACGAGCCCGCTGGCGACGAGCATCAGGATTGGCGCGACCTTCAACATAGGCCGGATATGGGTTGACCGAGGCGGACCGGCAAGCGTGCGGCGCGTTCGGCCGACGGAATCGGGTGCGTTTTGCCGATGGCACGGCGGGCTTTTCGCCGCAATGCGCGAACCTGGCCGGGATGGCCGTCGTGCCAGCCCGCCGGTCTGCGCCAGCCCCTGGCGCCCGTTCCCTTACACGCGCCAAGCGCAGGGCAGCGCAAGCGGGCCACGAAACGCCCAACCCGCAAAGGGGACCGGGCCGTCCAGCCGCAGATCCTCCAGCCGTTCAAAAAGCATCGGCAGCGCAATCTCGGCAATTAAACAACGCGACGCCCATGCTCCGGCGCAAAAATGCGGCCCCGCGCCGAAGGCCACGGAATGGCGCGTGTCCCGGCCTATGGTAAAGCGGTCGGGCTCTTCAAAAATCGCGGGGTCGCGATTTGCCGATCCGAACATCAAAAACGCCCGGCCTTCCGGCTCGAACGGGACACCATCGATCCGGTGAGGCTTTGCAATACGTCGCGGCGACATACCGATGGGCGAGATCCAACGGGCATACTCCTCGAACGCCTGGCCCCATTTGGCCCGACCGCTCTTGATCTCGGCGAGTTGCTCGGGATGGGTCAGCAGCGCCCAGATGGTGCCCGCAATCGCGTCGCGCGGCTCATTCTGACCGCCCGAAATGGCCAGTTTGATATTGGCGCGCAGCTGCGCCTCGGGCAGCCCGGCCCGAAGCTGGGTGTCGAGAAGCGATTTTTCCGGCGGATCGTCCAGCATCGCGTCGATATGCCGATCGATCGAGGCGGTGCATTCGCGGCAGCGCGCCTCGACCTGCGGATCGCCGGCATAATTGGCGACCCCGTCGATCATGCCCTGGCTGACCCGGTCCATTTCGGGCCAGCTCATATTGGTCAACCCCGTGATCGCGCGCAGCGCATCGGCAGACAGCCGGCAGGCATAGGACCGAAAAAGGTCCGCCGCGCCCAGCGGTGCGATCTCGGCAAGGATCCGTTCGGCATCCTGCGAAAACTGGCGGCGCCAGTGATCTGCTACGGTTCGGGGCGACACGGTGGGAAAGATCGCTTTCCGCTCGCTCAAATGCGCCTGGCCGTCCTTGCGCATCATATTCTCGCCCATCAGGACCGTCATCAGCCCGCTGGGCTGGTAGGAAGAAAAGACGGCGACGTTCTTTTCGCTGATCGAGATGTCGGCGTGACGGGTCAGCAAAGTCGCGCCGAGCTGCGGGACGAAGGCGATCGGCGCGGCGTCGCGCATTCGGGCGAGATCCGGATAAGGATCGGCGTGAAAGGCGGTGGGATCGATTTCATAGGCTGGCGCGGCTGGCATTTCGGTGCGTCCTTGCTCTGCATTCGCTCAGCCTAGAACAGTCTGGGAATGAGGCAAAGCGAAGCCTATGCGGGCGACCCGGCGCTCGTTCAGAGCGCATCCTTGGGCAGAACAAGCTTGGCCAGCGCGTCAAGCAGCGCCTCCTCGCGCATCGGCTTGGCAATATGCAGATCCATGCCCGCGGCCAGATAGGCGCCGATCTCATGCGCCATGGCATGGGCGGTGAGCGCAGCGATTGGCGTGCGGGGCGCACCGGTTTCGGCCTCGGCACGGCGGATCTCTGCGGCCACCTCGGCCCCGTCGCGCAGCGGCATCGATATGTCGAGCAGCATCACATCGAAGCGACCGGGCGCCCAGGCCTGCAGCGCCTCCTCGCCATTGCTGGCGATGGTCAGCCTGGCATTGATCTTGCGCAGCATATGCCGCACGACAACTTGGTTTGTCGCGTTGTCCTCGGCCACGAGAATGCGCAAACCCAGACGCGCCAATAGCTGCCGCGTGATCGGCTCCTTGGCCGCTTCGGTCTTGCGCATCTGCGTCGGTTCCAGGCTGATGCGGGCCCGAAAGGTACTGCCGACGCCAATTTCGCTTTCCACCTCTATGCTGCCATCCATCATCTCGCACAGCTCTCGGGTGATCGCGAGACCCAGCCCGGTCCCGCCGCGCGGGCGGCAAGAGGCGTCGTCGGCCTGCGAAAAAGGCCGGAACAGGTCCTTCAGACGCGCGCGCGCGATGCCGATGCCGGTGTCGCGGACCGTAAAGACCACTTGTTGGTGGCCGCCATCGGGCGACCGCTCGACAATCCGATCGACCGAGAGGTAGACGCCGCCGCTTTGTGTGTAGCGAAATGCATTGGTCAGCAGATTGTCCAGGATCTGCCGAACACGCACGGCATCCCCCCGATACCACCCCAGAGCGGCTGCATCGGCGGAGATGCGAAAGGCAAGCCGCCGCTCGGAGGCGCGAAGACTGTGATTGCGCTCGACCTCGCGCACAAGTTGGGCAAGATCGAAGGGCGCGGGCGTCAACTCGAACTTTCCCGCCTCAATTTTGGAGAGATCGAGGACGTCGTTCAGGATCGCCACAAGGCTGCGCCCGGAACTCTCAATAAGGTCAAGCATCTCGGATTGCTGTTCGGACAGATCGGTGTCGCGCAGGGCCTGGGCCATCCCCAGAACGCCGTTAAGCGGTGTGCGAATCTCATGGCTGACGCTGGCGATCAGGCGGCTTTTCGCATCATTTGCTGCCTCTGCCTCCGAGCGCGCCCGGCGCAGATCGTTGCGCAGTGTCTCTTCGCGCGTAATATCCTGATAGGTCGAGACCATTCCACCGCTGGGCAACGGGTTTCCGTCGATCTGAAGCATCCGGCCGTCGGGCTGTTCGGCCACAAAACTATGCGACGTCGCGCCTGCCAAAAGCCCCAGTCGCCGGTGTAAAAACGCGTTGAAGTCGACATCGCCGAAATCGCCGCGCTCAAAGCGGAAGCGCAGGATATCCTCGGCCCTTACCCCCAAACGGACGACCGAGGCCGGCAGCCGCATCATCTGCAAGAAGCGCTGGTTGAAGTAGATCAAGCGCTGATCGGCGTCAAAGACATGAACGGCCTGGCCCAGCCGGTCGAGCGTCGTTTCGAGCAGTTCGCGCTGTGCCTCTTGTGCCTTCCGCGCGGCTTCGAGTTCGGCCTGTTTTTCCTTCAATTCGGTGATGTCGATCCGCAGGCCGACCATGCCGCCTTCTTCGGTCTGTTTCTCGACAATCCGGATCCAGCGCCCGCCCAAGAACCGCTCGGTTTCGTATTTCGGGCTGCGATGATCGTCCATGCGCTCGGCCAGCCAGGTCGCCTTGCGCCCCAAAGACAGCTTGGGCTCGCCATGTTCGACGCTGGCCCTCAGCAAGGTTTCAAACGACACACCCGGCTGAACCAGATCTCCCAGATAGCCAAAGGCGTCGCGATAGCGCTGGTTGCACAGCACCATGTGGTCGTCGCCGTCAAAGAGCACGAAGGCGTCGTCCAGAGCCTCGATCGCCGAGACGAACCGCTGCTGCGCCCTGCTTGCCAAGGCCTCGGCGGTGCGCAACTCGTGCTCGGCGCGCCGAAGTGCATCGATATCGGTTAGCAGGTAGATATAGCCGGTGACCGTGCCGTTTTCGCTGCGGGTGGGCTGTAAATCGAGAACCATTGCGCGGTCGCGCCCGTCGATATGGCGGTTGAGCACTTCGATGGTCGTGCCCCGGAAGGCAGCGCGGGTTTCGTTGAGATGCACCATTACCGCGGGGTCGGCATGGACCGAGGGCAACGCCTCTTGCGTCGTCTTGCCCAGAACATCGGCAAGCCGGTAGCCCAGCAGCGCGGTAAAACCCTTATTGATCCAGCGAATGCGGTTTTCCCGGTCCGTCAAGATCACGCCGTTTGAAGTAATGCTGGCCAGCGCGGCAAGCTGCACAGGCTCGGCCTCTCGGTCGAAGGGACCGGTAACATTTTGGACTAAACCCAGCAGCCCCCGGCCTTGCGCGTCGGCGCGACCATGGATCTCAACCTGGTGCTGGGTCCCGCGCGGGCCGGAAAGCGTGAGCGTCCGAAACGGTCCCGGCGGCGCGGCCCCAAGGTCGCGCAGAAACCCGTAAAGGCGCTGGCGCTCGGGTTTTGGGTAGAGGCGCAGAATGTCGCGGGGCGACGCGGGTGCTTCTTTCGGCAACAGGGCGAGATCGCGCCCATGAAGCCTCAGAAGGCCGGCCGACATCCAGGGCTGACCAGTCTTTGCATTGAGCTCCCACAGACCGAAGGGGCGCGTGTCGTCAAGCGGTTCGAACGCGTCTTGCGCATCCGGTCGTGCGCTGCGATCCGCCGTGCTAACCAGCAGGGTACCGACGCCATTCGCCCGGCCCCGTAACAGGGCCACGGGCCCTGAGCCGTCATCGGCCCGGGTCAGCAGTGCGGAAGTCTCGATGGCGGGTTGCAACCAGTCCCAAAGCCGACACCGCTCGGCCAGCAAGACAAGATCGCACAAATGCGGCGCGGCCTTGTTGGTAAAGTCGTCGAATACTTGCGACCAGGCGAAGTTCGAGTAAAGGACCAGCCCTTCTTTATCCACAGCCGCTGTCGGTGTAGGTAGATCGTCCAGCAGAGAAAATTGAGCTGGCGTAGCGTAGTTTGTGAGCTTTTGCTTTGCCGCCACTTACCTAGACCGCGTTCACAGAGTTCAGTCCAAAGCCGATTCAACCCTTGGTTGGAGTTGTGATTGCCAGTTCGCTCAAGGCAAGAAGTTTCGACGGTTCTCACGGGAATTTTTGAAAATTTTGTCAGATTGCAACCGACGCAGCGGCGCACTGTGTCCGTTTTACAACCGTCATCTGCGAGGGGCGCCGCTCAGTTGCGGCGGAAACAGAGAATAGTCGCGTCGCTCAATGCCGTGTCGATGACAAACCCGCTGGCAATCATACGTCCAAGGGCGCGGGTATGCTCCAAATCGCTCACCAGGCTGGGGTGAAACTCCACCAGGACACGATCGATGCTGTGCAGGTCGGCATCGCGCAGTACGTCATACTCGGCCCCTTCGATATCCATGATCAGCACGGTGGGGCAGTGCCGGGCAAGCGCTTCGGCCCCGCAGACCGCCGGCACCTCGATGACCCGCACCGTGTCGTCGAGGGCAGCCAGCGACGAAGCCCAAAAACCCCGCGCGCTGATATTGAGCGGCGCGTGACCGTTGTGCCCGCAATAGGCGGCATGCTCGATCGCAAAGTCGAGACCGTTGAGGTCGCGCGTCTCCTTCAAGATCGGGATCAGCTCCGGATGGGCCTCCACCGCCCGCCAGACGATCCGAGACTTGCCTTGCAGTGCGGTGGCCGCGACATAGCCGACGCCGGCCCCCAATTCGAGCACCCGGTCCCCGTCGCGCACCAGATGCGCGGCAATCGTCGCCTCGCGATTTTCGTAATGCGCATGGGCAAAGCCGCGCAGCACTTCGGGCTGCACCGCTCCGCGGCTGAGCGCGAGCTCGACGGTGTCCATCGAGATGCGTCCTGTCTGCCAGACCTCGACGAAGCGATGCACCCAAAAAGGGGGGCGCCGCTTGTCGGCCCTGATCAGGCCGCACAGCCGGTCGATCGCGGCTGGATCGCGGTGCGTGATGTAGAGATCGAGTAGGTTGTAGAGCGCCGCAGCATTGCTCGGCCGCGCGGCAAACTCGGCTTCCAGGCCGGCGATGGCGGTCTCCGGCTCGACGCTGCCAAGCGAGCTATACCAGGCCACCCGCTGCCAGGGCTCACTGCCCTCGGCATGCGCGTCGCGGTGCAGATGCGCACGCCGCAGACGCGCCGGAAGCATGTTTTCCGGCTTCAACACGGAAAGCATTCGCAATCTCCCCTGGCCGGCGGTCCCTGCTATCGCCGACGGTCTTGCACAACCGCCATTTCAAGGATGGCGGTGGACGAGGTCAAGCTTTGGCCTCTGCCGTAGCTTGCAGCGCGGTCCGGGTTCAGTTTTCGATCGCCATCACATCGCGCAGCGCGCCGGATTCGGCATCGTAAAGCCTGACCTGCATCGCACCTGTATCCGACCTGGTCAAAACGATAATCCAGGCCTTTGCACGTGTCACGGCCTCGACCGCCTCATCTTGCGGCACCACGATCCCCGCCGGCAGGCCCACGACCACCGGCTGCGGCAGCTGGAACAGGCGGATGACAAGCAGCACGACAATGGTTATCACCGCAAGAATGAAGACCGCGATCAGCACTGTCACCAGGCGCCGCAACAGGCGCAGCTGCGGCGGCTCCGGCAGGTCTTCATCGGGGTCCTGAACCATGCCCGGCCCGCTCCTCGTTACGCTGCCCGCCGCGTGCGACCCAAGGCTCGACAAGGCGCTGTCCGCAGCCGCGCCGGCACCCTACGCGTTGTCGCGCTCGCGCCTCAAAGCTCTCATCGAGGCGGGCGCGGTGCGGGGGCCGGATGGGGTGGTCGTCACGGAGCCACGCCGGAAAGTCAAGCCTGGCGAAACCTGGACCATCCGGCTGCCCGAACCGGCCTCAGCAGAACCGGAGCCCGAAGCGATCCCGCTTGACATTGCCTATGAGGACGAGGCGCTGATTGTGATCGAGAAGCCCGCCGGAATGGTTGTTCACCCGGCCCCGGGCGCGGAAAATGGCACCCTGGTCAATGCGTTGTTGGCCCATTGCGGTGACAGTCTGGCCGGGATCGGCGGTAAAGCGCGGCCCGGGATCGTACATCGCATCGACAAGGACACCTCGGGGCTGCTGGTTGTGGCCAAGACGGATGCGGCGCATCAGGCGCTTTCCGCCCAGTTTGCCGCGCATTCGGTCGAGCGGCTCTACCGCGCCATCTGCCATGGCGTTCCCGACCGGGCCGATGCCCGTCTGATGGGGCTACCGGGCGTAGCCGCCGATCCGCCATGGATCGCGATCGACGCGCCGATCGCCCGGCACCCCCAGGACCGCAAGCGGATGGCGGTGCGCAGCGGTGGACGGGCGGCCCGAACGCGGATCCAGGTGATCGAGCGTTTTGCCACCACCGCCGCGCTGGCGTGCCGACTTGAAACCGGCCGTACGCATCAGATCCGGGTGCATCTGGCCCATATCGGTCATCCCTTGCTGGGCGACCCGGTCTATGGGCGCAGCCGGTCGGCCGCCGCCCTGCCGCCTGATGCGGCGGCCTATCCTATCCAGGCGCTGCACGCGGCGACGCTGGGCTTTCTCCATCCAACGAGCGGCAAATCGCTGCGATTTGAGGCGCCGTTGCCGCGCAACCTTCTTCATCTTCTTGTGACATTGCGACGGGACTGCGGTGCCGATGCGTAGATAGGGTAGCAAATCGGTAACCTTGTTTACCGTAGGATGGATAACTACGTCGCCATCCGGACAGTTGAGGAAGGAGCCTTCCATGTCGAGCTACGCATCTCTGCCCGCTCCCTCGCCCGAACAGGGCCTCAGCCGCTACCTGTCTGAGATCCGTAAATTCCCGATGCTGGAGCCTGATGAGGAGTATGTGCTGGCCAGTGCGTGGGCAGAGCGTGAGGATCGCGAGGCAGCGCATAAGCTGGTCACCTCACATCTGCGTCTGGCCGCCAAGATCGCCATGGGCTATCGCGGCTATGGGCTTCCCACGGCCGAGGTGATCTCCGAGGCGAATGTCGGTCTGATGCAGGCCGTCAAGCGCTTCGACCCCGAAAAAGGGTTTCGGCTGGCCACCTATGCGATGTGGTGGATCCGTGCTGCGATTCAGGAATACATCTTGCGCTCCTGGAGCCTGGTGAAGATGGGCACCACCGCCGCGCAGAAGAAGCTCTTCTTCAACCTTCGCAAGGCCAAAAACCGCATCGGTGCGCTCGAAGAGGGCGATCTGCGGCCCGAGCATGTCGAGAAAATCGCCCATGATCTGGGCGTGACGAATGACGAGGTGGTGTCGATGAACCGCCGCCTCACCGGCTCGGACGCATCGCTGAATGCGCCGCTGAAAACCGATGGCGAGGGAACGGCGGAGTGGCAGGATTGGCTTGCCGACGAGGATGCCGACCAGGCCGCCGCCTATGCCGAGCAGGACGAACTCTCCAGCCGGCGCGCACTTTTGCTGGAGGCGCTGGCCACGCTGAATGAACGCGAGCGGCATATTCTGAGCGAGCGCAAGCTGAAGGATGAGCCGGTGACGCTGGAAGATCTTTCGTCGGTCTACGATGTCAGTCGCGAGAGGATCCGCCAGATCGAGGTGCGCGCCTTCGAAAAACTGCAAAAGAAGATGCGCGAACTGGCCGTCGAACGCGGCATGGTGCCCAGCCTGAACTGAGTGCTGAAACTATAACCAGAACGCAATGGCGTATCGTATCGCTTAACTCTGTTGGCACCAAGCGTTCGGGCTTGGAAATTTCCGAACGATGTGGCAACCTCCCTTGATCAACTTTTGATCAAGGATTTTGAGTCATGCGCGCTGCAAGCCTTTTGGGAGGGCTTATTGCCCTCGTCCTTTTGTTCTTCTATGCGTATTTGATTTGGTTCGCAGTCGATGTCGCCACCTGTTTGAAGTCAACCGCCTGCTCTGCACTTGAACGCGCTGACTTCACGCCGAATATGGCGTCGTCAATGAACCTGATCGCCGGGCTTGTTTCCTCTTTGGTCATCGCCGAGCTTTCGGTGACCCAACCCGGGGATACACCTGGCCAAAGCACGATCAGCCGTTCGATTGCTCCAAACAGCCCCGTGGTGCTAAAATATGTGACACTGGTCTACCTGTTGTTTTGGATCGGCTTCGGAGCATACGCGTTCTGGCATGGGTTCCTGTTTGCCGGCAACGAGCCGGAAACACAGCTCGAACCGCTGGCTGATCTGGGGCAAGCCTGGTTGGGTATCGCTGTTGGCGCGGCCTATGCCTATCTTGGTATCTCTAGGGGCGAGTGATCGCCAGGCGGTTCGGATCGGAGCGTCGGCGCAAGATAAAAGTGCATGGTGGGCGTTAGCCCTCCATGCTCTCCAATTCGTCGATCATGCTGGCGATCAGCGACAATCCTTTGTCCCAAAACGCCGGATCGGTGGCATCGAGCCCAAAGGGCGCCAGCAGATCCCTGTGATGCTTCGACCCGCCGGCGGCGAGCATGTCGAAATACTTGTCCTCAAAGCCGGGGGTCCCGGCCTCATAGGCCGCATAAAGCGCGTTCACGAGCCCATCGCCGAACGCATAGGCGTAGACATAGAAGGGCGAGTGGATGAAGTGCGGGACATATGTCCAAAACGTTTCGTAGCCTTCCACGAAGTTGAAGGAAGGGCCAAGGCTTTCGGTCTGAACCGCCATCCAGATCGCGTTGATTTGGTCGGGCGTCAACTCGCCGTCGCGTCGGGCTGCATGGACCCGGCATTCGAAGTCGTAAAACGCGATCTGCCGCACAACCGTGTTGATCATATCCTCAACTTTGCCCGCCAGCAGCGTCTTGCGCGCCGCAGGGCTCTCGGCCTTGGCCAAAAGCGCCCTGAATGTCAGCATCTCGCCGAAAACGCTGGCCGTTTCGGCCAGGGTTAGCGGCGTGCCGGAGAGAAGCTCGCCCTGCCCGGCGGCCAGAACCTGATGCACCCCATGCCCAAGCTCATGCGCCAGGGTCATCACATCGCGCGGCTTGCCCAGATAATTCAGCAAGATGTAGGGATGCGCATCGGTCACGGTGGGGTGCGCGAAAGCGCCCGGAGACTTGCCCGGTGTGACCGCTGCATCGATCCAGCCCTTTTCGAAGAAGGGCTCGGCGAGCTGCGCCATCCTGGGCGCAAAGCCTGCATAGGCCGCCATCACCGTCTCGCGCGCGGCCTGCCAGTCATAGACCGGCGGGGTGTGCTGGGGCAACGGCGCGTTGCGATCCCAGATCTCCAACTTGTCCAGGCCAAGCCAGCGCGCCTTTAGCGCGTAATACCGATGCGAGAGTTTTGGGTAGGCCGCGACGACCGCGTCGCGCAGGGCCTGGACCACCTCCGCCTCGACATCGTTGGACAAATGCCGACCGGTTTGCGGCGTAGGCAGCTTGCGCCAGCGATCCTCGATTTCCTTTTCCTTGGCCAGAGTATTGGTGATCCGGGCAAAAAGCGGAAGACGCGCGGCGAAAACGGCGATCAGCGCGCGGGCGCCCGCTTCGCGCTGTGCCCGATCGGTGTCCGTGAGCAGGTTGAGCGTGGCCTCCAGGCCCAGCGTCTTGCCGTCGACATCGAACGCCAGCCCGGCCATCGTTTCATCGAAAAGCCGGTTCCAGGCCGACGCGCCCACCACCGACTGGTCGTGCAAAAACGCCTCCAACTCATCGGAAAGCTGGTAGGGGGCCAAGGCGCGAAGCCGCCGTAGCCAGGGCGCATAGCGCGCCAGCGCGGCGCTCTCCTCGATCCAACCTGCAATGCGCGCGTCCGAAACCCGGTTGAGCTCTAGCGTAAAAAAGACCAGCGGTGTCGTGGCTTCGGTAATGCGGGTCTGCATGTCGGTCAGGAATTTGGCGCGGCCCGCATCCGTGGTGTTCTGGGCTTGGCGCAACCCCGCAAAGGACATGATCCGGCCGATCTTGCTGCTGATCGCCTCGTAGCGGGCGATGCAGGCGGCCATTTTGGCACCGTCAAGACCGGCAAGCTTACCTTCATAGGCCGCGGCGAAGGCGACCGTTTCGCTTCCCAGCCAGTCGAGATCGGCCAGCAGGGAGGGATCCTCCTGGCCGGCATAAAGATCCTCAAGCCGCCAGGCTGGAAGCGGACCCAGCTCTGGTGCTGCGCCGGACGTTTCGACCGTGTCGCGCGGCAAACGCGTCGCACGCCAGGCATGCGCATCGAAAAGGGTCATGCTGCTATGTCCGTCAGGATGATCAGGTGTCCGTCAGCGGCGTATCCGCCTCGCCCTGACGCGTCCGCCCCGGCGGCTCGGCGTCGCGCTGTCGGGGCGCGCGCGGTGCATCGAGGTCGCGGTCGCGCCTTGCCTCATTGGGGCGCTTTCGCCGGATGATGATATCGCCATTGGGCAGGATTTCGGGCGCTTGGTACTGATCAAGGGCGCGCAGCTGTTCCTCGAGCGCGCGGAGGGTCGGCGACAGATCCCGCATCAAGTCGCGCAGGAGCCGGTCGGTTTCGCGTCCCAGATCTTCAAAGGTGCTTCCTTCGCGCTGGTCGGCTGCAAGAGGCGCGCCGGCGCCAAGGGCGGCAAACATCGCGAGGAAGGCGGCTGCGGTGAGTCGTTTTTGTGCCATGTGCGGACTATAGGCATGCGCGAGGCAGATTGCACGGGGGGCATTGCTAGGATCGCGCGCCGCACGACCGTGGCCTGTGCCCAAGCCTGCGCCGAAGCCTGCGCTGTGCACCCCCGAGCGGAGTATTGGGCAAGGGGTCCGGCGCAGCCGCGCTTCCACAGGCTGTGCCGAAAAAGAAAACCGCCCCGCGCGGAAGGCGCGAAGCGGTTCCCGGTCTGTCTTTCGGTCGCGCTTACTGCGAAATCGCGATCGTCGCGCGACGGTTGCGCGCCTCGCGCACATTGTCGGCGGTCGGCACGGCCAGTTCGGTTTCGCCGCGGCCGGCAGTCGTCACGGTCGGCGGGGTCATACCCTCGGCCGAGCTGCGCGCCAGGATCGCATTGGCCACCGTGCTGGCCCGACGCTCGGACAGCGCCTGGTTGAAGGCCAGCGTGTCAACCGTGTCGGTGTGACCGACAACCGACACCAGCGGCGAGCTGTAGCCCTTCAACGCCTCGACCACCTCGTCGATGACTGCACGGCCGGCTGCCGTCAGATCGCTGCGGCCGAAGCCGAAGAACACTGTGTAGTCGCCGCCGATACCGCGGCAGGCCAGCAGCGCCTCTTCCAGCATCGCAAGCGCATCGTCGCTATCTATACAGGCGCCCGAGGTCAGGGTCAGCGATTCAAGATACTGGTCCCACATGGCCTGCGCCTTTGCGCATTCGGCTGGGCGGATGTCCTTGTTCGCCACGATTGTCGAGACCGTCTCGTCAAAAAGACCCGGCTCCGCCACCACGCCCAGGGCCGCATCGGTCCAAGGATCGGCCCCGCCTGCTGCGGCGGTTTGCGATTTGGCCACATAGGCCGTCGCATCCATCCAGTTCACTTCCTTGGTCGCCGAACGGACGGCCAGCGCCTGATACTCGCGCGCCAGCGCCGAGTTAAAGTCGCCACCGTCGATCGACGTGCCGAGGTATGGCTCTGCCGTAAACGTACCACCCAAATTCGCACCAGGAAGCGCACTGCAACCGGCCAGCGCAGCCGCAGCGCCGACGATCATCATGCGGGAAATGACGTTCATCCCTCTCTCCGTCCTTCTGCTCCGGCAACGCGCATCGCTGCCTTCATCGTTAAGCATCGGTCGGATTTCCCGGCCTGCTTTCCCTTTCCTGTCGCATATGGCGCGAAGATTCTCAAGCATGCGGCTGGGCTTGCGAAGCGGTGCCCCATGGTTTCGGTTGAGCGTATCCCAATCACAACACTTACACGCGAAGTTTTGCTGATCGAAACCGAGCATTTACCGATCTGAGTGCAGGTGGCGACGCAAAGCCGCCAACGCCCGATCCGGCACGCGGCTACGCCGCGCCGCGGGTTGCTTTACGGGTGGGCTGCTTGATGGGCGGGCTGCTTGATGGGTGGGCGGCATGAAGGGGGTTGGCATCGCAATGTCTGGTAGGGGTACGCGTCCTGTGCGTGAGGTCGTTTTTGTCGATTGCGAGACAGCGCGCAGCGCAGCCCAACGCGATGCGCTTCGCCAAGCGGGCTGGTCCGTGGACAGTGCCGCTGAGAGCTGGCCGGCCGAGAGGCTGTCGGGCGCGTCGCCAGGCACCCGATCTGGTGCCCAAACTGACCACTCATCGAGCGCCGCCCGGTGGCTTTGTGTCGTCTGCGTCTATGGCGATGCGGATTTCGCGCAGATCGCGCAGATCGCGCAGCGCGCCAGCCATGCAACGATCGTGGCCTTGCTTGCCGAAGACAGCGTGGCAGCCGCAATGCGGGCCATCCGCGCCGGGGCCAGCGACTGTGTGGCCCGTTCAGCGCCGCCCGAAGCGCTGCCGGCGCGGCTCGCGGCCTATCGCGCCGACCCGTCTATGCTAGAGCCCACGCCGGCGCTTTTGCCAGCGGATGGGTCCTTAGACGAGGCGGAGCAAGCGGATCCGGCCGGTTGGACGGGTCGGGCGGAAGGGGCGTTCGACGGGCTGATCACCACCGCGCCGGCCATTCAGGCCGCGGTCGCCGCGGCAAAGCGCGCCGCGCCTTCGCAGATCTCGGTGCTGTTGACCGGGCCTTCCGGCAGCGGGAAGGAGCGTTTTGCCAGCGCGATTCATGCAGCCTCGCCACGGCGCGACAGCCCCTTTATCGCGGTCAATTGCGGCGCGCTTCCCGAACAGCTGGTGGAAAGCACCCTGTTCGGTCATGAGAAAGGGGCGTTTACCGGTGCGGACCGAGCAGCGCCGGGCCGGGTGCGCGCTGCAGATGGCGGGACGCTGTTTCTCGACGAAGTCGGCGACCTGCCGGCCCTGGCGCAGGTTAAGCTGTTGCGGTTTTTGCAAGATGGGCGCGTCGATCCGGTCGGCGGCAGAGATCCGGTCGCCGTGGATGTCCGCGTGCTTGCTGCGACCAACCGCGATCTGCGGGCCGACATAGCCGCTGGGCGGTTCCGAGAGGATCTTTTCTTCAGACTTGCGGGCTTTGAGATCAACCTGCCGCCGCTGCGGGCGCGACGCGAAGACGTCCTGCCCCTCGCCCTTCGCCATGCGCAGACGGTCGCCGCGCTCGAGGCACGACCCTTTATCGGCTTTGCGCCAGGCGTAGAAGACTGGCTATCCAGGCAGGACTGGCCGGGCAATGTGCGCGAGCTGCATAATGCAGTGCATCGGGCGCTGGTGATGTCGGACGCACCGCTGATTGCGCAATCGGCATTCGACATCCAGCGCATCGCAACGACGGCAGCGCCTGGCGGAACCGAGACGGGCATTGTGGACGCAACAGAAGATGCTGGGGATACGGGCGACAAGGGAGGTACGGGGGATGCAGAACGCGCCGGTAGCGCGGCCGGGCTGGTCAGCGCAGCGCGACGCCGGCCGCCCCAGATCCGACGGCTGGAGGAGGTCGAGGCCGAGACGATCGCCGATGCGTTGCTGCTTTGCCGCGGCAATGTTTCGCTCGCAGCCCGCAAGCTGGGGATCGGGCGTTCAACCCTTTATCGCAAGATGGCGAGCTTTGGGGTTGCGCAACCTGACGGCGCGGATGCGACGGTCGATCTGATCGGGCCTTAGGCAGGCGCGGTCGGGTGCAAAGCTGGCGGCTAAGCTGGGGGCAACACGCTGCGGTTGACGGCGGTTGACGGCGGTTGACGGCGGTTTGCGGCGCAATCCGCGCTGTCTGCGCAGGCGCTCGGCCGAAACCGCGCGTTCCTTGTGGTCGGGCACGCGTTGTCGCCGGGTGCACATGTCGGCACGGTTTTTCGATACAATTCCAAAGGGCTACGGCATTCGGCCCAACGGGCTGGGTGCAGGCTTGGCGCAGCCGCCGCGGACCGGGCGGTCGACGGGGTCAGTCGGCAGGCGTCAACGGCCGCAAACCGTCCTGGCCGGCTTCCACGATCCAGCCGGCCTCGGGCGCCGTGCGGGCGCGCAGCCGCGACAGCTGCCAGCGCGGCCGACCCGCCCGCTGCCCGGCCGTGCCCGTCGCCCAGCCCGGGCGTGGGGCGAGATGCCAGCGGGTTTCGATACCCTGCGCCCCGCCCTGGCCGGGGGTTAGCAGCAGCCCCAGCGGGGCCAGGCCGCCAGCCCCACCGGTCTCGGCAGCCAGATGAAGCCGCCGCACCGGCGTCAGAGCCGGAGGCGCCGGCAGTTCAGCCACCACAAGCGAGCAACTGCCCGAGCGCAGCGCCTCCTCCATACACCACAGAATATCGGGCAGTCGGCGGCAGGGCAGCAGCACCAGCCGAGCCGGATCCATCCAGCCCGCCAGCCCGTCCGGGTTCAGCCGCTCCTGCTCGTGCGCGGGCAGAATCCACAACACCGGGCCGGAAAGCCGGCCGGCCACCAGCGCCGCAAAAAGCCGCCGGGCGGGGCCGCAGCCCTCATGCGCCCGGCCCAATACCAGCGCAACGTCCGGCACAGCCTCCGCCGTCAGGCCGGACGCCGCATCGGAGCCCAGGGAGAGGGCCTGGCACGGCTTTTCGCGCCGGTGCAGAAGAATCGGGGCCGGATCGGTCATGTTCGCTCAATGTTCTCATCCCACATCATCCGACGCAAGCCTTAGCGGCTCCGGCCGATCCGTCAGATCAGTTGCTCTTCCTCCAAAACCCTGCGCGCAACCCGAAAGCATTCAAGCGCCTGCGGCACGCCGCAATAGATCCCGACGGCGTGGATGGCGGTGCGAATCTCTTCGACCGTGCAGCCATTGGCAAGGGCGCCGCGCAGATGCGTCTCCCATTCCGTCATTTTGCCAAGCGCGCCCAGCATGGCCAGGTTCATCAGGCTGCGGGTTTTGGCGTCGATGGCCTCGTCGGCCCAGCCAAAGCCCCAACACCAGGCGGTCATCGCCTCTTGGAACGGGCCGTTGAACGCATCCGCCGCGCCCAGACTGCGTGCGACATAGGCCTCGCCCAACACGGCCTTTCTGCGCGCAAGCCCTTTTTGGAACAGATCGCGGTCCATTCTTGCCTCCCCGATAGGATTGCTTAAGCCACATGCGGCACTGCTTTGCGCGTTACGCGAGCCGTTCCGGATCGGCAAGACGGGACAGACCCGCTATAAGAGGGGTCAACGCCCACCCCGCCCATCACCGCACCGGGCCGCGCGACCCCTGCGTTGGTCCGACGCACAACGGCACAGAACTGGAACAGGCATGACGGCACTTCCCGATCTGACAGCACGGCATGCCGTGTTTCTGGATTTCGACGGCACGCTGGTCGATATCGCACCACGCCCCGAGGCGGTGGTGCTGCAGCCGCGCATCCTGCGGGCGCTGGCGGCGTTGAAGGCTGCGCTTGACGGTGCCGTCGCCATTGTCTCAGGCCGCGATATGGCGGTGATCGATCGCTATCTAGCGCCGTTGCAGCTGCCGGTTGCGGGCTCGCATGGCAGCCAGAGGCGCAGCGCGGACGGCTCGGTTCATCGCCTGGCCGGAGAGCGGTCCGCCCTGACCGACGCCAGCGCCGCCTTGCAGGCCTTTGCCGCTGCGCACGGGCTGCTGGTGGAAGAAAAGGAGGGGTCGGTAAGCCTTCATTACCGCGCCAAACCGGTGTTGGAGCATGCGGCGCTGGCGCTTGCCCGTCGGATCGCTCGGCAAGACGACAGGCTGCGTCTGGTCCCCGGCAAAATGGTCGCCGAGCTGGCCCTGGCAGGGCATGACAAAGGCGCCGCTCTTGATGCCTATCTGCGCGAGCCGCCCTTTGCCGGGCGCACCCCGCTTATGGCAGGCGACGACACCACCGATGAGGATGCGTTTGCCGCCGCGATCGCGGCCGGGGGCGCTGCGATCAAGATCGGGCCGGGTGCGACCCGCGCCACGCACCGCGCTGCCGACATCGCGCGATTTCATGCATGGCTGACCGGCGCGGCGCTGCTGCGCGACATGGAAGCGGCACGATGAGCGGGCTTAATCTTGGCGTGGTTGGGAACTGCACGGTCGCCGGCATGGTCGACGACCGGGCGGGCCTGGTCTGGATGTGCTTTCCGCGCTTTGATGGGGATCCTGCCTTTCACGCCCTGCTCGGACCGGGGCCGGGCGATGCGGCCGATGGAGCGTTTCGCATCGACATGCCGGAGCTTGCCGAGACCGAGCAGCGCTATGACGACAACACCGCAATCCTCCACACGACCCTGAAGGGTGCCTCCGGCGTTGTTGAGGTGACCGATTTCGTTCCGCGTTTCGAAGCGCGGGACCGTGTGTTTCGCCCGCAGATGCTGGTGCGCCGGGTTGCGCCGGTTTCCGGATGGCCGCGGATCAGCGTAAAGCTGCGCCCGCGGTTCGATTGGGGCCGCGTCGCGCCGGCGACCACCCGCGGCTCGAACCATGTGCGCTATGTCGGCAACGGCACCACCTTGCGTCTGACGACAGACGCGCCGATCGACCACGTGCTCGACGAAGCCTGGATCAATCTGGAAAAGCCGCTGACATTCATTCTCGGCCCCGACGAAACGCTTAGTTCCAGCCCCGGCGACATCGCCGAGGAGTTTTTGCGTCGCACGACCGATTACTGGCGACGCTGGTCCTCGACGCTTGCCCTGCCCTTTGAATGGCAGGAGGCTGTGATCCGCGCTGCAATCACCCTCAAGCTGTGCAATTTCGAGCCGACCGGAGCGATCGTCGCGGCCTTGACCACCTCGATCCCCGAAGCGCCGAACACCCAGCGAAACTGGGACTACCGCTATTGCTGGGTGCGCGATGCGCTCTTTACCGTCCGCGCGCTCAATAGCCTATCGGCGCTGCGCACGCTGGAGGGGTACTTTAGCTGGCTGATGAACATTATCGGCGATGCGCGCGACGCGGCGACCGGCGAGCATATCCAGCCGGTCTTCGGCATCGGGCGCGAAACCGCGCTGATCGAGACCCAGGCCGAGGCGCTGCAGGGCTATCGCGGCATGGGCCCGGTTCGCGTGGGCAACCAGGCGCACGAGCATTTTCAGCACGATGTGTACGGTGCTGCGATCCTTGGCGTGGCACCGGCCTTTTTCGATCGCCGCTTGCTGATGGGCGTGGGCGTGGACGCGTTCAAGCGGCTAGAGCCGCTGGGCGAACGCGCCTGGGCGCTTTACGATCAACCCGATGCGGGTATCTGGGAGCTGCGCACCCGCGCCCGCGTCCACACCTCCTCATCGTTGCTCTGCTGGGCGGGGTGCGACCGCCTGGCCAAGATCGCCGCGCATTTGGGTCAGACCGCGCGCGCGGCGCATTGGCGCCAGCGCGCCGACACGATCCGCGATGCGATCCTTACGCAGGCCTGGAACGAAAAGCGCGGCGCCTTTGTCGAAAGCTTCGGCGGCGAAGCGCTCGACGCGTCGGTGCTGCTGATGGGCGAGGTCGGGTTTCTGCCGCATAACGATCCGCGCTTCGTGGCCACGGTCGACCGGCTGTCGGAGGTTTTGGGCCGCGGGTCGTTCATGCTGCGCTACGAAGAGGCGGATGATTTCGGCCTGCCCGAGACGGGTTTTAATGTCTGCGCCTTCTGGCGGGTCGACGCGCTGGCGCGGATCGGGCGGCATGAAGAGGCGCGCGCGCATTTTGAGGCGCTGTTGGCGGTGCGCACACCGCTGGGGCTGATGGCTGAGGATTCGGACGTGAAAACCGGCGAACCCTGGGGCAATTTTCCGCAGACCTATTCGATGGTGGGCATTGTGAACGGTGCAACCCGGCTCTCCGTCCCTTGGGAGAGCATGTTGTGAGCCGGCTCATCATCGCATCGAACCGGGTTGCCGACCTCGCCAGCGGGCCCCAAGCAGGCGGGCTGGCGGTTGCAATCGGCGATGCGCTGCGCGAAGGCTCCGGCCTCTGGTTCGGGTGGGATGGCAGGGTCGTCGATGACGGCGTCGATTTCGGCCTCTCGCTATCCCGACAAGACACGGTCTCGGTCGCCACCCAACCGCTCACGCAGCGGGAATACGACAACTATTACCTGGGCCACTCCAACAACCTGCTCTGGCCGATCTTTCACTATCGACTCGATTTGGCGAAATTCGACGGCACGGCATTGGAGGTCTACAAGGCCCTCAACGCCCGTTTCGCCGCATCGCTGGCCGCGCTGATTGAGCCGGGCGATCTGGTCTGGATCCACGATTATCACCTCATCCCAATGGCGTCCGAACTGCGTAAGCTGGGCGTGACCAACCGCATGGGGTTCTTCTTGCATATTCCCTTCCCGCCGCCCGATATGCTGAGCGCAGCGCCCGAGCATGATTGGATGGTCGAGACGCTGTTTGCCTATGATCTTCTGGGGTTTCAGACCCGGCAGGATTGCGGGAACTTCGCGCTTTATCTAGACCGCGAGCAATGCGGGCGCGCGATCGCGCCGCAGGTTTTTGAAGGTTTCGGGCGGCAGGTCACCGCGCGGGCCTTTCCGATCGGGATCGATGTCGACGCCTTCACGCGATTGGCCCAGACCGAGAAGGCCGACAAAGAAATCGGCAAGCTTTCGCGCGGGTTGCCGTTGACCCATATTATCGGGGTCGACCGGCTCGATTACTCCAAGGGCCTGCCGGACCGGTTTCGCGCGTTTCGCCGGCTGATGGAGAAATACCCCGAGCATAGCAAGACCGCCGTGCTGATGCAGATCGCGGCCCCGACACGCGAAGAGCTGGTCGCCTACACCGATATCCGCTCGGAGTTGGAGCAGCTTTCCGGGGCGATCAACGGCGAGTTCGGGGATTTCGACTGGACGCCTGTGCGCTACATCCATCGCCCCGTTCCGCGCGATACGCTGGCCGCGCTTTTTCGCGGCTCGAAGGTTGGGCTGGTCACGCCGTTGCGCGATGGCATGAACCTGGTGGCCAAGGAATACGTCGCCGCCCAGGATGCAGACGATCCCGGGGTGCTGGTTTTGTCGCAGTTCGCCGGCGCGGCCGAAGAGCTGCAGGATGCGCTGATCGTCAACCCCTATGACACCGATGAGGTGGCCGAGGCGCTGCACACGGCCATCTCGATGCCCATAGATGAGCGGGTGGACCGGCACCGGACGCTGATCGCGCGGGTGCGTGACAATGACATCGTCGCCTGGCGGACGGCATTTTTGCGCTGTCTGCGCGGCACGGATGACGGAACCGCACGCGCCGCCGTACGGGCGGGTAAAGCCTAGCGGCGGCGTGGTTAAGAAACGGGCGGGGCCAAAAACGGGCGGGACCCGATCTTGGCAACACAAGCGATCAGCGCCCCGACAACGGTGACCCGCAGCGGCCGCGCCTCTGCGCGCCTGCTTCACAAGGGGCGCTTGGTCAGGGCTTAAGGGCGGCCCGACGGCCCGGCAAAGGGCGCATGGGCTGCGACAGAACGTAACGCGGCCTTCTCCATCTCTGCGTCGTCGGGACGGTGGCGGATGACACGTATCGTATAGAATTTTGGGGCTGTGTGCCGGCCCGGCTGAAGCAAGGCTGCTATGAAACCGGGCTTGGAACTGGGTGTGGTGGGTTGCCGCGCCCAACAGGGTTTGTCGTTTGGGCGGCATCTCACCGAAAAACCGTCTGGGCATCTTACTTGCGCGCCCTAGCGCGCGCCTTGAAAAAGGGCGGATCGCAGCACCCGCCCAGAACCGCGCGGCAAGCCGACGCGACGCGCGATCTGCGGCAGGACGACCGGGCCGCCGCTGCAGGCGATCCGCGCTGGCATATCGCGACGCCTTACCTTTGGGCCTGCCGCAGAGGCTTGCAGCACGGGTTTGCGGCACAGGTTTGATCGACCGGCTTGCCTTGAGGGATTAATGCAGTCTTAAAGCCCCACCCTTTATGATCGTGTTGGAGCGCGTGCAGAGGCAGTGGGTAAGGGTGGCGGTGTATGGCCCCGAGCGATCAGACCATCTACGGTACGTCCGGCGACGATTCCCTGACCGACGGCTTGGGCGACGATACCCTTTTCGGTGGCGACGGCAACGACACCATCGTTGCAGGTACCGGCGGCGACACCTTGTTCGGCGGCAACGATCAGGACTTTCTCTATGGCGGTTCTGGGTCCGACAATATCGATGGCGGCGATGGCGACGACACCATCGATGGCGGCGACAGTAACGACACCATCACCGGCGGCGCTGGAAATGACAGCATTATCGGCAATGTCGGCATAGACACGATCGATGGCGGTGCCGGCGACGACACCATCGATGCGGGTAATGCCGATGACTCGATAAGTGGTGGAACAGGAAATGACAGCATCGATAGCGGCAGCGGCCAGGATAGCATCGATGGCGGCGATGGCGACGACACCATCACGGGCATGGCCGGCAACGACAGCATCGATGGCGGCGATGGCGACGATTACATCGATGGCGAGGACGCCAACGACAGGATCGTCGGCGGTGCCGGAAACGACACCCTTCTCGGCTCCGGTGGCGCTGACAGCATCGATGGCGGCGTCGGCGACGACACAATCGATGGCGGCAATAGCAGCGACACGCTGGCGGGTGGTATCGGCAACGACACCCTTACGGGTGGGGGCGGCATCGACACGCTCTACGGCGGCGACGGCGACGACATTATCGATGGCGGCAACCAGACGGACGTTATCGTCGGCGGTGCGGGGGCCGATAGCATTCTCGGTTCCAGCGGCAATGACACCATCGACGGCGGTGACGGCAACGACACAATCGATGGCGGCAACCAGGTCGATACAATCGTCGGCGGCGCTGGACAGGACAGTATTCTGGGCGGCGGAGGTGCCGACAGCATCGAGGGCGGTGACGGAGACGACTCGATCGCCGGAGGGGAAGGTCACGACACGCTTTACGGCGGAGCGGGCGACGACACCTTGTCGGGCGGAACGGATGGCGACTACCTCGACGGCGGCGAAGGCTCGGACACCATCCTGCTCGACAGCACGTCCAACGGTGCCAGCAACACCATTGTCGACAGCGGCACGACGGGCATCGACCGGGTCGAGCTGTCGACGGGAAGCGGCCACTACGAGATCCAGGGCGACTTCTCGGCGCTAAGCTCGGGGATCGAGATTATCGACGGCAGCGGTGCCACCGGCGACGCCCTGTTTACCAGCGATGCCTTCGCCAATTTCGACTTCTCGGGAATTACCCTTACCGGCGTGGATCTGATCGAAGGCACGTCGGCAGACGACACCATCATCGGATCGGACGGGGCCGACAGCATCGATGGCGGTCAGGGCAATGACAGCCTTTTCGGCGGTGCCGGCGACGACACGATAACCGGCGGTCAGGATGGTGACTTCATCGATGGCGGCGAGGGCTCGGACCGTATCATCCTCGATATCGCCGGCAATGGGGTCAGCAACACCATTATCGACAGCGGTACCAGCGGCATCGACACGATCGTTTTGGACACCGCCTCGACCTATGAGATCCAGGGCGACTTTTCGGCGCTTAGCAGCGGCATCGAGATCATCGACGGGTCGGCCACGGCAGGCGATGTGATCAAGACCTTCGATTCGGCTGCCAATTTCGACTTTTCGGCTATCAGCATGGTCGATGTCGATCGGATCGAAGGCACCGTCAACGACGACACGATTATCGGCTCGACCGCAGCCGATACGATCGACGGTCTGGGCGGGAACGACAGCCTTGCGGGTGGCGCAGGGGCTGACAGTATCGAGGGCGGCGATGGCGCCGATAGGATCGATGGCGGCGCTGCAGCCGACAGCCTGTCCGGCAGCGCCGGCGCTGACACGATCACCGGCGGTGCAGGCGACGACACCCTGTCCGGTGGGACCGAGAACGACGTCTTCGTTCTGGCCAACGGGTCGGGAGTGGATACGATCACCGACTTCGAGATGCCGCTCGGCCTTGGCTCGGGAACGGTGACGCCGCGCGACCTGCTCGACGTCACCGCCCTGAACGACAGTGATGGCAACCCCGTCGACTGGAAAGATGTGTCCGTTACCGATGACGGTGCGGGCAATGCGGTGCTGAACTTTCCCAATGGCGAGGCGGTCACGATGGTCGGCGTCGCACCATCCGTAATCGACAACAAAACTGCGTTGATGGCCATTGGCATTCCCTGCTTCACCCCCGGCATGCCGATCATGACCCCGCAAGGCCCCAGGCTGATCGAGGAGCTGCGTCCAGGCGATCGCATCTGCACCGGCGATGACGGCCCTCAGCCGGTGCTCTGGATCGGGCGCAGCGCGTGCCTTCAGGACGCGCCGGCCCGCCGCCCCGTGTTCGTCGCCCCAGGCGCGCTCGGCAATCGCGGCCGTTTGCGGGTTTCGCCACAGCATTGCTTCTTGTTCGACGAGCCCGGGCTAAACGCCGATGGCCCGGTCTTCCTGCGCGCCAAGCATCTGGTGGGTCGGGTCCCTGGCGTGACGCTGGCGCCCAGCGCCCTTGGCACGACCTATTTGCACCTGCTGATGGAACGGCATCAGGTCATCTTTACCGATGGTCTGGCGACAGAGAGTTTTTTTCCCGGTCCGATGGGTCTGCAGGCGCTGAGCCTGCCTGAATATCTGTCATTGATCCTTGCAATGCCCTGTCTGAGCCGCGTCCTTGAGGGCGAGCGGCCCGAGACCTGCGGTTTTGGCGGCACGGCCCGTCCTGTGCTGCGCCGTCGTGCACTCGGCAAATGGCGACCGGGTTCACGCGAATGCGCCTAGATGGGCGTTTGAGCGGGCCGGCCGGCACATCCGGGCCCGGGCGACCCCACCCGCGCTTGCACGCCGCGGCCAATAGCACGCTGCGCTAAGTAACGCGCGGCGCTGTCCGCTCACTGGGGGGAAACGCCGGAACCGCCCCGCCGCAAGAGAAGATCGCTTTGGACCCCAGATCGGTGGTGTGTTTGCGCAACGCGTCCTGCCCAGGGCCTTGCGGCGGCCTGCCCAGAGTCTTTCGGCGTCCTGCCCAGGGCCTTTCGGCGGCTTACCCAGCGCCTTGCGCTTTGCTGCGGCCCGTCTTTTCGTGCGACGGCCGTTTTGCCAGTGGCCTAAGGTGCTTGCCTCTTTGTTGCACTGCCCTGCCGCGTAAGCGATCGGAAAACAGCGACCCGGCCCAACGTCGCCCAAGGGCTAAACCGTCGAATGCTCTACCGCCGAAAAAAACTCCCAACCCGCATATTTTGCAGAAACAGCCCGCTCAATCGGCGATCTCGAAGAAGACCGGTTCCTCGGTCCAGCCATGGACGCTGTCGCGCGCAAAGACGAGGATGATATCCACACCCGGTGGGATCTGCACCCCGCCGAGCGAGCGGGTAAAGGGCTGCTCGTCGACATGCGGATGAAAGAGAGTACGCGTGCCGAGAACGGTCCCGTCCCTCAGCCGCAACTCCCAGGCATCGGCATAATGGTCCCAGCCCGTATCGCCATGGCGCAAGGTGACCTCGAAGCGCCAGCGGCCATTGTTTTCGGTGGCGGAAACGGCTGTGATCTCGACCTCACCCGCCGCGGTAGGGGCGGAGGGTGCAGCCAAAAACAGCGGAAAAAGGCCGGCGGCAAGGCGTATCATCGCAGTGTCCTAGCGCAATCGCCCACCGCTGCGCAGTTTTTTTGCCGCAGCCGCAGGCAGGTTTCTTGAACGGGTCGGTCTTGAACCCATGTCGTTGCGGTGAGCGTGTCGATCCAGCACCCCCTCGATCCAGGCCAGCGCGCGGCAGCGGCCGGCCTTTACCTGCAAGCCTTCGAGGGCAAGATCGGCGGCGTTCTCGGCCCGCAAGAGTATGCATTGGCGTTTTTGGCCGCAATTCTCAATCCCTGGCAAGCGATCGCGGCGCTGCAGGGCGACCGGCTGGTAGGCCTTGTGGGTTTTAAGACCGGCGATCGGGGCATGATGTCTTGCGGGCTGCGCGATTTTGCGCGGGTTTACGGCTGGCCCGGAGCACTGTGGCGGGCACCGCTTTTAAGCTTGCTTGACCGCGACGCAGGACCCGCAACCTTGCAGATGGACGGCATTTGCGTCGACCTGCATGCGCGCGGTCAGGGGATCGGCACAGCGCTGCTGCAGGCGGTTTACGCGATGGCCCAGCAAAGCGGCTGCCGCGCGATCAGCCTCGATGTGATCGACACCAACCCCCGGGCCGCCGCGCTTTACAGACGTGAAGGGTTCCACCCGGTCCGGGTGCAACGGATCGGGCCGCTGCGCAGGGTTTTCGGGTTTTCATCGGCCACCACCATGATCCGACCCGTTGCCCCCGAGGCGAACGCCACCGCGCCGGGCCCGCATCCCGCCAAAACCGCCGCACGGTTGTGATTGCCGGGTTTCGCTGCTCGGGGCGATAGGCTAAAGCGCCTCGGCGCAAAGGGGAGATCCGCCATGGGCTATCGCATCGTTGTCGCCGGCGCCACCGGAACTGTCGGGCGGGAGATGCTCAACATCTTGGCCGAACGCGCGTTTCCGGTCGACGACATCGCCGTTCTGGCCTCGCGTCGCAGCCTTGGGACCGAGGTCAGTTTCGACGACCGCACCCTCAAGACCGAGGATATCGAAAATTTCGATTTCAAAGGTTGGGACATCGCGCTGTTTGCGATCGGATCGGCGGCGACAAAGAGCTACGCGCCGCGTGCGGCAAAAGCGGGTTGCGTTGTGATCGACAATTCGTCGCTTTACCGCTACGACCCAGCCGTGCCGCTGATCGTGCCCGAGGTCAATCCGGACGCAATCGCAGGGTATGCGCAAAAACACTTGATCGCGAACCCCAATTGCTCGACCGCGCAGATGGTCGTGGCCCTCAAGCCGCTGCATGACCGCGCGCGGATCAAGCGGGTTGTTGTGTCGACTTACCAATCCGTCTCGGGCGCGGGCAAGGAGGGGATGGACGAACTCTGGACCCAGACCAAGGGTCTTTATGTGCCGGGGCAGGAGGTCGAACCCGCGAAGTTCCAAAAGCAGATCGCCTTCAATGTGATCCCGCATATCGACAGCTTCATGGAAGACGGCACGACCAGGGAAGAATGGAAGATGGTCGTGGAGACCAAGAAGATCGTCGATCCGCGGATCAAAGTCACTGCCACCTGCGTGCGCGTGCCGGTCTTTGTGGGGCATTGCGAAGCGGTGAACATCGAGTTTGAGGATTTTCTTGACGAGGAGGAGGCGCGCGAGATCTTGCGCAGCGCGCCGGGTTGCCTGGTGGTCGACAAGCGCGAGGCCGGCGGTTACGTCACCCCGGTCGAATGCGTGGGCGACTTTGCCACCTTCATCAGCCGCATCCGGCAGGACTCGACCGTCGAAAACGGGCTGAACCTCTGGATCGTCTCGGACAACCTGCGCAAAGGCGCGGCGCTGAACGCCGTGCAGATCGCCGAACTCTTGGGCCGCAGGATGCTCAAAAAAGGCTAGCGCGGGACGACCGGCGTGCGCCTGCTTCACGGCAGGCGTTTTTTGACCGTTCCGGCCGAGCCGTCAGCTGCGTTAACGCGCGTCAACTTAGATTCCGCGCCCCCGCACGCCGAATTTCTCCCGCACGCCGCACTCTCGCCATATCCCGGGCAGAGGCTTGCCTGGCCTGGGGGGCATCGAAAAGCTGGGGAGTGTCGCTGATGGATCAGCTGCTTGTCGATGCTGTGCGCCTTGTGCATTTGGCCGGGATAGCGCTGGGGCTCGGCCTCGGCATTTATGCCGACAGCTTGTTCTTGCGCGGCCTGGCCCACCCGATCCGGCCCAACCGGCTCGCCGAGCTTCGGCGCATGCATGGGTACGTTTTTTTGGCGTTGGCGCTGCTCTGGGTTAGCGGCTTTGTACTGTTTGCGCTGCGCACCGGGTTCGATCCCGCGCTCTTTAGCGCCAAGCTGGTGGCCAAATTCTCGGTGGTGACGGTTCTCACCGTGAACGCGCTGGCCATTGGCGCCGTGGCGCTGCCGATATTGGCGCTGTCGGCGGAGCGGTGTTTTGGCGATCTGCCCGCGCCGCAGCGGCTGGTTTTGGGCATCATCGGCGGTATTTCTTGTACCAGCTGGGGTCTTGCGCTGGCGCTGGGCGTCTTTACGGCGGCAAAAACGCTGTCTGGCCAAACGCTGATGACGTTGCTGGGCACGGGCTATGCGCTTGGTCTGGTAACGGGCCTTGGCGTCACGCTCATCGCGCCTCACCTCGCAGCGCTCTACAGGCTGCGCCCGGCAGGGCTGCGCGACTTCGGCGGGCCGGAAGACGCGGCCTTACAACCGCGCTGAGGTAAGCGATCATTTACGTCGTTTGGCTACGGATCTGTAAAGGATGCAGGTTCGAGGAGACGGCGCCGTGACCATGCGAGACGCGATGGAAGAGTTCCATTTGAGCATTTCGACCATCCCCGCCGCGGGGTTCGAGTTCGTCGCCAGGCTGGCGCTGATCGGGGAGTGCGATGAGCGCAGGGCAGAGACGGAACTGCTGCAACGTATCGTCGCCCAGTTCGAGGAAGCTAAGCAGCTTCTGGGCCGCGGTCTTGAAATGAACTTTCAAAAGCTCGACAAGCCGGTGCCCGAAGCGCTGCACTCGTCCGCGGCGTCGGCCCAGCGCTGTCTGACATCCATGCTTACGGAGTTGGGCAAAGCGGTCAAATTGTCCGATGGCGAGTCTGCGCTAGGCGCAACATGTCGCGACATTCTGGCGCGGCAAATCAAGGAGGTGTCGCCAGCGATTGCGCAGGTCATGAGCGATCTGGACGCAGCTATTGCTTCCAGCGAAGATGAGGCAGGACGCGACAACAAGACGCTGATCACCTCGGCGGTGTCGGAGATCGACGATATCAACAGCGTGATCAACCTGATCTCGGTGAATGCCTCGGTCGAGGCTGCGCGCGCCGGTCCGGCCGGACGAGGCTTTGCCGTCATCGCCAGCGAGATCCAGTCATTGTCGCACCGTTCCCAACAAGCTGTCAGCAACATCCGCTCGCAGCTGCGCTGACACCCACGCGCCGTCGGTGCAGGCCGCTCCGAGCAGGAAAGCCCCTAACGCTGTCGGGGATCAAAAAAGATCGGGGGGCAGGAGATCGGGCTTAAGCGCATCGGGTATTAGGAGATCGGGCGGCAACGCACTGGGCCGCAGCGCTATCGGGCCGCAACGCATCGGGCGGCAGGTGATCCAAACCGCGCCTCCTACCGTCTACGCGAGCAAGCGGGCGAATAAAGTGCAACTGGGCTGACGGTTGTCCGGCCAGGGTTAGACAAGGCCCGCTGAAAGTGAAACCCGGTCGCGCAGAGACCTCGCAAAACAGCGGCACTGCCCAAGAATGGCGCCCCCGTAAGACGGCCCCCCGTAAGACGGCCCCCCGTAAGACGGGCCCACGGAAGACGGGCCCACGGAAGACGGGCCCACGGAAGACGGGCCCCCGGAAAAATTTTCCCAAGTACCGATAGCCCGATGAAAGAGTGGGTCTGTGCGATCGCCGGTCTGGGCATTTTGGATCCATGCAGGAATCAACCCAGTCGAAGGGCTAGCGCGGTAAAGAGGGTCCTAAGCACGCCAGAGGGGCGGCGGCGCGCAGCCAAACCATCGGCGATGTACCCGACCCGCCCTGACAGCGCATAGTCAACAGCCGGTGCAATCCGGTCTCGTCGCGGCAGGCTGTGCTCAGATCCGGACCGCTTCCGATAAAGTCGCGCCCGACCGCGGCGGGGCGCGGGACAAGACGGGGCGCGGGACAGGACGGGGCCGGACGGGGCGCGGGACAAGGCGGGGCCGGACGGGGTTGGACGGGGCGTGCGCAAAACCGCTCGCGGCCCTCGTCGAACGCCAGCTGTCATCGCGGAGCGTTAACCGTCGTCGCGGGGCAGGAACCGCATGCCAAGCTCGCGCATTTGCGCATTGCTAGGCGCAGACGGTGCACCCATCATCAGATCCTCTGCCCTCTGGTTCATGGGAAACATGATCACTTCGCGGATATTCTCGGCACCGGCCAGCAGCATCACGATCCGGTCGATCCCCGGCGCGATCCCGCCATGCGGCGGTGCCCCGAATTTGAAGGCGCTGACCATGCCGCCAAAATTGCTGTCCACGAAAGCCGCATCCTTGCCGACGATCTCAAAAGCCTTGTAGAGAATTTCCGGGCGGTGGTTCCGGATCGCGCCCGAACTCAACTCCACCCCATTGCAGACGATATCGTACTGATAGCCCAGGACCGTCAGCGGATCCTGCGTATGCAGCGCGGCCAGCCCGCCCTGCGGCATCGAAAAAGGGTTGTGCGAAAAGTCGAGTTCGCCGGTTTCCACGTCGCGTTCAAACATCGGAAAGTCGACGATCCAGCAGAAATCGAACCGCTTTTCGTCGGTCAGGCCCAGCGCGTGCCCGATCTCGTTGCGCGCCTTGCCGGCCACCGCCTCGAAGCCCGAGGGCTTGCCGCCCAAAAAGAACGCCGCATCGCCCGCATCCAGGCCCAGCTGTCGGCGAAGCGCCTCGGTCCGCTCCGGCCCGATATTTTTGGCGATCGGCCCTGCGCCGACAATCGCGCCCGCCTCCTCGCGCCAGAAAATATACCCCATGCCGGGCAGGCCTTCTTTTTGCGCAAAAGCGTTCATGCGGTCGCAAAAGGCCCGAGACCCGCCGCCCGGTGCAGGGATTGCGCGCACTTCATGCCCATCCTGCTCCAAGAGACTGGCAAAGATCGTAAAGCCCGAGCCGGCAAAATGCGCCGAGACGATCTGCATCTTAAGTGGATTGCGCAGGTCGGGCTTGTCCGAGCCGTACCAGAGCATTGCGTCGCGATAGGCGATGCGCGGAAAGTCGGCCGTGACCGGCCAGGCGGCGCCAGTATGCCTATCGACCGGCGCGAACTCCTCGAAGACGCCGCGCATCACCGGCTCGATGGCCTGAAACACATCCTCTTGCGTGACAAAACTCATCTCGATGTCGAGCTGGTAAAACTCGCCCGGGCTGCGATCCGCGCGCGGGTCTTCGTCGCGAAAACAGGGCGCGATCTGGAAATAGCGATCGAAGCCGGCCACCATGATCAGCTGCTTGAACTGCTGGGGCGCCTGGGGCAAGGCATAGACCTTGCCGGGATGCAGTCGCGACGGCACCAAAAAGTCTCGCGCGCCTTCCGGGCTCGACGCGGTTAGGATCGGCGTCTGATACTCGGCAAACCCTTGTTCCGTCATCCGGTTACGGATCGAAGCGATCACCTTGCTGCGCAGCACAATATTGTTGTGCAGCGCCTCGCGCCGCAGATCGAGGAAGCGATAGGTCAGCCGGGTCTCTTCGGGATACTCCAGATCGCCAAAGACCGGCATAGGCAGCTCGGCCGCAGCCGACAGCACCTCCAAGTCACGGATGAAAACCTCGATCTCGCCTGTCGGGATCTTGGGATTCGCCAGCTCCGGGGCGCGCCGCTTGACCTCGCCGTCGATGCGGATAACCCATTCCGCGCGCACCGCTTCGGCCGCATGGAAGGCTGGGCTGTCTGGGTCGGCCAGCAGCTGGGTAATCCCATAATGGTCGCGCAGATCAATAAAGAGCACCCCGCCATGATCGCGCACCCGGTGAACCCAGCCCGAGAGGCGCACAGTTTGTCCGACATCGTGCGATGTCAGTCCGGCACAGCTATGGGTGCGGTAGGCATGCATGACAGTCTCACTTTTTCTGCAGCGGATGCGGGGTCGGCGCGCCGCCTTCCAACCGGGCCGACCCGCCGCCGCCGAAAAAGCGCGCCGATCGTCCCATGTCAAGGCCGCCCCGAACTCTGCGGCATCCTCCGCCAGGGGCGGTTTTGCATTAGCCCTTGTCCGTGACCGGCCGGCCCGTCTAGCGTCGACGCGCTGTGCAAGGAACGCCTCGATGCCTCGTCTGACCCGTCGCCCCGTCGCCCTCTGGATACCTTGTTTGCTGCTTCTTGTCGGCTGCGGGGTCCCGCAGGCGGTTCCCAACCTCAGAGCGATCTATGGCCAGGCGGCGGAGATCCAAGGGCCGGAGCGTCTGCCGATCATCAATTTGCCGGGAACGCTGGGATCGCGGCTGGTCGATATTGAGACCGGAACCGAGGTCTGGGGGCGCCGCGACGGGCTGTCGGTGATCCCCAGCGATCCTGTCGACTATCGGCTGCTGGCCCTTCCTGTGGGCGACGGCAGCACGCCGAACCGGGATTTGCGCGACAGCGTGCTGCCTGCCGGCGTTTTGGAGCGTGCCTATCCAGAGGTTTTGGGCGTTCCGGTGGAGGTCGAGGTCTATAGCCGGCTGCGGGAGACTGTTCAGCTTGGCGGCTGGATATCGCATGAGGACCCTTTGACGATTGCGCGGGGCGATCAGACCGTCGCGCCGCCGATACCGCCGGCCGATGCGAACTCCTTTCCCTTTTCGTATGATTGGCGGCGGGATCTGGTCACCCTGGTACGGGATCTGGACCGCCATGTTCGACGCAAGGCCGAGCAGGTGGCTCTCCGCTCCGCCTTTACTGTCGACCATGTAGGGCCGGTAAAGTTCAACCTGATCGCCCATTCCATGGGCACGTTGATCGCGCGCTACTACCTGATGTATGGCACTCAGGATCTTCCCGAGGACGGGTCGCTGCCGGAGCTGACCTGGGCGGGCACGGCCTTTTTTAACAATGTGGTGCTGATCGCCCCGCCCAATGCCGGGTCGATTACTGCGCTGGAGAACCTGGTCAACGGCAAATCACTGGGCCCGTTGCAGCCCTTTTATTCGGCAGCGCTGGTCGGCACGCATTTTTCAACCTACGCGCTGTTGCCGCGAAACCGACATAGACGCGTCCTGTGGGCCGACAGCGAAGAACCTATCGAGGATATTTTCGACCCTTTGCTGTGGCAAAGGCTGGGCTGGGGGCTGGCCGACCCCGATGCCGCCGAGGAGCTTGCCATTTGGATGCCCGATGTGCCGGAACCGGCCGAAAGACAGCGTCGCGCGCTTGCCTTTCAGGCCGAGGCGTTGATGCGGGCCAAACAGCTGCACGCAGCGCTGGACCAGCCAGTGGAGGCGCTGCCCGAGGGCATCAACCTTTATCTTGTGATCGGCGGCAGCCAGCCGACCCCGGCGACGGCCGAGGTCGATCCCGCCACCGGCGCCTTGCGCGTTACTGGTTTTGAAGAGGGTGACGGGGTGGTGCTGCGCGCCTCCTCGCTGCTCGACGAGCGGCAGGGCGCACCCTACCGGTTCGGCCTGCGCACGCCGCTGAAGTGGAGTTCGGTTCTGTTTTTGCCCGAAGAGCATGTGGCCCTGACCCAAAGTGCCGTTTTCGGCGACAACCTGCTGTTCTGGCTGATCGAAGGCCAGCGTACCTACCGCCCGCCCTTGCAACCCATTGCGCTGCCCATCGTTGCCAATAGCGCAAGCGGCGTACGCCGATCGCCACAGCTGGAGACCGACCGATAGGCAAAATCGGGGCCTGGTGAAGACCGATTGCCCATCCGCGGCCGCCTCGGCTAAGCTGACGGGGGGCTGAGGAGTAAGACCTTTTGGAACGCACATTGCTGCATTTCGTCTGGGCCTACTCCTGGCGTTGGCAGCTTTACATCGTTCTTGCCTCCTTCCTGTCCTTCCCGCTGATCCTGGCAAGCCTTTATGTGCCAAAGGAAATCGTAAACGAAGCGCTCGGCGGATCGGCCTTCCCTTACTTTCTCGGCGGCTTTGCGTTCGAGCAGCTTCCCTACCTGTTTTTGCTTTGCGGCGCGCTGCTACTGCTGATCTTTGCCAATAACGGCGTGAAGTTTTACATCAACATCACCAAGGGGTTGACCGGCGAGCGCATCCTGCGCCGGATGCGCTTTACGATTTACAGCCGGGTCTCGCGCCTGCCCATGGGCCGCATACGCAGCGTAAGCCCGGGCGAGGTGGTCCAGGTCGTCACGGCCGAAGTCGAACCGATCGGCGGCTTTGCGGGGCAGATCATCGCAACGCCCGTCTATATGGGCGGCCAGCTTCTCGTCTATCTGGGCTTCATCGTGGCGCAAGACCCGGTTTTGGGCTTTGCCGCAGTCATCCTGTTTCCGGTGCAGGCCTATATCATCCCGAAAATCCAACGGATCGTCGTGCGGCTGGTCCAAAGGCGTATCCGCAATGTGCGCCAGATGACGACTGATATCTCCGAAACCGTCACAGGCATCGAAGAGATGCGCCTGGCAGGCGCACAGAAATGGCACCTTGCCCGTCTTTCCGAACGTCTTTATTTCAACTTCGACTATCGCTATCGGATTTTTCTTCTCAAATATGCGATCAAGTTCCTAAACAATATTTTCAACAATATAACACCCTTTGTTTTCTACGCCTTTGGTGGCTATCTGGTCATCGAGGGCCGCATGGATCTTGGCGCGCTTGTCGCGATCCTGGCCGCCTATAAGGACATCGCCTCGCCTTGGCGCGAGCTCCTCAACTACTATCAGACCCTGTCGGATGTCTCGGCGCGCTACGAGGCGGTGGTCCAGGCCTTCGGAAATGCGCCGCTGGAGGATCCGCCGGACCCCGTCGCCCTGGATGGGCAGGTCATCACCTTTCGTGGCGTTGGGATAGGCGAACCACCGGCGGCGCTGGTGGCGGATGTGTCGATGACCCTGGCGCCGGGACAGACGACTGTTGTGATCGGCGAGGAGGAGAGCGGGCGGCCGGAGCTGATGCGGCTGAGTGCAGGGCTCTTGCCGCCGCGCAGGGGCGACATCGGCTTGGGCGCAGTGACCGCGCTTGGCAAAGGCGAGACATACAGTCCGGTGCTTTTGGCCCGGGCCGCCCGCGACATCGCCTATGTCAACCGAACCCCGCATATGCTGCGCGGCAGCCTGCGCGAGAACATAGCCTACGGGCTGATCGGCGATCACCCCGCCGGGCCGCGGCCCGCGGATTGGGCCCGCCGACTTAAAGAAGCGCGGGCCACGGGCAATCTGCCCGACAGCCCGGATCTCGACTGGGTCGATTATCCGCGCGCCGGCGTTGCCGATGCAGATGAATTCGACCGTCGCGCCGTGGAGATCCTGACAGCCCTGGGTCTTGAGCGCGAGCTCTTCGCCCGTGGCCTGACCATTTCGATCGATCCCGGCCGCGAGCCGGATCTGGTGGCAACGGCGCTGAATGCTCGGGCCTCGATTGCGCAGCCGGAGCTCTATCAAGCGCTCGACGATCTGGTCGAAGGCTGGGATCATACGCGCTACCTGGAAAATTACAGCCTAGCCGAGAACCTTTTCTTTGGAGTCCCGGACGCGCCGATCTCGGCCCATCGGATGGCCAACGATGCCGCGTTGTGTCGTGCCTTGCGGCTGGCGGGGGTTCTGGACGAGGTCGAGGATGTCGGCCTTGAAGCTGCGCGGGTTCTCAATGGGTTGACTGCGCGCCTGGGCAAGGACACCCGGCTTTTGGATCAAATCGGGCTGATCGAGCCGTCCGAGCGGGAGGAGTATGCGCTGATCGTATCGCGCGCCCGGCGCGGGGCGCGGCGGCTCGGCCGCGCAGACCGCACGAAGCTGACCATGTTGGCGCTGCAGATCATACCGCAGCGTCACAGGCTGGGCATTCTGGACGATCCCGCCCGCCGGGCACGACTGGTCGCCGCGCGTAAGGCCGTACGGGCGGCGATGCCGAAGGCCGGGCGCGCCGCGGCGCGGTTCACCTATTTTGACGCCGACGGCTATGTGCCTGGGCTGCCGCTTGTCGAAAACATCTTGCGCGGTCGGCCCAGGCTCGACCGGCGCGATGCGAAGCCCGCTTTGGAAGACCGGCTCGATGCCGGGCTGGTTAAGCACAATCTGCATGGTTTCGTGCTGCAGGCCGGGTTGCGCACCGAAATCGCGTTTGGCGGCAACAATTTGTCGACCACGCAGCGGCGCCTGCTGGGGTTGGGCCGGGCGCTGCTCAGCAAACCGGCGCTGCTGGTGCTGGACGGGGTTTTCGACGATGCCGGGGCCGAAAGCGTCGCGATCCGCAAAACCCTGCGGCAGGTTCTGCCCGATGCCGCTATCCTTTTGGGGTCCGCCCAGGTGGAGTTGGCGAAGGAGGGCGACCAGGCCTTCCGGATCGCAGGCGGCCGGCTCGAGACGATTTTGCGTCCTGCTTTGCCCCCGAACCGCCAGCACCCGCCCAGCAAGAAAACGGGGTAACGCCGCGATGAAGCTCAATCAGGAAACCGACATCCTTGCCGCATCGCCCCTCTTTCGCGGCATCGATCATGCCCAGCTTAAACTGCTCGCCCTGATGGCAGAGGCGCGCACCTTTCTTGAGGGAGAGGATCTGATGGTGCAGGGCCAGGAAGGCGACGCGGCCTTTGTGCTATTGGAGGGGTGTGCGGCGGTGATCATTGCAATCGGCGGTCGTGAAACCACCGTTGCACAGCTTGGGCAGAACGATATTGTCGGCGAGATGGCCCTTTTGACGGACAGCCCGCGGACCGCGACGGTGCGCGCCAGCGGTACGGTGCGCGCCCTTAGGGTCGATCGTGCCACGCTGTTCCGGCTTTTGGCGGAGTTTCCGACCATGTCGCTGGAGCTTTTGCGCGTGATCACCGGCCGGCTGGAGCGAACGACGCAGGAACTCGCGCGGACCCGGGCCGAGTTGGAAGAGATGCAGTCGCAAGCATGAATGCAGGACCGGTTACGCTGACGGTGTGGGGGTGCCGTGGCTCGCTGCCGGTTCCAGGAACGCATACAGCCGAATTCGGTGGCGATACGACATGTTACGAAGTCGCGGCTGGCACCGAACGTCTGATTGTCGATTGCGGATCGGGCATTCGCGCCCTGGGCGAAAGCCTGATGGCCGCTGGTCCGCCGGAAACGCTCGACATCCTGCTAACCCACCCGCATTTCGACCATCTGATCGGCCTGGGCTTCTTTGCGCCGCTGATCGCCCGGAAGACCCGGGTGCGGCTGTGGACGGCGCTGCCGGCCGAACGGGTGCTGGAGGCGCTTTACAGGCTTTACTCGCCGCCGCTCTGGCCGGTTATGATCCCGGGCAACTTTCCCATTACGGTCGAACAGATCCCCGAAAGCGGCCTGGCGCGCGACCCATTTCGCGTTGGGCTTCTGCCGCTCAACCATCCCGGCGGATCGATCGGGTATCGGATCGAGGCGACCGGCCGCTGCGTTTCGATCGTTACCGATCACGAGCAAGGCGATGCCGCGATCGACGCGCATCTGACCGGGTTGGTGCGGGGCTCGGACCTCTTGCTGATCGATGCGGCCTATTCGCCCGAGGAGTATCCGCAGCGCAAGGGCTGGGGGCATTCGAGTTGGCCCGGCGCGCGGGCGATCGGCCAGAATGCGGGCATTGCGCAGACCCTGATCGTGCATCACGGTCCGGGCGCGCGGGATGCGGAGTTGCTGCGCGCGGAACGCGCGCTTGCCGATCAGGGTGCATTCTGCCGGTTTGCCCGGGACGGGATGCGGATCACGCTCTGACCGTTTCTTAGGCGGGCGAGAAAGGCCACAGGCCATGGGTCGTGCCGGTCACAGCTGGCAGGATCACGGTGGGGAACCGGAACGGGCCGACCGATCCGTGTGGCTTTTCGGGTCGCGCCCCAAGCCGGGCCCGAGCGCGCAGCCACCAACCGGTTTTGCCACCGAATGTGTCCTGGAACACAGCCGCCGCGCGGCGAATCGCCCATCTTGAAGTCATAGAAGAAACGGGCCCCGGATTGGCTGGACAACCGGGCACAGTCCGAAGGTTCGGGGCCCGGATTTGCAGAATACATCGGGTGTATAGTCCATTTTCGCACCGGTTTTCGAGAGTTGTATGCAGGCGTAGCGTATCGTCCGATGTCGGTTTTTGTTCCCTGCACCGGCATCGACATTTGGATCAAACGGACGACCGCTGGTTTTGTTCCCCTGGCCAGGGTCCGATGGGTGATCTCGCTTGCAATGCAACGGCCCCGGCGTCCCCTGCGCCGGGGTCGCTTGCCTGTCCGTGCCCCGTCACTAGCGTTCGTCGACCAAGGCTCGGAGTTCATAGAGCAGGTCGAGCGCGGCGCGCGGCGACAACGTGTCGGGCAGAACCCCGCGCAGCTTTTCCTCGACAGGCGAGGCGGTTGGAGCGGCCGGGGCGACCGGCCCGTCCTGACCGGCAGAAAAAAGCGGCAGGTCGTCCACCAGGGCCGCTGCGCCGCGACCGCCCTGCCGTTCGCCTTGTTCGAGTGCTGCCAGCACCACCCCGGCCCGTGCCACGACCGATGCCGGCAGACCGGCTAGCCTTGCGACCTGCACGCCGTAGGACCGGTCCGCAGCGCCGGGCCGAACCTCGTGCAGAAACAGAACCGAACCCCGCCATTCACGCACGGCAACGGTCGCGTTGGTCACCCCGGCAAGCCGGTCGGCCAAGCCAGTCAGCTCATGGTAATGCGTGGCAAATAGAGTCCGGCAGCGATTGATGTCATGCAAATGCTCGACTGTGGCCCAGGCAATGGACAGACCGTCGAAGGTCGCCGTGCCGCGCCCGATCTCATCGAGAATAACCAGCGCATCCGGCCCGGCCTGGTTCAATATGGCAGCCGTCTCGACCATCTCGACCATAAATGTCGACCGGCCGCGGGCCAGATCGTCCGCCGCACCGACCCGGCTGAAAAGCTGGCGCACCACGCCGATCTCGGCGCGGCTGGCCGGTACGAAGGACCCCGCCTGGGCGAGCACGGCGATCAGTGCATTCTGGCGCAGGAAAGTCGATTTACCGGCCATATTGGGCCCGGTGACCAGCCAGATCGGGTGCGCCGCGGCGTCCATCGTGCAACCATTGGGCACAAAACTCTGCCCGGATTTGCGCAACGCCGCCTCAACGACCGGATGTCGCCCCCCCTCGATCGAAAAGCGCCGTGCTGCGGTCATTTGCGGCCGCGACCAGTCGCCCTCTACAGCAAGCCGTGCAAAGGCGCGGGTGAGGTCGGTTTCGGCCAGGGCCGCGGCTGCGGCCGCGATCCGATCGGCCTCTTCGCGCAGGATTTGCACAAGCCCCTCGAAGATCTCGCGCTCGATCTCGGCAGCGCGGGCGCCGGCATTGAGGATCTTCTTTTCGAGCTCGGAAAGCGCAACGGTCGTAAAGCGCAGCTGGTTGGCGGTCGTCTGGCGATGGATGAAGGTTTCTGAGAGCGGTGGCGAGGTCATCCGAGCCGCATGGGTGGCGGTCGTTTCGATAAAATAGCCCAGCACGGAATTGTGCCGGATTTTTAGGGCGGTGATGCCGGTTGTCTTCTGATAGTCGGCTTGCAGGCCGGCGATGACCGCGCGGCCCTCGTCGCGCAGGCGACGAACCGCGTCGAGCGCGGCGCTATGGCCCGTCGCAACGAACCCGCCATCGCGGATATGGGGCGGCGGTTCGGCCACAAGGGCGGCCTCGAGCGCATCGACAAGCGGATCATGGCCGGTCATCGCCGCGAGCGCCGCAGCCAGCGGGGTGGGCAGCGACATGTCCCCGGCCTGGGTGTCGGCCTGGGTGTCGGCCCGGGTTTCGGCCCGGGTTTCGGCTTGAGCCCGGGTTTCAGCTTGTTCTTGAGCGAGCGTATCGGCAATCACCAGCGCCTGGCCCAACCCGTCGCGCAGCGCTGCGAGATCCCGCGGGCCGCCGCGATCGAGCGTCAGCCGGGCAAGGGCGCGCTCCATATCCGGGACCCGGCGCAAAAACCCCTCCAGCCGATCGGCAAGAACCCTGCGCGCGATCAGGAAAGCCACGGCATCGTGGCGTGCCCGGATGGTGGTAGGATCGGTCGCAGGACCGGCAAGCCGGGTTTCCAGAAGTCGCGCACCGGCCGCAGTCACCGTCCGGTCGATGGTGCTGAGCAGCGCGCCGTCGCGCCCGCCCGAGAGGCTGCGAACCAGCTCCAAATTGCGCCGTGTCGCGGCGTCGATCTCCATCACACTACCCGGGCTTTCGCGCCTGGGGGGTGTGAGGCGCGGCAGTTTCCCGCGCTGGGTTATCTCGATATACCCCACCAGCGCCCCGAGCGCTGCGATCTCGGCGCGGGTGAAGGCGCCGAACCCGTCGAGCGTGGCAACCGCAAACAGCCCGCAAAGCTGGCGTTCGGCCGAGGCGCTGTCGAAGGCGGCATCCGGACGCTCGGTCACCGTACCGCCGGCCTCAAGATGCTGGAGCACGGCCTCGGGTCGGGCCGCGGCACCGCCGATCAGAAGCTCGGCCGGAGCAAGACGGGCCAGATGCGGGCCGAGCTCGGCCGCCGTTGCGGGCGTTGCCGTCAACCCTCCGGTGGAAAGATCCAGCCAGGCGAGCGCCCCGGCCCCGCGGATCTCGGCCCAGGCGGCCAGATGGTTGCTGTGGCCGGTCTCCAACAGGCTGTCCTCGGTCAGCGTGCCGGGCGTGACGAGCCGCACCACGGCGCGGGCGACGACGGCTTTCGCACCCCTTTTTCGGGCCTCGGCGGGATCCTCCATCTGCTCGCAGACCGCCACATGGTGACCCTGCCGGATCAACCGGTGCAGATAGCCCTCGGCGGCATGGACCGGCACGCCGCACATGGGAATGTCAGCACCTTGGTGCTTGCCGCGGCGGGTGAGCGCGATCCCGAGCGCTGCCGAGGCGGTTTCGGCGTCTTGGAAAAAGAGCTCATAGAAATCGCCCATCCGGTAAAACAACAAGGCATCGGGGTGTTCTTGCTTGATCTGCAAATACTGGGCCATGGCCGGCGTCGCGCCGGCGGTTTGAGCCTTGGCCGGCGCGGCGCTGCCCGACTGAACCGAAGCCGGTCTGGTCTTTGATGCGGTCATGGCTGCCCTGTCACATGCGGCTGTTCGGCCCTGTTGCGCATCCCCGGCTCTAGCATGGGGCCGGGCTTGGGGAAACTGCCGGCGACCCAGACAGGGTGGCGACCCAGACGCGGCGGCGACCAAGACGGGGTGGCGACCCAGACAGGGTGGCGCGTCGAGCGACCGCTGGCGGCAAACGCGCGCCCGCGCCGCTTGGCAATCGTAATGTGCAAAGACGCTGTTTCCTGTGTCGGCGGGGCCACAGGAGGACCAGCGTGGCACAGAGGAGTTGGTGCGGGCTGGACCGGATGGACCCCTTACGGGTATGGGTGGTACGAAGAGTGCCCGGCAGGCACCTGAAATCAGAGGCAGATCATGGAATTTCCCGCGCGGTTTTCGAACCTGCCGGACTATGCCTTTCCCCGCCTCCGCGCCTTGCTGGACGATCTTGCGCCCGGCGGCGCACCCATTGCCATGTCGCTGGGCGAGCCGCGCCACGCCCCGCCGCCCTTTCTGGAGGCGGTTCTGACGCGCCATGCGGCAGGGTACAGCGTCTATCCGCCCAATGACGGCCATAGCGATCTTCTGGCGGCCATCTGCGCCTGGCTCGCCCGTCGCTTTGGCGTGACCCGCAGCCCGGAGATGGTCTTTCCGCTCAATGGAACGCGGGAAGGGCTCTTTGCCGCCTGCGTCGCGCTTTGCCCCGAACGAAAGAACGGCAAGCGCCCGGCCGTGCTGATCCCCAACCCGTTCTACCAATGCTACGCTGTTGCGGCGCTCGCGGTCGGGGCCGAGCCGGTCTATGTGCCAGCAACAGCCGAAACCGATTTTCTGCCCGATTTCGCCGCCCTCCCGGAAGACATTCTGACACGCAGCACCGCCGCCTATATCTGCTCGCCGGCCAACCCGCAGGGCGCGGTGGCCGATGAGCGCTATTGGAGGGACCTGCTTTGCCTTGCCGAGCGGCATGATTTCCGCATCTTTGCCGATGAGTGCTATTGCGAGATTTGGCGCGACCGCCCGCCGACCGGGATCCTGGAGGCGGACCACGACCCTGAGCGCGTTCTGACCTTCCACTCGCTTTCCAAGCGCTCCAGCCTACCCGGGCTGCGCTCGGGCTTCGTTACCGGCGGACGCCAGGCAATCGCGGCGCTGCGCCGGCTGCGGGCCTATGCCGGCGCGCCGCTGCCCTTGCCCGCCCAGATGGCTGCGGCCGCATGCTGGGCCGACGAGGCTCATGTCGATGCCTCGCGCACGCTCTATCAGGAAAAATACGCTATCGCCGATGAGGTGCTTGGCAGGCTGCCGGGCTATCGTGCCCCGCAAGCCGGGTTTTTCCTGTGGATCCGCGTAGCCGACGATGTTGCGGCGACCCGGCAACTCTGGCGCGAGTCCGGCGTCAAAGTGCTGCCCGGTAGCTATCTATCGCGCGACGGCGATCCGCAGCTCGGCTCAGAAAACCCTGGCGCCGGCTACATCCGCGTGGCGCTGGTGGCCGAACCGGATGCGGTGCGCCGCGGGTTGACAGCCTTGCGGGATGTGCTTGCCGGCGCGGAGGATCCGCGGTGACGCTGGCCTCGCAGCGCCCGCCCGTTGCCGGGCTGATCGGCGAGGGCACCCGCACGGCGCTGCGCCGGCGCGGCGCAGAGCTTCTGGGCCTGGGGCTGATCGCCACCGCTGTAGTGCTGGCCGCGCTGCTGGCCAGCTATAGCCCCGACGATCCCAGCCCCTTCAACGCTACCGGCGACGCGCCGCAAAACCGGCTTGGCGTGGTCGGCGCGCATCTGGCAGGGGCGCTGATGTTCTCGATCGGATGGGCCGCGGCGGCGCTGCCGCTGGGTTTTGCCGTTTGGGGGCTGCGCTTTATCGTCCATCGGGGCGAGGAGCGCGCCCTGACCCGGACCCTGCTCTTATTGCTGGGCGTTCTGGTGCTGGCGGCCTTCCTGTCTTCGCATGTGCCGCCGGCATCCTGGGCAGCGCGGCATGGGTTGGGCGGCGCGGTGGGCGACAGCGCCCTGCGGACCTTGCTGACGACCGGGGCTGTCGATCCGGTTGCAGCGCTGCCGTATGCCATCATCCTGCTTGGCGCTCTGGCGCTGCTGATGATGGCGCTGGGGCTGGGCATGAATTGGGCCGAGCTTCGGAGCCTGCTGGGCACGCTCGCATCCGGCATGCGCCTGCTCGCCTTGCTCTGTCTGGCGCTATTTCGCCTCATTCTGCGCGGCATCCGATCGGCGCTGCGCCAGGCCCTGCGCCGACGAACATCTCGCGACATGCGGCCCGAGGGGCCGAACGCGGCAGGAGGCCGGGGCACTGTCTTTGCGGCCGAAGCGTGGGCGGAAGGTGCGGGGATCGACGAGGCAGCGCGGGGATCGTTGCACCTTGCATCGTCCGATACGGCCGTGCCCAATCGCACCGCAAACCAGGGGCGCAGCATCGGCCGTACTGCGCCGGAAATTGCGCAAGCGACATCTGCGGCCATGCCGGAAGAACGCAGAGACGTAGGATCGGCGCCAGGAAACGAACGGCTGATGGCGCGCATCGCCGCGGCCATGGCGGCCCGCCGAACCGATGCGGAGGCGCCGGGCCCGTCCTTTGATGCCGGGGCCGATATCGATGCGGCCTTCGGTTCGTCTGCTGAGGCCGACGATGGTGTGCGTGTGCCCCGTCTGGGCCCCGTGATCGATCGCCTCGCCGAACGGGCCGAAGGCGCGGCCGCTCCAAAGCCCGTCGTCCGGCACCGCAGCAAGCCCGGCATCCGCCCGAGCCGGCGGGCCAGAACCGAAGCACAACCCGACCTACCGCTTGAGGAAACGCACGAGGCCTATGACGCGCCGCCTCTGTCGCTCTTGAGCAGCCCCGAGAAACGGCTGCGCCAACATATGTCCACCGAGGCGTTGGAGGAGAATGCCCGGCTTCTCGAAGGGGTGTTGGAGGATTACGGCATTCGTGGCGAGATCACGGCCGTCCGGCCCGGCCCCGTGGTCACGCTTTACGAGCTTGAGCCCGCGCCGGGACTGAAAGCGGCCCGGGTCATCGGTCTGGCGGACGATATCGCCCGCTCGATGTCCGCGCTCTCGGCGCGAATTGCAACCGTGCCAGGCCGCTCGGTCATCGGGATCGAACTGCCCAACATGGCCCGCGAGCGGGTGCTGCTGCGCGAAATCCTGGCCTCGGCGGCTTTTGGGGACAGCGCGCATCCGCTGCCGCTGGCCTTGGGCAAGGATATCGGTGGCGAGCCTGTGGTCGCGAATCTGGCCCGTATGCCGCATCTTCTGATCGCCGGCACCACGGGCTCGGGCAAATCCGTCGCGATCAACACCATGATCCTGTCGCTGCTCTACCGGTTGTCGCCGGCCGAATGCCGGCTGATCATGATCGATCCGAAGATGCTGGAGCTTTCGGTCTATGACGGGATCCCGCATCTCCTCTCTCCGGTCGTCACCGACCCCAAAAAAGCGGTGGTGGCGCTCAAATGGGTGGTGGGCGAGATGGAGGAGCGCTACCGCAAGATGTCCAAGCTTGGGGTGCGCAATATCGAGGGCTACAACGCCCGGGTGCGCGATGCGCTCAGCCGCGGCGACGCCTTCAGCCGCGTTGTACAGACCGGGTTCGACGAGACGACGGGCGAGCCGATTTTCGAGGAGGAGCGTTTCGATCCCGAAGCGATGCCCTATATCGTTGTCATCGTCGACGAGATGGCCGATCTGATGATGGTTTCGGGCAAGGAGATCGAGGCCTGCATCCAACGCCTGGCGCAAATGGCACGGGCCAGCGGCATCCATCTCATCATGGCCACCCAGCGCCCCTCGGTCGATGTCATCACCGGCACGATCAAAGCCAATTTTCCCACCCGGATCAGTTTTCAGGTCACCTCCAAGATCGACAGCCGCACCATTCTGGGCGAACAGGGCGCCGAGCAGCTTCTGGGCCAGGGCGACATGCTCTATATGGCCGGCGGGGCGCGGATCGCGCGCGTGCACGGGCCCTTCTGTTCCGATGAAGAGGTTGAGGAGGTGGTGGCCCATCTCAAGCTGACCGGGGCGCCGGATTATGTCGCCGGGGTGATCGACGGGCCGGACGAAGAGGCCGAAAGCGAGATCGATCTGGTGTTGGGGCTGGGGGGCAATCCCGGCGGCGAGGATGCGCTCTACGACCAGGCCGTGGCGATCGTGGCGCAGGATCGAAAATGCTCCACCAGCTATATCCAGCGCAAACTCGGCATCGGCTATAACAAAGCTGCCCGCCTGGTCGAACAGATGGAAGATCAGGGCGTGGTCGGTGCGGCCAACCAGGTCGGCAAACGCGAAATCCTGATCCCGGAGCGGTAGCGCTTTATGTCCACGCGGAAGGGTCCGGGTCTTTGCCCAGGGTGTTTGCCCATGGTCGAGCCCGCGATCGCCGGCGCCGCCATCCCTGACGTCGCCGCTACGACCGCGCGGCTTTTTCCGCAACGCCCGATACACCTTCGCGGCGTTCGAGCTCGGCCAGAACATCGTCCAGCGTCAGATCCCGGGCAGCGAGCATGACCAGCAGGTGGTAAAGCACATCCGCGGCTTCCGCCGTCAGCCCGGCGCGGTTATCGGCCGCCGCGGCAATGATCGCCTCCACCGCTTCCTCGCCGAATTTCTCGGCGCATTTCAGCGGTCCGCGTGCCAGCAGCCCGGCCGTGTGCGAGCTTTCAGGATCCGCGTCGCGCCGCGCCTCGATGGTCCGGGCCAGCCGCTCCAGCACCGTCACCGCTTTGCGCCCCGGATCCGGCCCGCAGCACACCCGACGCCGCGACGCGCCCAAGCGGCCCGCGGGGGCTCGATGCCCCCAAGGGACGCCTCCACCTTTGGCGCCAAACCCGCCGCCTGCACTCGGCCCATCAACCCAACCGCACCGGAATGCCAGCCGCCTTCATATGCGCCTTGGCTTCGGCAATCGAATGGTCGCCGAAATGAAAGATCGAGGCGGCCAGCACCGCCGCGGCATGGCCCTCGCGCACTCCATCGACCAGGTGATCGAGCGTTCCGACCCCGCCGGAGGCAATCACCGGGATCGGCACCGCATCGGCAATCTTTCGGGTCAGTTCCAAATCGAAACCCGCCCTGGTGCCGTCCCGATCCATGCTGGTCAGCAGGATTTCTCCCGCCCCGCGCGCGACCATCTCGCGCGCAAAGGACACCGCATCGATGCCGGTCGGGCGGGTTCCGCCATGGGTGAAGATCTTCCAGTCCTCCCCGTCGCGCTTGGCATCGATCGCCACCACGATGCATTGCCGGCCGAACTTTTCGGACGCTGCGGCCACCACCCCCGGATCGGCCACCGCCGCGGAGTTGAAGCTGACCTTGTCGGCCCCGCAGAGCAAAAGCGCCCGCACATCCTCTGTGCTGCGCACCCCGCCCCCCACCGTCAAAGGCATGAAACAGGCCTCGGCGGTCCGCCGCACCACATCAAACATGGTGCCGCGATTTTCCTGGGTGGCGGCGATGTCGAGAAAACACAGCTCGTCCGCCCCGGCCGCATCATAGGCGCGGCCGGCGGCCACCGGGTCGCCGGCATCCACCAAATCGACGAAATTCACACCCTTGACCACACGGCCTTCCTTAACGTCCAGACAGGGGATTACGCGGATCTTCAGCATGCGCCACGGCCCTTTCGCTGATTGCCAGCCATACGCGGCTTGTGAAAGATTGCAACTGCCGGCCGCGTGGCCCTGTTGGGGAGGCTTCGATGAACTGCATCTTCGTTCAGCTGCGCTGCCAGCCCGGAAAGACCTATGAGGTCGCCGATGCGATCTATCAACGCGAGATCGTCTCGGAGCTTTACTCGACAAGCGGCGAGTACGACCTTTTAATGAAGATCTATCTGGAAGCCGACGTCGATATCGGCAAATGGATCAATGACAATGTCGCTCTGATCCCTGGCATCGACCGCTCGCTCACCACGCTGACATTTCGGGCTTTCTGACCCCGGCGCCGACCCCACCCGCGCCGTTTGCGTGCGCCAGGCCGCGATCACCGGCCCAAAAGCGCGATCGCGAACTCCTCCACGCTAGGAATATGGGGCGCGTCAGACGGATCATAGGCCGGGCGCCCGCGGATCTCCTCTTCCAGCACACGGGCCAGATCCGCCGCGTCGCCCATTCGGAAGCGCCGGCCATGCACCCGCCCGTCCGGAAAAGCATCCAGCAATCCGCGCGCATCGGACACGATCACAGGCTGGCCGATCTGCAGGGCCGACAGCAGAACAAGCGGCAGATTCTCGCTCCAAGTCGATGGCAGCACCACATAGTCATACCCGCCCAGCACTGCATGGATGCGGTAGCTGGCAAAGGTTCCCAACAGTCGGACCCGGCCGCAAAAACCGTTGATCCGGGCGGCCTGCTGGGCGGCATAGCGCCCGCCCTGGGCCACATCGCCCCAGATATCGAGCTGCCACTCAAGGCTCTCGGGCAAGCGTTCGAGCGCATCGAGCAGCACGTTCAAGCCCTTTCGGGGCGAGATTTGCGCGGCGTAGCACAATCGAACCCCGGGTTGGGCAAGCCGGTCCGGCGGCGTCGCCTGCCGCGGCGGCGGCATGCCATAGGGTAAACGCCGGATACGGTTTTTTTGCAATCCGGCGGTCGCAAGGCTCTCGGCCACCCGCGATGATGGCGCAATCACAACGTCGCAAGTGCGCAAGAAAGCCCGCGAGGCGCGGTTGCGCTCGACCAAAAAATAGAGGTTTTGCCAGGGATGTACCGGCAGACGCGCCCAAGGACCCAAACGCTGAAAGATCCATAAATAAAATGCCGAGACCAGCGTCGGGTTGATCCGCTGCACCCAGCCCAGCCAGCCCTCTTGCCCGGTCGAAAGATGCCGCACGCAGGCCAGCGACATCGGCCCGGGGCCGCGGCAAAGCCGGCCATCCTCAAACTGCTGGCTGCCGATTGGGCAGACGGCAAAGAAGTCTGTCGCCACGAAACTGATCGGGATGCCGCGCGCCGCGAGACCGGCGAGGCCCTTCAGCGGTACATGGAGAAGGTGAAAGACGATCGCGCGCTGATAGCGTCTTGCCTCGGAGAGCCGATCAAACAGCGCCTCGATCGCCGGCTCGGTCACTTCGCGCAAAAAGCGCGGGCGGCCATGGCGCGGATCGTGGCTGTGGGTGAAGGCATGAACATCAATATGCGGCGCGTAGGCATAGCGGATCTGCCGCGTCAGCGGCGGTTCGGGCGCTTCCAAAACGGCGCGGGTCTGCGCATCCAGCACATCGCTTGCCAAAAGCGGCGGCAGCGCGGCCTCGTCGACCATGACCGAGGTTACGATATCGACGGCAAACCCCATCGCCACGTAAGCCCGGGCGCAGCGCTCGCACAAGGTCTCGGTGCCGCTGTGAAACTGCGGGAAAAACTGATGTACGATTAAAAGAAGCCGCGGGCGGTCGGGATCGGGATCCGCCTGGAAGGCAGGGTCGGTGATCTCCGTGACGCCCGTGACGTCCTTAACAGGGCCAGGGGCGCCCCCCGGCGCCGCGTCGTTCGGCTTTGCGCGCAGGGCGGCATGCAAGGCCGTCGTGCTCATCCGGCGATGCGGCGGGCATGCCTTGGCGCCGCCGACAAAGACATAGCGGGCGCGGATGCGCTTTGCGCAAGCAGCGCGTCGAGCAGATGCGGACCGATTTGCGAGACGGTCATCCGGGCCGCGACGATCTTTCGTCCCACCGCCCCTTCGCGCTGGCGGCGCAACGGGTCGGCGGCATAGGCGCACACCGCTTGCGCCATGGCCTCGACATCGCCATTGGGTAGCACCGTGCCGCAGCCTTGGGCGACCAGCTCAGGCATACCGCCTGCCTCCGCAAAGCAAAGAATGGGCGCCGCGGCCAGGGCGGCATGCATGGCCACGAGCGGGAACGCATCCTCAACTGACGGGAGAAGGAAGATGTCTGCCGCGCGCAGCAGGCCGGTCGCATCGGCCTGATAATCGGTGATGCGCACGCGCTTGTCCAACCCTTCTCGGCGTATCAGCCTTCGGCAGGCGTCCAGATCCGGCCCGCCGCCGATCCAGACGAACCGGATCGGCCCGTCATGCTGCGCCAAGACCCGCCGCGCGACATCGACGAAGCGCTCGGGCGCCTTGCGCCAGTGCAAGACCCCGCAACCGCAGACCAGAACCTCGTCCGCGCTTGCACCCAGCGCGGCCCGGGCCGCCTGCCGGCCGGCGCGATCCTGGGATATTGCGGGCGCGTCGTCATCGACAAAGGGGTAGAGCTGCACGCGCGGCGGCAGATCGGCGTGAGCCTCCAACGCCCGGCAGACAGCAAGACTGCCGGCAACCAGGCGGTCCGCGCGCCCGGCCAGAAGCGTCAGCGCGGCGCGATGGCGCTCGATGATCTTGGGCATCTCATGCACAAAGCCGATGGCCGGCTCCGCCCCGTTCCAATAGTCGAAAAAGCGGCCCGAGGCGACGGAGTTGACCAGGATACCGCGGACCTGAGGGCCCGCCCAGCGCGCAAGATCGGCTGACAGGGTCTGCGGATCCCGCCGCGCATGATCGGCAATACAAAAAACCGGCGCCACCGCCTGGAAGTGCGCCCTGAACGGGCCGCCGCGCATGGCAACGATGCGCACCGCAAAGCGGTTCTGCCGGACCAGCCAGGCCGCAAAGCTCTGCGCCACCTGCTGCGCGCCGCCCAGCGTCATGTCATGGACGACGATGACGATGGTGCCCTCCCGCGGGTCCGACGCCGGATTGCGGGTAAGCTGCGGTTTCGGTGTTGCCGCCGCCACGCGCTGCAGGCGTCGATCCGCGGCGATTTGCGCCGAAACCGCACGTATATCGGCCAGCAGCGATTTCACGCCATGTCGGGCGAGCGTTCGCGCCGCATCGCCGAGATGCCGGCGCATCACGCCCGGTTGCCGCGCGTAATACGTCACAAAGGCGGCAAGACGTTTCATCGGCTGGGTTGGCTCGGCATCGTTTGGGCGGCGAGCAAAGCGGCCGCCGCACTGTCCCGCTCGGCGGAGCCTAGGCGCCCCGCCGGATGGGATCAACCCTGCTCGGCCACGCGCATCAGGTATTTGCCGTAAGTGGTCTTGAGGTAAGGCTTTGCCAGTTCGCGCAGCGCGGCGGCATCGATCCAGCCCTGGTGATAAGCGATCTCTTCGGGGCAGCCGATAATCAGGTTCTGGCGCCGCTCGATCGTTCGAACGAAATTCGATGCGTCAAGCAGGCTGTCATGGGTGCCTGTGTCGAGCCAGGCATAGCCGCGGCCCATTTCCTTGACCGTCAGCATGCCTTCCTGAAGATAGATGTTGAGCAGCGCGGTGATCTCCAGCTCGCCCCTGTCGGAGGGTCGCACTTCGCGCGCAAGGGTCGGCGCCCGCCCGTCCAGAACATAAAGCCCGGTGACGGCGAAATCGGATTTCGGGGCGGAGGGCTTTTCCTCAATCGAAACGGCGTTGCGCGCATCGTCGAATGCCACAACGCCGTAGCGTTCGGGGTCGGCGACCTGATAGCCAAAGACCGTTCCGCCGGTTGTCTGCGCAGCGGCTTCGGTAAGCAGGCTGGGCAGGCCATGGCCGTAAAAGACGTTGTCGCCGAGGACCATGATCGAACCGGCGGCGTCAAGGAAGGATTCGGCCAAAAGATAGGCCTGGGCCAGCCCGTCCGGCGTGCTTTGCGGAATGTATTCAAAGCGCATGCCCCATTGCGCGCCGCTGCCCAGAAGCCGCTTGAACTGCGGGCCGTCATGGGGGGTGGTGATGATCGCCACCTCGCGCAAGCCGGCCAGCATGAGCACCGACAGCGGGTAATAGACCATCGGCTTGTCAAAGAGCGGCAGGAGCTGCTTTGAGACCGAATGCGTGATCGGGTAGAGCCGCGTCCCGGAGCCGCCGGCCAGGATGATACCGCGCCGCCCCGTGCTGTTCTCGCCATAGGTCATCGGCTTCTCTCCCTTCCTCGCAAGACCGCGTGCCGGTGGCGCCCGCGCGTCGATGGCGTCGGCTGCGCCCGTGGCCGTCGGCTGCGCCCGTGGCCGTCGGCGCACCGGTGGCCGTCGGCGCGCCCTAGCCGGCCGCCACGCCAAGGCCCAGCCGCTGGGCTGTCTTGCCGCGCGCCTCGATCGCCTGCCACCATGCGGCATTGTCGAGATACCAGCGCACGGTCCGGCGCAACCCCTCGCCAAGGGTCACGCTGGGCTGCCAACCAAGCTCGCGCCGGATCTTCGATGCATCGATGGCATAGCGGAAATCGTGGCCCGGACGGTCCGTAACAAACCGGATCAGCTGCGCATGTGGGGCCGCATCGGGCCGAAACTCGTCAAGAAGCGTGCAGATCGCGTTAACGATGTCGATGTTCCGGGCCTCGGCATTGCCGCCGATATTGTAGGTCTCGCCGGGTTTTCCTTGCGCGACGACAGCCAGCAGCGCTTGCGCGTGATCCTCGACAAAAAGCCAGTCGCGCACATTCTCGCCCGTGCCGTAGACGGGGATCTCGCGCCCGGCAAGGGCATTTAGAATGACCAGCGGGATCAGCTTTTCGGGGAAGTGGAAGGGCCCGTAATTGTTGGAGCAATTGGTCAGGAGCACCGGCAGGCCGAAGGTCTCGCCCCAGGCGCGAACCAGATGATCCGAGCCAGCCTTAGAGGCTGAATAGGGCGAGTTGGGCGCATAGGGGGTCGTCTCGGTGAACTGCCCTGTCGCGCCCAGCGTGCCATAAACCTCATCGGTAGAGATGTGGTGAAACCGGAACCGTGCCTTATCCTTACCGCGCAGGCCCGTCCAGAAGGCGCGCGCGGCTTCGAGCATTTGGTAGGTTCCGACGATATTGGTCTGAATAAAATCGTCCGGCCCGTCGATAGAGCGATCGACATGGCTTTCGGCGGCCAGATGCATCACCGCCTGCGGCCGATGCGCAGCAAAGACCCGGTCGAGCGCTGCGCGGTCGCGAATATCGGCCTGCTCGAAGCTGTAGGCGGGGCTGTCGGCAATCGCGGCGATATTTTCGAGGTTTGCGGCATAGGTCAGCGCATCGACATTGACGACCTCATACCCGTCCGCAATCGCCCGTCGCACAACCGCCGAGCCGATGAAGCCCGCGCCGCCGGTGACCAGTATCTTCATTCTGTATATCCTGAACCTGCCCCGAGTCGCGCCTCTCTAGCCCTTCTGCGCCGCCTATGTGAAGATTTTTGGACCGTCAGGCGGCTGCGCCGAGATCCAGCAGCGCGGCCCAAAGCCGGCGCTGCGCGGCCGGATCGTTGATCCGGCTCGCATGCGCGCGCGCCGCCGCCGCCATCCGCGCCATGCGGGGCCGGTCGGCAATCAGCGCCGCAATCGCCGCGGCCCAAATCTCGGGCCTTTCGGGCAATGCCAAGCCTGCGCCGGCTGCTGCAGCCGCGTCGCCGGGCGGCCAGCCAGCGGAATAAAGCGGCGCGGCGCCGACGACGGCGTGTTCGACGATCTTGTTGCGCGAGCGCCCCGCGTTGAAGGGCGTGGCCCGCAAGGGGTAAAGCGCGAGGTGGAAGCGTCGGTCGCGCAATGCGGCGCGGTAGGCCGGCCAGGAGAGCCCCGCCATAAGCCGCAGCCGCGGGTGGGCGGCGAGTTCGGATGGCAGAGCGTGGCCGGCCGAAAGGGTCACCGTGACATCGGCATGCGTATCGAGCGTCCGGGCGAGGACCGGCAGCAAGAACCGCAGGTCATCTGCATGCAGCTGCGCGCCCAGAAAGGCGATATCGGTGCCGGGGTGCGCGAAATGCGCCAGATCCGGCAGAGGCTCGGACCAATACGGGTCAAGAAGATGGACTTTTGCGCCCGTCAGCGCCTGGGCGGACGCAAGCAGCGCCGGCGAGGAGACGACCACCGCAGCGGCGCGCGGCATGTAGAACCGCGCGGCGCGCCGTTCGACCAGTGCGATCTTGCTGCGGTAAAAGGGTGACAGGCTTGCATCGCGCGGGCCCGCCTCCCAGGCATCGTCGATCAAATAGACCAGCCGTTTGCGCCGCAAGCCGGGTGCGAGCCGGGCATCGTGGCGCAGCAGCAAAAGCGTGCTGTCGGTTGTAAAGGCCGTCGGACCTGGCCGCGTGAGCTTGCCATCGGCCAGCCAATCGGCACAGGCATTGGCGATGTAAAGATCTGCCGTCGGTGCGCTTGGCCGGGTCAAGAGACGCATCAGCCACCCCTCGGGGCCGGCCCGGCGCAGCCAGATCCGCGCGCTCACCCCTGCCAGCCCAGCTGCGGTGCCGGCAGCGTGGCGAGCCGCTGCCAGCGCGGGACTCGCGCGCGGCTCAGCCAGGGGGACAAGGCCGGGTCGAGAACCCGGTCGGTTGCATGACGGGCGCGCAGGGCCGCTTTTTCGGCCCGAAACCGGGCCCGGTCGGCGGCGCTGACAAGGCGACGGGTTGCACTTTCGTGATGAACCAGGGTCGCCTGCGGCGTCCAGACCGTGGCGATGCCGTATGCCGTGGCCCGCAGGCAGAAATCGACATCGTTGTAGGCCACCCCAAATGTCTCGGCGTCCATGCCGCCAAGAGCGTCCCAGGCATGTCGGCTGACAAGCATGCAGGCTGCCGTTACGGCTGAAACCCGCCCGGTATGGTGCAGACGCTCAAGCGGTCCGGCGGTCTCGGCCGGGCGGCCGGCATACCAGTGCCCGGCATAGCCGCCGCCAAGGCCCAGGATCACGCCGGCATGCTGAAGGCTGCCATCGGGAAAGAGAAGCCGCGCCCCAACGATGCCGACAGTTTCAAGAGCAAGGCAGGCGACCATGGCCTGCAACCAGCCCGGCTCGCGGATGACGATATCGTTGTTGAGAAGCAGCAGCGCATCGCCCCTGGCCGCCGCGACCCCGCGATTGACCTGAGCGGCAAAGTTGAATGGCGCCTCATGGCGGATCACACGCAGGCCTTGGGCATGGCGGCGTGCATATTCGGCCAGCGTTTCGGGATCGCTGGAGCCATTGTCCGACACGATGACCTCCAGATCGGGATAGTCGGTCGTCTCGAAGAGCCCCGCAAGAACCCGACGGATCAGACCGGGTGCGTCCCGGCTGGGGATAACGACCGAGACACGCGGCAAGCCCCGTGCCGCGGGAACTGGTCTGGCAGGATTTGCCGTATAGGGATTTGGAAGGCCGTGGGAGCGCAGGGCGGGATTTGGCGGGGTTGGAGCATCCGATGCGCTGCAATTGGGCAGGATCAACGCGGGATAGGGAATGTGCAGCACCGGCCCGCCTGGCTCTGCCCCGATCCGGTGCAGCGCCAACGCATGGGCGTAAGGACGCGCGGCCTGCAGGATCGGGTCGTAGGCCGGCTTCAGATCGAGCCGGAGCGGATCGCCCTGCGCATCCAAATACAGCGTGTCGGTATAGGCGCGGCTTGCATGGGGATGCGCTCCAAGCGCCGCGGAAAGAACCGCGGCTGAATGCGGGGCGAGCCGCTCATCCCCGCGCAGCGTTGCCGTCCAGCCGCCCGTGCGGCGGTTTTCGGGAACGAGTTGCAAATGTTCGGATGCCTGATCGGCCAGGCTGTCGAGAAGCGCCCTTTGCGGTGCCTTGCAGATCAGGCTGATAACAGGCGCATCCGCCCCAGGCGGCGGCAGCGAAGCGCCGAGGCCCCAGATATGGTCGAGAAACCGCGACAGCGTCCCGCCGCGCAGACGCTCCAGCCACTCACCCATTCTGGCCGGTCATATTGGCCATATGCAAATCGATCGCCTCTTCGAGATCCTCGTAATAGATGGCCTTGCCATGTTCCAGCACGATGCCGCCTGTGCAGTACTGGCGCAGCATATTCATTGAATGCGAGACCATGATGACGTCGGACTTGGTCAGACGCTGGGTGAACACGGCTTGGCATTTGCGCCGAAAATCCTCGTCGCCGACCGCGGTGACCTCATCGACGAGATAAAAGTCGAAAGCCACGCCCATCGACACCCCAAAGGCCAGACGCGCCCGCATGCCCGAGGAATAGGTGATCACCGGCTCGTAGAGGAACTTTCCCAACTCCGCGAAATCCTCCACATAGGCAAGCAGCGCATCGGTATCGACACCGTAGATCCGCGCCACGAAGCGCACGTTCTGCGCACCCGTGAGGTTGGGGTGAAACCCGCCAGCAAAGCCCAGCGGCCAGGAGATACGGGCCTGGCGGATGATACGCCCCTCATCGGGATCCAGCGTTCCCGCGATCATCTTCAACACGGTCGACTTGCCGGCACCGTTGCGACCCAAGAGGCCGACGCTGCGGCCGCGCGGAATGTCGAGATTGAGATGCTCGATAATGCGCCGATAACCGCCGCGGATCGGAAAGAACTTGGTGACGTTCTCAAAGCGGATCATGATTGTTTATTGCGAGTCGCGGATGTTGTAGCCGATAAGCGTGACCATCAGCCAGACGACGAACAAAAGGCCGGTCAGAAGGGCGCCCAGCAACAGGCGCTGCGGATAGCCTGGCGTTTCGGCCAAAGTCGGTGCGATGTGAACCGATAAATAGCGCGCAAGCCGCCGCGCATCGGTGCGCGCCGCATCGAGTTCGGCCAGCGTCGAGATATAGGCCTCGACCGCAAACTCGATATCGACGAGGATCTCCTCATAGTCGGTCAGAACTTCGGAGAGGGTGCGGCCGCCATCGCCCAAGGTCGAACCCAGCCGCGCCCGCTCACGGCTCAGCTGCCCGGTGATTGCGGCAATGCGACGATCAAGCCGCGCAATGCGTTGATCGCCGGGACGGGTCGTCTCGATCAGCTCTGTGCGTTCAATCAGCGCCTCGGCCATCTTGTCTTGCAAGGAAGAGATGATCTGGAACTGGCTTTCGGCATTGGCATCGGGAAGGATCACACTGTTTTCGTTTCGAAAAATCCGTAGCCGGGCAAAAAGCGCTTTCATCCGATCCCGCGCTTCAGCCAGATCCGCCTCGGCATAGCGCACAGCGTCGAGCCGCGCAGCCTCGGTCAGGGCGTTGATCAACCGATGGCTCTCGGCAATTACCGTACGGTTGATCGCCCGTGCATCTTCGGGCGAAAACGCCCGCACGTGCAGCCCGATCACGCCCTGTCGCGGCTCATAGGCTATATCGACCATGCGCTGCCAGTACCGCACCAGCGCCTCGATCGAGGGATCGTCGGAAAGGCTCAGCACCGGATCACGTTCGGCATGTTTGCGGTAGAGCCGGCGCAGGTCGAGCGCCGCATCCACGCGCACCACCATATCCTGGCTGGTGATGAACTGGTAGAGCACATCCGTATCGCTGGCCTCGGAGGTGATCGGCTGCGTGAGATCGCCCAGCATGCCGATCGTGGTCACGAAATCATCTTCATCGACGGTGAGCGCGGCGCGCGAGACGTATTGGTCGGCCGCCTGCATCTGTAGATACCAGTTCACCGCGATCGCGGGCAGCACGAACATGGCCAGGAAAGAGGCGATCACCAGAAGATGGCGGACGCGCAGACGCGCGCGCATCTGCCCGCTTGGTGGAAGAGGCGGGACGCGAAGCTGCGCATCGGGTTTGCGGCGCGTGACCTTGCGGCGCGGTCTTGGGGGATTGAGCTGACCTTCGCGCGTAACCGTCATGGCCTGTGTCGCACCGCCTCGCTGCGGGGGCCGCGCGCTCGGCCGGTCCCAAGGCCGGCCGGCACGGCAACTTGGCCGGATCCGCCGGCCTGCGCAGACAGCCCCGCGGGCGGCCGGGGCGCCTCCATGCACCCCGACCCCGGGTTCAGATCACTTCAGAAGTTCGGATTTGAAGGTACCTTCCGAGGTGACGGTATGGAGCTGATAGATGCCCGGTACATCGCCTGCGGCGTCGAAGTCGATGCTGCCCGTCGCACCTTCGTAATTGATGTCCGTGCCGGCCGCGATCAGCGCCTTGGCCTTGGCCCACTCGCCCGGAAGGATGACCTCGCCCGGCGGGGTGGCGACCTCGCGCAGGGCGGCCGCGATCAGGCTGCGGTCGGTACTGCCGGCCTTCTCGACGGCAAGTGCCATCAGGAAGGTGACGTCATAAGCGTTCGCGACATAGGGGCCGGTCGGCGCGCTGAGGCCCGAGGCAAGGTCCATGTAGGCCTTCCAGCTGCCGGTTGTGTCGTCGGCACCGGGGGTGGTGAAATAGGCATCGGTGAGGTTCTCGGCGCCGATCTGGGTGATGAACTCTTCATCGACCAGCCCGTCAGCCCCAAAAATCTTGGTATAGGCGCCCGTTTCGAGCGAGTTGCGCACGATAGTCACACCCGAGGAGCCGTAATAGGCAAAGAGCACCATCGCATCGGCGCCGGCAGCAGCCAGGGTGGCGACTTCGGACCGGTAGGAGGCTTTGTTGGGTTCATGCACCTGGCTGGCCGCGATCGTTCCGCCTGCCGCTTCGAAGGCTTTTATGAACTCGGCGCCAAGACCGGCATTGTAATCGTCATTGGCATAGGTCACGACCACGCTGCTAACGCCGCTTGCCAGGACGAAATTGGCCAGCGCGATGCCCTGATAGGCATCCGAGGGCGCGGCGCGAAACAAAAGGTCGTTGTCGTCAAGCCCGGTGATCGCCGGCGAGGTCGCACTTTCCGACAGCGTAACGACGCCCGAAGGGATGGCGACGGATTGGGCCAGCGAGAGCGTGGCGCCCGAGCAGTTGGGTCCGACGATCGCCACCACCTGGTCGACATTGACCACCTTGGTACCGGCATCGACCGCAGCGTTGGGGTCGCAGCCGCTATCGGCGACAACGAGGGTCAGGGTGTCGCCGTCGAACATCCCGCCCTGCTCGTTGACATGCGACGCGGCCAGATCGCGCGCCTCCATCAAATTGGCGATGATTTCGGCGATCGGGCCGGTGACACCGGCAACCGATCCGATCTTGACCTCATCGGCCTGCGCGGCTGTCGCGCCCAACGCCGCTGCACCTGCAAGGAGCAGTTTCTTCATCCCGTGCTCTCCCTTGTCTGAGCCCCGCTCGGTGGTGTCCCGGCGACGGCGGGGCGCGTCTCCGGAAGGATCCCGGTGGAATATCGCTGCAAAATGAACTGCAGGACAAGCCCGATCAGGAAGATGCGCAGATAGGCCGCTCTGACCGGAAGGTTGCTGATCTCGTAGCCGAAGACGCTTGCCTCGCGGGGCAGATAGCTGGTGACGATCTCGGTCATCGACCAGACGGTCCAGATCAACACCGCACCGAGGATCGCGCCGCGGTTGTTACCGGACCCGCCGGCAATCAACATGACCCAGACCAGGAAGGTCGCCTTCACGGGGTCGGTCGAATCGGGGCCGATGAAGCGCGCATACTGGGCCATCAGAGCACCCCCGAGGCCCATCAGCGCAGCACCCAGGATGAAGCTTTGCAGCCGAAAGACCTCGACATTCTTGCCGGCGGCCCGCGCCGCGTCCTCGCTGTCGCGGATCGCGGTCATCACCCGGCCCCAGGGCGACCGCCAGGCGCGTTCCAGAGCCATATAGATCAGGCCAACGATTGCCATAACCGTCAGCAGGAAGGCGACCTGGTCCCAAGGCTGCGGTAGATGCTCCCACGCCTTGGGCACGCCGGGGATCCCGCGCGGCCCGTTCGTCGCCCAGCTTTCGTTCTTCAGCACCAGACGCAGGATCTCGGCGATGCCGATCGTGGCAATGGCCAGATAGTCCGAGCGCAGGCGGATGCAGATCCGCCCGATCGCCCAGGCGATAAGGGCCGAGAGCACCATCGCAGCGATCCATCCAACTGGGATCGGCAAACCATAGCCGCCCAGATGCGATGCGTCGAAGGCTTTGGTGAGGATTGCCGAGCTGTAGGCGCCGACCGCGACAAAACCGGCAATTCCGGCATTGAAGAGGCCGGTGAACCCCCATTGGACGTTTAAGCCTAGCGTCAGAACGGCATAGATACCGCCGAAGGTCAGCAGCGAGATTGCGTAAATGCCCCATCCGTAAAGCTGGTCCATGCCGCCGGTTTTCTCCGTTGCGTTCCGGTGCGACGCCGCTTAGGGCCGGGGGATGCAGCGCTGCTTGCGCGGAATGTTGAGCGTCGTGTTGCCGCCGGTCAGCTCCTTCACCTGGCCAGGCGGGCAACTGCCATCGTCGACAAGCACGATCTCGTTATGCGGGATTGCGCCCGGCGCGGGGTCTTCGCTTAGAAGCGTTGGGGCACAAGCGCCCAGGCCGGTCAGGCCAAGCGCCAACAACAGATATGTCCGTCTCATGCACGTCCTTTCGGCTCTATTTCGCTCACAACACGCGGCCTCGGAAGAGACCCGAGGGGCGCCAGATCAGCATCGCCACCATGATGGCAAAGGCCACCCCCGATTTATAGGCTGGGTTGAGCAGCGGCGTCGTCCCGATCCAGGGGTAGGAGGACAACTCCTCGGCCACGCCGATAACAAGCCCGCCTGCGACCGCCCCGAAAGGCCGGCCGATGCCGCCCAGAATCGCCGCTGCAAACATCGGCAGCAGCATCTTAAAGCCCATCAGCGTCTCGACCTGGGTGTCGATGGCCAGCATCACCCCGGCCGCGACAGCCGTCATCGCGGCCACCACCCAGGTTGCCCGGATGACCGTCTCCACCGGAATACCGGTCAGGCGCGCCAGATCGGGGCTGTCAGAGACGGCGCGCATCGCCTTGCCCGTGCGGGTGCGGGTCAGCAGCATCTGTAGGGCCAGCATGATCGTCAGCGTCCCGCCGAAGATCCAAAGATGCTTGTCTGGGATCATGATGGCGCCGCCGAAATAGGGTTCCATGCGCTGAATTCCGGGCAAGAGCGGTCGTGTCTGGGTGCCCCAGATCATCTGCACAGCCGAGCGGATCATTAGCATCAGGCCAAAGCTTGAAACCACCAGGATGATCGTCGGAGCCGCACGCAGCGGCTTGTAGAAGGTCCGGTCGAGCCCGAGCATGAGTGCCGCCGCCAACAGCATCGCCGGCAGCGCCGCGGTCAAGGGGTGAAGCCCCGTCACCTGCATAATGGTGAAGGTGAAATAGGTGCCGATCATCATGATCTCGCCATGGGCGAAATTGGCAAAGCGCAGAATGCCGAAGGACAGCGAGATCCCCAGCGCGCCCAGCGCGTAGATACAGCCCAGAACCAGGCCGGGTATGAAGTAGAAGTTCACGAACTCCCACATCAGCGGGGCCCCTCTGGACGACGGGGCGGGCGGGTGGGCGTCGACCAGAGGGGCCCCCAGAACGCCCCTTGGAAGAGCCCTCCGAGACTGATCCCGAGACTGATCCCGAGACTGATTCTGGGACGCATCCCCAAAGGCCGCCGCGGCGGCCTGCATAAAGACCTCCAGAAAGGCCTGCTGCACCCCGCCTTCATTCGCGGGCGCCCAAGAACATCCGCGCGACATCCCGATCGGCGATCAGAGCTGCCCCGCTGCCCTCATGGCGGTTCGCACCATCAACCAGTACGTAAGCGCGATCCGCAATCCCCAGCGCTTGCTTGGCATTCTGTTCGACCATCAAGATCGGTACCCCGGCCGCATTGATGCGCTTGACGGTCTGGAAGATCTGGCCGCGATATTTGGGGCTGAGCCCTGCGGTCGGCTCGTCGAGCAGCAGGATCTTGGGCTCGGGCATCAGCGCCTTGCCCATCGCAACCATCTGGCGCTGGCCGCCCGACAGGCTGCCGGCCGGCTGGCGGCGCTTCTCGGCCAGATCGGGAAACATCGCATAGACCTCGCCCAGGCGCGGGCGCCAATCGTCCCGCCGCACATAAGCGCCCATCTCCAAATTCTCTTGCACGGTCAGGTTGGGAAAGACATTGCCGACCTGCGGAACATAGCACACGCCCTTGCGCACCACCCGTTCCGGCGGCGTGTTGGTGATATCGGCATCGTCCAGCGTGACCCGACCGCGCGTGATGCTGAGCAGCCCAAAGACCGATTTCAGCGCCGTCGATTTGCCTGCGCCGTTTGGCCCGATCACGACCACGATCTCGCCGGCATCGACCTGCAGGGAAACCGCATGCAAAATCCTGCTGTCGCCATAGCCTGCATCGACCGCGTCGAGCCGCAGCACGCTCATGTCAGCGCGCCGCCGAAATAGGCATCGATCACGGTTGGATCTTCGCGCACTTGGACCATCTTGCCGCTGGTCAGCACCCGCCCTTCGGCCAGCACGATGACCGGGTCGCACAGGCTGGCGATCAGATCCATGTCATGCTCAATAATGCAAAACGTATAACCGCGTTCCGCGTTCAGCCGGCGGATCATCTCGGCAATGCGGTTCATCAGCGTAGGGTTGACCCCCGCGCCCGGCTCGTCGAGCAGGACCAGCTTGGCATCCGTCATCATCGTTCGGCCAAGCTCTAGAAGCTTCTTCTGCCCCCCCGAAAGGCGCCCGGCGAGCGTGCCTGCGACATGGCTTAGCCCCAAAAAGGCAAGCGTTTCTTCGGCTCGGGCGCGCACTTGCGCTTCCCGCTCCGCCACGGTGCGAGGACGGATCCAGTTGAGTAGGATAAGCTCGCCGGGCTGCTTGGGCGCTGCAGCCATCAGGTTTTCCAGCGCGGTCAGCTTGCCGAATTCTTTGGAGAGCTGAAAGGTCCGCACCATGCCCAGATGGAACAAGCGGTGGGTGGGCATGCCGGTGATCTCGCTTCCCTCGAACAGGATCCGTCCGCTGGTCGGTCGCTCGGCCCCCGCGATCATGTTAAAGGTGGTCGTCTTGCCGGCGCCGTTGGGGCCAATAAGACCGGTGATCGAGCCTTTCGGGATCGTCAAGGACACACCGTCCACGGCATGCACGCCGCCGTAATGCTTGACCAAATCTACGACCTGAAGCGCCGCGCCCTGCAAGGCCGAGGCGTCGCCCGCGGCGATGTTTCCCGGCATCGCATCCACCGGGGTCGCCGCTTCTTCGCCCGCCGTCACTGCCCGATACTTCCCCGCCACAAGCCCGCCGCTACCCGGCAGCACCGGGCAGATGTGTCACAACGCTCCTCGCAAGCCAAGCCGGAAAAACCTCCCCCCCCCACCCCCCCGCCGCCCGGCCGTGCTGCCCCTTCCGGTCGCATTGAGACCGGCGGGCGCAGATGGGCGGCCGGACGGGGCGGGCAGGCAAGGTGGGGCGGGCAGGCAAGGTGGGGCGAGAAGTGCCAATCGGGCAGTGCGCCAGGACAGGACGGTTCAGTAAAGATCGACCCGGAAGCGCGAACGCTCCCAAAAAAGCGCGGCCAGAACCAGCAGCCGGTCGACCGCGGCGTCCGGCAAGGGTTTGCCGGCTTGCGCGGCCAGCGCAGTCAGCGCGGTCAGCACCGCGACGCTTTGCGGGGCGGGGGCAGATCCCTCCGGCAAGGCCTTCAGCGCAACCAGCGACAGCCGGATGGCGTCGTCGAGCGCCGCTGCCGGCATCTGCACCAGCAGATCGCGCGCATCGGCCCGGGCGGCCGCGTTGCGCAAGGTGCCGGCCTTGGCCGCACGCCACGCCGCATCGCCAAGCGTGCTGTCGGCCGGGTGGGCCGTGGCGATCAGCCAGGCCGCTTGGGTGCCCGCAAGCGCATCGCCCCGCTCCAGGCCCAGATCGTAAAGCGCCAGCGCCTCGGCTATATCGGCGGCCGCCGGCACACCCAGGCGACCCTGCACGATCATATCGGCCAGACGGCGCGGGGCGGACGGGTGCCCGCCAAGCACGGCCCGGCGGTACCAATTTTCCGCCAAGGCCGCGTCCGGCGCCGTCTCGCCAAGGCCGCGATCATAGACGCGGCCGAGATTGAAATAGCCGTAGATATCCTCGCGCGCCGCAGATTCGCGCAGATATTGCAGCGCCCGTCTGGGGGCGTAATGCGCGCTGCCTTCCTGTAGAAAAAAGTACCCCAGCTCGTTCATTGCAAAGGTGTGTCCCACCTCGAGCGCCCGGTTCATCAGGTCGAATCCGATGCTTTGCATCTCGTCATTGCCGGAAAACCGCAGCAATTGCTTGCCCAGCGCGTAAAATGCGTAGGGATCGCCGCGCCGCACCCCCTCATAGTAAAAGGGGTAGGCGGCCTCGTCGGCGGCCCGATCGTCGCGGCCACCGGTTATGGCGCGGCGGGCGCCGGCGAGCTGACCCAGCCCGTACCAGGCGCGGGTGTAGTTGCGGGCTTGCGCGGCCTGCAGCGCCGTTTCTGCCGCCTCGTAGGCGGTCAGCGCGACCAGCGCCCGGGAAAGCTGGTAGTAAAACCGGGCCGTGTCTGGGGAGGCCGCTATCGAGGCTTGGCAGGCCGCGCGGGCTTCCTCGGGCGCGATCTCGTTTGCATAGCGCACGATGCCCACCCCCTCGGGGTCCAAATGATCGCCGGCATGCCAGTCGCAGGCATCCGCCTCCAGCGTCAGCGCCACGTCGCGGCGATAGCCCTCCGGCCCGGTCAGCGTAAACCGCGCGGTCCGGCGATGGTCCGCGGGCCGCGGGCCGGCCGGTTGCTGGCGGTGCTCGGGCTCGTAGACCAACATGTCCAGGGTCGCGACATCGAGCGCGTTACCCAGATAGCTGCGCTCGGCGCGCTGGTCCGGTGCGAGAATGAGGCGCCCTTCTCCTTCGGTCTGAGCGAGTACGAGCCCGCCCGGCGGCCTGTCGCCCAGCGCCGCGCGCAAGGCAGCGCCGATGGCGACGCGGCGGTCGAGCCCCGCTTCCAGCGCAATGGGCGCTGCAGGATCCGCTGCTTGCCGCGTCACCCTTGCCGGCACCTCGGTCAACCGCCGCATGGGCGTTGCCTTTGCAGGTCGGGGCGTGGGGGTCGCGTCTTCGGCAACAGCGTTGGCAAAGCTGAAATCCTCAACCAGCGTTGAGCTTTCCCAAGGGATCTGCCGCCCCTCGGTTTCGCGGTAAACCTGCCGGCGCACCTGTTCTAGCACCCGGGTCAGGCTTCGCCCCGGCGCACTTGAGGCAACATCGATCAGCGCGCCGGTGAAGGGGCTGTTGGCCCCCGCCCCGTCGATGGCGACGGCGCCCGGCGCGGTGGAAAAGGACAGGAGCGTGTTCATCGGCGCCGACATCGGCGCATACCCGGTCTTAGTCGGTTGCGGGATCGAGGAGAGCCCGGCCAGGGTCGTCTGATCGGCAAAAGGATTGTCGCGGCAGCTGTCGAGAAAAACCACCTGCAGACGCGCCCGCGCGCCCAGAATCGCAACGAGACTGTCCAGCGTCACCGTCTCGAAGGCGACATCCGCGCTGCTTTTCAGATCGGCATCCACCGGTACCACATAGTTACGCCGGCCGATCTGAAAGCCGTGGCCGGCATAGTAGAACAGCACCTCTGCATCGGCCTCGATCTCAAAGAGCGCCTTGCGCAACAAGGCTTCAAAACCGCGTGCGTCGAGATCGTAGCGCTCGACAACAAAAAACCCCGAACTGCGCAGAAACTCGGCCACCAGGGCCGCATCGGCCCGGGCATTAAAAAGCGGCGCCACATGCTGGTAGCGGTCATTTCCCACCACAATCGCGTAACGCTGCGCGGCCTGGGGATCGGCCTGCCGAACAAAGGGGGCGATCGTGGCCTCGGCGGGTCGATCGACGGTTTGGGCGGCCAGCGCTTGCGGCCCGAATGCCACCGAAAACGCAGCAAGCGCCGAAATCGAAAACCGGTTGGGTCGCATGACAAATCCTCCTGCAGCCAGGATGCGCAACGTCGCCGAGATGCCGGAGCGTCAGTTCCAGCCGCCGGAATCGGTATCGGTGTCGGTCGGCACACGCCGCCGCACGAAGGTCGGCTCGGGCGTCTCGACGGGCCGGTCGCGGGCCCGGTCCGGCGAAGCGGCGGGCGCAGTTGCGGGCGCGGCGGGGGGCGCGGCGGGGGGCGCATCTGTCGGCGCAACCGAATTGGGGGTCGCAACCGCATCGGGTGCCGATGCTTGCGTCACCGGTGCCGTTTGCGGCGCACGATCGACCGATGCGGTGGGCGGAGGTGCCGCGATACGCACCGGCTCGGGCGGATTGTCCGGGCGCCCGCCAGGCAACCGACGCCGCGCGGGTGCGGTATCGAGCGGCGGGCGAACCGTTGCCGCGGGCGCGAGCGGGGCGTTCGGCTCAGGCGCTGTGGTCGGTACAGCAAGCCGGATGCCGTTGCGCTGCCCGTCAGCGCGCAGGCTGGCCAAAAGCTCGGTCGACAGAACGCCATCGGCACGACGCCGCGTCGTGGCCTGATAGTCGCGGATCGCCGAGCGGGTCTGCGCGCCGGGATTGCCGTCCGCCGGACCGACCGAATAGCCGAGGGCGCTGAGCAGGCGCTGCATCTCCACGCGCTGTGCGATCGAAAGCGGCTCATCGGTCGGCGGCCAGCTTTGATCCACGGCGCCTGGGATCGGTGCCACTTGCACCGGTTCCCGGGGGTCTTGTTGCGGGTCTTGTTGCGGGTCTTGTTGCGGGCCGCAAGCTGCCAGAAGCAGGCTGGCGGCGGCACAGAGCGGCATGAAGGGGCGAGGCATCGGGCGATGTGTCACGGTATCCTCCAGCGCGGAAGGCAATAGCGGGGTCAGGATGCCACGGGCGGACTCTGCGCGCCAATGGCGATCCGTATCGACGCCCCCAGATAAGTCGCCTGGCGGAGAAGGGCTGTGCTCTGGAGCACGTTTGCCGCGCGCCCAAAATGGGCCTTGTCGCAGCGCGTGCGGCGGATTTGCATCGAAACGGCCGGGGGGCGCGCATTGCCGCAAGCGCCCCGGGTGCAGGAGATATTGCGTCAGTTTTTCAAGCGCGAAAGCACGTCCTCGCCCTTGCGCGCCTCGACCGCAGCCGCGGTCACGGCCACGGCCCTGTCGATCTGATCGCCGGTATGCTCCGACGTCAGAAAGAACCGCAACCGCGCTTGCTTGTCCGGCACGGCGGGGGCGATGATCGGCAGAGCGTTTACGCCGTCGCGCAAGATATCATCGGCGATCATCGCCGTGCGGAAGCTGTCGCCAATGATGATCGGGGTGACCGCATGGCCTTCGGAATAGCCGGTATCGAGCCCCGCCTCGACGGCCCGGCGGCGCAAGCGTTGCCCATTCGCCTCAAGCCGGGCAATTCGCGCGGGCTCGTCGAGCATGACATCGAGCGCGGCAAGCGCGGTTGCCGCCAGCGGCGCTGCCAGGCCGACCGAAAACACAAAGCCCGGCGCTGTGTAGCGCAGCACCTCGATCAGCGCGCTTGGCCCGGCGATATAGCCGCCGCAGCTGGACAAGGTCTTGGAGAGCGTTCCCATCCAGATCTCGACCGAGGCGGGATCCACGCCCTGAGCTTCGGCAATGCCGCGACCCGTCTCGCCCAGCACACCCAGCGAATGCGCTTCGTCGACCATCAGCCAGGCCGCATGGCGCGCCTTAACCTCGACGAAACGGGCCAGATCGGGGCTGTCGCCATCCATCGAATAAAGCCCTTCGACCACGATCAGCACATTGTCGTACTGCTTTCGGCTGCGCCGCAGCGTTTCGTCGACCCAGCCCCAATCGTTATGGGGGAAACTGATGCGCTGCGCGCCCGACAGGCGGATGCCCTCGGACACCGAGTTATGGATCAGGCTGTCGACCAGCACGAGATCACGCGGCCCCATCAGCGTACCGATGGTTGTTACATTGGTGGCGTGACCCGAAACCATGACGAGGCAAGCATCGGTGCCCAGCGCCTCGGCCAAACGCGCCTCCAGCGGGCGGTGGTAGGGGTGTTCGCCCCCAACCAGGCGGCTTGCGCCGGCAGAGACGCCCCAGCGATCGACCGCCTCGCGCGCCGCTGCGCGCACCTTCGGATGATCGTTTAGGCCCAGATAGTTGTAGGATGCAAAATTGATGCAATCGGTCTGATTGATCCGAGCGCCCGCGGTCGAAGTGACCACATGATTGCGAAAAAACGGGCTGGCAAGCCCGGTCAGCTCGGCCACAGCCTTGGTCATCTTGACCTGTTTGTTGGCCGGCAGATCGGCAAAATCATGCGCTTTGAGCTGGGCCGGATCGGCCGGTTTTTGCGGCAGCGGCGCGCCATCCTGCCGCCCACGCTGGCGGCGCGCGCTTCTGGCCCGACGCAACGAGTCCAAAAGGGGGTTGTCGGTCATCACACGCCTCAAATCTGATTGGCCCGCTCGCTTACCCTGCGCACCAGATCATCGTCGATCTCGGCGTCCTGCGCGCCAAGATGCTGGCTGACGATTTTATCGCCATCGGTGTCGCCGGTGACCCGTCCGCCGCCGCCGCGAAGCTGTCCGACGATGCGCGTAGCAAGCTGGGCCAGGGTCATCCCGTCGCCTACGGACAGGATCGGAATTGTCACGCCCATCGCCTCCTCGGCCGCAAGCTTAAGATCCATTGCCATGAGCGAGTCAAAGCCCAGCTCGGTCAACGGTTGGTAGGGGTCGATTTCCGTTGCTGGCTGTCTAAGGATACGGGCCGTCTCGGCGACCAGCGCCTCGGTGATTTTACCCGCAGCCGCCTCATCGTCGAGCCCGTCGATCAGGGCGAGCAGATCGGCCACGCCATCGCTCATGCCACCACCCTCCTCCATTTCGATCCGGTGGAAGAGCGGTGTGGAGAGCAGTTTGAGATCCGAGGCAAGAAGCCGCCAACGCATCGGCGCGACCGAAAGCACGGCGGCATCGGGCGGCGTCTTCAGAAGGCGTGCAAAAATTGCAAGGGCCTCGGCCGCTGTGAGCATCCGCGCGCCCAGCTTGCGCGACAAAAGCGTCCGCGTCCGCTCGTCGCGCGCAAGATAGCCCTGATCGGCGATCGGGCCCCAGGCGATTGCAAATCCGGGTAGCCCCGCGGCCCGCCTTTCGACGGCCAACCTTTCCAGATAGCTGTTGGCGGCGACGTAGGGCAGCTGCCCGGGATTGCCAAAGAGCGTCGTAACCGAAGAGAACAGCACGAAATGGTCCAGATCGAGTTCGCGCGTCAGCCGGTCGAGCTGATATGCACCCGCGATCTTGGGCGCCATGACGGCCGATATCCGATCGGTGTCGAGATCGGCCGAGAGTGCGTCGTCGAGCAGCATCGCCGCATGGACAACGCCACGCAGCGGCACGTCGCCCGCCGCAATCTCGTTGATCAGCGCTTGGGTCGCTGCGGCATCGGTTGTATCGGCGGCGCGCAGCATCACCGGAATGCCCGTGGCGCGCAGCGCCTCCAGAGCGGTCTTATCCGCCTCGCGCGTACGGCCCGAGCGGCTGGAAAGCCAGATCGCCTCGGCACCCTCGCGTGCCAACTGCCGGGCCGTAGCGAGGCCGAACCCGCCGAGCCCGCCGACGATAAGCCAGGCCCCGCGTACGGGCGCGCCCGGTTTCCGTACCAAGGCGGTCGGAGCCGCGGCAGGCAGCGCTGGCGGGCGCAGGATGACCTTGCCGATATGGCGCGACTGTTGCATCAGACGGAAGGCATCGACGATTTCGGCCGCCTCGAAGATCTGGCAGGGCGGCGCTGTGTAGGCACCATCGGCAAAGCCTTCAGCAACCTCCGACAACAGCGTTTCCGCAAGATCGGGACGGTCGCGCAAGAGCTGATCGGCATCGACGCCGAAATAACTCAGGTTCCGGCGAAAAGGCCGCAGACCCAGGCGCGTATTGGCGTAAAAGTCCCGCTTGCCCAGCTCGACAAACCGTCCAAAAGGCTTGAGACAGGACAAAGAGCGCTCCATCGCCTCGCCGGCCAGCGAGTTTAAAACCACATCGACCCCGCGCCCGGCGGTTTCTGCCATCACCTCCTCGGCAAAGGCCAGGCTGCGGCTGTCAAAGACCGCCCGAACGCCCAGATGGCGCAAGAGCCGCCGTTTTTCCGGCGTGCCCGCGGTGGCGATCACTTCAGCGCCCAGACGTCTGGCAATCTGAACCGCGGCCAGGCCCACCCCACCGGCGCCGCCATGCACAAGCAGCACGTCCCCGCGTCGCAGATTGGCCAGCGTGGCCAGCGCATATTGCGCCGTTACAAAAATCGTCGGGATCGCGGCCGCGGTCTCAAGCGTCGCCCCGGCCGGAAGTCGCGCCACGGCCTCGCAGGCCACCGTCACATGGGTCGAAAAGCAAGCTGGGGCAAAGGCGATCACCGCATCGCCGCGGCGAAAAGCGCTGCCCTTGCCGGCCTTTGCCACGATGCCCGCGCACTCCATCCCCAGCGTCGCACCGGCAAAGCCATCCTCCAGCGCCTCGTCGGGCAAAAGCCCCTGCGCCCACATCAGATCGCGAAAGTTCAGACCGGTCGCCCGGATCTCGATTTCGATTTCTCCCGGGCCCGGGTCGCGACGCTCAGCGGGGCGCCAGGACAGGGTGTCGAGAACCGCTTGCTGGCCGATCCGAAGCTGGAGCGCACGGCCCTGGCCGGCATCCTCGATATCTGGACCAGGCTCGACCCGCGGCGCCAAGAAGCCGGCCTCGTCGAAGACGATCTCCGCCTCATCGGTGCCCGACATGATCAAGGAACAGATGTTCTCGGCCAGCGTCTCCGGGGCGGTTGCGACCGGAAAATCGATCTGGCGAAACTCGATCGCTGGGTATTCGTTGGTAACCACGCGCGTGGCGCCCCAAATCGCGGCATCGTTGGTCTGGGGCATGTCCTGGGGGGCCGCGCGCGATTCGACGGCACCGTCGATGGGTGCGCCGCCACGGGTGACGACCCAGACCCGCTCGGGCTGGGCCGGAGCGTCGAGAATGTCCCGCAAGGTTTCGATGCGCCGGGTCGCCGTGTCCATCGGATCGCTGTCGGCATCCGGCAAGTCGGCCAGATGCACGACCTCGCTGACCGCCTCCTCCAATGCGATCCGATCGCCGGCGAGGCATTGCCGCACGTCGAGCCCGGCCGTGACCAGCGAGGCCTCCAAAAGGGCTGCGATGCGGCGGTTCTCCTCGCGCCGGTCGGTCAGCACCAAGAGCGCCAGGCGCCGTGGCCCCTCGGCCGGCACCGGCAGGCTGGCCCGAACCGCTTGGTGGCGAGGCCGGGCCGTGAGAATGCGGGCCTCGACCGCGCCGGTGGCCAGCGTTTGCGCCGTGATGTCACGAAACCCTGCCGCAAGCGCCGTTTCGACATCGGCAGCGCGCGACGAAGCACGGGCGGCGGCACCGCGCTCGCGCACAATCTGGCGCAGCGCCTGGATCAGCGAGGGTTCCGTCATGGCAGCGACAAGTAGGCCCGACAGCGCAAGGCTGGCCGAAAGCGCATCGCGGCCGGCCTCGTCAAGCCCGTCCAGCAGGTCGACGCAGAGCACGACGTCGAAGCGAAACGGCCGCAGCGCCTCTGCCAGCGGTACCACCTGCAGCCCGGGCGCGGCGGGAAGCGTTTGGCGTAACCGCTCCACCACCCGTTCCTCGGTATGGGCGACGACGACGTCGCAGGCCCGCTCTGCCCGGCATAGCGTGTCGACGATCGTCGCCGGCGCTTCGCCCAGGATAAGGACGCTCAAGCGCTCCTTAGCCGACCATCCCTGAGCCAGATCGGAAGCGACGCGCCCCATGCTTTGCCAGATCTGTCGCTGTCCGGCAGAAAGATCCATTCCGCTTGGCGCGGGCTGCACATCCGCAAGCCCGTCAGGATCGGCCGCGAGCGTCGGCAAGAGCCGCTCCAGGCGCATAAGCTCCATCAGCTCCTGCGCTCGCTCCGGCGCCTCGCGCGTCATCGAGGCCACGATTTCGGACATCGTGGGGTAGGGGCAGTCGGCAAGGATCCGGCCGCCGGTTTCGTCCGGTTCGAAAAGACCGTCCTCTTCCAGTGCGACAAGAAGCCGAGCGAGCACCGGGTTGGCTGCTCCGAGAAGGCGCCCCTGCGGGCCGACAAGCGCTGCGACGCTGTCCCAGGCCAGGCGCCGGCAAGCCGCATCGACCAACAGCAGCCCGGCATCCGGATCGGGCTCGTCTACGGTCGCAACCCCCAGCGCGCGCAACCGGTTGTCCGGCGCGCGCCAGCCCGAGGGCAGGTGCACACGCCCATCGGGTTCGCGCAGCCGGACCAGGCGTTGCTGCCAGGTCAGCGCCTCATGCCCCGCGCGTCCGCGCAGCCGGGTCGCTTGCAGGCGCAGCCCCTCGACCACCGCCACGACCGAGCCGTCGGCGCCTAAAAGCTCCAGCGCAAGATCGACACCGCGGGGGGAGTGCCTGGTAACGGCGACCCGGACGAGACCAACAGCGGTGCCGGGCCGGGCCAGACGCAGCCTTCCGATGCGCACCGGCAAAAACACCGTACCCTCGGCCCTTCCGGCCGACGCATGCGCCATAAGGATCGGAAAAACCGCATGCATCGCGGCATCGAGATGCGCCGGGTTCAAGGCAAAGCGCGAATCTTGGGGGCCGTTCTCGGCACGGATAACCGCCTCGGCCCGCGCGGCATCGCTGCGCAGCGCATCGGCAAGCCGGAAGGCCGGCCCGTAGGCAAGGCCGATGTCATCGAGCAGGCCGTAGAGCGCTGCAGGCGCGGTCTCGACCGCTGCGTCTTCGACGGGCGCATCGATCTGCAAGCGCCGATCCGACGCTTCGGCCCGCACTGTGCCGATCGCATGCAGCGCCCAGCCCTCTTCCGCCAGCCTGTGGCGGGCCTCGATACGCACCGCGCCGGTCTGCGGATCGACGGTCACGCGCGTATCGACCCCGCCATCGCGATCGAGCACCAGGGGGCGAACGATCTCCAAATCCGTCAACTCCACCGCCACCCCCGGCAGCGCCCGGGTCCCGGCGGCCAGCGCCATCTCAGCAAATCCAGCGGCCGGAAACACCGGCACCCCGTCAACGACATGGTCGGCCAGCCAGGGCAAGCTGCGCACATTCACATCGCCTTCCCAACAGAAATTGCCCCGAATCACAGCCCGTCCGATAAGCGGGTGGAAATCGCCCATACCCCAAACGTCGGCATGGGCCGTCGATGGCTGTGCCCGCACCGCCACATTGGCCCAGGGGTAGTTGGGCAAGGAGGCACCCATCGCTGCCTTGGGACCAAAAAAACGGCGACGATCGATGCCGGCACCCAAGGTAAAGGCATGGGCGACCATTTCAGCGGCGCCGGTGTCGGCGCGTTTGCCTTGGTCCATGGTGCGGGCCACGCTGCCGGCATGCCCGGTCACCCGCAGCTTGTCGCGGACATATGCCGCCAGCACGGGGCGCGGCGAGACTTCGACAAATGTTCGGCAGCCCGCCTCGCACAGCGCGTCGACGGCATCTTCAAAGCGCACGACCTCGCGCGCATTGCGCCACCAGTAATCGGTATCGAGGGTCAGGCCGTGGGCGATCTGGCCGGTTGTGGAAGAGGCGTAGACGACCGTGCTTGCCGACGGCCGAAGCCCCTTGAGATCCTCGATCATCCGACGACGCAACGGTTCGACCGACGCCGAATGGTAGGGGATCTCCACATCCAACATCACGCCGGCGACGCGCCGGTTGCGCCTCAGCCAGGCCAGAAGCGCCTTGATCTGCCCGGCATCGCCCGAGACAGTCACGCTGCGGGGGCTGTTGATCCCGGCGATCGAGACCCCGGCAATGCCGGCTTCGGCCAGGGCCGCCTCGACCTGCGCGGCATCGGCCGACACTGCGGCCATGCCGCCGCTGCCGCGCAGACCGTCCAGCGCGACCGACCGGGTGTGCACCAGGCGAACGGCGTCGGCGCGGTCGATGATCCCGGCCGTTGTCGCGGCGGCAACCTCGCCGACCGAATGCCCGGCCACAGCATCGGGTTGCAAGCCCCGCGCGGCCAGCGCATCGACAAGGGCCATCTGCACGGCAAAAAGCACAGGTTGCGCAACTTGCGACGATCCCAACCGCTCGGCCAGATCGCCGTCGAAAAGCAGCGCTGACGGGTCGACCCTGCCGATCTTGGCAAAGCGCGCGGCGATATCGTCGAAGCTGTCGCGAAAAACGGGGTCGGTTGCGTGAAGGTGATGGCCCATCCCCGCCCATTGCGAACCATTGCCGGAAAAGAGGAACGCCGTTTTCCCAGCCGTACGGTTGGCTTTGCCCTCGATCACAAGCGGTGATTTTTCGCCTGCGCCGAACGCGTCGAGGCCGGCAAGCAGCGTGTCCCGATCCGTGCCCAGAACCACGACGCGGTGCTGAAGCGTGGCCCGCCGCCAGGCTGCCGCATTGACTTGCCGAGCGGCCTCCGCTTCGCTTGCCTTTGATAGGCTGTCGCGCATCGAGGCGGCAAGCACGGTGAGGCTGTCGGCGCTCGCTGCACTCAGCGTTAGCGCGCAAACAGACGGCACGGGCGCGCATGCCGGGCGCTCGTCCGCGCGCGGCTGTCGCAAAAGCGCATGGGCGTTGGCACCGCCAAAACCAAAGGAGTTCACCCCGGCAAACCAGGGTGTGTCGCGTGCCGGCAAATCGCGCGCCTGCGTCGCGATCTCCAGCCCCAGGGCCGGAAAGTCGATATTGGGGTTGGGCGCTTCGACATGCAGCGAGGCCGGCAAAACACCCTTTTCCAATGCGAGTTGAGCTTTAAGCAGACCGACCAGGCCCGAGACAGGCTCAAGATGCCCGACATTCGTCTTGGCCGAGCCGATCGGCAGCGGGGATTGTCGCGCCTGCCCGAAAACGGATCCGATTGCATGGGCTTCCAGCGGATCGCCGACCGGCGTACCGGTGCCATGCGCTTCGATAAAGGCAATATCGTCGGCCGCGATGCCGAATTGCGCCTGCATACTGCGCAAGAGATCCGCCTGTCGCTGCGATGACGGCATCGACATGCCCACCGTGCGCCCGTCCGAATTGATCCCGGAGCCGGCGAGCACGCTGCGGACCATCTCGCCGTTCTCCAACGCCGCCTTAAGCCGCCGCAATACGAAGACGACCGCCCCTTCGGACCGGACATAACCGTCTGCGCCGGCGTCGAAAGCGCGGCACAGGCCGCTTGGCGACAGCATCGTTGCGCGCGAAAACCCCACAAACGGTCCCGGCGCGACCAGCAGGTTCACGCCGCCGACGATTGCGGTATCGATTTCGCCAGACATCAACGTCTGGCAGGCTGCGTGCAGCGCGTAAAAGGACGATGAGCAGGCCGTATCGACCGTGAAGCTAGGGCCGCCGAGATCGAGCAGGTAGGAGATGCGGTTGGCGATGATCGACAAGGTGTTGCCGGTCATGAACTGCGTATCGACCCTGGCCAGATCGGTTAGAAAATGGGCCGAGTAGTCCGAGCTCGACGCGCCGACGAAAACGCCTGTCCCAGCCCCGTCAAGGCCGGGCCCGGTTAGGCCTGCATGTTCCAGCGCCTCCCACACCACTTGCAAAAGGACGCGCTGCTGGGGATCCATCTGTGCCGCTTCGCGCGGCGAAATGCTGAAGAAACCAGGATCAAAGCCCCAAATATCGTCGATCTGGCCGGCAGCGATGCTGTAGCTCTTGCCGATCGCGGCGGGATCGGGGTCGTAGACAAGCCCGGTTTCGAACCGGTCGGCACCCACCTCTGTGATCACGCATCGCCCGTCCGCCAGCACGCGCCAAAACGCCTCGGGCGTCGCCGCTTGCGGCAGGCGGCAGGCATAGCCCGTAACCGCGATATCGTATTGGCCGGTGCGTTCACTCATGCTCACCGTTCCCGTCCTGCCGCTTGGAACCCCGAACACGGATCGGCATGGCGCATCTGCGCCTCGCAGATCCAAACGCAGGGTCTGAAGGTTCTCTTTATCGTGTTGCGCAAACTGTCCCGCTTTGCGCCTGTTTTCTTGTCTCGCCGGAGAGCGTGGCCCGGCCTCATGCAAAGTCCAGTTTTGTGTATCTCATGCGTCCTGGCAAGCTGTCCAGTTGTTTGGAACGATTGCAAGACAAACTTGCGGTTGTATGCCGCCGTTATCGCTGGCTTTTCGGCAGGCCAGATCATGGCTGACGCCCCGGATCCGGCAGGATCTGCGCCGCGAAGCGTCGCTCGATCCGATCCGAAAGGCTGGGCGGTAGGAACCGATCGAGCCGCGTCAGAAGACCGAGCGGCCAGGGAAAGGCGACATGGCTTCGGCGGCGCGCAATCGCACGGGCCATGATCTCGGCCGCCGCGCCTGCGCCGATCTCGAAGGGTTTGGGACCCAGATGCCGGGCGGACATTGGGGTTGTCACAAAGCCCGGATTGATCACGGTTACGGCGATGCCATGTTTGCGCAACCAGCCGCGGATCGCCACGCCATAGGCGTGTACGCCGGCTTTGGAGGCCGAATAGGAAGGCTCATCGCCCTGCGGGCGCAATGCGGCTATCGATCCGACAAGCGCGATCTGGCCGGATTTGCGGGCCATCATTTTGGGGATCAGCGGCTCGACGGTATTGAGCATGCCGACCAGGTTCGTCTCGACGATCCAGCGGGACTGTCCGGGGGGCTCGGTCGCGTCCTTGCCGGACCGCCCGCTGGTGACGCCGGCATTGGCCACCAGAAGATCCACCGGATGGTCGGCATCCCAGGTGACCAGACAAGCCGCCAGCGCATTGGCATCGGTCACCGAAACCGGCGCCGTCGCTGCCTGCGCACCGCGGTCGCGCACCGCGCCGGCCACGGCATCAAGCCGGGCGGCATCGCGGCCGATCAGAAGCATTGCGACGCCCGGGCGGGCAAGCCGCTCGGCCAGCGCCGCCCCGATGCCCGAGGATGCGCCCGTCAAGACGATGCTGCGCGGGTTATGCCGGGCCATGCGCGGCCTCATCTTTGGGCGCTGCTGGCGCTCGTGGCTGCAGGACCCGCGCCGCCAGCGCTGCCGCGCCTGGGCGCGCGCCTGGCCCGTCGAAATGCCCGGGAATCTGCGACGTGCGCTTCAGCGCGCGCAAAAAGGCCTGGGTCAATGCAGGCTCGGGCCTCTCCGGCGCGCGCCAGAAGCGGTCCAGCCCAGAGCGATGGGTCAGCCCCGGCACATCGTAGATGGCCCGGCCCAGAACCGCGACCGGCAGCGCCGCGGCAAGTGCCGACAAGCCCACGGTCGAATTGACCGTCACGATACCGGTCAGCCGCTTGAAGAGCGCACCGAGATCGCCGCCATCAAGGAACAAGGCGCCCGCAGTCTCGGCCTGGCGCCGCCAGGGCAGCCAGCCCGGATCGAGCGGGTGCGGTTTGACGACCAGCAAGGCCCTGTCAGGGGCATGCGCGGCAAAGGATGCAAGAGTGCGGGCAAGCGCGCCCTCCACGCCGCCCTCCGGCCCATGCTGGCGGATTGCGAAATCGGTTTCGAGTTGGAGCGCGAAGAGAAACACCGGGCCCGGATGGGCGGCGATCCGCGCCAAAGCCCGGTCGCGCGCGGCGCGGCGCCAGGGCCAGCGCAGCGCTTTGCCAAGCCATCCGGCCCACTCGTAGGCGGGCGGGTCGAGCGTATGGATGCGGAAATGCGGAAAGGTCAGCCGCCCCGCAAGAAGGTTGGCCAGATTAAAGGCGACGTCCATCGCCGACTGGGTGGCAAAGCCTGTCTTCCAATATGGCGGGTCGGCGGGTACGGGCCCGTCGGCCAAGGCCCGGATCGCGTCGGGCGTTTTTGGAAACGGCCCGTTGGGCCCCAGCCCGCCTTCTTCGACTGTCAGCCAACCGGGCCGCAGATAGCCTTGCTCCACAATATGGGCGCGCAGGCCGGGCAATGCAGCGATCGCGGCGCGGTGCCAGAAACGCCCATCGCCCAGACAGACAAGATCGGTGACGGCCTCGCGCTGGGCGAACTTCGCAACCCAGCCCGGCCAGCCTTCCGGTCGGCCGCGATAAGCCACCGCACCCGGACCGCGCCAGAAAAGCGCATCGCCCGGGCACAGGATCACGCGGCTGACCCGCGCTCCGCGCGCGCGCAGCGCACGGCCTAGATAGGTAAAGAACCACGAGAACGGCCCCTGCAGCAAAAGCACATGCCGCCCGCGCCCAGCAAGCCCCTGTGCCGCTGCCTGCTCTGCCGCCTCGGTTCGCGGTGCATCATTCATAGTGCCAACCATCCCCAGGATCGGCCCTTCATTGACACCCCTCCCCCCGCTCTCTATCCAGCAGCGCCACCGAGGTGAAGCCCCAATAGGCACAGGTCCGCGCGAAATCCATGCCTTCGCAAAAGGTGTTTCTGTTCCTTCAGGGACCGCCCGGGCTGCTCTGGCCCCGGCTGGCCGATGCGCTGGAGGCGGCCGGGCACCGGATCAAGCGGGTCAATTTGCATACTGGCGACTGGCTTTTTTGGCCGCGCCCGGGGGCGGACCATTTTCGCGGTCGCTTCTCGCGCTGGACCGATTGGCTGAGCGCCTATATCGAACGTCACAAGGTCACCGACATCCTCTATTACGCCGATCGCCTGCCCTATCATATTGCCGCGCTGGATCTGGCCAAGGCACGCGGGATCCGCACCTTCGCGATCGAGTACGGATATCTCCGTCCCGACTGGTTGACCATCGAACCCGAGGCGATGGGCCGGTTTTCCACCTTCCCGCGATGCCCGCAGGCCATTCGACGCCTGGCGGCCGGGCATACCGAGCCCGATATGACGCCGCGTTACACGCACAGCTTTTTCGAGGAAAGCTGGCGCGAGGTCCTTTACGATCTGTTGCTGGTCTTCGGACGCGGGCTTTACCCGTTTTACCGCTCAGACAGGTATTACTGGCCGGTTGCGGAGTACTTAGCCTGGCTCCTGCGCCTGGGCGTGCGGGCGTTTACGGCGCGGCGCGACGAGGCGCTGGTCGATCAATGCCTGGCCGGCGCGTTCCCCTACAACCTGGTCGCGCTGCAGCTTCAGATGGATTATCAGATCCGCACCTCCTCGGACTATGCGCATATCGAGGAGATGCTCGATGAGATCCTTGCCTCTTTCGCCCGGCATGCCCCGCCGGAGCGGCATCTGGTGATCAAGACGCACCCGCTCGACAACGGGCTGGAAAACTGGCCGCGCCGGCTGCGAGGCCTGACGCGACGCTACAAGGTTGGGCCGCGCGTGCATCTGGTCGACAGCAGCCGCCTTGCGCCGCTCAACCAAAACTCAAGGGGCGCGATTATGGCCAACTCGACCGTCGGGTTGCATGCGCTGGGCGACGGCATCCCCGTACTGTGCCTGGGCGACGCGGTTTATGACGTGCCGGGCCTGACCCATCAGCGCGGCATCGACCGGTTCTGGACCGATCCCGACCCGGTGGATCTCGACCTTGCCGCCGATCTGCGCCGCGCGCTTGCCGCGCATATCCAGGTGCGCGGCGACTTCTTCAACCCCGAAGGCCAGCGTGTGGCGATCAAAGGTCTCGTCGAAAAGCTCACAGCGCCCTGACCGGCCGGCCGGGTCGCCGGGCCCGGAGATGCGGCTTCGGCCCGCGTCCAGAGTACACGCTTCGCCAAAGCCGGCCATGCCGTACCCTTCCTTGTGGGCTTTGATCGCGTCGTCCTCTCATGCGGAGGATTTTGCCCTTCCTGCCGTTCCTTGCCGTTCCTGCCGTGCGGGCGTGTCGGGCGCATCTAGCGCGTCCGCGAAAACAGCAAGCCCGCTGCGCAAGGCCCAACGCAAAGCGATGGAGGTTTTGCAGGCAAGCGACATGGGGTTTGCGGCGGCTTCTTTGGGCTGTCGAGAAAACCGGCCGAACCCGATGCTGCGTCGTCTGGATTTGCGGTAGTGGCGAGCGGGCGCGGGTAGAGCGCTAACGCGGCTGATCGTCCTCGCTATCCTCGGGCGCGGTCTTGGGCAAATCGAAAAGGCTGTCGGCATCCACGAGGGCGCTGGGGTTCTCCTCTTCCTCGCCGCGGGGATCGCTGGTCATATCGCTTAGGCTGAAATTCTCAAAACCCGAGACCGAGGAGGGGAGGCGCGGCTCGGTGGGCGCTTTGAGCGACACGGAGGTCTCCATGATCCGGATCCGATCTTCGGCCGACATCGTCGTCTCTTGCGAGGCGGCCTTGCGGGCCGCGGCCTTTGCCACGGCCGCGTCGAGCTCGGTCTGCTTGCACATACCCAGAGCAACCGGATCGACCGGCTGAATGTTGGCCATGTTCCAATGCGACCGGTCGCGGATCGACTGAATGGTCGGCTTGGTGGTGCCGACCAGCTTGGAAATCTGGTTGTCGGCCAGCTCCGGATGGAACTTTACCAGCCAGGCAATGGCCGCCGGCCGGTCCTGACGCTTGGAGAGGGGCGTGTAGCGCGGCCCGCGGCGGGTTTCCTCGCCTTCTGCGGCCTTGTTGGGTTTGAGGCGCAAGCGGGCGGTCGGATCGCCCTCGCAGCGCCGGATCTCCTGCATGGTCAACTGGTTGTTCACCACCGGGTCGAAACCCTTCATGCCCTGGGCAACCTCGCCATCCGCAATGCCGTTCACCTCAAGCTCATGCAGGGTGCAAAAATCGGCGATCTGACGAAAAGTCAGGGTCGTGTTGTCGACAAGCCAGACAGCCGTTGCCTTGGGCATCAGAAGAAGGGTCATCGCGGGTCCTCCAATCCTGCATTGACATGACCCGGCGCGGCGCTGTGAAAACACGCAGCGCCGGAGGCCAGGTCGGTTTTCGCGAAGAAGATCGAGATATATGGGGTTTTGAGAACATTGAAAAGGCCGCGCGCCGGTTCGAACAGGCCGCGGAACCCGGTCAGGATCCGTTTGCGCTTGGCGCTGGCCGCGCTCACCTTGCTTGCCATGCTGCATGCGCCGGCCGCGCAGGAGGCGCGCGACCATGTCACCGGGAGGTTCGACTATTATGTGCTGGCGCTGAGCTGGTCGCCCTCCTGGTGCATGCTAAAGGGCGACGAACGCAACGCGCCCGAATGCCGGGACGGTGCCGGGCTGGGCTTCGTTCTGCATGGGCTTTGGCCCCAATACGAGGCAGGCTGGCCAAGCGATTGCCGCACCGACCTGCCCGATCCGCGCCGGCGGCAGAACGCTGCCCAAACCGACCTTTTCCGCAGTGCCGGGCTCGCTTGGCATCAGTGGAAAAAGCACGGCCGGTGCAGCGGTCTCACCGCAGACGCCTATTTTGCGCTGTCCCGCCGTGCTTTTGCCGCTATCGACCGGCCATGGGTTTTCAAACAGCTGTCCGCGGGGATCTGGATTGCGCCGGCTGCGGTCGAAGCCGCATTTCTGGAGGCGAATCCGAGTATTCCACCAAGTGGAATTACGATCACCTGCCGAAATGCCGTCCTGCATGAAGTCAAGATTTGCCTGACCCGAGAACTCGCCTTTCGCGCCTGCGGGCTGGACACCCGTGTCGATTGCCGGCTAAATCCAGTATACTTTCCGAAAATGCGCTGAATTTTTCGCATAATGCGAAATCGGCCATATGTCAGCCACGACATGGCCCCTTTCCGGTTTACAATCACCCTCGACGTAAAGACCTATTATCGGCGGATCGGCTAGCGGAGGGGCACAGTGCAGAAATCACAGTCAAATCTGACGTTTCTTACCAATCCAGCGAGTGGTGACAGCGACGAGGTGGCCATGCGGCGTCTGACTTTGACGCGCATGCTGATATGGGCAGCTCGGGAAGCGCGCGAAATCGATTGCATGAACTCGGCCGAGCATGTCGAGTTTGCGCTCGATGCGATTGCAGATTGCATTCAGGCAAGACGGCCTTCCAGCACCGCCTAAACCCATAGGGCGATCAGCCCGGGGCGGTGGTTAGAACGATCTTCCCGATATGCGCCGAGCTTTCCATGCGCCGATGCGCATCGCAGGCTTTGTCTAGGGGAAAGCGGCTGTCCATCACCGGAGCAAGGCGCCCTGAGGCGAGCAGCGGCCAGACGGTCTCGCGCAACGCATCGGCAATGGCAGTTTTGGCGGCAATCGATTGCGGGCGCAGGGTGGAGCCGGTGATCGTCTGGCGTTGAACCATCAGCGGCGCAAAATTCACATCGGCCGTAGAGCCGCCCAGAAAGGCAATCATCACCAACCGCCCATCCGGCGCCAGCGCCTTGAGATTGCGGGGAATGTAGTCTCCGCCGACCATATCCAAGATAACATCGGCACCGCGCCCGCCGGTCGCCGCTCGCACATCCGCCACAAAGTCCGTTTTGCGGTAATTCAGCGCAAGGCTCGCGCCCAGATCCCGGCAGACGGCGCATTTTTCCTCCGACCCGGCCGTTGCGATCACCCGGGCGCCGCGGATCGCGGCGAGCTGGATCGCCGTCGTCCCGATACCCGACGAGCCGCCATGGACCAGCAGCGTCTCGCCGGCCGCAAGCCGGCCTCGATCGAAGACATTCGTCCAAACCGTAAAAAACGTCTCGGGCAGCGCTGCCGCTTCCTCTAGCGACAGACCTTCGGGCACCGCCAGCGCATGATCGGCGGGTGTGACCGCATAGGTGGCATAGCCGCCGCCCGGCAAAAGCGCACAGACCTTGTCGCCGACCGACCAGCGGGTTACAGCCGACCCGGTTGCAACGACTTCTCCCGCCGCCTCCAGCCCCGGCAGATCCGACGCGCCGGGGGGCGGCGCGTAAAGGCCCGCCCGCTGCAGACAATCGGGCCGGTTCACCCCGGCCGCCGCCACGCGGATCAGGATCTCGCCCGGCGCGGGCTGCGGCACCGGCCGGACCACGGTGCGCAGAACCTCCGGACCGCCGGGGGCAGCGATCTCGACCGCTTGCATGCTGGCAGGAGACCTCGGGCTCATGCCGCCGCCTCATGCGCGTAAGCCCAGTAGAGAGACCGCGCGCGACGGAACACTGGCCCGGTTTGCAAGGCGTGTTCTTCAAACTGCGTGACGGGCATGACTTTTGCCGCATTGCCTGTGGTAAAGATCTCCTCCGCCTCATGGAAATCGGCCACCGTCAGTGTGGTTTCATGCACGTTCAGCCCGTCGCCGCGCAAAAGCGCGACTACCCGCGCGCGGGTGATCCCCGCAAGGAACGTCCGGTTTGGCACGGGCGTAAACACCTCGCCGCCGCGGACCATAAAAATGTTGGTCGAGGCGGTTTCTGCGACGTTCCCCTCGAAGTCGAGCGAGAGCGCGTTGTCAAAGCCGCGCTTGTTGGCTTCGCGTAGGATCCGCCCGTTATTGGCATAAAGCGCGCCGCATTTGGCTTCGGTCATCGCCGCCAGCGGATGCGGACGTTGGAAAGGCGACACCGTCAGGCTCAGCCCCCGCGGTTCGGGCATCGGAAGGTCTTCCAGACACAGGCAAAAGGCTGTGGAGTCGGGGTCGGGCGGGATCAAACCGGGACCCGAATCGCGCGACCACATCATCGGGCGGATATAGACCTCTGCATCCGCCGCGTAGCCGCGCAGACCGTCTTTGGCAATCGCCACCATATCCTCGGCACTGTGCAGAGGTGTCATGCCCATCGTCTCGGCCGAGGCGATGATACGGGCGCAATGCAGATCGAGATCGGGCGTCACGCCTTCAAAAGCGCGGGCACCGTCAAAGACCATCGTACCCTGCCAGGCCCCATGATCGGCCGCTCCGAGCACAGGCGCGTTACCCTCATGCCAACGCCCCTCGTAGAAAGTGCGGATAACGGATCCGAATGCCATGCGCCTGCCCTCCTGATGCGCGCTGACGATAGTGCAGTTCGCAGCGATGCGGAACCTATTGCACCGCTTGGGATGCGGGACGACGTTGTGCGGCGGGCGAGGAGGCAGCCCCCACGTCTCCACGCCACATCTACGCCGCCCAAAAACAGGCCAGCGGCCCGTGAGAAACCGCGATCCTTCAACAGAAGGCGACCTGAGCCACCTGCTCGGCGATTGCATCGGCCGCCTCCGGGGCCTATTTAAGCGCGAAAATGCCAGGCGGATGCCATGAACTGGATATCGAACTACATCAAGCCCTCGATCAATTCGCTGTTCTCGCGCCGCGAGGTTCCCGAGAATCTCTGGCGTAAATGCGACGCGTGCGGCACGATGCTGTTCCATCGCGAGCTGGCGGACTCGCTCAATGTCTGCCTGAGCTGCAATCACCACATGCCGATCGGACCCCGGGCGCGCTTCGACGCGCTCTTCGATGGCGGCCTTTGGTTGGCCGTCGAAATCCCCGACCCGCTGGCCGATCCGCTGCAGTTTCGCGACCAGAAACGCTATGGCGACCGTATGCGCGATGCCAGGCGGCGTACGGGCGAGCATGAGGCGATGCTGGTCGGCGAGGGACGGATTGGCGATGCGCTTGCTGTTGTTGCGGCGCAGGATTTTGCCTTCATGGCCGGATCGATGGGCATGTATGTCGGCAACGCCATTGTCGCGGCGGCCGAAAAGGCGTTGGAACGGCGTTGCCCGCTGATCATCTTCGCAGCCGCGGGCGGGGCGCGGATGCAAGAGGGGATCCTGTCGTTGATGCAGATGCCGCGCACCACGGTCGCCCTGGACATGCTGGCCGAGGCGGGCCTGCCCTATATCTCGGTGCTGACCGATCCGACCACAGGCGGGGTTACGGCATCATACGCTATGCTGGGCGATGTGCAGATCGCCGAGCCCGGTGCCTTGATCTGTTTTGCCGGCCCGCGGGTGATCGAACAGACGATTCGCGAAAAACTGCCCGAAGGGTTTCAACGCGCAGAGTATCTACTCGATCACGGCATGCTCGACATGGTCGTCCATCGCAGCGCTATGCGCGATACGCTCGCCACGCTCATCCGGCTGCTGACCGGCCAGCCACCCCGCAGCCATGGCGATCTGCCGGCGCCGCCAAAGCCTCAGGAAGAAATTGGCGAGACCGGCGCGGAAACGCCCGGGCACCATGCCGGGAGCCATACCGAGAGCAGCCCTGGGAATGGTCCCGACGGCAGCATGGCCAGGGATGTAACAGGTGACGTGACCGCAGATGTAGCGAGCGGAGCGGCGGGGCATGCGACGACGGACTTAGCGGGGGATGTAACGGGCCCATCGGCCGGACGCGCATTTAGCAAGACGGGCGGCAAAACGGGCGGCAAAACGGGCGGTGACGCGCTCCGGGCACGCGCACGCCCTCCCTCCGGCACGTCGTGACCCTGGGTCCACAAGGCAGCGACATCATTCTAGCCCGGATGATGCAGCTGCACCCGAAGCTGATCGATTTGACCCTGGGGCGCGTATATCGGCTGTTGGGACATCTGGGCAATCCGCAGACCCGCCTGCCGCCGGTCGTCCATATTGCGGGCACCAACGGCAAGGGATCGACCCTGGCAATGATCCGCGCCGGGCTGGAGGGTGAAGGCCAGGTTTGCCACGCCTATACCTCGCCGCATTTGACGCGGTTTCACGAACGGATCCGCCTGGCCGGGACGCTGATCGGCGAGGCCGATCTCGCCCAAATCTTGGAGCGTTGCGAAGTCGCCAATGGCGCTGCCCCGATCACCTATTTCGAGATCACGACCTGCGCGGCGTTGCTCGCCTTTGCCGAAACCGCGGCCGACTGGACATTGCTGGAGGTGGGGTTGGGCGGTCGGCTGGATGCAACCAACGTGGTGGAAAGCCCCACGCTTACCGTGATCACCCCTGTCGATTTCGATCATGAGCCCTATCTGGGCGATACGCTCAGCGCAATTGCCGGGGAGAAGGCCGGTATCCTGAAGCCGGGCGTGCCATGTGTTGTCGCGCCGCAAGCCGATGCAGCGCTTTCGGTGATCGAGGCACGGGCTGCAGAGCGCGGCGCGCCGCTTTTGGTCGGCGGCCGGGACTGGCAGGCGTGGCGCTCGCATGACCGCATGGTCTTTGAGGACGAGACGGGTCTTCTCGATCTGCCGATGCCCGGTCTGATCGGCGATCATCAGGTGACCAATGCCGGGACGGCGCTGGCCGCGCTGCGCTGTCTGGGTCGCGGTCGGGCCGAAGCCGCGGTCACCCGCGCCGAATGGCCCGCCCGAATGCAGCGTTTGCGCGGCGGCCCGCTGGTCGATGCGGCGCCCGATGCCGAGATCTGGCTCGATGGCGGGCACAACCCGTCAGCCGGACGGGCGCTGGCGAAGGTTCTGGGCGGCTTGCCGGCACGGCCGACCCATCTGGTCTGCGGCATACTTGATACTAAGGATGTCGAGGGCTACCTGCGGCCCCTGGCGACCCAAGCCATGGCGCTGACCGCCGTGGCGATCCCCGAAACGACAGCAACGCTGGGCGTTGCCGATCTGATGGCGGCAGCCGGACGGGCGGGGCTGCGCGCCCGCAGCGCCGATACCGTGCTTGCCGCGGTTGGGGCGATTGCAGCGCAAACACCGTCGGCCCGTATTCTGATCTGCGGATCGCTTTATCTGGCCGGATCGGTGCTGCGCGAAAACGGCCTTGGGCCCTGAGTAGGCGGGCAGGGACCAACCGCGCCGATCGGCGCTTGCGAAGCGCGCTGCGCACGTGCCAAACTGTCTGCTGAAGGCGCCGTCCGGCTCGAAGGGTTCGGACCGGGGCGGGGGAGCGGTCCGCCCAGAAAGGCGGCTCCGCGCCCGCCCCGTACCCAGGCCGCGCCCCTTTTGGGATCCCAAGCTGATCCTGGGCAGGATGCGTGCGACGCCTTAACAGCCTTCGGCCCGGCCCGTCACGTGGCCCTTCACATATTGCGCAAAAGGTTCAGAGGGCCGATTTGATCCACGCCTCGAGCGCCGATTTCGGCGCCGCCCCCGCCCGGTTCGAGACCACCTGCCCATCCTTGTAGAGAAACAAGGCCGGAATGCCGCGCACGCCCAATTTCGACGGCGTGTTCGGGTTTTCGTCAACGTTCACCTTCGCGATCTTCACCTTGCCGTCATATTCCGCGGCAAGCTCGTCGAGCGCTGGCGCGATGGTCTTGCACGGCCCGCACCATTCGGCCCAGAAATCGACCACCACGGGGATGTCGGAGCCGACAACCTCGCTGTCGAAGCTGTCGTCAGTGACCTTCACGGTCTCGCCCATTCTCTGATCTCCTATTACGGGTCGGCTGACCCGGCCCGACGCAGTTAGTCAGAGGCGCGGGCCCGGTCAAGACATCCCGCCAGCGGCACGCGCTAGCGCGCGCAGCAAGAGCGGGCGCGGCAACGGCATCAGTTTTGCAGATCCGGTCCAAAGCAGCGCAACTTGCACCAGCCGGTCGGAAAAAACCTGCTCAAGCCCCGCCTGATAAGCGCCCATCTGCCGCAAGATTCCCTCCGGCACTGCTTCCGGCCGGTCGGGCACACGCCGGTTCGACTTCAGATCGATGGCCGTAACCCGGTCGCGCTCAACCACCAGACGATCGATACGCCCAGCGATTTCCTGCCCGGCCAGCGGCGCGAGCCTTGCACGGATCTCGGTTTCGGCAAGGCTGTCTGGCCCAAAGATCCAACCGGCTTCCGGCATGGCCAGCACCCGCGCAGCAGCGATCCGCGCTTCTGCCGCAAGGTCAGCTGTCTGCTGTGTTTGGGCAGCCCAAAAGTCGGATCCGGTGAGATCTTGCCCATGGGCCTGTGGCGGGACCTGTGGCGGGACCTGTGGCGGGGCTTGTGGCGGGGCGATCTGGTCGAGCAGCGCAGACCAGCTATCAGGATCGCCGGCGGGCAGGCGTTCGAGCATCGCATGGATGGTCTCACCCAGCGCGCGAGCCCGCTCGAGCGAAGCTGCGCCTTCCTCGTCGGCCTCGCCATCCGGCCGCAAATCGCGCTCGGCCAACCGCCCAATATCGGGCGGCAGGATATGGCCACCGCCCAGCGCCGAGGGCACGCGCGGAGCAACTTTCGGCGCCGGCGGTGGCGCGGGCTCGGCGAGCCAGCCAGGCATCGCCGGAGATGCGGTCGACGCGACGGGCGCTGACGCCGCAACGGGCGCTGACGCCGCGACGGGCCCTTCCCGCCAGTTCCGCTCGATCATCAGGGTCTGCCCCGTCAAACCCGCAGGCGGCGGGATCGACACGGCGCCTTCGGCCTGCATTGCTGCGCGCACGAGGCCGTACCAAGCCGCGTCGAGTTTGGTTTCCCCACCGGCCCCCGCAACGACCAGCAGCGATTTTGCGCGGGTTAGCGCCACATAGAGCAGCCGGTGGCGCTCCTCGGCCTCCTCGCGCTCCTTTTCCAGCCGGGCAGCCGCCATCGCCGCGGGCGCTGCGCGTGATGGTGCCGCCCAAAACCCCAACCCACCGATCGCGAGCAGCGGACCGAATGGCGGCCGGCCAGGTGGCGCCGTATCGGGCAAGATCACAACCGGCGCCTCCAACCCCTTGGCCCCATGCACTGTCATGACCCGAACGAGGTCGGTCGCTTCCAGATCGGGTGGGCGCGTAACCTCGGCAGTGCTGCCTTCCATCCAGGACAAAAACCCGGTCAACGAAGGGATGCCCACCGCTTCATGGGTCAGGGCCAGAGCCATCAACTCGTCGATCGCATCCTCCGCCTCGGCACCCAGCCGGGCCAGCAGCGCCTGGCGCCCGCCATGCCGTGTAAGAAGGCGGTCGATCAGCTCATGCGGGCGCAGAAAATCCGCCGCATCACGCAGATCGGTCAAAACCGCAGCAGCCGGATGCTCTGCTTTTCGCAACGCCTGCCACAGCAGCCCGGACCGCGCATGGGCCAGCGCGAATAGCGCCTCCTCGCTGAGCCCGAACAGCGGCGAGCGCAGCGCAGCGGCCAGCGACAGATCGTCCGAAGGGGTGACCAGGAAATGCAACACGGCAAGGATGTCGCGCACGACAATCTGCGCGGTCAGCAAAATCCTGTCAGCGCCGGCCACGGGTACGCCGCAGCTTTTGAGCTGGCGTACAAGCTCGCGGGCCAGAAGGCGGCGGCGTTGGACCAGGATCAGAATGTCGCCCGGCCGCATCGGCCGCTGTGCGGTTCCCGGAGGGCCGTCGGCAATGCCACGCCCCTCGGCCAACCAGCGCGCGATCTCGCTGGCCACCGTCGCTGCGAGCACTTTATGCGGGTCCTCAGGCTCGGGCGCATCCAGCGGCTGCCACCATGGTTTGGGCGTGAGTTTTTCGGCCCGCAGCAGGTAGGGCCAAAGCTCCACACGGCCAGGTAGCCCTGGAAAAAACGGGATGTGCTCGGGCATTGTCATTCCATCGGCAAGCCCCGCGCCAGCCGGTCCGTCGAACACCGCATCGACCAGGCGTAGGATCGGCGGCGCCGCGCGAAAGGAGTGCCGGAGCGGCACCTGCGACAACGTCGATCCGGCCGCCGTCAAGCTGCGATTGAAATGCGCGCGCATTTCAAGAAAGGCGCGGGGTTGTGCGCCCTGAAACGAATAGATCGACTGCTTCATATCGCCGACGGCAAAGACCGTGCGCGCCAGCTGGCGGGCGCCAGCCCCCGAAAGTGCCTCCTCGGCCAGGGCGGCAATCACCGCCCATTGCGCCGGGCTGGTATCCTGCGCCTCGTCGACGAGGATATGGTCGATGCCGCCATCGAGTTTCCAAAGAACCCAGGCGCTCATTTCCGCCCGCGTCAACAGCGCCAAGCTTTGCGCGATAAGATCCTCGAAATCCAGGCTGCCCGCCTGCACCTTTCGAGCCGCATAGGCATCAAGCAGCGCCCGGGCGAACCGGTGCAATGCTACGGCCCGTTCGAGCGTCGCGGCCGCCAGCCGTGCGTCCCGCGCCGAACCGATCGCCTCTTTCAGGTTGGAGACGGCCTCGGCAAGGCCAGGAAGCCGCTCTTGCGCAGCCTTGACGGGAAATCCTCTCGACTTCCGCGGTGCGCCTTCCGCGGTCAGAAACGCTGCTTCCAGCGCCTCTAGCGCCGCACGCGCATCGCCGCCCGAAAGCGCTTGGGTCAAGGCCTGGGCGGCACAGGCATCGGTCTTGCCCGCACCCTCCCTCAATGCCGTCGCCATGGCCTGAAGGCGGCTGCGCGGTTGCGCCCGCAACACGGCCTCCAACCAATCCTCCGGCCCTTGGTGCGGATCGATCTTCAGCGCAGCGGCGAGATGGTCGCGGGCCAAGTTAGGCGGGAAAAGCGTGGGCGCCTTGAGGATCGCTGCGATTAGTTCGTCGAGCGTGCGGTCCGGCGCGAGGGCGGCAAGCGCGTCGAACGCGCCGTCCGACCCGCTTTCTGCGGCGGCGGCAAGATCGTTGCGGATGTCCGCCTGCAGCCGCGCGGCATCGCGGGCATCGAGCTCGGTAAAACCCGGCGTCACGCCGGCCTCCATCGGAAAGCGGCGCAGCAGCGCATCGCAAAAGGCATGGATGGTCTGGATTTTCAGACCGCCCGGCGTTTCCAGCGCGTGGGCAAAAAGCCGCCTAGCGCGCGCCAAGAGCGGTGGGTCGAGTGGGGGCTGCGCTTCATGCAACCGGCCGAGTTCGAGGCGCAGCGCGTCATCGTCCAGCATCGCCCAATGGCCGAGCCGGTCGAACAGCCGCTCGGACATCTCGGCCGCGGCGGCCTTGGTGTAGGTCAGGCAAAGGATCCGCTCCGGCGCCGTACCGCCTAAGAGCAACAGCGCGACCCGGTCGATCAACACCCGCGTTTTGCCGGATCCGGCATTGGCCATGACCCAGGCCGAATCGGCCGGGTTCGCGGCGCGGATTTGCGCCAGGCTCGCCTCGTCCGGACCCTCGGCATGAGCGCCCGACGCGACACCCGACGCGACACCCGACGCGACACTCGGCGGCGGATCGACGGCATGCCCGCTCATCCGTCCTCCTCCGCATCGCCGCCTTCCCACTCGCCAAGCCGCGCAAGGTGATCATAGTCGCCCCGATCCATCAAAAAGGCGGGCATCAGTCGGGCCTTGTAGGGCGTTGCGGCATCATCATAGGCTGAGAGCAGGGCGACGATGCGTGCGCGCTCGGCCTTGGCATCGAAGGCGTCGTCCTGGGACCCGGCCAGGATCTGCGTGGCGCTGCCGCCGGGTCCGGACCCGTCGAGGCCAAGCCAGACCAACCGCTCGACAGGCGCGGACCCCAACGCTCGAAATCCGCCAGCCTCGGCGATCACGGCCGTCAGGGGAAGCTGGCGTTGATAGTGCTTTATCTGTTTGGTCGAGGGCGGCTTGCCGGTCTTGTAGTCGAGGATCGCAAGCGCGCCAGTGTCGAGCCGGTCGATGCGATCGGCCCGTGCCTTGAGCCGGAACCGCCCAGCCGGCAAATCGAGCCAGGTCGCGCCTTCTTCTTCCAAAAGCGCAACGGTGCCCAGGTCGCGGCGCGCGCACTCGCCGGCCACAAACCAAGCGGCCGCCCGCGCGATCCGGCCACGCCACAAACGCCGCTCGGCCGGCCAAGGGATCAGCCGATCGATCTCGTCATTGGCAAGCCCGATCAATCGGGCTTCGGCACCGACCCGGTCCGATCGTGGATCGGGCATTTCGGAGACGTAACGTTGCAGAACCCGATGCAGCACCGTGCCGCGCAAACGGGCATCGGGCGGACGGTCGGGCGGTTCGAGCCTGTGCAGGCGCAGAACATACGCGGCGTAGATTGCGTAAGGGTCGCGGATCAGCATCTCGATCCGGGTCACCGAAAGCGACCGTGGACGCGCCGGGACCGGCGGGGACGGTGCGGGCCGCTCGGCAGGCGGGACCGGCTGCGCCGGACGGTCGAGCGAACGCGCCAGCGTTGTCCAATAGGCGCCGCGCCTGCGCATCTGCGCCACTGCATGAACGCCGTCGCTGCCGCAGCCTTCCATCAGCTTGATGAGCCGAACGAGCCAGCGTGCCGGTAGCACCGGCGCTCCGTCGCGCCGCCGCGGCCGGGTGATCATCACCCTGCTTGCGCCCAGCGCGGTCTGAAAATCATGTGCAGCAAGACCGATGCGCCGTTCGGGCGCCGCAAGGCCCAGCGCCGCCCGCATCGGGCGGGACAGCCATGGATCCGCCGGCGGCAACGCCGGCCACACGCCCTCTGCGAGCCCCCCAAGGATCACCAGATCGGCCGTTTCGAGCCGCGCTTCGCGGTTGCCGAGGATTTTTAGGCGCCTTTCGACCGGCCTTGCGGGATCCGCCGGCGGCACGTTCGTGGCTGCAAGCTCCTGATCGAGGAGCTGCGCGAACTCCCGCGCTGTCAAAAGCCCCCCGCAACCCGCGGTCGCAACCAGCCTTTCGAGGAGCTGCGCAGCGGCGCGGCCGTCGTCACGGTCCCAAAGCCGAACGCGGTCCGCGGTCGGCCCGCCACAGAGAGCCGCGGCGGCCGTATGCAAAAGGCGCGCCCAGTCCGACATATTGCGGCCGGGCGAACCCCCAGCCTCTTGTGCATCGGGCGCGGCAAGCGGGGCGAGAAGCGTGGCAACCCAGGCGGCCCAAGCGGCCGAGGCTTCCCCGGTCGGGGTCGAGGCATCGGCCATGCTGTGCCCTTCGGACCCTCGCGCCGCCAGGAGCGTCGGCAGCTGGGCCGCATCGACGGATGGGCGCGGCGCGGCGCGCAAGGCGCTTTCCAAGAGACCGGTGCAAAACACGTGCTGTCGGCGCGTCACGCCGGTCCCGCCGGCAAGCGGATGCTTCAGCGCAGCCAGCAGCGGGATCGGGCGCAGGCCGTTGGCCAAAGCGCCGACCAGACGCAAGAAAACGCCTGGGGGCGTGACCCCGAGCGGCCGCCCAGCGGTGTCGTCGGGTAGGATACCCCAACGATCGAGCGCAACCGTGACCTGCCGGGCAAGCTGGCGGTCTGGGGTCACGAGAGCCGCCGTTCGGCCAGCATGCTCCAAGGTCTCGCGCATAGCCAACGCAATTGTCAGTGCTTCTTCGCGCGCCGAGGCAGCCTCGACCAGCGTGAGACCGGCGCTCGCGCCGGCAAGCTGGGGCGCAAGGATCGGCGCTGCCATGCGCCAAGCATCCGTAACAGGCGCAGGCTGCAAGGCGAGGCTGACCAGCTCGGCGCGCGAGGTCAAGGGCGCAGCGGTCTCGGCCCATCGTCCGACGGCTTCGGCCTCCACACCAAGCGCGGCAAGCAGCTGACCGATCGCCGCCTGCGGATGCTCGGGGCCAATGACGGCCCAAGCGTCGGAGGGCAGTTGTGCATCGAAGCCCGGCAGCACGACGGCGCCTTGCGGCAGTTCGGCAACGCGCTGCATCAACCCGGCGGTCAAAGGCCGGCTGCCCGTCGAGCCTGCGACAATCACCGGATGCGACGGGGGTGCCACAGTCCAAGCCTGGCTCAGCGCCGCAAGTGCGGCACGCTGTCGGGCCTGGGGGTCGAGCCGCCCAAGCTCCGTCTCGGCCCGGATCGCGGGCCAGGCATCGGCGATGATCGCGAGAAAGGAGCGCGCATCGGCCCAATGCGCGGCGTGCTGGCCTACATCCAGCCGGTCGAACGCATTCGCCGCGATGCCGGCATCATCGAGCTCATCGATCAACCCGGCAAGGCGCCGCGCGAGCTCAAAGCGGGCCGCAACGGGCCCCGCGGCCGGTCGCGCCTTCAGGTAGCCATGGACCAGATCGGCCAGTCTGAGCTGGCGACGCAGATCGGGCACCGGAAGCGGCAGCGGCGGTACTTGCGGATGTGCAGCCAAATCGGTGACGACGCGTATGCGCGGCAGCAGACATGCCGGTCCCAGCTCGTTGGCCAGGGCTGCGGCGATCAGGGCCGCGCTACGCTGAGCGTTTGCAAAGATCTCGACCCGTGCAATCGTCTCGGGTGCGGCCCCGGAAAGACGTTTAACCAACCCGTCGGCAAAGGCTTCGGGAAAGGCGACCCCTGGCGGAAGCGCGAAGACCCGCGCTGCTTGCCCGTGGAACATCATGGGCCCGCCTCTGCCAGCACCCGCGCCTGGGCAAGGCCCGCCGGCGTGCCGACATCGACCCAGCGACCGGCGCCAACCACGCCGTAGAGCCCGCCATCGGCGCGCATCGCATCCCAAACCGGATTGAGCGAAAATGCGCCCGGCGGTTGGGCGACCAGCCTGTCGGGAACGATAATCTGCGCACCGGTATAGACGAATGGCGCGCGCTTAGCGTCGCCGCGTCGGGACAAGGCTCCGCGCTCGTTGCAAAAGAAATCGCCCGATCCAGGATGCGCAATCGCGTCGCCGGTGGGAATGAGGTGTAAGAGCGCCTCCATCTCCTCACGCCATGAGGCCAGCAGCGTTGCGACCGGATCGGTGTCGATCCAGAGCGCATCGGCATTGAGGGTCAGCAGCGGACCCGGGCCGATCAGGGGCAGCGCCGCGCGCAGCCCGCCGCCGGTTTCCAAGATCTCGGGCGCTTCCTCGGAGAATTCGACCCGAAGATCGCGCCGATCCGCCAAATGGCGCCGGATCATCGCGCCCCGATAATGCAGATTGATGACCGCGCGGGGGATTTTTTGGTCCACGAGCAGATCGAGCACCCGGTCGAGCAGGCTACGCCCGGCGATTTTCAGCAGCGGTTTGGGGCAATCGCGGGTCAGCGCGCCCATCCGCCGCCCGAAACCCGCGGCGAAGATCATGGCCGCGCCGGGTCGCCAGACCGCGCTCATCGTGCCATCTCGATCCGCTGCAAGACCTGCGTCGTCGGCGGCGGCACATGCCGATCAACCCAGGCTGCTAGCGCGAAAAGCGCAGGATGGCGCAGATCCTCCAGCAGATGCGCCCAAACCCGTGGGATCAGCTTGAGATAGGCGCTCTTTCCGTCTCGGCGGCAGAGCCTGGAAAAGATCCCGATGATCTTAAGGTTGCGCTGCGCCCCAAGCGTGGCGAAGGCGCGGTGGAATGCGGGCGCGGGCAGGCCTGTGGCCGCAAGATAGCGCGCCACCAAGGTCGCTGGCAACGCCGGGTCGATGTCGCGCCGCGCATCCTGCAAAAGCGAAACAAGATCATACGCCCGGTGACCGCGCAGCGCGTCCTGAAAGTCGAGCAGCCCGACGCGCGCCTTCGCTGCGCGCTGCGGCAACCACAGCAGGTTCTCGGCATGGTAGTCGCGCAGCACCAAAACCTCCCAAGACTGAGCGACCTCTTGCAGCGCTGCGGCAAGTGCCGCGCGAAACCCGGACGGATCCACCCGGTCGCTGCGGGCGGCCGGCAGATACCAGCCGGTCAGCAAAGCCGCCTCTGCCTGAAGAGCTTCCATATCGTAGCGCCCGACCCGGTAGCGGCCCTGCGCGGTCGCGATGGCCTCGGGCGGTGCCAGGCCATGCAGCGCGACCAAAAGATCGACGGCGGCCGCGTAAAGCACCGGTTCCTCTCGCGGAAACTGGATGCAATGCCGGGCAAAAAGCGCGTCGCCCAGATCCTCCATCAGCACAAAACCGGTCTGCCGATCGTCGGCGTAGATCTCTGGCGCCGACAAACCGGCCGCACGCAGCCATTGGCCGATGGCCAGAAAGGGCTGGGTATCTTCGCCGCGCGCGACCGGCGCATCCATCAACACCGCATTCCCCAGCGTCGGATTGCACAGCCGGTCATACCGCCGTGCCGATGCGTCGCCCGCAAGAGGCGCAAGCCGGGCCGTCTGCCACCCATATGCGGTCAAAAACCGCTGCTTTTCAGCGGCTCTAGCGTCGCCTTTTGGATCGGACCATGCCATGTGCCGCCGCCCTCAACCCCTCCGACCGACCCAGCCCGCAAGGGCGTCCAGGGCGGCCTCCCAGCCGCCGCCAACCGGGTCTAGTCGCGCCGCCCGCCCCAACTCGGCAACGGGCTCCTCGGTCAAGCAAATCTGCAGATACCGCCTGGGCAACAGGCCGCCCAGACGCCGGGGCCATTCGATCAACACCAAGGCCGTGTCGAAGGCTTCATCGAGCCCCAGCTCTTCAAGCGCATCCGCAGAGGTCAGCCGATAGAGATCGCAATGCCAGATCTCGATATCCGCCCAATAGGTCTGGACCAGGGTGAAGCTTGGCGAGGGCACATCCTCGACCGCGTCAACCCGGCGCAGCCGCGCCTGGATGACGGCGCGTGCCAGGGCGGTTTTACCGGCGCCCAGCGCGCCTTCGAGTAACACCGTGTCGCCGGGGCACAGATGCGGCGCAAGCGCTGCACCGAAGCGTGTCGTCGCCTCGGGGTCGGGCAAAAATATCGTGGGCGGCGCGGCCATTTCGGCAGCATAGCCCGACCGGGCTGCCCTCATCCAGATATGTCCGTTGTCGCACGACCACCCGGCCGTTTCGCCGGTCAGACGCGCTCGCTCGCGGCATCGTTGGGCTGGGCCAGGTCGCGCAGTGGCAGGGTGCAAATAAGGCGGCGTCGGTTCTGGGCGGTGTCCGTTTCGATGTCGAGCGCGCCGCCCTCCAGACGCGCCAGGCGCTGCAGCAGCGCGCCGGCGAGCCCGGTTGCCCCATCGGCCTTTTCGGCCGGAAGCGGGCCCGTCGCCGACAAGATCAACCGATCCCCATCCCGGGCGATCCGCAAATGCACCTCTATGGCAGGGCTCGCTGCCATCTCGCTTAGAAGATTGTGCAGGAATTGCCGCAGCCGACGGTGCGACAAGCCGGGCAGATCGCCATCGACGGCGAAATCGACCTTTACCGACAGCTCCTGCGCGTTGACGATCCGCTGAACGGCGCGCAGCAGAGCCGGCAGTTCCTGGGCCGATACCGGCCTCGCTTCGCTGTCGGTTTCGATCGTACGCGGGCCCGGCAGCCCGCGCAGGCCCATCTGCATGCCGGTTAGCAGGTCGGCGATTTCGGTGCCGAGGGCCGGATCCAGCCGGTCGGAGATTTGCGACAATCGGGCCAGACCTTGCTCGATGCGCGACCGCGCGTCTGCCTCGCGGTCAAGAAAAAGATTGCGCTCGGTCTCTAGGTCGGCCACCGCCTCGCGCAGTTCGGCCTGCATGCGTTCGCGTTCGGTTTCGTCGCAAAAGCTGGTAAGGGTCGACCCCTCCGGCAACGGGGCAAAGCGCGCCCTCAAGATACGCCCGTCCTGCAAAAGCAAACGCGCATACCAGGCCGATCGCGCTTCTTGCGCGGTTGCAAAATCATGCAGCCGCGACCAGACCGGGCTGGGCTCGCTTAGCGCCGCCCAGCGTTCGACCAATTGCCCGATATGCGGCGCATCGCCGTCCAGCGCCGGCGAAAACCCCCAAACCCCGTCGAAGGCGGTGTTGGCAAAGCCTAGGGTTCCGTCGGCCCGAAACAGCGCAACCGCATCCGGCAGCCGGTCGAGCAAGGCCTTATGGGTTTCGATCTCGGCGCGGTAACGCCGCTCAAGCATCACGGAAGAAGAAATATCCTCAAAGAGAAAGGCGATGGCGCCCTGCGGGTGCGGCCGGCCGGTGACATGCAGCGTCTGGCCGGAGGGCAGCACCCAATCTTCGACATAGCTCGCCTCTTCGGCGTCGCGTTCCAAGGCGGTAAGCTTGCGGCGCCAGGCCATGAAATCGGGCTGGTCGGGCATCTGGCGGTTCTCGCGAAGACGCTCCAGAAAGTCGCGCAGCGACGGCCGCGTGGCGAGCCAAGCCGGATCGAGCTTGAGTATGTCGGAAATGGCCGGGTTGAAAAGCCCCAGGCGCCGGTTCCTGTCAAAGACGGCCAGACCGGTCGGCAGATGGGCGAATGTCTCGGTAAGGGTTTCGATGAAACGCTTCAACGCCGCCTCGGCGCGAACAATCGGCTCGGCGTCCAGGGCGATGCCAAGCACATCCTCGCCCATCTCGCTCTCGATTACATCATACCAGTGCTGCCCGTCGATATCGCGATTGAGCGAGACGCGACGGGCAGGATGCGCAGCGGCTGATGCGCTGGAAAGATCGGCCGGCTGCGCGAACATCGGCCGGCTGCCGGACTCGGCCGAATGGCCCAGTTTTTCAGCCAGCGCATGGTAGCTGTGGTTTGCCCAGATCAGCCCGCCCCGGCGTTCGCGACGCCAAAGGCAGACCGGGGCCCAGTCGACCAGCTCGGCCGTTTCGCCGGCCTGGGTGGTGAGCCGCGACAGCTCTGCCTCAGTTTCCAACAGCACTTTGCGCGCTGCGGTTGCGTCGCGCAGCGTCAGATAGCCCAGCGCACCGCGCGGCGTGCCATGCACCTCCAGATAACGCCCGTCATCCTCGCGCATTTCGCCCATCAGGGGCGTGCCGTCGCGAAGCAGCGCACGAAACTGCGCCCCCAATTCGGGCGCATAGGCCGCAAACCAGGATTCCAGCCGATCGGCCGGAGCAGACTTCGCGTCGAGCCGGGACAGAACGCTCCGGGCGGCACGATTTGCGTGCCGTAGGGTCCGGTCTCGGAACAAAAACACCGCTTCGTCGCCGATATCCTCGCCGGGCTCGGCGCGCGTTGCAAAACGGCGCCGGGCATCGAGAAACAGCGCGCCAGACCCGATCGCGATCCCGGCTGCACCAGCCAGAAGTGCTATGATCAGCCCAGGCGCATCGATCGCGATACCCAGCAGAAGGGCTCTGAGGCCCTCCAGCCAGCTGGGATCATCCATTCACGCCTCCCAAGGGTACTCAACCCAAGGTAGATCGTGACAAGTTAACAGAAGGTTAACGTGTTTTAGTTCGCCAGGTTTGCGAAGGGCGGATTGGCACCGAGCGGTCCGCGAACCGATTCGTGCGTCGCTTCGAGAATCGCGCGCGGCCAGATAACTTCTACTATAGCGCCTGGCGGGCGTGCAATCTTCGGATCGGCTGTGGCATGCAACCCTGGCAGGAGCCGGCCCTCCGACCCGTTGGCAAATGTGACCTGGGCGCCCATGCGCTCCAAAAGCGTCTTGGCGATGAAAAGCCCCAGCCCCATACCTTCATAGCCCGGACGTTCCGCACTCGGGATCGGCATCTCGGCGCGCCGGCGCACGAAGGGATCGCCGAGACGGCCGACCATATCCTCGGGATAGCCCGGCCCATCATCACCGACGGCGATACGCAACTCGGAGTCGTCCCAGCCGATATCGATCCAAACGTGGTCCTTGGCGAAATCGACCGCGTTCTGCACCAGGTTGCGCAAGCCGTGAATGATTTCCGGATGACGGATAATCATGGGCTGGTTGGGCGTCGAGCCCGATCCGGCCACAGACCCCACGATGCGCAAGATCATCGTCTTGCCACGCTCGCGATGCGGCTCTGCGGCTTCCTCGACCACCGCTTCGACCGGTGCGCTGCGCATGTGCCGGTCATCCTTACCAGCACGGCCCAGCGATCGCAGAATGTCGCGGCATCGGTCGGTCTGCTCGCGGATCAACGCAACATCTTCATTGAGATCCGGACGATCGCGCAGTTCGTGGGCAAGCTCCGCCGCCGTCAGCTTGATCGTCGCAAGCGGGGTGCCAAGCTCATGCGCCGTGGCTGCGACCAGACCGCCAAGCGCCGTTAGCCGTTGCTCGCGCGCCAGTGCCATTTGCGTGGCGATCAGGGCTTGGGACATGCTAAACGCCTCTAGCGTCACGCGCCTTGCATAGAGCGCGAGAAAGACAATCGCGATCAGCAACGCAACCCAGATACCGGCCAGGTAGATATCGGGAAGGTCGAACGACGCCCCGTCGGCAAAGCGCAGCGGAAGATGGACCAGCGCCAGGAGGGTGATCAGCGCGAGGGCAGCGCCGGCAAGCGCGAGCGTTGCGCGCAGGGTCAGCGCCGTTGCGCTGATTGTGACCGGCGCAAGCACCAGTACCGCAAAGGGGTTGGTCAGCCCGCCTGTGGCAAAGAGCAGCACCGAAAGCTGCATGAGATCGAACAGCAGCGTCAGCGCCGTGTCCCGCTCCGACAGGCGCTTGTTTTCCGGATGCACGAGTGTGGAGACGATATTGAAGGCGACCGAAGCGGCGATGGCGACGGCGCAAAGGTTCAGCGGCAAGGATAGTTGCAGTACCGCATCCGAAACGACGATCGTCGCGGTCTGTCCGACAATCGCAAGCCAGCGCAGCATGATCAGTGTGCGAAGGCGCACCCAGTCGGACCGGGCCGCATTGGTCAACAGCGAGAAACCAGGATCGGTCATAGAGCGGGTTCCTAGCATGCCCCGCCTTAGTCGCAAAGTTGTGCACCGCAGAATGGTTGCAAGAGCGCCACGGCTACGCCAATTTTGACCAGCATCGCGGCATACGTCAGATGATTAGGAGGAGAGGCTGAATGACACGCGCGATCTTGTATGCCAGCTCAGGCGTCGCCGCCGCGATACTTGGGGTCGGCGGTTGGCTTGTCTATGAAGGGCAAAGCGTCGACCGCTTTGCAGAATGCCGAAACACGACCGTTGCCCTTAGCGGCAGCGATATCGGCGGGCCTTTCTCGCTGATCTCCGAGACCGGCGATGCGGTGACCGATGCCGATGTGATCGATGGGCTGACGATGGTCTATTTCGGCTACACCTATTGCCCGGATGTCTGTCCGCTTGATGCCGGACGCAACGCCGAGGCCGCCGATCTTGCGCAAGCGCAAGGCGTGACGATGAGTACGCTTTTTATCACCATCGATCCCGAACGTGACACGCCGGAGGAGTTGGCGAATTTCACCGACTATCTGCACGACGATATGATTGGGTTGACTGGAACGCCCGAGGCGCTGGAAGCCGCTCGTAAGTCTTACCACGTCTACGCCGCGAAGAACGGAGAGGGCGAAGACTATCTGATGGATCATTCGAACTACTCCTACCTGATGCATTCCGATCATGGGTTTCTCGCCTTGATCCGTCACAACGAGACGGCTGAGCAGGTGGCGCAGACGGCTTTGTGTATGTCCGAGCGGATCTGATCGGCGCCGCCGGTTTCGGCCCCGAGTTTGACAGTCGGGCGCGCCGGGTCCAAATGGGCCGCAAGCAAATGCGGGAGGCGCGCCGATGACCGAACTGACGATGGCCGATATCGGCACGGATCCGACCTTGCTGATCTGCGATGACGACGAACCCTTCGCGCGGCGGCTTGCCCGGGCGATGGAACGACGCGGATTCACCCCAGAGCTTGCCCTGAGCGTGGCCGACGGCCGCCGCATCGTACAGGACGCGCCGCCGGCCTTTGCGGTCGTGGATCTGCGGCTGGAGGACGGCAATGGCCTGGAGGTGGTCGAAGAACTGCGCGAGATCCGCCCCGATGCGCGGATTGTAGTACTCACCGGCTACGGCGCCATCGCCACCGCGGTGGCTGCGGTCAAAATGGGCGCAACCGACTATCTCTCAAAACCCGCCGATGCCGATGATGTGACATCGGCGCTGCTTTCGGCGGGGGACGAAAAGCCGGCACCGCCCGAAAACCCGATGTCGGCCGACCGGGTGCGGTGGGAGCATATCCAGCGTGTTTTCGAGCTTTGCGACCGCAATGTATCGGAAACCGCAAGGCGTTTGAACATGCACCGGCGCACCTTGCAGCGCATCCTGGCCAAGCGCTCGCCGCGCTGACACGCGGCCAGCGGCTCTTCAATAACGCGCGGCTGCAATCGGAAGGGTGGGAGTAAGGCTTCTGGTTAGGGGCTCGATGGCCTCCGGATGACCGATGCGCCGGCATACTGTGCAGCGACGCCCAGATCCTCTTCGATGCGGATGAGCTGGTTGTACTTGGCCAGACGATCCGAACGCGACAGGGAGCCGGTCTTGATCTGCCCGCAATTCGTGGCCACAGCGAGATCGGCGATGGTCGCATCCTCGGTTTCGCCCGAGCGATGCGACATAACCGCCGTATAGGCCGCCCGCTGTGCCATATCGACGGCGGCAAGCGTTTCGGTCAGGGTGCCGATCTGGTTGACCTTGATCAGGATCGAATTCGACGTTCCCGTTGCGATGCCATGGGCCAGACGCTCGGTATTGGTCACGAAGAGGTCGTCGCCGACCAGTTGCACGCGGTCGCCTATCGCATCGGTCAGGATCTTCCATCCGTCCCAATCGTCTTCGGCCATGCCGTCTTCGATCGACAGGATCGGGTAGCTCGCGCAGAGCGTTTGTAGGAAAGCCGTCATACCGGCGGCATCGAATTTCTGCCCCTCGCCGGCCATGTCGTAAAGGCCGTCTCGGTAAAATTCGGTCGCTGCGCAGTCGAGGGCGAGCCAGATGTCCTCACCCGGCCGGTAGCCGGCCTTCTCGATCGAACGCATGACGAAGTCGAGCGCATCGACGGTCGAGGACAGGTTCGGCGCAAAACCGCCCTCATCGCCGATGCCGGTGTTGTGACCGGCCGCCAGAAGCTCCTTGCGCAGCGTGTGAAAGACCTCCGAGCCCATGCGCACAGCGTCGGCCATGCTGGCTGCGGAGACGGGCATGATCATAAACTCCTGCACATCGATGGGGTTGTCGGCATGTTCGCCGCCATTGACGATGTTCATCATCGGCACCGGTAGGGTGCGCGCCGCCGCACCGCCGACATAGCGGTATAGCGGCAACCCGGTGCTGGTGGCGGCGGCTTTGGCCAGCGCCAACGACACGCCAAGCAGGGCATTGGCACCGAGGCGGCTTTTGTTGAGGGTGCTGTCGAGCTCGATCAACATCTGGTCGATATCCGTCTGCCGGGTCGCGTCCTGCCCCAGCAGGGCCTCGGTGATCTCGCCATTCACCGCCGAAACCGCGCGACGCACCCCTTTGCCGAGATATCGCGCCGGATCGCCATCGCGCAACTCGACCGCTTCATGCGCACCGGTCGACGCGCCCGACGGCACCGCCGCACGCCCGATCGAGCCGTCTTCCAGCACGATATCGACTTCGACGGTCGGATTGCCGCGACTGTCCAGAATCTCGCGTGCTGTGACATCGACGATGGCGGTCATGGAGAGCCTCTTCATGCTGCAATAAAGCCGAGGTTTCCCTACACCGGAAGCGGTCTGGCGGTAAAGCGACGCGCGGGGCTGCGCGTTACGGGCTGTGGTTTAAGGGCCGTAGCCTAGGTTGAGAACCTATACAAATATTGGAATTTGCGTGCTTCTCTATCTTTGATTTGAGGTTTTGGGATGGAGGCGCGCGATGGCGACTTTGTTTTGGCTTTCGGATGCGGCCTGGGCGGCGATCGAGGATAACGTACAGAGTCTTTCG
>JBCDAZ010000001.1:0-199729 GCA_039184655.1 Pseudomonadota bacterium | reverse complement strand
TCAAGACCGAGGTCATTAAATTCCTCGGCCCCTGGAAGTCCGTCGGCCAGATCGAGTGGGAAACGCTGAAATGGGTCGACGGGTACAACACCGAGCGCCTGCACAGCGCCATCGGATACGTCACCCCGAACGAAGCAGAGGAGAACTTCTACGCAAGTTTGAACGCGGCTGACAAAGCAGCCTGATCAATGAACCAGAAACTCTCCGGGAAACCCGGGGCGGTTCAGCCGGACGACAAGCGCCCGATGCAGGATGAAGCAATAAAGTCGCCTCCTGGTCTGGCGATTTGGGTTTGAAAAATCGCGTGTTCGGACCTGGGACCGCCTCGCAGATTGCTTCGGTATCTGTTGCATCTGACTTGCCGCGCCGGACGAATGGCTTCACCTAGCTTGGTGGGATCAGCCGGACATCATGTCCAAGCTTGGCCAATTCGCCTGCCCAGAACTGGCTGGTCGCGCAAGCCTTTATGCCGACGGGGTATGATCAACAGGCTCAAAGAATGCACGCACCTGCCTACGGCGCAAGGATCGGTTGAATGCGACGGCGCCGGCCTCATCGACCCCATGAACCTCAAAGATGTGCCTCGCCAGATCCAGGCCGACTGTTCTAGCTTGCCTTGGGTGGCTCCTCTTCCAAGCAGAACGTCACACCGGCATCATGGCGCATCGCAGCGCCGGTGGGAGCAGGAGCCATCCACCCCATCCATTGTCCCGCAATAGACACTATCCCAAACCGGCGGCCCTCGGCAGGGCGGTCATACCGGACGCTTGCCTTGCTGCGGCTCTTGCGCTCCGATTTTTGGACAGGGTGCCGACAAATCTGTGGGAACGCCTTCTCAGCGCGCTCGATTTCCCGCATCTCTCTTGCGCTCGCTCGTCGGAAAAGCCCGCCCTGTTCCGAAGCGCCCGGCGCGGGCTGGACGCGGGAGGGCGGGCGGGGCGGCCAGCCCGCGCCGGCTCAGAACCGCTCCACCCAGGGACGCAGGGTCAGCTCGTGGCTCCAGACCGAACGGTGCTGCCGTACCAGCCCCAAATAGGCCTTGGCGATCTCATCGGGATCCAGCGTCGCATCGGCGGGCGCATCCGCGGGCAAGCTGTAGCGGTCGGATTTGATCCCGCCATCGATATTCACATAGGCCACATGGATGTTCTTGGGGTGCAGCTCCCGCGCCATGGATTGCGCAAGCCCGCGCAGTGCGAATTTGCCCATCGCAAAGCTGGCCGAGAGCGCAAAGCCCTTCTCGCCCGCCGACGCGCCGGTAAAGAGCACCGTGCCCCGCCCCAGCTCCAGCATGCCCTGCACCGCCCTCTGCGCCACCAGGAACGCGCCATAAGCGGTGACCTCCAGCGCCTTCTTCACCCCTTCGGGATCGACCTCGGCAAAAGGACCGCGCACCCGATAGGAGGGGTTGTAGATCACCAGCTCGGGCGTTTCCGGCAGCGCATCGAAAAGGGCGGTCACCGCCGCGGGGTCCGCGGCGTCGCAGGCATGCGCCCTCGCCCCGCTCGCCGCCACGATACCGCCCAGCTTGTCGGGGTTGCGGGCGGCCAGGGCCACATCATAGCCCTCCGCGGCCATCAGGCGCGCCAGCGAGCCCGACAAGCCCGCCCCTGCCCCCACGATCAATGCCAGTGCCATCGCTTACCCCTTTCCGCGTGCCGCGGCCTGCGTATCGCGCACCCGCTGCCGCTCGCTCCGCCGCATCTGCCAGGCACCCAGAATGACACCGGTGGCGACAACCGCAATGATGATCGTGCCCAAGGCGTTGATATCGGGCGACACCCCCAGCCGCACTTTGGAATAGACCACCATCGGCAGGGTCGAGCTCTCCGGGCCGGAGACGAAATTGGCAATCACCAGATCGTCAAAGCTGAGCGTAAAGGCCAAAAGCCAGCCCGAGATGATCGCCGGCGCAATCACCGGCAGCGTGACCTCCAGAAAGATCCAGGGCTGGCGCCCGCCCAGATCGGCCGCGGCCTCCTCGATCGAACGGTCGAAATCGGTGAGCCGCGCCTGCACGATCACGGCCACGAAGGCCAGGCAAAACGTGGCATGGGCGATCACGATGGTCAGGGTGCCGCGCCCGGCGGGCCAGCCCAGCATCTGCTCCATGGAGATGAAGAGCAGCAGCAGCGACAGACCCGTCACCACCTCGGGCATCACGATGGGGGCCGTTGCCATACCGGTCAGCAACAGCCGCAGCCGAAAGCGCCCGAACCGCGCCAGCACATAGCCCGCCAGCGTGCCCAGCACCGTGCCGATGCTGGCCGCAAGCACACCGACCCGAACCGAAACCCAGGCCGCCTGTAGCACCTGCTCGTTGGCCAGAAGCGCGCCATACCATTGCACCGACCAACCGCCCCAGACGCTCACCAGCTTGGAGGCGTTGAAAGAATAGATCACCAGCACTAGGAGCGGAACATAAAGGAGCGCAAAGCCCACCGCCGCCGCGGCGATCAGCCAGACCCGCCCGCTCATCGCTCGCCCCGCAGGATCGGCGCGTTGCGCAGGATCATGAAGGGCAGCACCAGGAAGGCGAGCATCGCGATCGCCACGGCCGAGGCCACGGGCCAGTCGCGATTGTTAAAAAACTCCGTCCAGAGCACCCGCCCGATCATCAGCTGATCGGGGCCGCCCAGCAAGGCGGGGATCACGAACTCGCCCACCGCCGGGATGAAGACCAAGAGGCATCCCGCCAGGATCCCGGGCAGCGACAGCGGCAGGGTGACCTGCCAGAAGGTGCCCAGACCCCTTGCACCCAGATCCGCCGAAGCCTCCAGTAGGGTCTCGTCGAGTTTCTCCAGCGTTGCATAAAGCGGCAACACCATCAGCGGCAGATAGGAAAAGACGATACCGAGATAGACGGCGAAATCGGTCTGCAGGAACTGGACGGGTTCCGAGATCAGCCCTGCCCAGATCAGCGCCCCGTTCAGAAAACCCTGGGGCGAGAGGAGCCCGATGAGCGCATAGACCCTGAGCAGGAAGGACGTCCAGAAGGGCAGCACCACCAGCATCAAGAGCGTCATGCGGGTTGCCGGGCCCGAGCGCGCGATCAGATAGGCCATGGGATAGGCCACGATCAGGCACAGGATCGTCGCGACGCCGGCCATCCAGATCGAGTTGAGATAGGCCGTGACGTAAAGACTGTCCGAGGCAAGGAAGAGGAAATTCTCGAAACTGCCCCGGTAGTCGGGCCAGACCCCCTCTTCCCAGACCAGCACCGGACCGTAGGGCGGTTGCGCGAGCTGGGGCTCGGCCAGGGCCACGAAAAAGACAATCCCGAAGGGGATGAGGAAGAAAAGCAAAAGCCAAAGGGTGGGGATGGCGATGACGACCGCCCTGCCCCAGCGGCGCGTCATGCGCCCAGCACCAGTGCCGTGGCTGGATCGAAGCCGAAGCTGACTTCCGCACCCCATTCGATTTCGTCCCCCGCCCGCAGGCGGTTGGAGCGCGAGACGCGGATCAGGGTGTCCGTCCCCGGCAGCGCCAGCCGGAACTCGGTCATGTCGCCGAAATAGGCGTATTCGGCGACCGTGGCGCGGTAGGGCAACGCCTCCGGGTCAGGCGAGAGATCGACCACTTCGGGCCGCAGCGCCAGCCACGCCGCGTTGCCGGGATCGGCCGCGCAGGGCACCGTCAGCTCGGCGGCCAACGCCGGCACCCGCACCTGGATTGCGCCGCCCTCCGCTGGGCCCAGCGGCTCGGCCGGCACCAGCGTCACCGTGCCGATAAAATCGGCGATAAAGCGGTTCTTGGGCCGCTCGTAGATCTCGCGCGGGGTGCCGACCTGCACCAGCCGGCCGCCATCCATCACCCCGATGCTGTCGGCCAGCACCATTGCCTCCTCCTGATCATGCGTGACCACGACAAAGGTGGTGCGCAGGCGGTCCTGGATCTGCATCAGCTCGTATTGCGTTTCCGAGCGCAGCTTCTTGTCGAGCGCCGAGAGCGGCTCGTCGAGCAAGAGCACCTCCGGCTCCTTGACCAGCGCCCGGGCGAGCGCCACGCGCTGGCGCTGCCCGCCCGAAAGCTGATGCGGCTTGCGCGCGGCCAGATCGGTCAGCCGCACCAGATCGAGCATGCGGGCCACCCGGTCGCGGATCTCGGCGCCCGGCCGACGTTCCTGACGCAGGCCATAGCCGACATTGCGCGCCACGCTCATATGCGGAAAGAGCGCGTAGGACTGAAACATCATATTGACCGGGCGGTCGGCCGGCCCCACCCCGGTCATGTCCCGCCCGCCGATGCGGATCGCCCCCGCATCGGGCGTCTCGAAACCCGCCAGCATCCGCAACAGCGTGGATTTGCCCGAGCCCGAACCGCCCAAAAGGCAAAAAAGCTCTCCACCGCCGATCTCGAGGCTGAGATCATCCACGGCGGTGAAGGCAGAAAAGCGCTTGGTCACCCCGGCGATGGAGACGGGGCTGCCCATACGACCGCCCTGCCCCGTCGCCGCCACGCTCACCGCGTCGCTTTGCACTGATGCTGCGCCCTCATTGGCCCGGTTCACTGGCTCGGCTTCATTGGCCCGGTGTTCCTGGCCTGCCGTCACTGACCCGTCTTCACCTGGGTCCAAAGACGGTTGACGATCCGGTCGGTGCGGGCGTTGTAGACCTCGGATCCCCAGAGACGGGCCTTGGCCGCCTCGGTCGGGAAGATGCCGGGGTTTTCCTTCACCTCCTCATCGACCATCGGCATCGAAGCGGCGTTGCCGTTCGCGTACCAGACATAGTTGGTGATGTCGGCGGTGATCTGCGCATCCATGACGAAGTTGATGAACTGATGCGCCAAATCCGGGTTCGGCGCGTCCTTGGGGATCGCCATCATGTCGAACCATTGCAGCGCGCCTTCATCGGGGATCACATATTCGATGGCCACACCGTTCTCGGCTTCCTCGGCGCGCACTTGGGCCTGGAACACATCGCCCGACCAGCCCACGGCCACGCAGATATTCCCATTGGCCAGATCGTTGATGTATTGCGAGGAGTGGAAATAGCGGATGTGCTCGCGCACGCCCTGCAAGACCTCAGCGCCTTTTTCGAAATCCGCGCGGTCGGTGGAGCGCGGGTTCAACCCCACAAAATTCATCGCCGCGGGCAGCATCTCGGTGGGGGCATCGAGGAAGGAAATTCCGCAATCGGCCAGCTTCTCGGCATATTGCGGATCGAAGACCAGCGCCCAGGAATTGGTCGGCGCATCCGCGCCCAGGCGCTCGGCCACCATATCGGCGTTGTAGCCAATGCCCGTTGTGCCCCACATATAGATGACCGAATGGGCGTTGCCGGGGTCATAGACCGCCGCGTTCTCCATCAGCGTAGCATCCATATTGGCCCAGTTCGGCAGCTGGGACTTGTCGAGTTCCATATAGACGCCCGCCGCGATCTGGCGGCGCAGGAAGTCCGAGGTCGGCACCACGATGTCATAGCCCGTATTGCCGGCCAGCAGCTTGGCTTCCAGCACTTCATTGCTGTCATAGACGTCGTAATTGACCTTGACGCCGGTCGCCGCCTCGAACTTTTCGATCGTATCCTCGGCGATGTAGTCCGACCAGTTGTAGACGTTCAGCACCTTGTCTTGCGCTTCGGCTCCGTTTGCGATGCCGCCCGCGGCAAGGGCGATGGCCGAGGCGGCCAACCTGCTCAGTTTCATGCGATTTTCCCCTGTCAGAGATGTCCCTGCGCGGCACTATAGCAGCGCGCCTGCGGACCAAAAGGGGAATATGCGCCCACGCCCGACCGCCTACGTTGCGTAAACCGGCACGGTTTCGCAACATTCTGCAAAAGACTTCGCCCGCAAAGACAGAATTTTTCGTGCAATGCATCTTGACCGGCCCGGTGAGGATGGTAATCAGGAAAAAGGATAGGAGATGTCGATGACCAAACTGGGTCTCGTAATTGAATGGCGTTCGGAACGGCGGGGGTGAGAGCCCCACGACGACCGGACGCACACACCCCCCAAGCGGGGGTTTTTTTATGCCCGGAAGGAGCCGGGCGCAGACGGAAGGAGGCACGCGATGACCCAAGAGACGACCCGCCAGATGACGGGCGCCGAGATCGTGGTCCAGGCCCTCAAGGATCAGGGGGTGGATACGGTATTCGGCTATCCGGGTGGCGCCGTGCTTCCGATCTATGACGCGATCTTTAAGCAAAACGACATCCGCCACATCCTGGTGCGCCATGAACAAGGTGCGACCCATATGGCCGAGGGTTATGCGCGCGCGACCGGAAAACCCGGCGTTGTGCTGGTGACCTCCGGCCCAGGCGCCACCAATGCCGTGACCGGTCTGACCGACGCGCTGATGGATAGCATCCCGATCATCGTGCTTTCCGGCCAGGTGCCCACCTTCATGATCGGCAATGATGCGTTTCAGGAGGCCGATACGGTCGGCATCACCCGCGCCTGCACCAAGCATAACTGGCTGGTCAAAGAAACCGACCGGCTGGGCGACACCATCCACCAGGCGTTTCATGTCGCCATGCAGGGCCGGCCGGGCCCGGTGCTGGTCGACATCCCCAAGGATGTGCAGTTTGCCACCGGGGCCTATGCCGGCCCACGCCCCGCATCGCATTGGTCCTATCGCCCCCGCCGCGCCGGCGATCCCGACCGCATTGCTCAGGCGGTGGCGCTGCTCGAGGCAGCCGAGCGCCCGATCCTCTATACGGGCGGGGGGGTGATCAATTCGGGCCCCCGCGCCTCGGCGCTCTTGCGTGAGCTGGCCGAGGTGACCGGCTTTCCGGTGACCTCCACCCTGATGGGGCTGGGCGCCTATCCCGCCTCCGGCGCCCTCTGGATCGGCATGCTGGGCATGCATGGCACCTATGAGGCCAATATGGCCATGCATGGCTGCGATGTGATGATCAATATCGGCGCGCGCTTTGATGACCGGATCACCGGGCGGCTCGACGCCTTCTCGCCGGGCTCGCGTAAGGTCCATATCGACATCGACCCCTCTTCGATCAACAAGGTGGTGCCGGTCGAGGTGCCGATCATCGGCGATGTGACCGAGGTGCTGGAGGCGCTTCTGGCCGCCTGGCGCGCGCGGGGGGCCAAGACCCAAGCCACGGCGGTGCAGGGCTGGTGGCAGCAGATCGGGGCCTGGAAGGCCATCGACTGTCTGCGCTACGCGCCCTCCCAGAGCACCATTAAGCCGCAATATGCGCTGCAGCGGCTGGAGGCGCTGACCCGGGGCCATGACCGCTATGTCTGCACCGAGGTCGGTCAGCATCAGATGTGGGCCGCACAGTTCATGGGGTTCGAGGAGCCCAATCGCTGGATGACCTCTGGCGGGCTGGGGACCATGGGCTATGGCGTGCCCGCCTCGATCGGAGTGCAGATCGCGCATCCCGACGCGCTGGTGATCAATGTCGCGGGCGAGGCGTCCTGGCTTATGAACATGCAGGAAATGGGCACGGCCGTGCAGTTCCGCGCCCCGGTCAAGCAGTTCATCCTCAACAATGAGCGGCTGGGCATGGTGCGCCAATGGCAAGAGCTTTTGCATGGTGAGCGCTACAGCCATTCCTGGTCCGACGCGCTGCCCGATTTCGTGAAGCTTGCCGAGGCGTTCGGCTGCAAGGGGATCCTGTGCACCGACCCCGCCGATCTCGACGCGGCGATCATGGAGATGCTCGCCTATGACGGGCCGGTGATCTTCGACTGCCTGGTTGAAAAGCATGAAAACTGCTTCCCCATGATCCCGTCGGGCAAAGCACATAATGAGATGCTGCTGGGCGATGCGGCCACCTCGGGCGCCATCGATGCCAGCGGCGCGGTTTTGGTCTGATCAGAGGATGAGCCGCTTTCCATCTGGGAAGTGTTTTAGGGATGCTGATACTACAGTATCCCTTTTTCCTTTTACTTCTGTGGGCAGAAAATAGAAGTTAAGACCCTATTGGTAATTGGCCATTCTACTTGTTTTGCACGGACCAATCAGTACGATTGGCTTCTATGAAGGCACATTCTCTGACCGACTAAGACAACTCAGTTTTGAAGATTCAGTATCACTTACACTTCAACAAGTGCCTGGTGCCTTTTTGGCCTTAGGTATACTGCTGTACATATGGGAATTTTTGCGAAACATATCCAGGAGAAGATGAACCATGGCGCTTGATACCGTCATCACCTTTCAGACGGACCGCTTCAAACCGACGCCGGGGGAGCTGGATGAGGACGCGGATCATGAGGATTGGATCAATCCCGGGCGCTTTGCCAAAGAGGCGGCCGATTTCATGGCCGCCGCCTTGGCGGAGCGGGGCACCCCCATTGCGACCAATTTTACCGAAGATTGGGGGCGTTGGGTCGAGATCGACCATGATGGCGGATATTTTCTGGCGGTCGGGTTGCAAAACCTCACCAACGCGCCGCCCTATCAGTGGCTGGCCATGATGACGCCCGAAACACCCACCTTTCGCCCCGCACGAAAATTGTTCCGCAAGGTCAATGTGGAGGTTCGTGTGATCGCTTTGCGCGACACCGTGTTTGAGATCCTGCGGGCCGCGGAGGGGATCGAAGAGGTCACCATCAAAACGCCCAATGACGTACTTTAACTCAGCCGAACCGGATCGGGGGCCAAAGCCGCGGCGGGCCGGCATAGGGGCTGCGCCGCCAGAACCACCAGCTCAGCCCCGCCGTGACGGGAAAAAACGGCACCAAAAGCCAGATCATCCAGCGCCCCGCATAGCCATGCTGGATGCTGGCGCTGTGGATATGCGGGCGGTCGGGCAGATAGACGACCTGCACCGGGCTGCCGATCTCCAGCCGCTGCCAAACATGGCGGCCGACGCGGCGCGAGCTTTCAACCTCTTCGCCCGCAGCGGTGGTGAAGACGAAGTAGACCCGTTTGGAGCGGCCGCCCCGCGTCGCGCGGACCGAATCCCAGACATCGACCATCTCGGTCACCCGCGCCGTTCCGGGCACCCCCTCGCGCTCCAGCGCCGCAAGGATGGGAAGGTTGATGATCTCGATCCAGACCATCGCCCCCAGGATCAGCACGGTGGCCAGCCCGGTGATGAAGGCCTGGTAGGGAATGTTGAAAACGCGCATGCCATCCCAATCCAAACACCGCTATGATGTGGGCATGCCGGCCCAGCCCGGCAAGTGACCGCTCAACCACAGAAAGGACCCGCAATGTCGCCGCTTGCGATCAAACCCGGTTCGACCGCGCAGTCGGCCTATAACCTGCGCCCAACCCTGCCGGAGCGGCATGAGCGGCACACCCTGGCCGTGCTTGTGGACAATGAGGCGGGCGTGCTGGCGCGGGTCATCGGGCTCTTCTCGGCGCGGGGCTACAATATTGAAAGCCTCACCGTGGCCGAGGTGGATCGCGAGGGACATCTCTCGCGCATCACGGTGGTCACCACCGGCACACCCGAGGTGATCGAACAGATCAAGGCGCAGCTGTCGCGCATGGTCTGCGTGGCCGATGTGCACGATCTGACCGTTGAGGCGCCGCACGTCGAACGCGAGCTGGCGCTGATCAAAGTCGCGGGCACCGGCACCGAGCGGGTCGAGGCGATGCGCCTGTCCGAGGTTTTCCGCGCCCGCATTGTCGACACCACGCTGGAGAGTTTCGTCTTTGAGGTCTCCGGCACCTCCGACAAGATCGACGCCTTTATCGAGCTGATGCGGCCTTTGGGCCTGGTCAACATCGCCCGCACCGGGATCGTGGCGATCACCCGCGGCGCCGGAAAGCTGGAGGCGCCGCGTGCGTAAGGCTGCCGCGACGCTGGGCCTGCTTGCGGCCTTTCCGGCCCAGGCCGATATGGCACCGCCCTTTGCGGTCGAACCGATCATCGACTGCCGGGCTCGCGCGATCACCCAGCTCAACCTGGCCGACTGGGATGCGGTGGCGGTTGACGAAGACGCAACGCGCGCCATCCTGGAGCAGGCGAACTTTGCCCTCATCCTCGGTCTTTGGGGCGCTCCTTTGAGCTCTGTGGCGGCGGCAACCAACGATATGCGGGACGGCGAGCGCCTGCTGATCGAAAGCGCAACGCTAATCAACCGATATGCCGCCGAATGGCCCCAGACCGGACCCTACGACGCCCAGCTTGTTGCTTGTGCGGGCATTGTTTGGGACGCCGCCAAAATCGTCATCGACGGGGTCCTCGATGAAGGCCTCACCCGCGATCGCTAGCTTGCGGCGCGGGCGGTTTCGGTGCAGCGCTCTGCGACTGCTTCGGTGTGATGGGCGGAGACGCGCCCAAGGCCGCTGCGACCGTCTGGACATCCCCTGCCCCCTCGTCTAGGCAAACGCGAAATTCAGCACGAGGCAGGCCGGACCTGCCAGCAGCGGAGGAGCGGGGATGCGCGTCTATTATGATCGCGATTGCGACATCAATCTGATCAAGGGGCTGAATGTGGCCATTGTCGGCTATGGCAGCCAGGGCCATGCCCATGCGCAGAACCTCAATGACAGCGGCGTGACCAATGTGGCCGTGGCGCTGCGCCCGGGCTCCTCTTCGGCCGCGAAAGCCGAAGCGGCCGGCCTCAAGGTCATGTCCATCGCCGAGGCCGCCGCTTGGGCGGATGTGATGATGATGGCCATGCCAGACGAGCTGCAGGCCGAGACCTACTATGCCCATATCCACGACAATCTGCGCGATGGGGCCGCGATTGCCTTTGCCCATGGCCTGAATGTGCATTTCAACCTGATCGAGCCCAAGCCCGGCGTCGATGTGATCATGATGGCGCCGAAAGGCCCCGGCCACACGGTGCGGGGCGAGTTCGTCAAGGGCGGCGGCGTACCTTGCCTCGTTGCGGTGCATAACGACGCCTCCGGAAAGGCGCTGGAGGTGGGGCTGAGCTATTGCGCCGCGATCGGCGGCGGGCGCTCGGGCATCATCGAGACCAACTTCAAGGAAGAGTGCGAGACCGATCTATTCGGTGAACAGACCGTTCTTTGTGGGGGTCTGGTCGAGCTCATCCGGATGGGCTTCGAGACACTTGTCGAGGCCGGCTATGCGCCCGAGATGGCCTATTTTGAGTGCCTTCACGAGGTCAAGCTGATCGTCGATCTGATCTATGAGGGCGGCATCGCCAATATGAACTACTCAATCTCGAACACCGCGGAGTTCGGCGAGTATGTCTCGGGTCCCCGTATTTTGCCCTATGCCGAGACCAAGGCGCGAATGAAGGCGGTGCTCGACGATATCCAGTCGGGCCGCTTCGTGCGCGACTGGATGCTGGAGTGCAAGGCGGGCCAGCCCAGCTTCAAGGCCATCCGGCGCAACAATGACGCGCACCAGATCGAGGATGTGGGCGAGAAGCTGCGTGGCATGATGCCCTGGATCAAGGCCGGCGCGCTGGTCGACAAGGCCAAAAACTAGGCCGCGCCCCGACGGTCTGGCAGGTTGGGCCATCTTGAGCCTTGGACCAAAGAGGGCAAGATGCGCGCAACGCTCGGTGTGCTGAAATCGCTGCTGACCTATCGGGTCTCGCGCCGGCATGCGGCCGGGCTCACGGCGCTTTACCGCAGCTTCGTTCGGCAAGGCGGGCTGGTCTTTGACATCGGGGCCCATGCCGGGGACCGGATCGCGGCGTTTCGCGCGCTGGGGGCCCGGGTCGTGGCGGTCGAACCGCAGCCCGCGATGATGCGGCTCCTGCGGCTCCTGCACGGCCGCGACCGGCAGGTCGCGCTGATCGAGGCCGCCCTTGGCCCAATAGCGGGCCGCGCGGCGCTGCGCATCAACCGCGCAAACCCCACCGTCTCGACCCTGTCCGAGAGCTTCATCAAAGCCACCCAAAGCGCCCCCGGCTGGGAAGGTCAGGCCTGGGACGGCCAGTGCGCGGTGGCCGTGACCACACTCGATGCGCTGATCGGCGAATACGGGCGCCCCGATTTCATCAAGATCGATGTCGAGGGGCATGAGGCCGCCGTTCTGGCAGGCCTATCATCGCCGGTCACCGCCTTGTCCTTCGAGATCGTGACGGCCGCGCGGGCGGCGGGGCAAGCCGCTCTGCAGGCAGCCGAGGCGTTGGGCTATCGGCGGTTTCGCCTCTCTCTGGGCGAAAGCCATGTCTGGGAGGGTGGATGGACCGACGCGGCCGGCATGCATGCCCTTCTGGACGCGCTGCCGGCCGAGGCCAATTCCGGCGATGTCTATTGCAGGCTTGCGGGTTAGGCCCGGTTCGCCTCTTGGGCCAGGGTCGCCTCGCGCGCAATGCGCGGGATCGCAGCGCGGTGAATGCCAAGATCGGCAAGCTCGCGGTCGCTGAGCTTGGAGAGTTCGATCCGGGTTTCCCGGATGATCCGGTTGCGCGCCCGCTCCTCGGCAAGCGTCTCAAGATAGGCGCCAATGCGCTGCAGCAGCCTGCTTTCGGCAAAGGCATGGCGTCTGATGGTATCCGCAGTCATGGTCGGTTCCTTTTTTCGGGCCAGAATGATGCTCTTGGGCGTCGGCGGACCGTTCGGTCTCTGTTCTGGACCAGAGGTAGGCGATCGCCGGGGCTTCAACCACGCGCATGAAAGCATTCCCGAAATGCACCGGATGCAAGGCTGCCGGACCGCCGTTTCGGACGGCGTCTTGCTGTGCGCCCGCAGGGGCTGTGCGGCGTGCGGCCTTGACACTGATAAGCGGCGGCGTGCCGATGCGGGGACGCTGACGCCTCTCGGCGCGAGCCCTACTCCTCGACGGGTGGGAACCAGGTGAGCGAGGAGTGGTGTAGCGAGATCAGAACCCGCCCGTCGAGCTTGTGATAGGCAAATGTATAATCGGCCCGCGTGGCGTTGCCCTCGCCATCGATGAAGGTGTAGTGTCCCATATCTTTATAGCCGAGCCCGCCGGCCTTCAGAATCGGGCCGACGGCGCTTTGAAACTCCACCTTCACCCAACCATGCTTGAGAAACCCATGGTCATGCGGATAGTCCGGATCGCCGCCCACGAAATACGAGCGTGCGCCGGCCCGGTCCAGCCGGATGACATCGGCCAGGGTCGGCTTAAAGAGGAGCGGCTCGTCTGGATCGCCGAAATCGTAAAGCGCAAGAAGGTGGTCGACATCCTGCTCCGTGACATACCGCGCCCAGGCGCGTTGTGCGGCCACCACCTCGGCCTTGGTCATGGGTTCGAACATGCGGTCGGAAATCGCCCTGCCCTCCTTTGCAGCAGCCCACCCCGCCATAAGCGCTGCGCGCGATCCTGCCAAGGGCAGAGGGACAAAACCCGCAAGACAAGGCAATGATTTTGCGCCGCTCGGGTCGAAGGTGACACAAACTGCCGCGACGCTTCGGGCGCATTGCCCTTGGAATCTGTGATGTTATAACATCCCGCAAAATACGCCTCGCACCGCAATCGGGGGTGCAAAGGCGACGCCGCAGATCTGCCGCCCCACCCCGGCCGTAGACGCACCCGGCGATCGCCGCTGAAAGGAAGAAGATCGCCATGGCCAGCGACCCAGACAGCCATCGCACGCCCCAAGCCTGCCGGCGCAGGAGGATCGAAACGACGACGGACCGCCTCCTCGGCGCGATCTGCAACGGGGCGCACGCGGCATGATCCACGAAGGGGCGGTCCATTTTCCCGAGCATGTTCGGGTTGCCATTATTGGGGCCGGGCCGGCGGGGCTTGGCATTGCAAGGGTGCTGCGCGATCTGGCGATCCCAGATGTCTGGGTGCTCGAACGCGGACAGATCGGCCAGAGCTTTTTGAACTGGCCCAGCGGAACGCGGCTTTTAACCCCATCCTTTCCCGGCAATGTGTTCGGCGTGACCGATCTGAACGCCATCAGCTATGACAGCTCGCCGGGCTGGTCGCTGCGCTGCGAGCATCCCGACGGCCCGGCCTATGCGCAATATCTGGAGCAGGCGGCCATGGCCTTCGGCCTCAATGTGCAATGCGGCATCGACGTCTTTGCGCTCAAACCGCTTGAGGAGGGCTTTGCGCTGATCACCGAGCGCGGCCGGTTCACCGCGGATTTCGTGATTTGGGCTTGCGGGCATTTCGGCACCCCGTCGGATTTCGGTCTGCCCGGGGCCGATCTGGCGCGGCATTACGGCCGGGTGCAGCGCTGGGACAAGATCCCGGGCGATCCGGTCTATGTGATCGGGGGTTATGAAAGCGGTATCGATGCAGCCATCGGCCTGGCCGATGCGGGCAAAACCGTCGTGGTTTTTGACCGTGGGGCCCCTTGGGACGAAGGCAATAAGGATCCCAGCCGCAGCCTGTCGCCTTACACGCTGCAGCGCCTTGCCGCGGCGCGAAAGACGCTGCCCATCACCTTGACGGCCGATACCGATGTCATCGCGCTAGAAAGAGAGGCGAACGGCATCCACATTCTTGCCGGCGACGGGCGATCCTGGCTTTCGGAGGGCCCGCCGATCCTTGCCACCGGATTCGGAAGCGGGACCGCCCCGGTCTCCGAATGGTTCGACTATGACCATCACGATCTGCCAGTGCTGACACCGCAGGACGAATCGACCGCGCTGCCGGGGCTGTTCTTGGTTGGGCCGGAGGTTTCGCATAGCGGCCATCTCTTTTGCTTTATCTACAAGTTTCGCCAGCGCTTTGCCGTCGTTGCGCGCGCCATTGCTGGGCGTATGGGCGTCGATACCGAGCCGCTGAAGGCTTACTATCTCAACAATATGGTCCTTGACGATTTGACCTGCTGCGACGACGACAAGTGCCTGTGCTGAAGATCCGGCCAAGGGGGCACCTGCGCGAAGACAAAGCCGCATGACGACCCAGGACGGCCCGACGCGGCGGGCGTTTCGCACCGGTCTGCTGGGTTGGGCGCAGAACAGCGTCGCGCCCCTGTTGGTCGGCGCAATCCTTGCCGGATCGGTTCTGGGCCTGACGGCACCAAAGGCGGGGGCAAGCCTGTCCGCGGGTGTCGACAGCACCCTGCTCGTGATGATTTTCCTGCTCTTCTTCGAGCTTCACCTCAAAGGGTTGGCCCGCGGTCTGGGCAATCTGCGCTTTCTGGCCCTGGCCTGGTCGGCGAATTTTCTGATCCTGCCCGCGATCGGTTTTGCCTTGGCCTCGCTCATGCTCGGCCATGAGCCGCTCTTTTTTGCCGGGCTGATGATCTATTTCCTGGCGCCCTGCACCGATTGGTTCTTGGGCTTTACCCGGATGGCCCGCGGCGATACCGCGCTGGGGGCCGCGCTGATCCCGATCAATCTGCTTAGCCAGCTTTTGCTCTTTCCGCTTTGGCTTTGGCTCTTTACGCGCCATACCGGGCTGGTTGAATTCGCCGCCATCCCGGGCATCCTGGCGCAGTGGTTTGTGCTGCCGCTTCTGGTCGCCCAAGCGCTTCGTATGGGTTTGCAAGCGCTGCTGCCCGGGCAGGTGTTTGCACGTTTGCTCGGCTGGGCTGGGCAGTTCGTGCCGTTGGCAATTGCGCTGCTGATCCTGCAGATTTTTGCGGCCAATGTGGGGCTCATTGCCGAGCATCTGCGGGTCTTTGCGCTCATTCTGTTGGCGCTCTTCCTGTTCTTCACCGCAGTTTTCTTCGTGGGCGAGGGGCTTTCGCGGCTGGCCAGGCTCGGCTATCCCCAGCATGCGCTTCTGACGATGACCATGGCTGCGCGCAACGCACCGCTGATGCTTGCGGTCACCGCAGCCGCGATCCCCGATCAGCCGCTGATCCTGGCCGCTCTGGTCATCGGGATGCTCATCGAGATCCCGCATCTTGCGATGCTCAAGCATCTGTTGCTTGCGCGGCGCGTGCACACGCTTGATGCGCGGTAGCGACCCGACGCGACCCGACGCGACCCGACGGGCGGCCAGCAATGCGGCGCTTTACGCCGAAAGCTCGCGGGCGGCTTGTTCGAACCAGGCAAGTGTTTGCGCGTGATGCACTTGCCCCCAACTCTCGATGAACTTCTTGGTGTGAAAGTCGCTCGCATCGCTAAGCGCCGCGATCCGCGCTTGTACAAAACTCGGCGTCAGCGGGATGCCACATGACACCGTGATGCAGTGTTTCCAGTCATCGTAGCTGGTCGGTATAATCGACATCGTATCCTCATCCGTTACGGTGGAGCTTTGCAGGCAACCGTTCTACGCCAGCGGCGCGAGGCCGTCGCGCGCCCGACATGTGCTGATGCAGCGGCATCAATCCACCGCCAAGCTCGCAACGCTTTTGGGCCAGGGATCGTCGAACGCGACCCCCTTTTTCCAGGCGGCGATCTCGGCCTTGGTACAAAAGCACTCTTTCAATGCCGCGACAAAGGCGTCGAGCTCGGCCTCTTGGCCAATGACCGTAAGCTGGCAGCGCCGGTCGCCGAAGACCGGGTGCTGGCCGGCAAGCTTGTCCGCCATCGCCGCGCGCTCCCAATCCGAGAGGTTCAGGCTTGCATCCTCCAGCACGCTGACCTTCCAGTATTTCACGATCTGCAGCCCGACATTGCCGCCGGTCTGGTTCCAAAGCAGCACGAGCTTGTCGCGCGTGGGCAGCCAGAAAAACCCCTTGCTGCGGTGGATGCCGATCCCGAGATAGCGGTTGTAGACATCCCAAAGGCGCTGCGGATGAAACGGGCGGGGATCGCGCAGGACCCGACTGCCGATCGCATAGCTCTCCGGCTGCGCGATGGGGCTGGCGGCATGTGCGGCCTCCCATTGGGTCAGTTCCGCGCCCAGCGTCGCCACCCGGGCATAGTCATAGGCGGGCATCGCAAGAACCTTTTCGAGCTTCAGATTGCCCCATTGCATGGCCAAGATGTCGGCATAGGGGTTGAGCGGGTGGATCGCCTGGGCGACCTTGCGCGTCACCCCATCGGGAACCTTGTCGCTCTTGCTCAGCAGCAAGCGGTTGGCGAACATGATCTGCTCGGCCAGCAGGTTTTCGACACCGCGGCGCCCGGCCTGCAGGTTGGCGCTGGCCCCGCTGTGGATCGACCGGCCCTGATCATGGTCCTGCCAAAGCACGACCGTATCCACAACGGACAAAAAGCCATGTAGCCGCAGCGCCGGCATTGCACGAAGGGCTGTGAGCAGCGGCCAAGGATGTGCGCTGCCGGAGGTCTCGACAAGCAGATGCGTCACCGCCCCATCGGCCAGCACGGTCTCAACGGCCTGCGCAAAGCGGGACAACCCGTCCGCACTGCTCAGGCTGCCGCCAGGCAGGGTTGCGAAATGCGGGCTTTTGCGGGTGATCACTTCGCTGCTGTCCAGCAAGGTGCCATCGACATCGAGCGTGCTCATCTCGTTGACGATCACCCCCAATGTCACATTCGACGCCTTGCGGGCCTGCAGCAGAAGGTTGCGTAAAAGCGTGGTCTTTCCCGCCCCCAGAAAGCCGTTCAGAATTGTCGTCGGAATGGCCATGCCTGCGATCCGGAAACGTAACTGTCGCTGTTACCTTATGCCCTTGCACGCGCATCGCCAAGGCAGATCCGGCCTTGCGGCGTGCTGGTGTTGCGTCTTGCGGGTTTGGGTCTTGCACGATCAGAACGGCGACAGGCCGGCGCCCCGTTGCCGGTCCGACAGCGGCTTTGGGTGCCGTCACGGCCAGGCGGTGAAACTGGGTTCGGCCAGCCTTGCCGAAGAGACCCGATCGCGGTCCATCTGCGCGCGGTACCGACCAGGCGGCAGCCCCGACCGCTTCTTGAAAAAGGCGCTGAACTGCGCGGCGCTGCCAAAGCCCAACTCGGCTGCGATCTGATCGAGCGTCAGGTTCGACCGGGTCAAGAGGGCATGCGCCTCGCGTTCGCTGCGTTCATGCAGCAGTTGCAGGGGCGTACGGCCGAGTCGAGTGGTGGTTGTGTTGTGTAGCCTGTCGGCCGAGATACCCAGCCTGTCTGCATAGTCGGACACGCGCCAGCGTGTGCGGAAATACGTCTCAACGAGTTGGCGAAAGCGACGCAGCAGGATCTCCTGCTGGCCCGTTCTCACCGTCCTAGCCGTCCCATCCATCCTTTCGGACCCGGTGGCGACCGGCCTTGGCTCGTCGCTGTCGGAGAAACGCCACAGATGCACCAAAAGGCACCGGATCTGCGCCTCGATCATCGTCTGTTGGCCCGGCGCGGGACGATCCATCTCCCAGGCGATTGCATTGAAGCAATGAAGGATCTGGGCGTTGCGTTCGGGAAACTCTTCCAGCGCAAGGCTAAGGGCGTTTCGCAACATGATCCGAATCTCCAGCGCTTCGGGATTGCCGCCGAGCGCGGCAGCGAGCGCGCTTTCGCTCAAGGCCAGATGCACGCCCGACGATCCGGCCGAAAGCCTGATCTGACTGTTTGCGGCCGTCGACTGACAGATAAGGCTGTTTCCAGATAGGCGCAGCCCTCCGCCTGTGCTCTCGGCCGGGAGGTCCGATACCTCGATCGTGCCGGAGTGCAGATAGACGATCTGCCAGGCGGCCGTCTTTGCGGAAAAAGGCGCAACGACGATGCGGCTTTGCAGGCCGCTCGGCAACGCGTCCAGAAACACCGAGCCTTTGTCGCGCATGCGCCCCTTTTCCCTTCGCTGAAGCCCCCATCAGCCCGTTTCAGATCCGTTTTTACCAAAAAACAACAAAAGAGGACCTTGTTTTGTCATTTTTTCTGATCGCTTGGACCGCATCATCCGGCGCTGCGCTACCAGATCCGCCGAACGGACCGCGCAAAGGGAGGAACAGCGCTGCAACAGAACGCAACGCAGTCTAACGCGCCGTCGTCTTCCGCGCCGTCGTCTTCCGTGCCCTCGACCGCTGTGCAAGCGGCCCAGGGGGTGGCCGATCGGGCGGCGGGGGTTTTTTGGGGCTGGTCGAAAACCCGCGGGTCGGAGCGCGGCCGGATCCTCTCGGACATGGCCGAGGTCCTGACGGCCGAGCGCGAGGCACTTGTGCATATTGCAGCGCAAGAGGTCGGCGCCGCGCCGCAATGGGTGGATTTCAACATCAGTATCGCGCAGCAAACGCTGCTACAGGCGCGCGATCTGATCCCACTGCTGGCCGATCGGGCCGTGGTGCATGCCGATGCAAGGCGGTCTGTCGTGCGGCGCCAGGCAGTGGGCGTGGTATTGGGGTTTGTGCCTTGGAACGCGCCAATCGCCCTTGCCGCCCGTGCGGTTGCCGCCCCATTGGCTTGCGGCAATACCGTGGCGCTGATAGCCTCCGAACACTGTCCCAAAACGCATGCCCTGCTTGGCAATCTTTTTGAAAAGGCGGGTCTGCCCAAGCATGTCGTCGGCGTCGTGACGAATGATGCAAGCCACAGCCTGGAGGTCGCCCGCGCGCTGATCGCCCATCCGACAATCCGCCGCGTCACTTTCACCGGATCGACGCGGGTCGGTCAGATCGTTGCCATCGAGGCGGCGCAGCATCTCAAGCGCTGTGTGTTGGAGTTAAGCGGTAAGGCACCGCTCATCGTGCTGCAGGATGCCGACATCGCCGCTGCGGCGGCCGCGGCAATGACCGGCGCGTTCTTCAATCAGGGACAGGTCTGCATTTCGACCGAGCGGATCATCGTGCTGGACGCGGTTGCGGATGCCTTCGTTGCGGCGTTGATCGAGAAATCGCGCCGCTTGACGGCGGCCGATCCGCGGGTGGCGCCGGCAAGTCTCGGCCGGTTGATCACGGCCGATGCGGCGATGCGGGTGTCGGGGCTGGTGCAGGATGCGCTCGAACACGGGGCGACGCTGTGCCTGGGCGGCCAGACGGATGGCGCCGTCATGCAGCCGACAATCCTCGACCATGTTACACCCAAAATGCGGATCTACGGCGAAGAGAGCTTCGGACCCGTCGCTTCGGTCATTCGGGTGCGAACCGAGGACGAAGCCGTCTCGGTGGCCAACGATACGGCCTACGGGCTGGCCGCCTCTGTCTTCGGCGCAGACGAAGCGCGTTGTCTGGACATCGCCGATCGGCTGGAGACCGGGATCTGCCAGATCAACGGCCCCACGATTTTCGACGACCCCACCATGCCCTTTGGCGGCATGAAGGCAAGCGGGTACGGGCGGTTCGGGGGCACCGCGGCGCTCGACGAGTTCACCGAAATCCGTTGGCTGTCGCAGCATCGCGCGCTCGACGCCGCGCAAATCGAAGACATGCTGAATCTAGGGAGGACTGACGCATGACGATGAAACGCAGAACGGCTTTGAAGCTGGGCGTGGCGGCTGCCGCAAGCCTCGCCGCGCCCCGCCTGGCACTGGCCTCCGATGTCGTGAAGATCGGTGCGGTTGCGCCGAAAACGGGTCCGCTTGCCGGCGGCGCCGCCGTCACCCAATGGCCCAACATCACGCTCTGGGCAAGTCAGGTGAACGCCAAGGGCGGGTTGCGCGTCGACGGCGCGCAGCGGATGGTCGAGATCATCGAGTATGACGACCAGACCAATCCCGGCGAGACGATCAAAGCCGTGCAGCGCCTGGCCACGCAGGACAATGCCGATTTCATCGTCGCGCCCTACGGCACCGGGCTGAACATCGCGGCGGCGCCGCTTTTTGATCGCTACAAGTATCCCCATCTCGCCGTCTCGGCCATCACCGACCAGATCGAGGATCTCTCGGCGCAGTTCGGCGGCATGTTCTTCCTGCTGGGCTCGACAACCGCCTTTGTAAAATCGGTTGTGGAAGTGCTGACCAGGATGCAGGGCGACGGTACGCTGACCGGCAACGCGGTCGCCATGGTCAATGTGGCCGATGCTTTCGGAATCGAGTTGGCCACCGCGGCGCGACCGCTCTTTGCCCAGGCGGGCTTTGAGATCGTCTATGATACCTCCTACCCGCTCGGCACGCAGGATCTGTCGCCGGTGGTCAAGGCAGCCAAGGCGGCTAACCCCAACGCCTTCGTGGCCTGGTCCTACCCGCCCGACACCTTCGGTTTGACCGAGCAGGCCATTATCGAGGACATGCAGATCGAAGCCTATTACACCGCTGTCGCGACCTGCTTTCCGGCCTTCGGTGCGCGGTTTGGCGCGGCCGCCGAAGGGATTCTGGGCGCCGGCGGCGTCAACCCCGACAGCGCCGCCTTCAAGGCCTATGCCGATGCCCATATGGCGGTTACCGGCAGTGCGCCGGACGGATGGGCTTCGGCAACCACCTATGCCTCGCTGCAGGTGTTAGAGCAGGCGATCGCCGCGGTGGGCTTGGACCGCGAAGGCGTGACCGCGCATGTCAAAGCGTCGCGCTTCGACACGGTGCTGGGAGACATGACGTTCAACGCCGATAACTTCAACGAGCGGTTCTGGACCGTCGGGCAATGGCAGGACGGCGTTTACCAGGGCGTCGCCGAGACGGGACGCGACGGCGCCAAGCCGGTGCGCGTCAAGCAGGGCTGGGCCTGAGGCCGCATGACGGCCGCGCCTCTTTCACGCGGGGCCGGCTTTTTTCCGTTCGGGACGGATTGATGGACATCATCATTATCGGGCTTTTGCTGGGCGGCACCTATGCGCTGATCGCCATGGGTCTAAACCTTCAATACGGTGTGGCCCGGATCATGAACCTGGCCAATGGCGAGATGCTGGTTGCCGGCGGCTTTACGGCCTTTTGGTTCTACACCGCCGGCAATATCAGCCCGCTGCTGACCATATTTGTCGTCGCACCGGTAGCCTTTGCCGCCAACTGGCTGATCTTTCGCATTATGCTGGAACCTTTGGTGCGCCGGGCCAAGAACCGCGGTCAGCTTGAGGTCGATGCGATCCTTGCCACCTTCGGGATGTCCTTTATCACCGTGGGCCTGATGCTGGCCTTCTTCGGCGGCGACTACTTCACCTACGCGTTTCTCGCGGTACCGGTAACGATCCTCGGCGACACCTATGCGCAGAACCGCGTCGTCGCCTTTGCGGCCGCCGTGGTCATTTGCGCGATCCTTTTTGCCTGGATCACCTATTCGCGCCCGGGTCTCTCGCTACGCGCGCTGGCGGTTGCGCCGCAAAGCGCGCGCTTGGTCGGCATCGATGTGCGCGGGCGTGCGGCGATTGCCTTTGCCCTAGGCGGCGCGATTACGGCCGTCGGAGGGGCGCTGATCTCGTCCTTCCTGACGCTCGACGCCTCGACCGGCGTGGCCTTCACCCTCAAGGCGCTGATCATCGTGATCATGGGCGGCGTTGGAGATGTCCGCGGCACGATCGTCGCGGCCCTCCTTCTTGGCGTGGTGGAAACGCTGGTTGCGTCGCTGATCGATCCCGGTCTCACGCTGGCCGCGGCCTATACGCTCTTTATCCTCGTTCTTCTCTTTCGCCCGCAAGGCCTTTTCGGACGACGGACGACATGATACCGGGGCGAGAGGTTCAGAGCGTCGCCCTGGCTGCCATCGCCCTGCTGGCAGCAGGCGCGCTGCCCTATTACGGCTCGGACTATCTGCTCTCGCTCGGCATCACGATCGCGATGTTCACCGTGCTTTCGACGTCTTGGGCGCTGTTTTCGGGGCCTACGCACTACATCTCGCTTGCAACGGCGGCCTTTTTCGGACTGGGCACCTACACCACCGGTCTGGGCTTTGAAAGCTTGCCCTTCTGGTCGCTGATCTGCCTGGCCGGCGTTCTGGGCGCAGCGCTCGCAGCCCTTGTCGGCCTGGCAACCCTGCGCCTTTCCGGCGTCTATTTCGTTATCTTCACCCTTGGACTGGCCGAGTTGATCCGTCAGGTCATCACCTGGGGCCAGAATATGACCGGTCAGAAGGGGCTTTATGTGCTGACCGACTTTTCCGAAGCGGATCTCTTTCAGATGCTCGTTGCGCTGGCCGCGCTGGTCTTTCTGGCCGGCTGGCTGATCGGCCGCTCGCGCCTAGGGTTCGCGCTGCGCATTGTCGGCGAGGATGAGACCGTGGCGGCCCATTCCGGCATCAATACAGCCCAGGTCAAGGTGCTGCTTTTCATGGTGTCCGGGGCGGTTGCGGCGATGACGGGCGCTATCCTCGCCCCGCGCTACGTCTACATCGAACCGTCGCTCGCCTTCACCCCCCTTTTGTCCTTCCAGGTGGTGATTATGGCCCTTCTGGGCGGCGTGCATCGGCTTTGGGGACCGACTGTCGGCGTGATCCCCTTCACGCTGATCCTAGAGGCGATTTCGGCCAGTTTTCCTAACCAAGTTACGCTTTTTATCGGCATCGTCTTCCTGATCATCGTCTATCTGCTGCCCCGCGGTTTTGCCGGCCTGCTCGAACAGCTGCGCGACTGGTCTGGGAAACGCGAGGCGCTATCATGAGCCAGACCGTTTTGAGCCTTCAGGGCGCAACCAAGCGTTTCGGGGGGCTGGTTGCGGTCAACGGCATCGATTTTGACGTCCGTCAGGGCCAAGTTTTGGGCCTGATCGGCCCCAACGGTTCAGGCAAATCGACCGTTCTCAACCTAATCTCCGGCGCGCTGGGGCTGACCGCGGGCGAGATCAGCCTGCGCGGCGCCGTCATTTCGGGCCAGCGGGCGGACAAGATCGCAAGGCGCGGCATTGCTCGCACATTTCAGCTGGTGCGCCTCCTGCCGGGGATGAATGTCGAGCAGAATATCATTGCAGGCGCTGTCTTCGGGCATCGCCGCCGCTGGGGCGCCAGCGCCCGGCAGGAAGCGATACGGCTTGCCAAGCGCGTGGGTCTGGACGGCAAGGGCCCTATGGCGGTGGGTCAGCTTACCTATATCGACACAAAACGGGTCGAGCTGGCACGGGCGCTGGCGTCCGATCCAAAGCTGCTCTTGCTCGACGAATGGCTGGCAGGGCTGAACCCGACCGAATTGCAGGTCGGCATCGCGCTGATCCAGTCCTTGCGCGAGGAGGGGCGCACCATCGTTCTGGTCGAGCATGTGATGGATGCGATCCGCTCGCTTTGCGATCGTTGCGTGGTGATGTCCTCGGGCGACAAGATCGCCGAAGGCACGCCCGACGCGGTGTTGTCCGATCCCGAAGTGATCCGCGCCTATTTGGGGGATGCGGATGCTTGAGGTTCGCGATCTCTGCGTGTCTTACGGCAAGCATCAGGCGCTTGACGGGGCGGCGCTGCACGTTGCGGCCGGTGAAATCGTGGTGATCTTGGGCGCAAACGGGGCTGGGAAGTCGACCCTGTTGAAGGCCGTCTCCGGTGTTTGCGAGGGCCGGGTCGACGGGTCGGTGTCGCTTTCGGGCCACCCTCTTGAGGGCATGTCGGCCGACCAGATCGTGGAAGAAGGCATCGCGCTGGTCCCCGAGGGCCGTGGTATCTTCGGCGATCTGACCGTAGAGGAGAACCTCCGGCTCGGCGCCTATCCCGAACGCGCCCGGCATGAAGAGGCGGCCAACCTTGAGCGTGTCTTCGCGCTGTTCCCCAAGCTTGTGGAGCGCCGCCGCCAGATCGTGCGGACGATGTCGGGGGGCGAGCAGCAGATGGTGGCGATCGGCCGCGCGATGATGTCTGCCCCAGAGATCCTGACGCTGGACGAACCCTCGCTGGGATTGTCGCCGCTTCTTTGCAAGGAGCTGTTTCAGACCCTGCGCGCTGTCCGGGATCTTGGTATCGGCGTGTTGATGGTCGAGCAGAACGCCAAGCAGAGCCTGGCCATCGCCGATCGTGGATATCTTTTAGAGAACACGCGCATCGTTCACGAAGAAAGCGCCGCGGCTCTGATGACAGACCCGGCGGTTCAAGCGGCCTATCTGGGCGGTGGGGCCGGTCGCGCCGGTAGGCCGGGCGCTGCCGCGCAGCCTAGGCCCGCGGCAAAGCCCGTGGATACCGTTCTGCCAAAGCCCGCCATTGTGGCGGTATCGCCAACGAGCGGCACGCGCCTGTCGGCAGAAACGTTGGCCGGCCTAAACATGGACGATCTTTTAGCCAAGGCAGAGGCTGTTGCCAAAGCTGCGCGCACGGATCCCGTCGGATCCCCACTCGATGGTCGCAATGGTACTGAAAATGGCGCCGCAAGTGACGCTGGTATTGGCACGGGCAGCGGCCCTGGCACGAGCGATGGCCATGGCACCCGAACCGGCCCGCCTGGTGCCGGCGGTGACATTCAAGCGATGCTCAAGGAGTTCGAATTGGCCGCCGCCCGGGCCGGCCGCGCGAAACCGTTACCGCGCCACACCCCGGCAATACCACCTGCGCCGGCAGCGCCGGGGTCGGACGAAAAACCGGTCACCATAGAGGTGTACCGCGCCCCACGCGTTGAGATTTACAAACGCCGCCCCGGCGGCGGTTTCGAAAGGACCTGAGAAACCATGTTGGACGCCACAGGGCCGCGCAACCTAAAGGGCATGTTCATCGCGGGCAGCTGGGAAAAGCCTGCCGGGACGTTTGAAGACAGGAACCCCTCCGACGGGTCGGTTTGGGCCCAGGCCCCCGAAGGCGGACCCGCGGAGGCCCGCGCGGCGATCGAGGCCGCGCAGCGGGCATTTCCGGCCTGGTCGGGGCTTATGTTTCAAGAGCGTGCGCATTTCATGCTAAAGATTGCGCAGCTGCTCGAGCGGCGTCAGGCGGACTATGCTGCGGCCAATCAGGGCGAAGCCGGGGGCTGGTTCGGCAAGGGCATGTTCGAGGCCGGCTATGCGGCAGAGGTTTTTCGGGCGGCGGCTGCGATGTGCTACCAAAGCGTCGGCGAAATCCTGCCCTCCGAACATGGCAAGCTGTCCACCGTACAGCGCGTGCCGATGGGCGTTGTCTCCGTGATCAGCCCCTGGAACATGCCCTGCATCCTGACCGCGCGCGGCTTTGCCTTTCCGATGGCTGCTGGCAACACCATCGTGCTCAAACCTTCCGAGGAAACGCCCTATTGCGGAGGGCTCTTCTTTGCCGAGCTGCTCGAAGAAGCCGGCATCCCGGCCGGCGTGTTCAATGTTGTCACATCCAGCCGCACGCGGGTAGCCGAGATAGGCGACGAGCTGATCGAGAACCCGCTGGTCAAAGGCATCTCCTTTACCGGGTCCACCCCGGTAGGCCGGTCGATTGCCGCCAAGGCCGGCGCGCATTTGAAGAAATGCTGCGTGGAGCTGGGCGGCAAGGACAGCCTGATCGTGCTTGAGGATGCGGATCTGGATCGGGCGACAGCCGCCGCCAGTTTCGGGGCTTTTATGCATCAGGGTCAGATCTGCATGAGCGTGGAAAAGGTGCTGGTTCATGAACGCCTCTACCACGACTTTCTGACCGGCCTGACGGCGCGCGCAGCCAAGCTCAGGATGGGCGATACGGCCGATAAGGCCAATGTGATCGGTCCCCTGATCAATGATCGTCAGGTAGAGCGCGTGACCCATCAGATCGAGGAGGCGGTAGCCAAAGGCGCGAAAGTCGCACTGGGCGGCGGCGTTTCGGGCCGCTTCGTGCAACCCACGATTCTGACCGATGTGAACGCTTCGATGGCTGTCTGGCGCGAAGAGACCTTTGGCCCGGTTGTCGTCATTGTCCCTTTTGGCACAGATGAGGAGGCCATAGCGCTGAGCAATGACACCGAATACGGCCTCTCCTCGGCGATCATCACCCGAAATGAAGCGCGTGCGCTGGCGATGTCGCAACGGCTTGAGACCGGGATGTGCCACATCAACTGTTCCACAGTGAATGACGAGCCGCATGTGCCTTTCGGCGGCTCAAAATCCTCTGGCTTGGGACGACATGGTGGGCGTTGGTCGATGGAGACCTTCACCGAAACCCGCTGGATCACCCTCGATCGGGGGCACCGCCCCTACCCGCCGGTTTTCTGAGCCCGCCATGCGCGAACTTTTGAAGAACAAGCGGATCGTCGTTACGGGATCTTCCTCGGGCATCGGCTGGGAGACGGCAAAGATGCTGACCGAACAGGGGGCGGCGGTGCTCGGCGTCGATATCAACAAGAACTTCGATCATGTCGAGGAGTTCTACCGCGCCGATCTCGCCGACCCGCGCGCCATCGATGCGCTGGTCGATGTGCTGCCCGACGGGATCGACGGTCTGGTCAACAATGCGGGCTTGCCGCCCACCCGACCTGCCGAGCAGCTGCTGGCGATCAATCTACTTGCGATCAAACGCCTGACGCTGGGCCTTGTCACCAAGATGGACCGCGGCGCCAGCATCGTGAATGTCGCCTCGCTGGCGGGTATCGGCTGGCCGCAGGCGGTTCAGGCCATTAAGGCCAGCGAAACGCTCGATTTCGGCGGCATCGCCGCGTTCATGGCCGCACATGACATCAGCAATGCGGGCGGCCGCAGCTACTTTTTTACCAAGGAGGCGCTGATCGTGTGGACCATGCAGAACCGCTGGACCTGGCGCGCGCGCGGGATCCGGATGAACAGCGTCAGCCCAGGGCCGGTCTCGACCCCGATCCTGGGCGATTTTCTTGATACGCTCGGCGCGCGCGCCCTAGAGGATGCCCGGGTGATGGATCGGCCCGGCCAGGCGACCGATATCGCCCCGGTCATCGCCTTCCTGTTGAGCGATCTCAGCCAGTGGATCCGCGGCACCAACATCCCCACCGACGGCGGCATGTCGTCCAACATCCTGTGCGAGATGCACGGGCTTTAGGAAAGGAACGCCCATGTCCGCGCTCGCCTGGATTATCCTTCTCGCCGTCGCCCTCGCCGTTCTGGTCGTGCTCGCCGCGGCCTTCTACCAGCGCGCCAGCAACGAGGTCGCACTCGTCAAAACCGGTATCGGCGGGCGCAAGATCGTGATCGACGGGGGCACCATTGCAATCCCCTACTTTCACGAGATTGCCCGGGTGAACATGCAGACGATCCGCATGAGCGTCGCCTGCGCGGGGGAACGCTCGCTGATCACGCAGGATCGGTTGCGGGTCGATGTGGGGGCCGAGGTTTATGTCAGCGTCAAACCCGAAGAAGAGGCCGTCAGCCGCGCGACGCAAACCCTGGGCAAACGGCTCTTTCAGGCAGACCAGCTGCGGGGGCTGCTCGATGGCATGGTGGTCGACGCGCTCAGAGCCGAAGCCGCCAAAGTGAGCATGGACACGCTTCACGAAGACCGCGCGGGCTTTGTGCGCAACGTCCAGAACGCCCTTTCGGCACCGCTGGCCAAATTCGGGCTTGAGATGGACAGCGTGTCGCTGATCGGGCTCGACCAGACCCCGTTTTCGGCGCTGGATGAGAACAACGCCTTTAACGCTGTGGGGATGCGCAGGCTTGCCGAGGTGATTGCAAACTCGCGCAAGGAACGGGCCGAGATTGAGAAGAATGCCGAAGTTTCGGTGACGCAGACGACGATGGAGGCGGCCAGGCGCCAGCTTGCCATCGAGTTGGAGCAGCGCCGCGCCGAAATCGCGCAAACCCAAGAGATCGAGACGCTGCTGGCCGCGCAAATGGCCGATGTTGCGGCCAAGAAAGCCCAGGCCGAACGCGCCCGCGCCCGCGCCCGTATTCAGATGGAGCAAGACATCCAGGCCGACGAAATCGCCAGCGCCAAGGCGCTGCGACAGGCCGAAATCGCTCGGCAGCAAGCCCTGGAAATCGCAGAGCAGGACCGATTGATCCAGGTCGCGGCGAAGTCGCAAGAGGAGAGCAAGGCCCAGGCCGATGCCGATGCCGCACGCACCGAGGCCGTCAAAGCAGCCGAGGCGCTCCGGACCGCCGAAGCGCTTGCGCAGGCCGAGCGCAAGAAGGCGCTCGCATTGCTGAGTGCGGAGCAGGAAGCCGAAAGCGCCGCTGCACGTGTGCGCATTGCCGCTGAAAACGACAAGGCCACCGCCAAGGATCGCCGCGTGGCCAGAGAGGAGGAGGCGCTGGCCCTCAAAGCGGTGGAGCTTGCCCAGGCTGAGGCGACGCTGGCCCGGATCAATGCCGAGAACGCCCGCTCGGAGGCCATTGTCGCTATGGAGCTTGAAAAAGCGCGGTTGGAGAACATGCCCAAGATCCTGGCCGAGATGGTCAAGCCGGCCGAAAAGATCAAAGGTATCAGCGTCAATCACATCAGCGGTTTGGGCGGCGTTGGCGATGCGGGTGGCAAGGCACCGGTTAGCCAGGCGATCGACAGCATTATGGATATGGCCGTGCAACTGCCAGCACTAAAGAAAATCGGCGATGCCGTCGGCATCAACCTCGAAGAGAGCATTCAGGCCATCGCCAAAGACAAGGAGCGCTAGCGCGCCTGCGCCGAGAAGACCGGCCCTGCAGCCGCTGGTTACACCGTCCCAGCCACCCCTTCGAACAGAAGAGATCTGCTACGGGCGGCTTGTCAGGCCCGACCCGGCGCCAGCATAAAGCCGGAAAAGAACCGTGCCAGCCGCTCATGCGCATCAAAGGGCAGGATATGCGCGACATACTGGTCCGGCCGCACAACGACCAGACAACCCTGTGCGCGGTCGATGCCGCGCAGTGTAAAGATGTCGCGGCCAGGTTCGGGATCGGCACAGAAGATCTTCTCATAGTCGATCAGCCCATGCATACCTTTGCGTGGCTTAAGACCCCCCGGAAGTGTTTCGAGCGCCAGATCGCGGCTCGGTTGTTGCAGGATGGCGCGAACGTCGATCACCGCATCGGGGTCCGCATCCGGCGGTGTAAGCATGCGCAAAGGCGCGTTGGGCGCGTCGCCCAGAAACTCGCATAGGCGCCAGATCGCAGCCTCCCGATCGGCCGGATCCTCTGCGGGGCAGAACGCAAAGAGCCGCCAGCGCGCATCGGCCAGAATGGTATGGCCAAGCTCCATCGGCTTGGCGTCGGCCAGCCGGATGACGGGCGCGGAGTGAAAGCGGCTGCCGATCTCAAAGCCTGTGGCAAGCGCGGCCCATTCCGATGTGCCGGTCAGGGTCGAGGGCGTGTAGCGCACCGACATCCCTGCGGTGTACCGCCCATGTTCGATGAAGTAGCGCTGGAACTTGGGACTGCCGGCGGCATCGTCTTGCGCGGGCGGCTCGCTCATGATCCGCGACCATTCCCGGTCGAAATCGATCAGATCCTGCGCGACCGCCTGGCGTTCGGCCGAATAGCTGTGCAAGAGCGAGGGATCGGCGCGCCCCTGCAGCACCGTGACCAGCTTCCAGCCCAGATTGAACGCATCGCCCATCGAGACATTCATGCCCTGACCCGCTTTGGGGCTGTGGGTGTGGCAGGCATCGCCGGCGATAAAGACACGTGGCGTGCGTTCGGCCATCGCATCTTGGGCGACATCGTCGAATTTGTCGGTCAGGCGCTGGCCGATCTCATAGACCGACCACCAGACGACATCTTTGACCTCCAGGCTGAAGGGCTTGAAGATCCGCTGGGCGGCCGCAATCAGCGCGTCGCAGGTGATGCTGCGATTGGCCACCCGCTCGCCGACATTGAGCTTGTCGAGCTCGATATAGATCCGAACGAGATAGCCGCCCTCGCGCGGGATAATGATGATGTTGCCCTCATAGGCCGATTGGATCAGCGTTTTGCAGCGGATATCGGGGAAATCGGTGACGGCGAGGACATCCATCACGCCCCAGGCTTGGTTGGCGGAATCGCCCACCAGCTCGCGCCCGATGGCCCGACGCACCGCGCTGCGGGCTCCGTCGCAACCCACGACATAGCGCGCCCTTACCGTCTCGGTGGCGCCTTCCTGCGCGCCGTCCAGACAAGCGAGCGTCACCGTAACGGGATAGTCCTTGGCCGCGGGATCAACGGTCAGATCGACGAGTTGCCGCGCGTAATCGGGCACCAGCCGCGTCGGCGCGTTGCGCATAATGTCGAGGTACATGTCATGCACTCGCGCCTGGTTCAGGATCATATGCGGCATCTCCGAAAGCCCGTCTTCCACATCCTGAATGCGGCCATTGCGGGCAATCTGCTCGGGATGCGCGGGGTCGGGCTTCCAAAAAGTGGTCTCATTGACCCAGTAGCCTTGCTTCATCACCCGTTCGGCAAAACCGAAGGCGTTGAACATCTCCATAGAGCGGCAGGAGATGCCATCGGCCTGGCCTTTCTCCAAAGGGCCGGATTTGCGCTCGACGATCCGCGTGGTGATGTCGGGAAAGGCCGCGAGCTGGGCGCCCAGTGTCAGCCCGGCTGGGCCGCAGCCGACGATGAGCACATCAACCGTTTCGGAAGCGGCCGCATCGCGCGTCACGGCGTCGTGAAGATCCGGATCGCCCGGACGAAACCCATTGAGATGGTATTGCATGATCGACCCTCCCCGTCGCGAAATTAGTATGTACACTTACTAAACGGCCGGAAGAGGATCAAATAAGAAAATATGACCTGCTATTAGTTTTGGGTATGGTTGGCCGACCGATCGAGGAGAGGCGATGGACATCCCCAAACCCGGGCTGAGCTCTGCCATGCCAGGGCATCTGATCCGCCGGCTGCATCAACGTGCCACCCAAGTCTTCACCCAGCGCGTGCGCCAGGCCGGGTTCGATCTGACCCCGGTGCAGTTTTCCGCCCTCGATGCGCTGCGCCACAATCCCGGCATCGATCAGGCCGGGCTTGCGGCCATTGTGGCCAAGGACCGGGCCACGCTGGGCGATGTGCTCGACCGGCTGGAACAGAAGGGCCTGGTTGCGCGCACAACCAGCGCCCGCGACAAGCGCGCCCGGGTTCTGAGGCTTACCACCCAAGGCGAGGGGATGATCGCGGCGCTGACCCCGCTTGTCACTCGTTTGCAAGACGAGATCCTGTCGGGGCTGAGCAAGGCGGAGGTTGCGCGCTTTGTCCAGCTTGCGGCCAAGGCGGCTGAGGCGATCGAGGAGGGGTAAGGCGCGGCCGGCCGAAGATGGCTCCGGCCGGCGCACGCCGCGGCCTTGTTACTCGCCGCGCAAGGCTGCCACATAGGCGCTGGCATCGATCCCTTGCGCATCCGCATCGGCAATGATCTTTGCAACCGCCGGGGCTGCGGCGGCATTGAACGCAGCCGCGGCATCGGGCGCCAGGGTGATCACCTGCTTGCCCTCGGTCGCTTCAAACTCGGCCAGGGCGCTGTCGGCGATCCGCAGCCAGGCGGCATTGGCGTTGACCGAGGCCTCGCGCCCGGCCTCCAATACGATCGCCTGCTCGGCCGCGCTCAGATCGGCAAAGCTGTCGCGGTTCATGATCATGAAGAAGAGCGATATGGTGGTGTCCATCCCTTGGGTGATATGCGCCGTAACCTCGCCCAGCTTGAAGGCGCGCAGCGTGGTCGCATCGATCATCGCGCCGTCGATCACGCCGGTTTGCATCGCGTTGTAGATCGCCGGTGCGGGCATCGAAACCGGCGTGGCGCCCCAGGCTTCGACCACCAGCCCCGCATTGCGCGACGGCACACGGATCTTCAGCCCGGACAAGTCATCCAAACTGTCGACCGGTTTTTCGGCCATCAACAGCAGGTTGGGCGCGTTGTTCCAAAGCCCCACAAGGACGACCCGGCGATATTCCTGCGAAAGCTTGTCGAGATTGGCAATGATCTGGGCGGTGCCGGTCTCGGCCTCGATCACGCCGGGCAGTTCGGCCAGCAAGGTCTTGGGAAAGTTCTCGGCCGTATAGCCCGGCAGGCCAAAGGCGAGATCCGTCACCGCCTCGACCGTGCGGGTGTATTGCTCCAGCGGGCCGGGACCAAGCTCGCCGCCCATATAGAAGGTCACCGTCACCGCGCCATCGGTCTTTTCGGCAATCGCGTCGGCAAAGGGCTGATAGGCCGCCCCGACGACGAAATGGGTGGGCGGCTGGAAATCGGCCAGCTTGAGCTCATCGGCAGCCGCGAATGGGGCGGACGCGTAAGCGGCAGCCAGGGCCATCATGCCCGCAACGGCCGGGGTGGTCAGGGTCTTCAGCATCGTTCAATCCTCCCTATTTGGATTTCGAAAACGCGCCGCCTTCGGCGCGCTGTGTCACGACGATCTGGGCGGCGTATACCCATCAGCCGAACATGGTGTTGGGCAGAAAAAGCGCGATCTCGGGCAGCAGGATGATCAGCATCAGCCCAGCAATCATCGCGAAAAGAAACGGGGTCACGCCGCGAAAGAGGGTCGTCAGCGGCACATCGCCCGCCACCGCGCGCACCACGAAGACATTGAGCCCGACCGGCGGGGTGATCATCCCCATCTCGATCACGATCACCGCAACCACTCCGAACCAGATCGGGTCAAATCCAAGGCCGGTGACGACCGGAAAGACGATAGGGATCGAGATCACCAGCATCGACAGCCCGTCCATGAACATTCCCAGCACGATATAGCCCGCGATGATCACAAAGAGCGTGCCATAGGCGCCAAGCTCCAGCGCGCTGAGCTCGGCTCCGAGCGTGGCCGGGATATGGGTGACGGCAAAGAAGGGGTTGAGCACATTCGCCCCGATCACGATGGCATAGAGCATGGCGGTGGTGCTGAGCGTGCTCAGCACGGCGTTTTTGAAGCCGGCAAAGGTCAGCCGCCGCCGCAGCAGAGCGAGCGCGATGACCAGGGCCGCACCGATGCCCGACGCCTCGACCGGCGTGAAGACCCCCAGATAGATGCCGCCGATGGAAAGGATGATCACCAGCAAGAGCGGCCCCGCCTCGCCCAGAATCCGGAACCGTGTGCGCAGCCCCACCGCGGCACCCCGCGGGCCGGCCTTGGGGTCGATCACCGCAATCAGCCAGATCGTGGCGATGAAAAGCAGGGTGAGCAGCAGTCCCGGCAGCACCCCAGCCATGAAGAGGCGCCCGATCGATTCCTCGGTGAGGATCGCGTAAAGCACAAAGCCCGTCGAAGGCGGGATCAGAAAGCCCAGCGTCCCCCCCGCGGCGATCGAGCCGGTGGAAAGCGCCGGCGCATAACCCAGCCGCTTCATCTCCGGCAAGGCCACCTTGCCCAACGTGACGGCGGTGGCGACCGACGAGCCGGAGACGGCGGCAAAGACCGCACAGCCCAGCACCGAGGCCGAGGCGAGCCCGCCGCGGAACCGTCCGACCCAGGCGAAAGCGGCGTCGTAAAGCCCGCGGCTGAAGCCCGCTTCGGCGGAGATATTGCCAAGCAGGACGAACATCGGCACGACGATGAGGTTGTAGTTCGAGACCGCCGAGTAGCTTTCGGTCAGCAAAACGCCGCCCGCGCCGCGCCAGCCTTCCAACGCCCAATAGCCCACAAAGCCCACCAGAAGCATGGCAAAGGCAACCGGCGTGCGCAGCGCCAACAGCAAAAACAGGCATCCAATGCCGGTAAGCCCCGCGGCAATGTCAGACATCGCGCAGCTTTCGACCGAGGATCACCAGCGTTTGCAGGGCAAAAACCAGCACGCAAAGACCCGCCCCGGCGGCCAGCACCGCGTAAAAAGGCCAGATCGGCAGGCGCAGCATATTGGTTGCATCGCCCCATTCCCAAGCATCAAGCGCCTTCAGAACCGCCCGACGGCACAGGATGACAAAGACGAAACCCGGCAGAACCCGCGCCAGCACATCGCCCAGAAACCGGCCCCATTGGCCGATAGCTTTTTCGAAAACATCGACCGCGACATGGTGGTTTTGCGCGGTGCAATAAGGCAGCGCCGACATCACCAGCGCAACGGCGAGAAGCTGGACGATTTCGTTCACGCCCAAAAGCGGGGCCGCGAAGGCATAGCGCATCACCACCCCGAGCGTGACCACAAGGACGATCGCCAAAAGGCAGATACCGCCGATCACCGTGAGATAACGCGTGGCCTGTTCGAGCCGGGCGGACCAGGTGGCCAGTGTGCCTCGCATCGCGATCACGCCGCTTTGGAAGCGCGCGGGCCGGCGGTGCCACGCCCGCCGCTATCAGCCGGGTTTCGCTGCAAGAGACCATCCTCCCCCTGGTTTCACACCGCATCTGGGGCTCTGCGGCCCGCGGCTTTGATCCAGGCATAGCGGGGCCCGCGCGGGGAAGACCAATTCAAAGCACGGGTCTACGGATAAGCACAGGCTATAGGCTCTCGGTCTTGGCGGTCTCGCGCAACAGATCGAGCAGGAGCCGTTGGGCCGCCGTCGGCCCCCAACCGGCGCGATAGGCCAGCCCGATGGGCCGGCCCGGCCACGCAACCCCAGTGGCGATTTCACTGACCAGACCCTTGGCGAGCTCCGCCCTTGCCTGGGCGCTGGAGATACAGCCCAGATGATCGCTTGCGCTGAGGATCTCGCGCATAAGCAGGATCGATCCCGCCTGGATGACGCTTTCGGGCGGGCCGCGCTCCGCAAAGAAGGCGTCGAACTGGTCGCGGGCCGGGGCGCCCTCGCGCGGGACGACCCAGCTATAGCCGCGCAGCTCGTCCCGGCTCAGATCCGTCCGCCCCACCAGCGGATGATGGTTGCCCGCCAAGATCGCCAGCCGGTCGTCAAAAAGCCGCTCCTGCATCACATCCTCGATGGGCGCGGGCTGACGCAGCGCGCCGATGATCACATCGACATCGCCGCGCCGCAGACCGCCCAGAAGCGCATCATAGCGCCCCTCGATCACCAACACGGCGTGGCGCGGCCGCACTTGTCGAAACCGCACCAGCGCTTGCGGCAGCAGGACCGAGCGCGACAGCGGGAGGGCGCCGATCACGATGCGGCCGGCATCGCCGCCCTCCAGCTCGGCCAGATCGGCCGCGGCCTGCTCGAGCTCCTGAAAAGCCAGCATCACGGCAATGGCCAGGGCGCGGGTGGCCCGCGACGCGACCATCCCAAAGGCGGTGCGCTCAAAGAGGCTGCGATCGGCCTCCTGCTCCAGCTGCGCAACGGCGCGGTGAACGGTCGGCTGCGCCAGGCCCAGCTTTCGGGCAGCCAGGGTGAAGTTCTCGGTCTCATGCACGGCGACCAGCGCTTGAAGCTGGGCTGCACTGGCGGTGAGGGTGAGGCGCGGCGAGATCTCGCTTAGGGCCGGGTCGAGCAGCGCAAAGGCCCGCCGCACCCGTTTGGAGAGCGCCGCCCCTCGCTCCGTGGGAAAAAACCCCTGGCGCGTGCGTTCGAAGAGCGCGCCGCCGGCCTGGGTTTCGAGCTTGCCGATCGCCTGGGTCACGGCGGGTTGCGAGACATGGACGCGCAGCGCCGCCTCGCTCAACGATCCTGTGTCATGCACCGCGAGCAAAAGCCTTAAATGTCGAAGGTTTCTGGAGATCATGGCGCAGCAGCACCCAGCCTCGTCCATCTGCTCGGCATTTTTCCCAAGGCCGCTTACCCCCATTTCGACCCCACGGTTATAGCGCAAACTTATGAACACGCGCAGGGTTTCGAATTGTCCCCCCGCGCCAGGCCATGAAAAGACCCCAGAAAACCCGAAGATCCGACCCAAGCGGACGGTTCCAATGATCTGCATGGGAGATGCCCGATGCCAACCGCCCAAACCGCCCTCGTCATCTCTGCCCATGCTGCCGATTTCGTCTGGCGTTGCGGCGGTGCCATCGCGTTGCATGCCCAGAAGGGCTATGCGGTGACGGTGCTGTGTCTCTCTTTTGGCGAGCGGGGCGAAAGCGCCAAGCTCTGGAAACAACCCGGCATGGCGCTTGAGCGGGTCAAAGCGGTGCGGCGGGCCGAGGCCGAGGAAGCGGCCGCCGCCCTCGGCGTTCACGAGCTTGTCTGCCTTGATATGGGCGACTACCCGCTCGACTTCACCCGCGCCAGCAAAGAGGCCATCGTCGACGTCATCCGCCGCGTGCAGCCCGATTTCATGCTCAGCCATTCGCAATACGATCCCTACAACACCGATCATATGAACACGACCGCCGCGGTGCTCGAATGCCGGATGATCGCCCAGGCCTGGGGCCACAATCCCGGCGAGGCGGTGCTGGGTGCGCCGCAGCTTTACCTTTTTGAGCCGCATCAGACCGAACAGATGGGCTGGAAGCCGGATGTGTTTCTCGACATCACGCCGGTTTGGGATAAGAAGCGCGCGGCCATCGAATGCATGGCTGGCCAGGAACATCTTTGGGCGTACTACACCCGTCTGGCCCAGCAGCGCGCCAATCACTTCAAACGAAACTCCGGCGGCCAGTCAGGCGGGCGCGACTGCCATTATGCGGAGGGGTTTCAGTCGGTTTTCCCGCGCACGGTCGACACGCTCTGAACCCACCTGAAGGAAGGAAGCTTTATGTCTGCGCCGACGCATCCGCTTTTCGACCTCGCCCATCTGGGCCATGTCGAAATGCTGACCGACAAATTCGAGGCGAGCCTGGATTTCTTCACCCGCATCTACGGTCTGAAGCTCTCGGCGCTTGACGGCGACAGCGCCTATCTGCGCGCCTGGGACGATTATGAGTTCCACAGCCTCAAGCTGACCCGCGCTGAGACCACCGGTGTGGGGCATATCGGCTATCGTGCCGCCTCGCCCGAAGCGCTGGCGCGCCGGGTCGCGGCCATCGAAGCCTCGGGCTTTCCCATCCAGGGTTGGGTGGAGGGCGATCTGGGCCATGGCCGCGCCTTTCGCTTTGAAGACCCCTTTGGACATGTCTTCGAGATCTACTACGACACCCGCTGGTATGCGCCCGACGCGCCGGCCGAGCACGCGGCGCTGAAAAACACGGCCTCGGCCTTTACCGGGGCTGCACCGCGGCGGATCGATCATCTCAACCTATTGTCAGAGGATGTAGCCCTTTTCCGGCAGTTCATGGAGACCTGTCTGGGCGCCCGGGTGACCGAATATATCCAGCTCGACAATGGCCGGCTGGGCGGATGCTGGTTCACGGTCAACAACAAGACCTACGATCTGGCCTGCACCGAGGAGCATGGCGGCGGTTTGGGGCGCCTGCACCATGTCACCTATGCCACCGATCAGCGCGAAGACATCCTGCGCGCCGCCGACATTTTTTTGCAAAACGGCGTCCATATCGAAACCGGCCCGCATAAGCACGCCATTCAGGGGACCTTCTTTCTCTATGTCTGGGAGCCGGCGGGCAATCGGGTCGAGCTGGCCAATTCCGGTGCCCGGCTGATCCTGGCGCCCGATTGGGCACCGATCTGTTGGACCGAAACCGACCGCAAGAAGGGTCAGGCCTGGGGGCTAAAGACCATCGAGACCTTCCACACCCACGGCACCCCGCCGGTCAAGGAGGCCTGAGCGATGTCCGTCGTCGTCCAAAACATCCCCCGCGCCGAGGCCGCCGTGATCGCGGCGCTGGGCGCAGCCGGTGTGGCCACGGTGCATGAGGCGCAGGGCCGTACGGGCTGTCTGGCCAGCTATATGCGCCCGATCTTTCCCGGCGCACAAATCGCCGGCTCGGCCGTCACCATCAGCGCCCCACCCGGCGACAATTGGATGCTGCATGTCGCCATCGAGCAGCTGCAGCCCGGCGATCTTTTGGTGCTGGCGCCGACCTCGCCCTGCGACAACGGCTATTTCGGCGATCTTCTGGCGACCTCGGCAAAGGCTCGGGGCTGCTACGGTCTGATCATCGATGCCGGGGTGCGCGATGTGAAAGATCTGACCGCGATGGGCTTTCCGGTCTGGTCGAAGGCGATCTCGGCGCAAGGCACGGTCAAGGAGACGCTGGGCTCGGTCAACATCCCCGTGGTCTGCGCGGGCCAGCAGATCGAGGCGGGGGATGTGATTGTGGCCGATGATGACGGGGTGGTTGTAGTCCGGCGTGCCGATGCGCAAGCGGTGCGTGAAAAAGCCGAGGCCCGGCTGGCGGCCGAGACGGAAAAACGCCACCGCCTTGCCGCCGGCACGCTGGGGCTCGACCTTTACGACATGCGTGCGCGGCTCGCCGAAAAAGGGCTGCGCTATGTCTGATGCGGTGCAGACCGCGATTGAGGAGGGCGTGCCCTGCCTTTGGATGCGCGGCGGCACCTCCAAGGGCGCCTTTTTTCTTGCCGCCGACCTGCCCGCGCACCCCGCCGCGCGCGATGATCTGCTGCTGCGGATCATGGGCTCGCCCGACCCTGCCCAGATCGACGGCATCGGCGGCGCCGATCCCTTAACCTCGAAAGTCGCGATCCTATCCCCACCGAGCCGGGCGGATGCCGATGTGGATTACCTTTTCCTGCAGGTTTTCGTCGACCGGCCGCTGGTTACCGATGTCCAGGGCTGCGGCAACATCCTGGCCGGCGTCGGCCCCGCGGCCATCGAGCGGGGTCTGGTCGCACCGAAAAACCCCGAAACACCGATCCGTATCCATATGCTGAATACCGGCGAGATCGCCGAGGCGCGGGTGGCCACGCCGGGCGGGCGCGTCCGCTATGCCGGCCCCACCGCCATTGCCGGCGTGCCAGGGCATCACGCCGCCATTCCGCTCCTCTTCGACAATATCGCCGGATCGATGTGCGGGGCCTTGCTGCCGACGGGACGGGCGGTCGAAGAGATCGACGGGACGGCCTGCACGCTGATCGACAATGGGATGCCCTGCGTGCTTATGCTGGCGACCGATTTCGGGCTGAGCGGGTGTGAAACCCGTGCGGCGCTGGACGGCGATCTGGCGCTGAAGGCGCGGTTGGAAGCGATCCGGCTGCAGGCGGGTCCGATGATGGCGCTTGGCGACGTCGCCCAGAAAAGCGTGCCGAAGATGATCCTGGTCGCGCCGCCGACAATGGGCGGCGTTGTCGCCACCCGGTCCTTCATCCCGCATCGCTGTCATGCCGCGATCGGCGTCTTTGCCGCGGTCAGCGTGGCAACCGCCTGTACGATGAAGGGCACCCCGGCCTATGCAGTTGCGCGACCGGCACCGAACGATGTGATGCCGATCGAGCATCCGACCGGGGCCATGGAGATTTATCTGGAGCGGGATGCGTACGGGGCGGTGAAGCGGGCCGGCTCGATCCGGACGGCGCGAAAGCTCTTCGATGGCCGGGTGTTTCCCCACCAGGCCCAAAGCATGGCGGTGGGATAAAAAGCGCTTCTTGGAATTGCGCTGCGGCGGCGGTTGAGGCAAAAAGGGTCGCGTTACCCCGGTTTTGGAACGCAATGCCGACTTCGCTTCGGTTTTCGTCATGCTGTCTCAAGGCACTCGATTGATAAATTTGTGTCGACATCGGATTGCAGGCCGTCTTTTTCTGCTTGCCTTGGGCACCGGCTTGGCGACGGCCGAGTTCGCTTTGGCGCAGGAGGCCGTTGAGGTGCCTGTGCAGCTGACCGACTCCGGGCGCGCATATCTTGAGGCCGCCGGCCGCTGGGTGCAAGGGGATGTGGCCTATTTCGACCCCAGCCGGGCCGCACCGCCGCTCGAAACCCGGGCCGAACCGGAAACGGCCGATGCTGCGCCCACCGGCCCGCAGGGCGGTGGTTTGCAGGCGCCCGAAATCCCGCTGATCCTTCTCAGCCTTGTTGTGCTGGTTGGGGCGGGCGTCTTTTTCTGGCGCAATCGCGGATCGGTGGCAGTGTCGTTCCGCCGCAGCGCCGACAATCCCAGCCGCCCAAAGGCCAAACCCGCAATGGCCGTCGCAACGGGCAATGAGACCGCGCCATTGGCGGGTATTCTGTCCCAGAAAAACCGCCAGACCGCGCTGATCCTGCTGGCGCGCCGGGTTCTGGACGACGTTGTGGCGGCCAATGATCTGCTGTTGCAGGACAGCTGGACGGCGCGCGACGCGATCCGGCGCCTGCCGGCCGCGCAAAACCATCTCGATGCGCTTAAGGCACTGGTGCTGGCGGCCGAAGGAGCGCAGTTCGGCGACCGGCCGGTAAGCGACGCCGAATTCGACGCCCATTTGGAGGGGGTGCGGCCGCTCCTGCATCGGCAAGCGGCATGAGCATGCAGGACAGGGCAGCGTCCGGACCTGGCGGCACGCGTATGGGCCTTCTTCTCGCGCTCGGGCTGGCGGGCTTGGCGGTTCTGGCATTGGTCTTTTTTACCGCGCCGCAGCAACAGGCGCTGCGGGCCGCGCCCAGCGGGTTCGACGGGCTGGCGCGCTGGCTCAACAGCAATGGCCTTGAGACGCGCATCTTTCTGGGCGGTTGGGCGGTCGATGGCGCCGCGGTGGGGCTGGCCGTCATCCCCCTATACGACACCCAGCTCGACCAGGGGCGTCGCGCCGCCACAACGAATGAAGAGATGCTCGCCCAGCCCGACGAGTACGACCTTGCGCGCATGTCGATCGGCGCGAAGATCTCGCTGACCAACAGCTTGATCGTGCTGCCGAAATGGCGCCAGGGCATGCGGCTGACCGGTCTGGCGCATCCGGTTTTGCTCTCGGATCGCGATGCGGTCACGGCCACGCTGAGGGCGCTGGCCGGGCCGGATGTGGGCGCGGTGCGGCGCCTTGAGCAGCCTTTTACCGGGTTTGCCTATACCGCCCGTGATGGCCAAGGCTGGACGGCCCAGCTCTATATCGCGCAGGTCTTTGACGGCATTGGCTGCGCGCCGATTCTGGGTGAGGCGGGACGCATGGTGATGGGGCTCTGCCCGCTGGGCGGGTCGCCGGATGCGCCCAAAACGATCGTCCTTTCGGATCCCGATCTCTTCAACAATCACGGCCTCCGCCTGGGCGACAATGCGTGGATCGCACGCGACATCATCGCCAAAGAGGCGCAAGACGGAACGATCTACATCGATTACAGCATCGAGAACTGGTTCCGCCCCGCGCGCAGCCGCGTCCTTTATGAGCGCAGCTGGGCGGATCTGGCCCGGTTTTTTGATCCGCCCTTCCGTTGGCTCTGGATCATTGCCGGGCTTGCGATGGCGCTTGCGCTCTGGCGGGGCAGTTGCCGGTTCGGGCCGGTTGCCCCAGAGCAAACCGATCAGGACGCGTCGCGGGCGCATATCATCGCGGTGCAGGCCCGGCTCTTGCGCCTGACCGGTCAGGATGGTGCGCTGTTGGCGGCCTATGTTCCGGCGCGGCTGGCCGCTGTTGCCCATGCGCTTTTCGGAGCTGCACATCACCGTCGCTCTGACGATGAGGCGGTGCTTTTACGCCAGGCCGCCCGCAAGGATCCCGCGCTGGCCGAGCGTCTTTCGGCCCTTCTCAACGCGCATCGCGGGTTTGCCGCCGTGCTCCCGGCCTCGGCCGCCATCGACTTTATCGACGCCTTTGAAGCGGTTTTGGAGCAGCTGAGCGATGACGCTTGACGAGATGCGCGCCCGTGTCGAAGCCCTGCGCCAAGAAATTGCGAAGGTGGTGCTGGGCCAGGAGGAGATCATCGATCTGTTGCTGGTTGCCCTCTTTTCGCGCGGACATGTGCTGATCGAGGGCCCGCCGGGAACCGCGAAGACCCTGATGGCGCGCGGCTTTGCCGCCGCGCTGGACCTCGCCTTCGGACGCATCCAATTCACGCCGGATCTGATGCCGGGCGATATCTTGGGCACCTCGATCTTCAATTTTCAGACCAATGATTTCGTTTTGACCAAAGGGCCGGTTTTTGCCCAGGTGCTGCTGACCGATGAGATCAACCGCGCGCCCCCCAAGACCCAGGCGGCCTTGCTTCAGGCGATGAACGAGAACACCGTAACCATCGACGGCACAGACTATCCGCTGGGGCGGGACTTCATCGTCATCGCAACGCAAAACCCGATCGAGCAGCAGGGCACCTACCCGCTGCCCGAAGCGCAGCTGGACCGGTTTCTCTTCAAGCTCGACATCGGATTTCCGCCCGAAGCGGTTGAGATGGCCATTTTGCAAAAGCACGCCGCCGCCCCGCTCGATACGGGCACCGAAACCCGCGAGATTGTACGGATGCTGGACGCCCCGGCGCTGCAGGCGATCCGCGCACTGATCGACGGGATTATCCTCAAGGACGATATCCTGGCCTATATCCTGCGGCTGGTGCGGGCGACGCGCGACAATGCCGAGATCGCCTTCGGGGCCTCGACCCGGGCGGCGGATGCGCTGGCTGCAGCGACCCGCGCCCTGGCGGCGATGAGCGGGCGCGACTTTGCAATCCCCGACGATGTCAAACGTCTTTACGTCTCGGCGCTTCAGCACCGCATTGTGCTGGGCCCCGCTGCCGAGATCGAAGGTCAGAGCGCGGCACGCGTGCTTGACGGCCTTCTGAACCAGATCGAGGCGCCCCGCTGATCCGACCGGCTCGAAAACTGTTGTGGCTGGGCTTGGCCATCGCAACCCTATCGGCGTTCGCGCTGCTATTGGGCGATGCGGCGTTGCGGGTGGCGCTGGCGGCCTGGCTGGGTCTTGCGCTTCTGGCGCTTTACGATGCGGCTGTTTCGCGCCAGCCTCTGGCTCTGACCGTCGAGGCGCCCGGGGATTTGTTTGTCGGCGAGGCGGGGCGGTTTCGCTTCGATCTGCCGGCAGCGGGGACAGCGCTGACCGGCCGGACCGCCTGGCCCGACGGGCTCGCCGGACCCGCGCTTTTCGACTTTGCGCCCAGCGCGGATCGCATGCAGGCCGATCTGACCGTTCGTGCCGTTCGCCGCGGGGCTTGGCGCTGCGAGGCGCTTTGGGTTCTGCGCCCCTCTCGGCTGGGGCTTTTTGAATTCATCCGCAAGCTGCCGCTCGATCTGGTCGTGCGGGTGGTGCCCAATATCCGCCTGGTGCAGTCGGGCCAGATCACCGCCACGGTGCTCTCCACTCTTTATGGCACCAAAGAAAACCGTGCCATCGGCGATGGATCGGAGTTTCATCAGCTGCGCGAGTTCAGCCCCGGGATGGATATCAAATCCATCGACTGGAAGCGCTCGGCCAAACAGCGCGCGCTTTTGGCCAAGGAGTTGCGCGCCGAGCGCAACCACCATGTCATCCTGGCCATCGACAACGGTTATCTGATGTCCGAGGCGATTGCCGGGTTGCCGAAGATCGACCATGCCATCACCGCCGCTCTGGCCACCGCCTGGGCCGCGGCAATCGGGGGCGATCTTGTCGGCTGGTTTGCCTATGACGCCAGCCCGCGGCAGTTTACCAAGCCCGAACCCGGGCGGCAGGCCTTTGCCCGTCTGCGTCACTGGACGGCCGATCTGGCCTATGCGGCACGCGAGACGAACCACACCTTGGCGATGAGCGCCTTGAAGGCGCGCACGCCCAAGCGCAGCCTGATCATCGTTTTCACCGATTTCGTCGACGCAACCTCGGCCGAGCTGCTGATCGAGAATCTGTCGGTTCTCAACAAGCGGCATCTGGTGCTTTTTGTGGCCATCCGCGATCCCGATCTGGAGCGGCGGCTGGCCGCCAGCCCGCCCAATCTCAATGCGGTTGCCGAGTTGGTCACCGCCGATCTGATGCTGCGCGAGCGACGCCTGGTTTTTGAAAGGCTGAACCGGATCGGGGTGACGGTCATCGACACAAAACCCGCCGAGATCACGGCGCAGGTGATCTCGCGCTATCTGGAGATCAAGGCGCGGGAGCTGATCTGATGCAGGATGCCGACATCCGATCCGCGCGATTTCGCGCCGAGCGCGAAGACGATTGGCGCCGGCTTGAAACCGTCATCGCCGATGCCGAGAAGCATGGCCTGCAGCGCATGCCGTTCGCCGCCGCGCGCGATCTTGCGGCGCTCTATCGCCAGGCGACCAGCTCACTGGCCATCGCGCGGGAAATCTCGCTCGACCGCGCGCTCTTGGCCTATCTAGAGGCGCTGACCGCGCGGGCCTATCTGACCGTCTATGCCCCGCAAGAACCGCTCGGCGATGTGATCGGCCGGTTCTTTGCCCAAAGCGCACCCCAGGCGTTGCGGCGCGCCGGCCCCTATCTGCTGATCGGTTTTCTCAGCATGGGGCTTGGGGCGCTGGTCGGTTATCTGCTCTATATCGAAAACGCCTCGTGGTTTTATGTCTTTGTGCCGTCCGAGCTGGCCGGCGGGCGCAATCCGGGCGCCAGCACCGAGACGCTGCGCGCGGTGATTTACGATGACGACCCCTCGGCGCATGGGCTGGGCGCCTTTGCGGCGTTCCTCTTCTCGCATAACAGCCGGATTGCGATCTTCATCTTTGGGCTTGGGGTGTTTCTTTGTGCGCCCGCGATTCTGCTGACCTTTTACAACGGTCTTATCCTAGGGGCGTTTATGGGTCTGCATGTCGAACGCGGCCTGGGCTGGGACTTGCTGGGTTGGCTTTCGGTCCATGGCGTGACCGAGGTTTCGGCGATCTGCATCGCCTGTGCGGGCGGGGTGATGCTGGGCGCGTCCGTCCTCTTCCCCGGCCAGGCCCGGCGCGCCTCAGCGCTTCAGGCCGCGGGGCGGGACGCGGTGAAACTGGCCATCGTCGCGGCGCTGATGCTCGTCGCCGCAGCTGTCTTGGAGGGGTTTGCCCGCCAGCTCGTCCAAAGCTTGGAGGCACGGCTCGTGCTGGGCTGGGGCGTCGGCCTTGTCTGGCTGGTCTGGATCCTGGGCAGGGGGCGGGGCCGGTCATGACGGTGGCCACCCCGCCGCGATCAGTCGATCGGCTGATGAGCCCGGAGGGCGTGCCGCTGTGCCTGGAGGTGGCCGGCGTCGGCGTTCGTCTCGGCGCGCAGATCATCGATGTTCTGGCAACCACGCTGCCGGCTTTCGCATTCGTGGTCCTGATCCAAAGTCTAGATCTCGCCGAGTCGCAGGGCTTTAACGCCATTGCCGCGATGCTGTTTCTTTTTTCCCGCATCCCCTACTACGTGCTTATCGAACTGGCCTGGAACGGCCAGACCATCGGCAAGCGGCTGATGCAGATCAAGGTGGTTGCAAGCGATGGCAGGTCGCTGACCGCCCATGCGCTGGTGATCCGCAACATCACGAAAGAGGCCGAGATCTTCTCTCCCGGCACACTCATTCTGGTTTTGGGAGCGGATGCACCGGTCGTGTCGATCGCGGCGTTGGTCTGGATGATCGGCGTGCTGCTGGTTCCGCTGGTGAACCGCCGCCGTCGCCGTCTGGGCGATCTGGCCGCCGGCACCTATGTGGTGCATCTGCCAAGTCCGATGCTTCTCGCCGACCTCGCCCGCGCCGATCCAAAACATGCCAAGAGCGAGCCGGGTTTTACCTTTCTTACCCATCATCTGGACCATTACGGCGTCTATGAACTGCAGACGCTCGAGCGGGTGATCCGCGCGCAAGACACCGCCATGACCGGCTCCGAAAAAGCCCGCCATACCGAAACCGAAGCCCGGATCGTCGAGGCCATTCGCCGCAAGATCTCCTATGCCGATGCCGTGCCGGCGGACGACCGCGCCCGGTTTCTGCGCGACTTTTACCGCGCACAGCGCGCGCATTTGGAACAGCGACAGCTTTTTGGCGATCACCGGGTCAACAAGTTTTACAAAGAAAAACACTCTCAATCGCAAAAGTGAGCCCCCAGTTTTGGCTTGAAACCCGATTTTGAACGGGCGAGCATGCCCCGATTGGAGTGCAACAGGTCGGATCATCCATGAGTATTTCCCAGACAGCCGAAAAACCAATGCCTTTTGGCACGGGACGTGTCGTCAGCGACAGCTTTTCACTCTTTTTTCGACATATCTTGAAAGTTCTTCTGCTTGGAATGCCGCCGGCGCTCATCGGCTTGCTTGCATCGGGCATATTGGTTAGTTGGCACCACGCGTTTGGGCAAGCCGAAACCCGCAATGTCCTCTTAATGCCGGGATTCTATATTGATTTTGTTTTAGACATGGGGCTCTACGGCATCGGCGTGGCCCTTTTGGTGCAGCTCACCTATGATGTGAAAGAAGGCGGGTCCCGCTCTCTGATCGCCTATTACGGGCCGGCGCTGGCCACGGCTTTTCCCAACCTAATCCTGACCATGCTTGCTACGCTGGCTTTCGCGCTGGGCTTGATCGCGCTGATCGTCCCCGGCCTTTGGCTTTCTGCGGCCCTGTCGTTGATCGCGCCGGCCGTGGTGATCGAGCGGGCGGGGTTTTCTGCGCTCAGCCGCAGCTTCCGCCTGACCAAGGGCTATCGCTGGCCCATTGTCGCCGTTGTGACCGTCCTAGGGATCGTTGGCATCGTGTTGTTGCAAGTTGTGCATTTCGTCTTCGATCTGCTTGGCGGTTTCGGCGGGCCCGACCCGTGGCGGCTTGGCATTTCGGTTATCGTCTTGGCCCTTTTGGGGGCGATCACCAACGGTCTTTTCGGCGTCGGGATTGCCTTGATCTATGCGCGGCTGCGCGAGATCAAGGAAGGCACGCAGGTGCGCGACTTGATCTTGGTCTTCGACTGAGCGGCTTGGGGTGCAGAGCAGCCGGCCACGCAGGGAAGGGCAGCGCAAACCCAACGCGCTGTGTGCGTACCGTATGTCATCCCCCGGTTTGCGCCGGGCGCGAGTACGGTCGCAGCGCGCCTTGACAAGGTTGACCCGAGCATTTCGGCCGCTTCGAGAGAGAGGACGCGACCATGGATGCGCTGAAACTAGACAAGCTGACACTGGACAAGCTTGCACTGCGCGAACTCATCGACAATTGGGCGATCTGGCGCGATGCGGGTTTCTGGGAGAAGTTCCGCACGGTCTGGCATGATGACGGTCGCATGATGGCGACCTGGACCCAGGGCACCGCGGACGAGTTCATTGAAATGAACAAGCAGGGATGGGCCCGCGGCGTGTCGATCCTGCATTTTCTGGGCGGGTTCAGTTGCGAGATCGCAGGAAACCGCGCCGTCACCCAGACGAAGATGACCATCTCGCAGCGGGGCACGGTGCATGACGTTGCCGTCGATGTGGTCTGCACCGGCAGGTTCTACGATTTCCTGGAAAGGCGCGACGGGGTTTGGGGCCTGTGCCTGCGGCAACCGATTTATGAGAGGGACCGGATGGACCCGATCCAGACCGGTGCCACGGTCGAACTCAACCCGGCGGTTCTGGAGGCGTTTCCCGCCGGGTACCGCCACCTCGCCTATCTGCAGACAAGCCTGGGCTATTCGGTCAAGAAGGACATGCCGGGTCTGAAAGGGCCGGAGGTCGAGGCGCTCTATGCCACCGGGGCGGACTGGCTTGCCGGAGAGCCGATCAGTTGGAGCGGCCATCGCTGGGGGTAGCTGCCCGCCAATCCCGCAAAGCACGGTGGTTCCGCGCGGGTTAAGCATGGCGCGAGACCGGGCCCGCGACGGCTTCAACAGTTCGAGGCGGAGCAACCGGGCCGCCGCGGCGTACGGCCCGGCCAATCAAGTCAGCGGCTCAGCGCGCCGATGCCGGAAAACCGGAACGCTTCCTCTTCCAGCGCGTCGATCTCCTCAAGGCTCATCTGGTCATGCGCCACGGTAATACGGCCGAGGAAGACCAGCGGCAGCTCGTCGTTGCGCTCTTCCAGATCGGCCTTGATCGCCTCGGCGGTCGCGGCGCCGACATCGTCGCTCATCCGCATGGGTGTGGCGTCAAGCTCGCCGCGGCGGATGGCTTCAAGCTCCAGCCCGGTGCCGCCCCAGCCCGTAGAAAAGATCTCCTTTTCCTTGGCGAGCGCAAGCTGTGCCTCGACCGAACCCATTGCCATCGCAGTATTGGCATTGTGGATCACCGTGGCTTCCGGATAAGCCTGCATGATCAGGGTCGTGCCCTCAAAACCGCCCTCGCGCTGATACTCGCCGTAATGCTCATAGACCGTGGTCCAGCCGGCCTTCTCCTCCACACAGGCCTTGAAATCGCCCGAGCGTTGGTTGTCGGTGATCCCGGGGATGCCCCGGTTCATCGCCATGGTGATACCCTCGCCCAGCCGCGAGATCATATAGTCGCACATCACCAGCGCACCGGCGGCCGAGGAGAAGTCGAACCAGACCTGGGGCTGGTTGGACAGATCCTTCAGCGGCGTGTGGAAGGCCCAGACATAGGTCGTGAAGCCGTCATTGCCGGCCAGCTTGTCGATATTGTCCGCCTGGATGGCCAGCTCGGACGGGCCGAAGATCACATAGTCGTAGATGTCTGAATCCTGCTCGACCTGGTTGGCATAGGTCGATTGCAGCGAATGCTCGATCTGCCGGCTGGCGAATTCGGTGGTCTCATAGGCGATACCCAGCTCATCGAGACGCTTGGTCATGGCCAGATAGTTGCGCGCCCAGAAATCCGACGTGTCGGCCGAGGGGTAGATGAGCGCGATCTGGATCGGCGCGTCGAGCGTCCCGCTAAAAGGCACCGCGTCGGTGCCGACGACGGCCTGCAACGCCTCCAGCTTGCCTTCGGCATTGACCTCGTCGGGCACCCAATGGTCGCGCTCGGCGATGTCGGGCAGCTCGCGCAGCGGCAGATGCCCGTCGGCCAAGGCGCCCTGCCCGATGGCCATGGCCGCAATCAGGCCGGTGGTGAGTGTTCGTTTCATGTGGGTCCTCCCTTGTTAAAACTCGTCCCGGCCCAGCGGTCTACAGGTCACCCGCTGGGCGTCGTCTCGCCGGCCAGCAGCGCGCCGAGAGCCAGCAGCAGGATCAGCGCCCCGATGATGGCCGCGCTGAAACGCAGCATCTTCTGGCCATCGGGCGTGCGCAGACCGGCAAACCATCCGGCCGCCCCGTCGCGATCCTTCTTCTGCATCCAGGCATAGAGCGCGACCGAACTGACGATGACCACGCCCGAGGCGACCGACTGCCAGAAGAACTCGATGCGCAGCGTGACCAGCGCGTTGATCATCATCGACAGGAGCAGCACCCCGGCAAAGGAGCCCAGCATCGAGGCGCGCCCGCCAAAAAGCGAGGTGCCGCCCACGACCACGGCGGCGATCACATGCAGGTTGAAGTATGGCGCCGAGGTCGCCTGGATCGCGTTGAGCTTGCCGGTCAGCATGACGCCTGCCAGCGCCGCGCAGGCGCCACAAAGCACATAGGCATAGACCTTGTGGCGGTTCACCGCGATGCCGGTCAGCTCGGCCGCTTCGGGGTTGGAGCCGATGGCGACGGTGTAGCGCCCGAAATAGGTGCGCTTGAGCACCAGATAGCCCGCGATCATCGTGGCGATGCCGATCAGCACCGGAATGGGCACGAAGCCCGGGATCTGCCCGCGCCCGATCTCGGTCAGGAAATCGGGGAACCGGGCCAGGACCAGCCCCTTGGCAATGACAAGCGCAAAGCCGCGATAGACCAGATCCATGGCCAGCGTGCCGATCAGATCCGGCACGTTGAGGCGGGTGATGATAAGCCCGTTGATCAACCCCATTACCGCCCCCAGCGCGATGGCAATCGGCACGGCGATGTAGACCGAAAAGCCGTATTGCTTGATCAGGAAGGCCATCAGGATCCCCGACAACGCCGCGATGGACCCGATCGAGAGATCGATCCCGCGCTGGGTGATGACGAAGGTCATCGCCATGGCCATCGGCATGTAGAGCGCCGCATCGAGCAGGATCAGATTGAGATTGGTGCCGCGAAAATACCGGCTGGGTTCGGCGATGCCCATGAAGATGAAGATCGCGAGGATCATCACCATGGGTCCGACAATCGCGATATAGGGCTCGAGCTTTTCGGTGATGCTGCGCGGTGTTGTGTCGGAGGCAAGGCTCATCACGCGGCCTCCTCTGCGCCAACGATCAGCCCCAGCACCTCCTGCGTGCTGCTTTGGGCGGTCACGACCACGCCCACGCACTGGCCCCGGCGCTGCACGTGGATGCGGTCCGAGACGGCAAAGACGTCGTCCAGCGAATGGCTGATCAGGATCACCGCCAGTCCCTGATCGCGCAGCGTCTTGATCAGTTTGAGCGTGCGGGCCGTCTCCTGCGGGCCGAGGGCTGCCGTCGGCTCATCCATTACCAGCACCCGCAGCCCCTCATGATAGACCGCGCGAGCAATCGCCACCGCCTGGCGCTGCCCGCCCGAAAGGCTCTCTGTGGGGGCATCGAGCGATTTGAGCTTCACGCCCAGCCGCTCCATCAGGACCCGCTCGGTCTCCACCCGCATCCGCTTGTTGTCGAGCAGCGTCAGCCCCATCACCTTGCGGGTCAGCTCATTGCCCAGGAACATGTTTGCCGCCGGATCGAGGTGATCGGCCAAGGCGAGGGTCTGGTAGACCGCGTCGATACCCATCTCGATCGCCTCGGCATGGCTCGAAAAGGCCACCGGCTTGCCATCGAGGGCGATGCTGCCCTCGGTCGGCTGGTAGACCCCGGTCAGGATCTTGATCAGCGTCGATTTTCCGGCGCCATTGTCGCCGACAATGGCCAGCACCTCGCCGGCATGGGCGGTAAGGTCAACATTGAGCAGCGCCGTCACGCCGCCAAAGCGCTTGGTTATCCCGCGCATCTCGACAAGAGGGTCTGACAAAGGCGTTGCTCCCGGTCGGGTTGAGAGGCGCGCCACCACGCGCCCCAGATCTTTTGCAAAGCGCGGGCGCTCACTTGCCCCAGATGGTTGCATAGGCGTCGCGGTAGGGCGTGTCTGGGTCGAACTGGTTGGTATCGCCCAGCTTTTCGAGCCCTTCCTGCGTGACCAGAGCCGGCGAGGTGATATAGCCCGAACAGGGTTCGCCCTGGATCGCCCGGTTCAGCTCATCAACGAGCTGCCATCCCTGCAGGTTCAGCGGTTCGGCCACGGTGATCGACTGGTAGTTGCCGGTGCGGATGCGCTGGAAGGCCGCCTCAGACCCGTCGCCGGCCGAGCCTGCCTGCGGGCCTTCCTCGCTGGGGATCCCGACCGAAGCAAGCGCCGGACCCATGAAATCGAAGTAGAGATCGTTGATGGCCAGCGCATGGGTCCAGCGGGCGCCGTATTTCTGCAGCAGCGCCGTGGTCAGCGGACCCATCCGGGTCGAGGTGTCGGCAATCGGCGTGTCGACATATTCCAGGACGGTTCCGCCGCCGGCCTCGATCACTTCCTTCAGCCGATCGGCCTTGTCGATGGCGATCTGGTAGGTGCTGTCGGTGAAGATGATCACGCCCACATCGGTCCCGCCCTCGGCCAGCGCCCATTGCGCGGCGACTTCCGACACGGTCATCGCGTCGGTGGAGACATTGGCAAAGATCCCGCCCGGCGCATCGCAGCCGATCTTGGGCCCTGAATGCCAGGCAACCATGGGGATCCCGGCGGTGACCACCGCTTCCAGCGCGGCCTGCTGCTCGATCGCATCAAAGCCGTTGATGATGATCCCGTCGGGCTGCAGCGCGAGCGCCTGACCGATCGCCCCGGTGCGGCCCTGGATCGATCCGGCCCCGTCCAGCACCCTGACCTCCCAGCCGATCCGGGCAGCGGCTTCCTCGATGCCCGACGTAACACCCAGAATGCCGCCATTCTTCAGATCGCCGGCAAGAACGACGATGAACTTGTCCTCGGCCGCAACCGGCCCGCTGGTCGGCCCGTCCCAGGGCACGTCCGCCACAACGGGTGCGGTCAGCATCAGGCTTGCGGCGAGCGCAAGACCCGTGATTGCCGTCAGTGTTCTCATCTCTTCTCCTCCCTTTCTCGACGCGCTTTCAGCGCTTGACCGCGCCTTTTCTTCGCTGTGCGTAGCCCGCTATGCCGATGGCAATCAGCAAGGTGACCCCGTTGAAGAGGGGCTCGACCCAGAACGAGCCTCCGAATTGCTGGATCCCCGAAATGCCGACGGCCAGGATCGCCACACCGACGACCGTGCCCCAGACATTCACCCGGCCCGGCTTGATGGTGGTCGATCCCAGAAAGGCCCCGACAAGGGCCGGCAACAGAAACTCCAGCCCGACCGACGCCTGACCGATGCGCAGCTTCGAGGCCAGGATGACGCCGGCAAGCGCTGTCATCGCACCCGAGGCGACGAAGGCGCCGATGACATAACGGCGCGTGGGGATGCCGTTGAGCTGAGCGGCGCGCTGATTGGCCCCGATGGCGTAGAGATAGCGGCCCATGGGCGTGTATTCGAGCACCACCCACAGCACCAGCGTGATCGCGATCAGGTAATAGCCGGTGATCGGCAGACCGAAGACGAAGGTGGTGGAGATGTCATAAAACCCGTCGGGCAGCACGCCGACCATCTGCCGCCCGCCGGTATGCCACAGCGCCAGCGCATAGAGGACGGTCCCCGTCCCCAGCGTGGCGATGAAACTGTCGATCCGGGCGACCTCGACCAGAAGCCCGTTGAGAAAGCCCGTGAAGGCGCCCAGCAGCAACACGACCACCACAGCCAGGGGCCAGGGCAGCCCCAACATGGTCTGCAAGGAGATTGCTAGGATATGCCACAGCACGATGCCGTAGCCGACCGTCAGGTCGATCCGGCCGGCTGCCATCGGGATCATCGCCCCGAGGCTGAGAAGCGCGATGATCGCCTTGTCGGAGATGATCGCGCGGACGTTCAGCATGGTCGGAAAGGTATCGGGCAGCAGGATCGAAAAGAGCCCGATCAGCAACAGCCCCAGGATCACCAGCCCATAGGCGGGCAGAAACCGCAGCAGCCGCCGCACCGGCCCCAGACCGCGCAGCTCGGCCCGGGTGGGCTCCAACGCGTTGCTTTCAAGCGATTGCACGGTCTGCGTCCCCGTCGGCGGCATCGGTGCCGCCGGAATTGCCCGCCGATGCGGACTGGATCAGGCTCTCCGTCGTCAGACGCGTGCCGCGCAACTCATCCACGATCCGCCCCTGGCTGAACACCACGGCCCGATGGCAGATGGTCGCGATCTCCTCGAAATCCGTCGAGACAAGCAGAATGCCGACGCCCTGCGCGACGGCCCGGTTCAAGAGCGCATAGATCTCGGCCTTGGCGCCGACATCGACGCCCGCGGTCGGGTCTTCGCAAACCAGTAGCCGCCGGTTGGTCGCCAGCCAGCGGCCCAGCACGACTTTTTGCTGATTGCCGCCGGACAGCGCCTCGATGGCGAGCGACGGGTCGTTGGGCGAAACACCAAGATCGGCCCCGATCTGCGCGGCGCGGTCCGCCTCGACCCGAGGCGACAGCAGGTTCAGGAGATGCCGGCCGATGCCTTGCGGGTTCAGGAAGGTGTTTTCGCGGATCGACAGGCTCATGGCGACCGATTCCTCGGTGCGATCCCTGGCCACGAGTCCCACGCCAGAGCGCATCGCCGCCTGTGGCGCGCCAAGATCGGGGATCCTGTCGGCGAGTTTCACATCGCCCGAAAAGGGCTCGACGCCAAAAAGAGCCCGCGACAGCGCCTCATGGCCAGCGCCACGCAGGCCCACCAGCCCGACGATCTCGCCCTCGCGGAGGGTAAAGTCCAGCGGCCCGACCCGACCCGCGGAGAACCGCGACAGCGTCAGCACCGCCCTGCCCGGCCGGGTCGGCGCCTTGACCGTCTGACGGGTCTTGCGGCCGACGATCTTCTGGACCAGCTCCTCGGCCGTGGTGTGTTCGATGCTGCGCACGCCCACCATGATCCCGTCGCGCAGAACCGCGACGCGATCGGCGATCCGGAAGATCTCGTCGAGACGATGGCTCACATAGATCATGCCGACGCCGCGGTCGCGCAGGGGCCGTAGGGCTTCAAACAGCCGCTCGACCTCGTCGGCCGGCAAGGACGCGGTGGGCTCGTCGAGCACCAGGAACGCGCTGTCGACCGCGAGCGCGCGCGCAATCGCCACCAGCGATTTCTCGGTCCGCGAAAGGTCGGCCACCCGTATGCTGGGGTCGAAATCGCACGCCACCCGCGCCAGCGCCTGGCGGGCAAACGCCTCGACCTTGCGCCACTGGATCAGCCCTGCCTTGCGCTTGAACCCCAGGGCCAACGCAATGTTCTCGGCGACTGTCATCCAGTCGATCAGCCCCAGATCCTGATGGATGAAGGCGACTTTCTGGCTTTCGCCGAACCCGGCCGGGCGGTGCGTGTAGGGCATGCCGTCGATCAGGACGCGCCCGCCATCCGGCGCATGGATCCCGCCCAGAACCTTGATCAGGGTGGATTTTCCGGCACCGTTCTCGCCCAGAAGAGCCAGGATCTCGCCCCGCGCCACGGCCAGCGAGACGTCGCGCAACGCATAGGTTCCACCGAAATGCTTGTCGATGCGGTCAAAAAACAGGCCCTGACGCTGGCGCGGCCGCATGGATCCTCCCTTGCAATGGGCCCGCCCTCTTCGTAGCGTTACCCGTAACGTCCCTCAGCATCCGACCTCGATGCGCGCAGTGTCAAGACAAAAGTTACCGGTAACCTAGACCCGCCATGACGGAAAAATCGATCAGAACCGGGAAGGTCAGCCTGGCCGAGGTCGCCAGGGCTGCCGGTGTGTCGAAAATGACCGCAAGCCGGGTTCTGCGCGGCGAGGGCGGCTACTCCGATCAGACCCGCGAGAAGGTCATGGCCAAGGTCGCGCTGCTGGGCTACCTGCCCAACCGCCTTGCCACGGCCTTTGCCGGCGGTGGATCGTCGACCTTTGTCGGCGTGTCCATTCCCGATCTGGGCAATGAAGTCTTCGCGCAGGTGCTGGAGGGGATCGACCGCAAGCTGGGCTCATTTGGCTATCAGACCGTGCTTGGGCTGACCCAGCATACGGCAGAGGAGGAGGAGAAGTGGATTCGCACCGTGCTGTCCTGGCAGCCGGCGGGTCTGATCATCACCGGGCGATCCCATGCGCCCGGGGCGATGGCGCTTCTGCGCAACGCGATGTTGCCGGTGGTCGAGATCTGGGATCTCAACTCCAGCCCGCTCGACACCTGTGTAGGGCTGAACCATTATGATTGCGGCTTCGAGATGGGCCGCTATCTCAGCGGTCTGGGCTACCGCTCCATCGGCTATGTGGGCACCTACCACAACACCGCAAATGCCGCCTCAACGCGGCTCGACGGCTTTGCCAAGGCCGTAGCCGATGGCGGCGGAACGGTGGAACGGCAGTTCTGCCTGCACGATACCGCAAGCTACTACCCCGGATACTATGGGACCGAGCAGCTGCTCGCCTCAGGCGTGGAGATCGAGTGCATCTTCTATCAGAACGATGCCATGGCGTTCGGAGGGCTGCAGTATTGCCGGTCCGTCGGGCTGGAGGCACCCACCGATATCGGTATTGCCGGATGGGGCGACATGCCGATTGCGTCGGTCCTTCCCACCCGGCTGACCTCGATCCATGTGCCGCATATCAAGCTTGGCCAGCTTGCGGCCGAGGCGATGATTGCCCGGATCTCCGGCGAACCCTTCGAGGCGGCGCGCAATGTCGGCTTTCGCCTTATCCCGGGTTCGACCGTTCGGCGTGTGCTGCCCGCGGCGTAACCGTATGGCCAAAGGGCGGCCAAGGGCGCGTCCGGGACAGGGAACGTGCCTCAGCCGAACCGGTCCATGCCTATGTCGAGCAAGCAGAGGGCCGTTTCGGATAGGCCGCTGCGCAAAGATCGTTCTTTTGACATTCCTCTGCGGCTAGGGTCGCGGTTGTAGACGCTTCATCGGGTCCCCGGGCAGTGGCGATGCTGCCGCCGGCACCGAAAACTTGCTGGCGACAGCCCGCGGCGAACGACATCGATCCCAAAGCGTGGCAAGCCTGAATGCGTAGCTAGATGGCAAATCGCACAACGACGCGCCTGCAAGACCGCTGCCGTGGCACTCGAAAGAAAGGAAAACACGACCTCCGTCAACACCGGATGGATACGCAGTGGTGGTTTGTCTCGACATTGAACGGGATCGGAGCTTGCCGCCCGCCACGGTTGGGTGCGGGTCAGCCTTCGGCCCAGCTTGCCTGGGTTAGCCGGCGGCGCGGCCCTCGGCCTGGGCGGCGGCAAAGCGGGCGAAGGCGTCCGCCGGCAGCGGGCGCGAGAACAAAAACCCCTGCAGCCGCTGGATCCCCAGATCGCGCAGGATCTCCAGATGCGCCTCGGTCTCCACCCCTTCGGCGATCAGCTCCACACCGAGCGGCCGGGCGAGCGACACGATCGCCTCGACGAGCGCTTTCTGGTCGTCGCGCTCGGTCAGCGGCAGAATGATCTCCTTGGCCAGCTTAAGACGCTTGGGCCCCAGCGCAACCACCCCCAGGATCGAGGCCTTGCCGGTTCCGAAATCGTCGATCTCCAGCTCAATCCCCAGCTCGCGCAGCTGGTCGAGCGACCATTTGACATGCGGTGGCAGCTCGTCGATGAAAGCGGTCTCGAGGATCTCGAAGTTCAGCCTGCCCGACGGGATCGGGATCTCTTTGAGCTTCTCGATCAAGGCGGGATCCTGCAGCCGGTCGGACGAGACATTGACCGAGATGGCATCGATCTTAAGCCCCATCGCATCCCACGCGGCGAGATCCTCGATTGCCTGTCTGAGGACGAACTCGTCGATCCGACCAACGATCGACAACCGCTCGGCCGTGCGCAGAAACTGATCGGGCGAGAGCACCCCGCGGGTCGGGTGCCGCCAGCGAACCAGCGCCTCGGCACTTTTGACGGCACGGCTACGCGGATCGATCTGTGGCTGGTAAAAACAGCAAATTTCGCCACGCTCCAACCCGGCGAGCAGCTCGTCGGAGAGCCGCTTGTTCTCCTCCACACGCCGCTGCAACTCCTCCTCAAAAAAGACAAAGCAGCCGCGGCCGGTTTCCTTGGCTTGATAGAGCGCGATGTCGGCGTTCATCAATACCCGCTCGGCCGAGGGCGCGGTGCCGGCGACAATCTCGATCCCGGCGCTGGCACCGAACTGAACCTTGTTTTTGCGATAGGTAATCGGCTGTTGCAGCGCCCGGATCATCCGCGTGGCGATGATCTTTAGATCGGCCGGCTTGACCGTACTGCGCAGCATGACCACGAATTCGTCGCCGCCGATCCGGGCGACAAAATCGTCGCGGCGCGTCTCGGCCTTCAGCGTTTGCGCGACATGACGCAGCACCGCATCGCCTGCGGCGTGGCCCAGCGTATCGTTGATCTCTTTAAAGTGGTCGAGATCGAGATGGATTAGGGCAAAGCCGTCGCCGCCTGCATTGACCGCATTCACCCGAAAGGTCAGCTGGTCGTCGAGATAGCGGCGATTGGCTAGGCCGGTGAGGCTGTCGTGAAGCGAGGTGAACTCGGCGTTCTCGCGCGCGGTCTCGATCTCGCCGATCAAGCGATTGAGCGGCCGGCCGATGACCAGCCGGAAGGTCAGCCAGTTCGTAAGCAGGGCAATCAGAAGACCCGCCGCAAGGATCAGGAAGGAGAGGTATTGCTGCTGCTGGCGGATCACCGCGATCTCGTCGAATGACGAATGGACCACCAGATCGGCATCGTCGGGAAAATAGACCGGGAGGGTCAAGGACGTGTCATAGACCGTCTCCAAACAGCCCAATCCCAGCGGTGCCTGCACAATGATGGCTTCGGAGAGATCGGCAAGTTCGACGCATTGAATGGCCGGGTCTGCCATGAGCGTCTGAAGCAGCTCCTGCGCTGCAGCGACCTGACGCTCATCGCGTTCGATGGAGAATTCGGCAAGCCGTTCGAGCCCGCTGGCCACGCGGGCTGCGGCGTTGCCGACCCGCATACCCAGCTGGCTTCGCGCCTCTCCCACAAGATACTCGGTCAGAAAAAACAGGCCCACCGCCGCACAGATGAGAAAGGACGGAACCAGAACCGCGGACAGCTTAAGGTAGAGCTTTATGGTCAGCGCTATCCTGCGCTCGACAAACCACATAGGTCAGAAACGGCGCACCTTGCCGTCTTGCATCATTGCCTGCAGCGGCGCCCGGTTGGCGATTTCGGTGCGCACGACACGAAAGCCGCGCTGGGTTTCGATGAGGTAATAATCGACCGGCACCGTCTTGCCATCCTCGTCGCGCACATCCGCGCACATTACATAGAACCCGTCGCCGACAAGGATCATGCTGTGCGCCTTGGCCGGAAACACCTTGCGCAGCTGCCCATTGGCATAGTCGACGATCATGAACGCCCCGTCGACCAGATTACGCTCAATATGCCGCTGCATGGATGCCTGCAAAGCGATCTTGGTTTCGGCATTGTCGTCGGCCAAGGACAGGGCGGGAGCGAAAAGCAAAGCGGCCGCTAAGGCCAGGCAACGCGCAAGCATCGGGACCTCCTCGTCTGTGTTGCGCACCGATCCTCCCATGCCGGATTAAAGAAAGGGTTGCCGGTCTTGCGCTGATCGGGCGCGTTTGCCGCGGGTTCACACCTCTGTGAGCAAAAGCGCGGCGATCCGGTCGCCCGCGCGAGCCAGCCGGGGGCGCTCAGTCGTATCCCGTCATTTCCAGATAGCCGCGTCCCGGATGGCTTCCGGTAACACGCACCGGCCCCTCCCAATAGGGGATCGAGACATCCATCCAGGCATCCCGGTTCAGCGCAGAGACTTCAACGTCAAGCCCGCGTTGGGGAAGCGTAACCCGCCAGCGCACCGGTACCGCGCGGCCCGCAACGCGATGCGTCGCCAGAGGCGCAGCCGCAAACGCCCCGTTGGGAAAGGCCACCAGCCGGCCGTCCGGGGCGATCCAGCTTGCCGCGCTGTGGCGGGTCCCGTCGGTATGGCGCAACTGAAAGCCCATCAGCTTCTGGCCATCGGCAAAGGACAAGGAGAACCAGTCCCACCCCGATTGCCCGTCAGAGAGCGGCTGAGAGGACCATTCGCGGTCGAGCCATGCCTCGCCCACGACCCAAACCGGGCCGTCGGGCAGGCTGAGCGTGCCTTCAATGCGAAAAAAGGGCTGCGAGTAATAGAAGCTTGCCTGCCCCTCGGCCGATTTGACCGAGAAGCCCGCATCGCCGTGAAAGACTAGCGGCCCCTGCGCAAAGAGCTGCATATCATACCCAAAATCCGGGCCGAAGGCGCGCAGCGACAGCGTGTTGAAGTCCGGCCCCTCCAGCTGCCACTCGTCGATCCAGGCACGGAATGGCGCGGCCTCGACCCCGGCCTGCCCGATCCCGCCCCGGGCAAAGCGCTCTGCCGTCAGATGCCGCTCTGGCGTGGTGACGGCGGCATGGGCGAACCAAATCTGCGGCGAGCGCCAGCCTTCGGCCTCGCCCGGTGCAAGTGCCGTGCGAAAGAGCGTCCATTGCAGCCCGTAATCGGTGCCATCCTGGGCGCGCAAATTGGCCGTGAGATACCACCACTCGATCCGAAAGTCGGGATGGGCGGCGTGATCGGCGGGAAAGTCGAAGACATAGCCCGGCGCGGGCATCGCAAAGCCCTCCGCATCGGTTCCAAGCCCCGCAAAGCCCTGCGCCAGCGCCCCCGGGGGCCAGAAAAGCGCCAAAGACGCCAGAACGCCCAGCCTCAGGGGCCGGAGCCGCAAAGCCCCCATCCTAACGTTCATTCGCAAAGACCTTCAAAAGCGTGGCAAGCGGGGTGCGCGCAAGCCGCAACGCGGGCCAGGAAGCGGCCAGCAGGGCGGCAATGATGGCATAAAGACCCAGCATGGCATAGTCGAACGGGAAGAAGAACATCGGCAGTTGCCAGCCAAAGGCGGCAACATTGACAATACTGAGCAGCACCCAGGCAAGGCCCAGGCCCACCGGCAGAGCGCATAGAAAGACGATGACGGCCAGCGCCACGGCGCGCAGAAGTTCCAGCGCGCCCAACCGCTTTCGGGTAAGGCCCAGCGCCCAGACTGGCGCAAGCTGCGGCACTCGCTGATCGGCCAGCGTCAGCAGGCTCATCAAAATGGCAAAACCGGCCACGCCGAGGGTCAGTAGGTTGAGTGCGTCGGTGACCAGAAATGTCCGCTCGAAGACCTGCAGCGAGGCCCTTTTGATCGCCGCCTGGTCGATTATCGCATTGATCGAGATGCCGCGCGAATCGCCGAGCGCCGCCCGTAGGGTCTGCGGCGTTTGCGTACGGACGCCGAACTGACGTGCAAACAGGTCTGGATGCAAGGACCTAAAAAGCGGCTCGGCAATCACGGCCTGGCCGTTGGGGTTGCCATAATCCCCCACAACGCCCACGATCGGTAAGCGCAGCCCCTCGGTTATGGCAAGCCGGTCGCCCGTCCAAAGCCCAGCACGGCGGGCAAGCTGTTCGTTCACAATGACCGCGGCGCCCGCCTCGACCCGGTCCCAGGCGGCCGGCTCGGCAGCCAGAAAACGCCAGTTCTCGCGGTAGGTCGGCCCTACGCGAACCCCAAAAAGCCGGGTCGGCTGACCGGCGATACGGGTGGGTGTCGCCAAAAGGGGCAGAAGCTCGTGCCCGCGCGCCGAAAGATAGCGCTCCAGCGCCGCACTTGCCTGGGCGGTCTCGACCCGGACGAAGAGCTCCGGCGCCAGGCGTTGGTCGAGAAAGCCTACAAACGTCACCCGAAAACTCGAAACCATTGTCGAGACCCCGATATTGGCCGAAACGGCCAGCAGAAGCGCCATCAACGCCAGGCTGAGACCGGGCAGTTGCTGCCGGGTATCGGCCCAAAACCAGCGCCAGACCGGTGCCGCGATCCGGTCTTGGACCAGGCGAAGTGCCCGCTCGGCAAGCGGCGGCAGGGCAAGGGCTGCACCCAAAAGAAGCGCGCCTAGCAGCGCAAAGCCGCTCGCCAGCCCGTCTGCCAGACCCGCCAAGACCGCCGCACCTGCCAACAATACCAACGCCGCCCGTCCCTGCAGACGCAGGCGCCGCGCATTGGCCAGCACCCAGGCGCGCGGCCGTCCGGCGGTAAGGAGCGGCATGCGTGCGATCTGCCAGATCCGCCCGGCCAGCGCCGCTGCCGTTCCCAAAAGCGCAAGCAGGAAGCCCGAGAGCCACCATTCGGCGCGCAGCTGCAGGCTGCCCGAGACCTGCGCGCCGTAAAGCCCGCGCAGCGTGGCGGCCACATCGGGCAGCAACAGCGCGGCAATAAGGTAGCCCAGCATCACCCCGATCGCCGCGCCGATGGCGGCCAGGCCGAGCATCTCCGCTGCGATCAGGCCGACCAGCAGGCGCATCGGCATGCCCAGCGCACGCAGCGTACGGACCATGCTGCGGCGCTGCTCGAAGGCAAGCCCGATGGTGCTGTGCACAATGAAAAGACCGACCGAGAAGCTTAGAAACCCGAAAGCTGTGAGGTTTAGATGAAAGCTGTCGGTCAGCTGGCCGATATCGGCCGCCTGCGCGGATGGCTGCAGCAAGAGCGCCGGCGCAACGTCGGCGAGGGCGGGCTGCGCGCGGGGCTGCTGGGGCAAAACGATCAGTCGGGTGAGGTCGCTGCGCGCCAATAGGCGCTGCACCACGCCGATATCGCCGACGGCGAGACCCGGTGCGACGCTGGGGTCGATCACAACCTCGACGCGGTCCGGCTCAAGCCTGTTCGGCCCAAGCGCGTCCTGCGCGGGGCTGTCTGGCTCGGGGCTGTCCGTTTCACGATGTTGTGGCTGGGTTCGACCCGGCCCTGGCCGATCCAACGCCGGCATGCTCGCCAGCCGCGCAGCGGTCTCGGCATTGGCAAAGATCGGGCCGGCGGGTCCAAGCACAGCGTTGGCCGGTCGATCGTTGATGCTGAGGCCACCCAACCCAGTAGGCGCGGTGACCGGCTCGACCCCCACCAGACGCACCCCGTTCAGCCGCCCCTCGATCACCGGCGAGACCAACCATCCCGCCCGCCGAAGTGCCACGTATTGCGCCTGATCGATGCTGTCGCCCCGGCGCGGCAGGATCTGGTCGTACTGACCCTCGCCCAAAACCGCCGCCGCGGCATCGTAACTCGCCCGCGCCTCGGCATTGATCGCCTGAACCCCCGACCAGAGCGCAGTGGCCAGGGCCAACCCCGCCAGAAAGGCAAAGAGCTGCAGCGGGTTGCGCCGCCAATGCGCCAGAAGCGCGCGAAGGCCGGCCGCAATCACGCCAGCAGACCGCCGCGCAGATGCAGCACATGGTCCATGCGCGCCGCGACCTTCGCCGAATGGGTCACCAACACCAGACCCGTCCCCGCCTCGGCGACCAGATCGAGCATCTGCGTCAATACATCCGCCGCGGTCGCCTCGTCGAGGTTGCCGGTCGGCTCATCGGCCAAAAGCAGCTTGGGCCTGGCCGCGATGGCGCGCGCAATGGCCACGCGTTGCTGTTGTCCGCCCGACAAGGCTTCCGGGAACTTTCTAAGCTGATCCTGCAGACCCAGCGCATCGACCATCCGGTCGATCCGGGCTTGATCGACCCGGCCGGCCAGTGCTGCCTGAAAGGCGATATTGGCCGCCACGGTCAGCGACGGGATCAGGTTGAACTGCTGGAAGACTAGCGCAATCTCGGTCCGGCGCAGGGCGGCGCGCCCCGCATCGTCAAGCTGCCCGATCTCGCGACCGGCCACCCGCACCGCGCCCGCATCGGCGGCCTCTAACCCGCCCGCAATATGCAAGAGCGTGCTCTTACCGCTGCCCGACTCCCCGGTCAGCGCCAAGGTCTGGCCCGGAGCGACGCGCAGGCTCACGCCGCGCAGCACGGGGATCTCTCCCTCGCTGTCGCGAAAGGCCTTTCGAACGTCTTGCAGCTCCAGCAGCATGCGACACCTCAACCGCTGCCGTAGATATCGCGTGCAGGGCGTTTTGAAAGCCTCCTGTGGCAAATGGCCGAAGACAACCGGCCGTGGCGGCCCGAGCGCGCGGTGCGGAAAGCCGGGGGGGGGTGCAGTTTTGGGGTTCTTGGTCCGTAGCATTTCGCCTAGGCTCATGGCGAAAACACCGGATCAATCCGGGTGCTGGTGCAAGTCGGGAGGAAACCATGAAGACGACCCTTGTGGGCGCGCTGGGGCTGGGCTTTGCCATGTCGGCCAGTGTGCCATCGGCGCAGGCCGACAGCTATAATGTCACCATCGTCGCCGGCCATCCGCCGATCTTTCGCTGGGTCAAACAGTTTCCGGAGGTCTACATTCCGACCGTGGCGGCCGAGCTGGAACAGCTCGGCCACAGCTTTTCGGCCTCCGAGCAATATGGCGGTGCGATTGCCGGGGTTGGCGAAGAGCTTGAGGCGCTCGAGGCGGGGCTGGCCGAGATCGGCATCTGCTCGTCGCTGTTCGATCCGGCCAAACTCGCCGTGCAGAACGTGACCTACTACACCCCCTTTGTGAGCGCGGATGTCAATCTGGTGACCGAGGTGCTGCATGATCTGCACCAGAACGACCCGCGCATGCTGGAAGCGTATACCGAAAACAACGTCGTCTATCTGGGTTCGCCGACCGCCATCGACGACTATCTGTTGATGACCACCTTTCCCGTCACATCGCTTGACGATCTCGACGGGCGCAAGATTGCCGCACCGGGTCCGGCGATCAACTGGCTGTCGGGCACCGGTGCGGTCGGCGTGCAGGGCAACCTCACCACCTATTACAACGAGCTTCAGACGGGCGTCTATGACGGGGTGATCGTCTTTGCCTCCGCCGCCTTTCCGGGCAAGCTCTATGAGGTGGCCCCCTATGTGACCAAATTCGGCCTGGGCGCGCAGTTCGCCGGCGCGATCTGTGCCAACAAGGATTGGTGGGATGGGCTCGACCCGGATGTGCAGGCCGCGTTCCGAACCGGCGCGGATGCCGCCATGGCGTGGTACCTGGCCGATCTGGAAGGCTTCGTCGCACTGGCCCTTGCCAAGATGGAGGAGGCGGGCGCCACCATCACCACCGCCTCGGATGCGATGCGGCGGGAATGGGCCAATGGCATGGACAATGCCGCGGCGGTCTGGGCCGAGGGGCTCGATGCCCAGAACAGGCATGGCAGCGCGATCATGACCCTCTATCTCGACGCCATGCGCCGGGCGGGCGCGACCCCGTTGCGGGATTGGGATCGAGAGTGAGGCCCCTGCCCCGCATCTTGCGGGCGCTGGACTGGGCCACGCAGGGCGCAAATATCATCGGCACGCTGCTCATCATCGGGCTGGTTGCGATCATCTGTATCGACGTGGCAGGGCGCGAGGCCTTCGGGCGGCCGCTGCCGGGCGTTCCGGAAATGGTCTCGCTCTCGATTGTGGCCATCGTCTTTCTTCAGGTGCCCCAGGCGCTGAAGGCCGGGCGCATGACGCGATCCGACGGGCTCATCAACCTGCTCACAAGGCGCCGGCCACGCCTGGCCGCAGCGCTTGAGACCGTTTTCGACGCGCTCGGCATCTTGGTCGTCGGGGCCATTCTTTATGCGCATTGGCCGATCCTGACCCGCGCCATCGCGCGGGGGGATTTTGTCGGCTCGGTGGGCAATGTCACCTTCCCCACCTGGCCGGTAAAGCTGATGATCCTGATCGGTGCGAGCCTTCTGGCGCTGCAGTTTCTGGCACGCATCCTGCGCCGGTTTCTGGACCCGGCCCGATGACCGATTTTGCCATCGGCATTGCGGGGCTTTTCGGCATGGGGGCGCTCGTGCTGGGCGGGCTCTACGTGCCGGTCGCCCTCATCCTCTGCTCGTTCCTCGGTGTCTGGGCGATCAAGGGCAACGCTTTGCTGGCCGCCAAAATGCTGGGGCTGGCCGCCAATGACGCCATCTCCAGCTATTTCTTCGGCGTGGTCCCGGTCTTCGTGCTGATGGGCTTTATCGTCTCGGAAAGCGGGATGGGCCGCGACGCTTTCGATGTCGCCAACGCCGTCTTCAAGCGCATCAAGGGCGGGCTTGGCGTGGGCACCATCGCCGCCAACACCATCTTTGCGGCCATCACCGGGATCTCGATTGCCTCAGCGGCGGTCTTTACCAAGATCGCGGTGCCCGAGCTGCGCCGGCATGGTTACACGGCGCGCTTTTCGGTGGGGCTGGTGGCTGGCAGCTCGGTTTTGGGCATGCTGATCCCGCCCAGCCTGCTGCTGATCCTTTTTGGGCTGCTGACCGAGCAGAATATCGGCGATCTTTTCCTGGCCGGGCTCGGCCCGGGGCTGGTCTTGGCCGCGCTCTTCGGGCTGGGCACGGTGGCGATGGCCATGCTCTCGCCGGGCTTTGTGGGCCAAAAGCTGAGCGCTGAGCGCGCCGATCTCGACGCCGCGGCGCTGCTGGCCAAGGGTCTGCCCCTGGCTGGGCTGATCGGGCTGGTTTTGGGCGGGATCTATATGGGGTTTTTCACGCCCGTGGAGGCCGGCGCCATCGGCACGGCCGGCGCGCTGATCGTCGGGCTGGCCAAGCGCCGGCTCTCCGCGGCCGGGCTCTGGCGGGTGCTGGTTGAAACCGGGATGATCACCGCCGCGATCTGCTTCCTGCTTATCGCCGCACAGATGTACTCGCGGATGCTGGCATTTTCCGGCGTGCCGGCGGGCTTTGGTGGCATGGTGGCGGGTATGGAGATCTCCGTTCTGGGGCTGATCCTGCTTTACTGCGCGGTGGTGATCGTGATGGGCATGATCCTCGACAGCAGCTCCATCATGCTGATCCTGGTGCCGCTGATGCTGCCGGTCGTCACCCAGCTCAATGTCGATCTGGTGTGGTTCGGGATCGTCACGGTCATCGCGGTGGAGATCGGGCTTCTCACCCCACCCTTCGGGATCTCGGTCTATGTTATCAAATCCACGCTCGACGATGCCGCGATCAGCCTCGCCGACATTTTTGTCGGTGCCGCGCCCTTTGCGCTGATGATGCTGGTCTGCCTGGCCCTGGTGATCGCCTACCCCCCGCTCGCCACCGGTCTTCTGAGCCGCTAAGGAGAGGTGCCATGCCGCTTGTCGATCTCGCCCGTCCGTTGGAGAACACCGATTACGCCGACCCGCCGGGCCTTGCGCCCAAGATCGCCTATATGGGCCATGACGACACGGCAGCGCAGCTTTTGGGCTTTTTTCCCGGCGTGACGCGCGATCAGTTGCCGGGCGGCGAGGGCTGGGCGGTCGAACAGGTCACGCTTTCGACCCATAACGGGACCCATCTCGACGCGCCTTATCACTTTCATTCCACCATGGATGGCGGCAAGCGCGCGCTGACGATCGACGAGATCCCGCTGGAGTGGTGCTGGGGGCGCGGGGTCAAGCTCGACTTTCGGCATTTCGAGGATGGCTATGTGGCCACGGCGGCGGATGTGGAGGCCGAGCTCGCGCGGATCGGTCACACGCTCGCCCCGGGCGATATCGTTCTGGTCAGCACCGCGGCCGGGGCGGCCTATGGCACGCCCGCCTATGTTGCCTCGGGCTGCGGGATGGGCCGGGAGGCGACGCTCTATCTCACCGAGCGCGGGGTGCGGGTGACCGGCACCGATGCCTGGAGCTGGGACGCCCCCTTCATGCACACCGCCAAGAAGGTCGCCGAGACGGGCAATGCCGATCTGATCTGGGAGGGGCATCGCGCCGGCATGGTCCGCGCCTATCTGCATATGGAAAAGCTCGCCAATCTCGACGCGCTGCCCGCCACCGGCTTCGAGGTCATCTGTTTTCCCGTCAAGATCAAGGCCGCCAGCGCCGGCTGGTGCCGCCCGGTCGCCGTCATCAAGGAGTGAGCATGGCCAAGACCATCATCACCTGTGCGATCACCGGCGGGATCCACACGCCCACCATGTCGGATGCGCTGCCCGTGACCGCGGATGCGATCGCAAGCCAGGCGCTGGGGGCGGCCGAAGCGGGGGCGGCGATCCTGCATCTGCATGCGCGGCATCCCGACAATGGCGCGCCTTCCGGCCAGCCGGCGCATTACGCCGCCTATCTGCCGCGTCTCAAGCAGGCGACGGATGCGGTGCTGAACATCACCACCGGCGGCTCGCCCTCCATGACGGTCGAGGAGCGGATCGCGGCGGCCACGCAGTTCTCGCCGGAGATGTGCTCGCTCAATATGGGCTCGATCAACTTTGCGCTGCATATGCTGGCGGGCCGCTACAAGAGCTGGAAGGAGGATTGGGAAGAGCCATTCCTGCGCGGCACCGAAGCCAATATCTTCCGCAACACCTTCACCGATATCCGGGAAATCTCGGCCCTGCTCGGTCAGGCCCCGCACAACATCCGCTTCGAGCATGAATGCTATGATGTCGGGCATCTCTACAATCTGAAGTTCTGCCTCGATCAGGGCTATTTTCAGGGTCCGGTCTTCGTTCAGTTCGTCATGGGCGTGCTGGGCGGGATCGGGGCCGACATTGAAAACCTGCTCTTCCTGAAAAAGACCGCCGACAAACTCTTGGGCATCGACGGCTATCACTGGTCGGTGGTCGCGGCCGGACAGCAGCAGATGAAGCTGGCCGCGGTCTCGGCACAGCTGGGCGGCCATGTGCGGGTCGGGCTGGAGGATTCGCTCTACATTGCCCGCGGCGAGCTTGCCAGCTCGAACGCCCAGCAGGTCGAGAAGATCCGCGAGATCCTGGCGCTGCAGGGCAATGAGATCGCCACGCCCGAGGAGGCCCGTGCGATCCTGGGCCTGAAGGGCGCGGACCGCACCAACATATGAAGGACCGCTATATGACGGACACCCAAAAAACGACTGCCATGACCAAGATCGTCACGCGCGCAGCCAAGAAACCCGACCTGACCTCGATGCCGCCCTTTCCGCGTCCGGTGATCAAGCCGGGCGCGCCGATCCGCTTTGCCTATGAGGTGGTCGCCGAGCCCGGCCCAGGGCAATCGAAGCGCGGGGTGATCCTGAGCCCGCGGGCCGACTATAGCTCCTGGGAGATCAGGTGCGACGAGGGCACCGGCATGGGGGGCGACGATGCCGCCCCTTCCCCGCTTGGGTATCTGATTATGGGGGTGGCCTTCTGCCTTCTCACCCATATCCAGGGCTATCTGCACAAGGCACCGATGCCGATCGACGCCATCAAGGTCGAGATCCGCGCCGAATACGCCACCCTTCCGGCCGAGCCGGCGCAGGGCCAGCTGGGGCAAGGGGCCTGCGATGCCTATTCCTGTCATGTGCTGATCGAGAGCCCGGCGCCGGCGGAGGATCTGCACCGTCTTGTGGCGGTATGCCGCGACGCCTGCATGGCCATTGCGACCGTGGCCAACGCCGTGCCCACCACCACCCGCGTCTTTCTCAACGGCGCAACCGAGGGCATTGCAGTCTAGACGCTGCCCGATCCGGCGGCGAAAGCCGCACTAAGCGTGCCGCCTGAACGGTGGGCCGCCCGAAACACTGTCCGAGCGCGGGTATGCGACCGCCGCCTACCCCGAAACAGGGTTCTGCGGCTTTGCAGGCGTCGCGGCCCAGCCGGCAGCGGACGCGGCTGCCATGGCCAGCGCTGCGGCCAGCAAGGGCAGCAAGGCGTTCAGATCGTATAGCACGCCCCCGACCAGCGGCCCGGTCGTCGCACCGATGCCAAGCGCGGTCGACACGGCGCCCGCCCCGCGCCCCTGTTCCTGGGCCTCCACCGCATTGGCCACAGCCGCTGAGATGGCCGGCAACAGCCAGCCTGCGCCGAAACCGGCGAAAGCATAGGAGAGGATCAGCAAGCTGGGCGTCGGTGCGAAGGCCGCCGCCAGCATCCCGATGGCGGCAAACATGCCGCCCAGCACATGCAACCGCGCAGTGGACCAGTTCAGCCGTCCGATGGCCATCTGGGCCACAATCAGTGTCACCCCGACCGCGGCGAGCGCTAGCCCCGCGACCCGCAGGGCGTCCGGGCGCGAAAGCGCCAACCGGTCGAGCGCGACAAACCCCACCACGATCTGCGCAGTCCCGATCGCGATCATCGCCAGAAGCGCTGCAAGCACCTGCCGCGCCAGGCGCGGGTCGCGCAGCGACAAAGCCGGGGCGGGAACCTCGGCCTTCGTCTTGTCGCCGGCAAGCCGCAGGATCAGAAAGAACAGCGCAAGGATCGGCAGAAGCGCGAGCAAAAACAGTGGTAGCACCGGCGAGGGCCCCGCCACGGCCGCCACAAGCGCCGGGCCAAAAAGCAGACCGGCCGCCTGCGCGGCGCCTAGCCGCCCCATCGCGGCAGGTCGCGCCTCGGGCGCAAATCTGTCGGCGATGATCGCGCTGCCTGCCGCCGGGATGGCCGCGTAGGCCAGGCCCATTCCGAACCGGGCGACGATGATCGTACCCAAGGCAACAAGGGCGCCGACGCCCCATTGCGCGCCTGCCTGCACGGCAAGGCACAGCAGCAGATAGCCCAGCGCAAAACCCGCAAGACCGAAGGTCAGTACCGGCTTGCGCCCGATCCGATCCGCCGCGCCGCCCCAGGCCCGAGCGGCAAGCACCCAGCCCAAACCGCCCGCGGTCGCCGATACGCCGATATGCCAGGCTTCAAGCCCCAGCGCATCGGCAAGCGGCCCGGCGGTGGCAACGAAGCCCATCATTCCCATGCTGCAAACCAGATTGGCCAGGTACAGCGGTGCAAGCGAGGCGGCGCGCGGCGTCTCCCTCGCAGTCTCGACGGCCGACATGGCGTCCCTCCTTCGGCGCGAAAGCGATGGATGGATGTGGCGTTGGCTGCAGGCATCGCGTACGATGTACGCAGACTGCCGACGCGCTGCCCCATGGTCAAGAGGATTGTATGGCCGACCCCAAAATCCCACCCCCCGCCTCGCGCGCGTCACCGCCTGCGGCTATGCCGCGCGATGCGCCGCAACCTGCGCTGCGGCGCAAACCGGAGGGCACACCGACCGCCGATGCGCGCTCGGACGGTGCGCTTCCGCTTTCCCGAGCCCGGATCGCCGCTTCGGCCGTCGCCCTGGCGCGGCGCGACGGGGTCGATGCGCTCACAATGCGGCAGCTGGCCGCAGCGCTGGAGGCCGGCACGATGTCACTCTACCGACATGTAAAAGACCGCCAGGATCTGCTGATCGCCATGCTCGATCATGTCGCGCAGGCCATCGCTATTCCGCCGCCCCTTCCCGATGCGCGCCGCGATATCGCGCAACTTATGCTGGCCCTGCACCGTGCGTTTCGCAGCGATCCCTGGGTTGTCGGGGTCCTACTCGACGAGGGGCTCGCAAGCCGGCACATCATGCCCTTGCTGGAGCGGGTGTTTTCCGCCCTCGACCGGCTGGGCGTAACGGGTACCGCGGCTCTGCAGGCATACGGCCTGCTGATCCACTACAGCTATGGCGAAAGCCTCGCGCATGCGACGGCGGCAAAGCGGCAACCCATGGCTGCCGCCTTTCGGCGCCTCGCAAGCGAGGCCTACCCCGCCTCGGCCCGCGCCTTTGCGGCCGCGACCGGCTGGCCAAGACAGGATTATACGGCAAACATAGACCGGATCTTGGTTGCGATTGGCCGTCCCGACCCAGATGGGCGCTGATGATCGCCCGACGCGTGTCGAGGGACGGCAGGCGAGAGGGACGGCAGGCGAGGGACGACGAGCGGGCCGCCGCCCGGCTCTAGGGCAGCGCGCGGCGTTGAAAGCGGCCCCGGCGAGAGAGCGGCAGCAGCGCGCGCATCAGGGTGGAAAGCTGCGGCTCAAGCGGCGCGGATTCATCGATGCGCAGCGCGGCGCGGCTGATCAGACGGAAATCGCGACATAAGGCAATCGCCAAAAGGTCCGGATCGGCGCCGGCGACCGGCCGCGCGCACAGTTCGGTGTTTGCATCCGTGCCGAAACTCGCAACGAAGTAATAGCCGCGCGGGTTCGGCGAAGGCGGCTTGGCCTCGAACACGGTGGGCGGATACCAGCCCGGCACGCGAAGGGCGTTGGCAAAGCTCTGGGCCTCCAGCGCCTGCGGCGGGTCGCCAACGGTATAGAGGGTGCGCGATCCGCCCACCCCGGCACGCAACGCAAAGTCGCGGTCGAAGTCGGTATTGTAGACCGCCGCGTCGGGCGGCGACGCCGAGGGCACGCTGCAGGCCGCAAGACCAGCCAGAACGAAAATTGCCGCAAGCTTTCTCATCGGATGCCTCCCTGTGTTGAGGGTCGTCTCCTCCGGCGCTGCCACGCTGCGCGTCATTTCGGGGAGCTTCAAGACACTGTGGCGTTACCGTCGAAACTGGATCGGGATCTCAAACGAAAACCGGTCGCCCGACAACGCTGCCGGCGGGGTCGGCCAGGACGAGACGCCCTCTACTGCTGCGACCGCAGCCCGATCAAGGGCCGGATGCCCCGAGCCCCGCTGCAGCGCGACCTCAAGAAGCCGCCCATCGCGGTTAAGGCTGAGGCGCAGGATGACGGTGCCGTCGCGTCCGCGCGCCCGGCGCGGGTAGCGCTTGCGCGCCTCGATGGCGGCACGGATCGCGGCATGCCAGCGCGCGGTCTCGTCGGCGGTACGCTGGCGTTCGGCCTCGCTGGGCACTCCGTCGGCCGCACGCGGCGTCGTCGATGTCGCTGCCTGGGAGAGCGAAGCTGGCGCTGCTTGCGGTTCCGCCGGCTCCGTTTCTGCCTGCGTTTCGGGCCGGTTGTCGAACGTGGTCTCCGCCTGCGTTTCGGCTGGGGCTTCAGCTGGAGTTTCGGCTGGGGTTTCGGCCGGAGCCTCGGTTGGCGTATCCGAAGGCGCCGTGCGCTGCGGCTGCGGCTGTGGCGCGCGCGCGGCAAGGCTGGGCTCGGGCGGGCGCTTGGGCGGCCTTTGGCGGGGCTGCGCCGTTTCCATCGGGGCACGCCCGGTCGGCGACAGATCGGGGGCGGGCGAAGCCGGTGCAACAAGGGGCGATTCGGCCGGTGCAGGGCGCGGAGGCTGCACGCGTTGCGGCCGCGACGGTGCGGGCGCTGTCAGCGCCGTATTGCGAAGCTGCGGATCACGGGGCGCGCGCGGCGCGGGTCGCTGCGATGCGGGCGCGCTTTCCACATCCCGCATACTCGGCGGGGGCGGCTCCAGCATGGCCGCTATAACCTGCCGCGGCGGCGCGCCCGGTTCCGCGGGCCGGCTTTGCGCGGGGCGCGTGGGGCTTGGCCGCGGTGTCTGGTGGGGCACCCGGATCGGCGGCGGGTCCGAGAGATCCGGCTGCCGCAAAACTGGCGCCTCGCCTTGGGGAAGCGCCGGCAGCGCCGCAGCCGACGGCAAGGCGGCCGGGCGCATCGGTGCAGCCTCGCTTTGGGGCCGAGCGGGTGGCAACGCGGCGGGTGCTGCCGCGATCGCGGGCGCCGTCGGAACCGCAGCAAGATCGGGCATGCGTGCGGCAAGCGTCGAGCTGGGGGTCGGGCCGCGCAAGGCAGGCAAGTTTGTCGTGGGCAGCGTCGTTTCCGGCGGTGGAGCCTTACTTGACGAAGGGGGGGTGAACGCACCGACGGGCGGGTCCAGGGGAGGCAGCATCGCGCGCTGCGGTTGCGCATCCGCCTGCGGCGTCTCTGTTGCCTCGGGCGGTGCGAAGAGATCGGCAGGCGCCGGCGCGTTCGGCTCAGCCGATTTTGGGGCAGGGGCAGTTGCGGGGGGTTTCTCCCACTCCGCGATCAAGCCCTGAAGGCCCGCAATCGCGATCGCGTTCACCTCGGCCTTCGCTCCGGGCTGCCCGCCCCGATCGTCATGCGACCATGCAAGGATCGCTGCGGCATGCGCCCCGACGGCCAGAAACAAAAACGGGGTGAAGGCCAGGCGCTTCATTGCGCGGCTGGGGGCTGGGTGATCAGCACGATCGGTGCAGCGCTGGCGCTGCGCAGCCGCTTGATAAGCCGTGCGACCTGTTGCGCATCCGCCGCACCGTCGCCACGGATCTGCGTGACCGCATCGTCAAGGGCCGCTTCAAGCGCCGCGTCGCCGCGCAGATCGCGATAACCGATCACGCCTTCTGCAGACAATAGAAGCACGGGCAGCGTCTCGGCCGGCGCCTCGCTCTCGGCCTCGGGCGGCTGCACCGCAAACGCGTCGGGCGGGGCGATTGTTGCCGACATCAGGAAAAAGATCAGCAGGAGGAAGACCACATTGATCATCGGCAGGATCGCCTCGCGCGGCGGTGCCTGAGACGGTCCGGGCAGACGCATCGTCAGTCCGTAACCACAAGGCCGGTGAACCCGGCCGCTTGTAGGGCAGCAATGACATCGACCATGGATTGCAGCGGCGTTCCGTCATGCACCCGCAGGATCACCGGATCGCCCGGCGCCGCCATCAGCCGTTGCAACCGTGTGGGAAGCGCGTCGAGCGCGATGCCGACGCCGTTCAGCGCCAAAGTGTCTGCGCGCAGATCGACAAGGCGCGGCGGCCCGGTCCAGCCGGTTTGCCCGTCCCCGCCGACCGTCACGGTCATCGCCGTCTCCACACCCAGCCGCGAGGCGAGCATGAAGAAGACGAGCAGCAAGAACACCACGTCGATCATCGGTGTCAGCGACGGGCGTCGGCGCCGCGATGGGGGCAGGTTCAACCCCATCAGGCGGCCCGCGCCTCGGCCGTGCGTCGAACGGGCCGGGTAAAGATCGCCGTCGCCGCCGCCTCCATGTCGCGCCCAGCCCGATGTGCGATGCCGTCCAGCCAGACCGAGGCGACCGTCGCTGGAATAGCGACCGCCATGCCCGCCGCCGTGGTCAGCAGCGCCTCCCATATTCCGCCGGCCAGAACGGCCGGATCGGCCCGGCTGCCAGCTTCCTGCAGCGCCTGAAACGCCCCGATCATCCCCAGAACCGTCCCCAGAAGCCCCAACAGCGGCGCGATCGTCGCAATCAGATCGAGCGCGCGGGCACCGGCGCGCAACTCCTCCAGCGCTGAAAGCGCCGCGGCCTCGGCACGCTCGCGCGCATGCGCCTCGGGCAGCGTGCGGACGGCCTTGATCGTACTGCCCAGAAACCGGCCAAGCATAGCGCGACCGCTAAGCGCCAGCGCCTCGTCATCGCGGTATTGCGCCCAAGCCAGCAGCGCGGCCTGGGCGCGCCCGCGTCGCCAGGGTGCAAGGATCATCAGCGCGACCGACTTCCACAAAACAAGCGCAAGCAACAGAACCGAAAGCCCGGCAATGGCAATCATCGCCGGGCCGCCTCGCAGCACAAAGTCTAGCGCCGTCTGCAGGCTACTCTCCATTCCGCTCCTCTCCCCGGGGGATGCGCCGGCCTGTCCGAGGCCGGCGGCCCCGGCGGTCTAAAAGGCGCGCGCCAGGGTCAGCTTGGCCGTCAGACCAGGGGCCTCGTCGCCCGATAGATGCGGGCGGTAGCGCTTGTCGAAGACATTTTCGATGGCCAGACGCACCTCGGTTCCCGCCAGCATCCCCTGATCGGGCGTCCAGCTTGCATAGATGTCGTGCACCGCATAGCCCGGTGTGGGCGCACCGCCGCCGGGCACCATGTTGGCCGGGTTCGACACATCGTCCTGTGCCGCGGCCAAAACGCTCGTCCAGCCGACCTCAATGTCATAGCTCGGCACCCGGAACCCGACGGTCGCGCGCAGCTCATCGGCCGGGATCGAATCGAGGTTTGTCCCATCAAAAAGCTCGCCGCGGATCATCGAATAGGCCAGTCGCGCAAAGTAAAAGCGCGACTCATACGCCGCCTCGATCTCCAAACCGTAATACTCCGCCGAAGCATCGTTGGTGTAGGGCAGCCCGTCGTTTGACCGAAAGATCAGATCGTCGATCTCGTTATAGAATGCGGTGGTCTTGATCTGCAACGCATCGGTCGATTGAACCAGATTCGTAAAGGACAGCGCCACCCCGCCTTCGATATTGAAAGATTTCTCCTTCTCCGGATCGCCGATTTGCGGTGTGTTAAAATTGTCGACATCGTAAAGCTCGTCGATCACCGGCGCACGCTCGGTATGCGCGATCGAGCCGAAGACGCCCAGCCAGTCGGTAACCTGGGCGAGCGCCGCGATCTTCGGCGAGACTAGGGTGAAGTCATGCTCGCGGATCGTGACTGTGTCCGGCACGACGCCGTCAGCCTCGGTCTCGATATAGTCGATGCGCACCCCGGGAATGATCGTAAGCCAATTGTCATAGATCACCTCGGCCTGAAAATAGGCGCCCAGGGAGAGCTGCTCACCCCCGGGATGCGAGCCGATATTGAAGGGCTGCCCGAAAAGGGTTGCATCGGATACGCGATCCTGACGGGCCGCCTGTAGGCCGCCGGTCAAAAACGCCTCCCAGTTCGATCCGGCGATCGTGGCGGTGTTCTCGCCACGGAATTGCCAGCTGTTATACTCTACCTCCCAGGTTTCGCCGAAGGCGAAGATAAGGTTCGGATCGACATCGTCCTGTTCGTTACGCGAGGAGGAATAGGCCAGAGACAGCGTCAGATCGATCCAGTCATTGTCGGCCGGGGTGTAGCTGTAGCTCGCCTGGATGACGTCGTCTTCGATATCGCGATCGACCGTGCCGAACGCGTTGAAGATGCCACCGCCCAGCCCGGTCTGTGAATAAGGCTGATCGTTCAGCTCGGTCTGAAAGCGGGTCCAGGACAGATCGATCTGGCTCGCATCGTCCTGCCCGAAGGTAAAGACACCCTTGAGCAGCCCCGAATAGGTCTCCGAGTCGGTGCCGTCGACCACCACGCCCGACCCGTCGGTGTATTCTGGCGTGTTGCGGAACGTCCCGTTGAGCAGCACTTCAAAGCCTTCCGCCGGGCGGTAAGCCGCGATACCCGAGACCAGGAACCCGGTGTCGTTTTCGTTGAACGTGATCCCGACTTTCGGTCGCAGCGCCCAATCCCGGTCAGGGGGGATGAAATCGGCCGGATCGCGGGTCTCCAGCGCAACCACGCCGGCAATCGCGCCCGAACCGTACAGCGTTGACGACGCCGGGCCGCGCAGAATTTCGACCCGCTTGAAAAGCTCCGGATCGGTGAAGTAGGAGCCCAGCCGGTATTGCTCGTAAAACCGTGTCACCCCGTCGACATTGAAAATGATGCGCGGCTCGTCTGAAGATGCGGCGGTACCGATCCCCCGAATGTTGAGGCTTTCGCCCAGCACCCGATCGGCACCGACCGTGGTTACGCCCGGCGCGGTTTCGATGGCGTCGCCGATGGTGTCGGGCTGCAGGATCTCGATATCCTCCCGCTCGATCACCGTCACCGCCTGGGGGGTCTCGATGGCCACCTTCTCCTCGCCGGCCGAGACCACAATCCGGTCCAACCGCGTCGCTTCCTGTGCAGCTCCGGCTGTCGCGGCGAATACGCCCATTGCAGCCAACCCAAACCGTTGCCCTGTCATCCCGACCCTCTCGCTTGATCTCTGGCCTGGCGAGAAGGGCTGGGCAGGTTTGTCGTCCTTCACTTGAGCGTTATTTTTGTCGAGTATTCTTGTCAACGTCTAGCAGACAGCGCCCTTCCGCCCTGTGGAATGGCCGCGACATTGCATCGCGACCGCGCGCGCTTCGGGCTTTTTGGGCCATAGACTGGTCGGACGACCGGCGCGCTAATCGGAGGACCTTGATGGTCGCGTTCAGTCTTTTTGCCTGTCTCACCCTGTTTGCGCTGTCTGCGCTGCATGCTGCATGGGCGGCGCGCGTTTGGTGGCCGGTGGGCGACGAGGGGCAACTCGCCCGAACGGTGGCAGGCTTTCCCGGGGTCGAAAAAATGCCCAACGCCTTGGCCTGCGCGCTGGTCGCGGCCGCACTTTTTGTAGTGGCCCTACTGCTGACCATAGCGGTCTTGGACGCCGAACCGCCCGCGCTGGTCTGGCCCGCTCTTGTCGGCGCAAGCTTCGTTTTCTTGGTCCGCGGTGCGGTCGGCTACACGCCATATTGGCATCGCGCCACCCCTGAGGAGCCGTTTCGACGCCTCGACCGGATCTTCTATTCCCCGCTTTGCCTGATCCTGGGGGGCGCCATCGCCGCAACGGCGATTGGGATCTAGCGCTGCCCCCGCGAACGCCGCAGCGGGCCGGCGAAGGGGTGCACGAACCGGGTTGATGCCCGCGCCGCAAGCCGCTAGATCGGGCGGTGCCGATGAGGCGGCAACCGGGTCCGCGGACAGCCCGTTTGGGCACCTCGCAACGCGCATATCGCATTGGCTTTTCTCCATGCGCCCAAGCAGCGGACCGTTGGGCAGATGCAGGAGAGAGCCTGTGAAATCACCCATCGACCGACACCGTGCCGGCGCCAAGGCGCTAAAGAAAGCCTTCGCTGCGGGCGATCCGGCCGCGGCCGCGCGCCTGCGCGCGATCCTGCCCGAAAGGGGCGGGTCTGGGGCCATGGCGCCCAAATATGCCGACTTTCTGCATGTCGTCGCCGTAGAGGCCGGGTATGACAGCTGGCCCAAGCTGAAATTCGGGCTCGAGGCCGCCGCCATGTCGCGCGCCCGGCGGGCCGAGCGCTTGCGCCATGCGCTTTATCACGGGCAGCGCTGGGCGATCCGGCGGCTTCTGGAGGCCGAGCCGGACTTGGCCGGCGAAGCCCTCGACCTGCAGATTGCGACCTATGAGCTTAAGGCCGTCACGGCAGCCCTTGCCCGGGATCCTGGCCTAGCGACACGCCCGATCGGCCCGCGCTCGCCCCTGATGCATCTTGCCTTCTCGCAGTTCATCCACCATGCGCCGGCGCGTCGAGACGCCATGCTGGCGCTGGCCGCGTTGCTGGTTGCCCATGGCGCCGATGTGAATGGCCGCGCGTCGGCCGGGCCGGACACAGATCATCGCTACTCGCCCCTCTACGCCGCGCTTGGGCATGCCAACAATATGCCGCTGGCCGCTTGGCTTCTGGCCCAGGGCGCATCGCCCGATGACGAAGAGAGCCTTTATCACGCGACCGAACTTGGCCATCATGAGGGGTTGGAACTGCTTTTTGCCCATGGGGTGAGAACCCGCGGCACCAACGCCCTGCCCCGGGCACTCGATTTCGACGATCTGGAGGCGGTGCGCCTGCTGCTTGACTATGGGGCCGATCCCAACGGGGCGTTCAGCGCCGACCCGGATCGGCCGGCCGATACCGTGCCCGCTTTGCATCAGGCGGCCCGGCGCGGACGCGGCGCGGCTTTTGCGGCGCTGCTTTTAGCGCATGGCGCGGACCCGCATGCGCGCTGGCATGGGCACACGCCCTACGCCACCGCGCGGATCTACGGCAACGCCGCTTTTGCGAATTTCCTGTCCGAGCGTGGCGCGGCACCCGCCCTGTCGCCCAGCGAAGCCATCCTGGCGGCCTGCGCGCGCGGTCGGGCGCCAGGCGAGCCGCTGGATGTGGATGCTCTGGGGGCCGAGGACCGTCTGCTTCTGGCCCGCCTCGCCTCCGTTCCCGGGCCTCTCGCGCCGCTTCAGGCGCTGGTTGCGGCAGGGTTTGACCCGAACCTTGCAACGGAAACCGACATGACGCCGCTGATGATCGCCGGTTGGGAGGGTATGGCCGACCGTGTGGCCTTCTTTCTGACCCAGGCCCCCGATCTGACCCGCCGCAACCGCTTTGGCGGCGACGCTTTGGGCAGCGTGCTGCATGGTGCAGCGTATTGCCCGTATGCCGCAACGCGCGATCATATCGGCTGTGCGCGGCTGCTGCTTGAGGCCGGGGCGGCGCTGCCGCAGGCCTATTTGGAAAGCTGCCCAAGCGAGGCGATGCTGCTGTTTCTGGAAAGTTGGGCGGACGACAACGCCGGCGCCGGCTAGAGCCCCCGGAACCGGGTGGTGCTACCACCGGCGCGCCGGCCTGCCTGCGACGCGGCGCAAAAAATTCATTGTCTGGTAACGCTCTCTGGGGCAGGCTTCACCCAGCCTCAGCCACATGTGCCTTCGTGAAGCCGCGGCATTGCCCTTTGTCAGCGAGCGAAACGATGAAGACCGATCCCAGCAGTTTGCTGCGCCTGCATACGGCCGCGCAGCCCTTTGGCGTCGCCCTGAAACCCGAGATCGAACGGATCCTGCGCACCCAAACGGTGAGCCTGACGCCGGCCCTGCCGGAGCGTATCGAGATCTCCGAGCAGCCGGCATTGCGGCCGGTCACCGGCCTTGGCGCCTTTGCGCTTTTGGAAAGCGTCGCCCGGACGCGGCCGCTGAAAGACGGCGACTGAGCGGAGACCGATCGACGATTGAACGGCCCCGGGCCTCAACTGTGGGTTGGCCGGGGCTCAGCCGGGGCTTGCTTGGGGTTTAGCGGCGGGAAGCAGAGGCGCGGTTCGGGTCCCGATCCCAGACCAGGCGAAAACCCTGATGGGTCGTCGTGCTATCCGGCGCGTTGCCCGAGCGCGCGGCGATGCGGTAGCGAAAGCAATAGCTGCGGTGGCAAAGGAACGAGCCGCCCTTTAGCAGCTTATAGCCGCGCATCCCCTCCAGGCGTCGGCGCACTTGCTTGCGCATCGAAGGCACCCGAAACGGCTCTGAGGTCCACTCCCAGACATTGCCGGCCATATTGTAGAGCCCGTAGCCGTTGGGCGCGAAGGATCGCGCCGGCGCTGTCGTGGCATAGCCATCGGCACAGCTGTTGTGGTGGGGAAACCGTCCTTGCCAGATGTTGCAGGGAAAATGGCTGGAATCGTCCGGCTCGGCGTCGCCCCAAGGGTAGCGGACATCGCCCAGCCCGCCGCGCGCGGCATGCTCCCACTCCGCCTCCGAAGGCAGGCGGCCGTCTGCCCAGGCCGCACAGGCCCGCGCATCATGCCAAGAAACATGGACCGCAGGATGTGCCGGATCGGCCTGTGAATAAGGGCCTTCGGGGCGCCGCCAGCTCGCCCCTTCCACTTTGCGCCACCATTCCAGACCCTGAACCGCCTGCGTGGGTCCCAGCGCCTCGGGCACATCGGCCCAGAAAACGAAAGACCAGCCGAAGCGTTCAGCTTCGGTGACATAGCCGGTCTCCGCAACGAAGGCCGCGAAAACAGCATTGGTCACGGTCGTGGTCCCGATCCAAAACGGGGCGATGCGCGCCTGGCGCATGGGGCTTTCGCCGTCCTCGGCAATCTGCGCCTGCGCGGTGCCGACCAGCGCGGTGCCGCCCGGTACAGGCACCGCATCCGCCCTTGGGTCGATCATCGGCGCCTCCGCTTTGGGGGGGTCGGATCGGCGCGCTGCGGGCGAAAGCGGGCGGCGGTCGCTATCGCTCGCGCAGTCGTTATTGCTTTCGCTATCGCTATCGCTATCGCTATCGCTTTCGCCGTCGCTATCGCAAAAGCAGTCTTGCCCGGCCGATGATAGCCGTCGATGCGGGCGCAGCGCGCCTCCCGAAAATACACCCACCGAATTGGCTGGAGCTTGGATCGGGACGCGAGGACCCCGGCGACAACCCTGGGCATTCAGCCGCGGTCGCTTTTGGTTGTCTCCGCCGCGCAGAGCGTGCGATCGGGTGGCGGCGGCGCCGACAAGCCGGCCAGCAGCCGATCGGCCAGCGTGACCAGATCGTCCGCACCCGGCGCCACGCCCAAAGCGGCAATACGCGCCTGCCATGCCGCGGTGGCAGAGCTCATTCCGCCACCCAGGCCCAATCCCGCCACCGTCTGTGCGGCCTCGTGCATCTCGGCGGCCCGGCGTGCACCATGCGCCATCATCCGGCCGAGGTTGTAGGCGCCCTGCTGCGCCCAAGCGATCTCGGGATTGGAGGCGTCGAGCGAGGCGAGCACCCGGTCCTCCACCCCGGCACGGCGCGCCGCCAGGAAGCATTCGGCACTGAGCGCTTCCATCCCCTTGATCATGACCGACCGGATCATCTTGATCGCCGATGCCTCGCCGACCCGCGCGCCCACCGTGCTGGGCTGCATGCCTAAGCTCTTTAGCATGCGTCCGGCCGCCGCGCTGTGCGGGCCGGAAAGCAGCAGCGGGGCGCGGTGGCGCGCAGGATGAACCGGCGCCATAATTGCAACGTCCACATACCGCCCGCCGGCGGTCTCGATCGCCGCGGCCGCAGCGCGCTTTGTCTGCGGCGCGCAAGAATTTCCGTCGAGCCAAAGCGTACCGGCCGAAAGAACCGGCGCCGCCGCTTCGGCCGCAGTCAGCGCCTGATCGGCGGTCACCAGGCACCAAACCGCCTGAACAGTGTCAAGCGCTTGGCCCGGCCTCGCACATCCCGCCACGCCGTAGCGCCGATAGCGGTCCGCAATCGCAGCGCCCTTAAGGTCGTAGGCCGCAATATGGGCCGGGCGCAAAGCATCCCAACCTCCCAGAAAGGCCGTGGCCGCCTCGCCAAAGCCGATGAAAGCGAGGCGGGTCAAGCCTGAATCGTCGTCGTTCATAGAAAGCCCCCCTTCGCGCACCGCCAAAGCGCGCAGCATAGCATGAAGCGACGCCGGGGCGGCGGGGTTTCCGCATGCCCTAGCGCGGCACCTGCGCGGCGCGGGGTATGCAGCCCTGGCCGTCGCGTCAACACGCTTAGAGCTGCGCCTGATAGAGACGGACCTTGAGCGGTCCGTGCGGCACCGCCGGTCCGGGCGGGCCGAAAGGCAGACCGCTTGCCTGAGCCAGCGGCGCTTGGGCTGTGATCAAACCCACGCGCCAGCCGACGAACCGGGCCTTAAGTGTCTTGCCCAACGCCGCGTAGAGCGCAGTCAGCGCGCCGGTTTTGCCGATCCGCCCGCCATAAGGCGGGTTGACCATAACCAGGCCGGGCTCTGCATCTGGCGCGCCCGCGCTGTCCGGCCTGGCGATGTCGCTGACGGCGCGATGCGAAAAGCGGGTAAGGGCCGCAACCCCGGCCCGCGCCGCATTCGCCTGTGCCATGACAACCGCGCCCGCGTCGCGATCCGAGCCGAAGCAAAGCGGTGCATTGCCGGGGCTGTCGGTTTGGCGCAGGGTCGCAAACGCCTCCGGATCGAAGCCCGGCAGCTGCTCAAAGGCAAACTGGCGCGCCCGCCCTGGCATCAAACCGGCACCGATCTCGGCTGCTTCGATGGGAAAACTGCCCGAGCCGCACATCGGGTCGAGCAGGGCCTCGCGCCCGCAATAGCCGCAGGCGCGCAGAAAGAGCGCAGCCATAGTCTCGCGCATGGGCGCCCTGCCGACTGCCTGTTTAAAGCCACGCCGGTGCAACGGTTCGCCGGAGGTGTCGAGGCTGATCGTGCAGAGATCCGCCTCGATCCGCAACATCAGGCGAAGCCCGCCCGGGCCAGTGCGCAGACCTGAGGCCTCCAACGCGGCACGCAGCCGTTCCGCGGCAGCACCCTCATGATAAATCCGGCTCTTGCGGCAGCTTGCATCGACCGCGACCGGGGCCCGACCGCCCAGCAGCGCCGCCCAGGGTAGCCGTCGCGCCCGCTTGTCGAGCTGGGCGAGATGGACGGCGTAAAACGAGGTGAGGCGCGCCAGCACCCGGGTCGCGCCGCGCAGCTGCAGATTGGCGCGCCATGCCGTGGCCCAACCACCGGCAAGGCTCACCCCGCCGGGTTGCGCAACAACATCGCCGAAACCCGCCGCGACCGCTTCCTCGGCCAAGAACGGTTCGAGCCCCGGCGGCGCAGTAAGAAAGAGGCCTTCAGGCTCCATCTCAGCGCAAGCGGCGGGCGCAGCCCGAACGGCAGAGCGCCGTCATGCCGCTCTTGCCGCTCATCCGAAGCGATCCGGCTTCATGCCCAGCACAAGCTTGTCCTGCACTTTGCTTGTCGCCTCGGCCTTGGTCACCGCCCCGTTCTTGTTGATATCGAGCGGCTTGTTCTGCGCATAAGCGCGCTCGCCTTCTGAGAACAACACGAAGCTCTCCAGCGCACCGATCGCTTTGGGCCACAGGATCGCCATGTAGACATCGCTGAGCGCGACCAAACGCCGGCCTCTGGCCTTGGCCTGAAAATAGCGCTCCACGAAATCGAGCTGCTCAAGCCCGCTCATCATCGCCAGCTCGGGCAGCGACGTGTCCAGCTCCTTCGCGGTGAAATCCATGAACTGGATCAGCCCTGTCGCGCCGCTGATCGGGTTGGCAATGTCGGTGCGGAAACTGTCAGCACTTTCAAAGGCCATCGCGGCCATCAGGTGGTTGGGGTCGGCACCGAGACCGTTGGCAATCGCAATGACCCTGTCGTTGAAAGCCTGACCATGCCTGGCGCGCGCCGTCCGGCCCCAGGCGAGGGCTGTTCCTGGCGAAGCGGGGCCTGGTGCGGCGGGGCTGAACGAAACGGAGCCTGGCGCGACAGGGCCATGCCCGCCGCTGCGTGGCGCGGTTACAGGTGGGCGGAGGCCGCCATCCCCGCCGGGGCCGCCACCCCCGCCGGGGCCGCCGGGGTCGCTATGCCCAGGCCCGCCGCCGATGGCATCGTCAAAGTCAAACTGTGGAAGGGTCAGGCCCAGCCTGGCGGCCGTCTCCGGGCCGACGATACCGTCATCGCCGTCCGGGCCGAAAACCGCGGTCTGAAAGTCGATCACCGCCTGAAACGTCCCGACGCCGAAATCGCCATCCACCGCGACGCTCGCGCCCGCCACCGCGTTCAGCGCCGCCTGCAGATCGGCCACGAGCGGGCCGGCAGAGCCCATGCGCAGCAAAACCGTTTTCCCGGCCAGGCGGGTCCGGATCATCTGCTGCGCCTCTTCGGCTGAAAAGAGCACATAGGCGCATCGCTTCTGTGCGCCGAGGCGATCCTGAAAGGGCTCAATGAAGCGGCGCCAGGCACCGGCCTCGCTGCCCCGCGCACCCTTCTTGACGGTCCCGGCCACGGTTTGGCAGCCCAGCGAGGAGAAACCCGCAACCGCCCCGCCGCCATGAAACCCCATATGAAAGGCGCAGTGGATGTTGTCGCCCGCGATGCGCCCTGCCTCCCACCGGTCGAGCAGATCGAAATCGGCGTCATCACCGGTTCGCTGCAGCGTGATGGCGCAATCCTGCAGCAGCGCCCAATGCCCGCCCGGACCGTCCGAGCGCTTATGCCAGCCGGCGGAGTATTTCTTGTAGCGGCCACGGCCGATCTGGTTCACACCGACGCCGTTCCGGGCCACATGTTTTTCCACCGCCGGTCCGAACGGCACGGTCGAGCCGGGAAAAAGCGCCAGCCCGGCGCCCGGGCGCCAGTGACCCAGCGTGCAGTTCATGGTGGTGTAGTTGACCGGCGTCAAAATGATCTCATGGCCGGGCGCCAGCGCGGTGCCGGCCGTCTCGACTGGCCGGCAACCCCGCAGACCGAAGACGATGATGCCGCCGCCATCGATAGGAAAGAGCGAGCGTTTCCAAAGCGCGACGAGATGCGCCTCGCTTAGGATCAGGCGGCCGGACGAGACCTCTGGCGCATCGCCCTGCCCCGGATGCGCCTGCGACCCCGGACGCGTTCCCGGACGCGTTGCCGGCTCCACAAGCGGCTCCGGCGCCGCAACCGCGCTCAGCACCAGCGGCTCGGGATCGATCGGGTCCCCGGGCTCGGTTTGCGGCGCCGGGCCTGCGCTGTCGCGCAGTGGGACAGCCTCTTCCCCGGTCTGGCCCATCACCTCGGCCAGAATGCGTTCGATGTCGCGCAGCGAGGCGGTTGCAAGCCGGCTGCCGATGGTGCTGGCGCGCCCCTCAAGCCGGCTGCGGATATCGTCGACGCTCGCGACAAGCTGCGCCAGGCCGATCAGCGCCAACTCTGCAAGAAGCGCGTCGATATCGCCCGCAATACCCACCAGCCGGTCCATTTCGGGCTGATCCGCCCGGGCCTTGGCCTCGGCAAACCTGGTCTCCAGCCGTCGCCGGAGTGTCTTGAGCTCAATCCGAACCGCGTCCCTATCCATGCGATGTCCTCCTAATACGCTTGGTTCAATTGGTCTTGCGCAAGGCCTTGATGATGTCCGCCAATGTTTGCACCTCTACGGCTGCCTCGGTGAGGGCGGTAATGCCCGCCTGCGCCGCGGGATCGGCGATCACGGTCGCGGCGAGATCCATGGCCCGCAAGGTTTCGTCAAGCAGCACGACCCAGCCGGCCAGCAGCCGGCGATCCTCTTCTAAAAGCGGCAGATCGGCCCGCGCGACACCGTCGACCCCGGACAGGGAGCCGGGGGTCTTGCGTGCCTCGAGCATAACCTCAAACAGATCCGGCGTTCCCGCGCGCAAGGCAACGAGCAGCGCGCGCATATCCGGATAGGCCTCCAGCAAAGCGTCGCGAAACCGCGCCCGGTCCGAGATCGCGGCGAGACGTTCAAGCACCGGCAAGGCGGCAGCAACGCTGCCTTCCAGCGACGAAACGGCCGCTATGGCGAGACCGCCTGCGGCCAGGATCGATTGCGAGGCGGCAGACAGCGCTGCGCTGGCCGAACCGATCCGCGCCGACAGAACCGCCGCCGCTTCGCCGGTTGCCAGACCACTCAGAGCGTCGTTGAAGGATTTGAGCGCATCGAGGCTGCGCCGGAGGCCGGCAGTCAGCGGCGGCTCGTCTAAGCCAAGCAGCTGCCCCGCCCGGTCCGGATCGAAGGGCGCGATCCCCGGCTCGGCCGCGGCGCGCCGCTCGCGCAAAATCGCTTCGGCCGTGCCCAGCCGGTCGAGCACGCGCGCGCTTTCGGCATACTGCGCCTCATAGGCCTGCTGATAGAGCCCGAACTCCGGCACCCCGGTGCTGCATCCCGACAGCACCAACAGCGCCAGAACGCAGGCGCGCGCCCAGATCGTCTTCATTCTTGGCTCCAGCTCTTATCGGCATCGCCGGTCGCGTATTTCTAGCATGGGTTGCAGCTTGTCAGAAGCCATCTGGCGATTGGCGGCCGCAATGCGTAAAATTCATTGCGTTTTTGATGGTTGTCATTTCAATGGTTGAGGGGCTGCAATGGGCAGGAGGGTCAAGCATGATCACCATAACGGCAGTGTTGAAGGCCAATCCGGGCAAGGCAGCTCTGGTCGAAGCGGCCCTGTTGGAGGTTGCGGCCTATGTGGCCGCGCATGAGCCAGAGACGGTATCGTTTTACGTCGCCCGCGGATTGGAGAACGACCATCTCTTCACGACCTATGAACGCTTTGTTTCGATCGAGGCGCGCGACCGGCACAACGGCTCACCGGCGACCAGCAAGTTCTTCGAGGTAGCGGGCCCGCATATCGAACAGCCGGTGATTCTTGAATCCTGCACCGAACTCAGCGCAAAGGCCTAGGGCGGAATGACCTCAGGGATCCCGAATATCGACATCGCGCCCTTCCGGCTGGGCGATGCGGCGGCACGCCATACGGTCGCAAAGAAGGTCGATGCCGCAAGCCGTGAGATCGGATTTTTTACCGTTTCAGGCCACGGCGTTCCGACAGAAGAGATCGATGCGACAATGGCGATGGCCGACCGGTTTTTCTTATTGCCAGAGGTTGAGAAGCTGACGATCCGGCAACCCGCGCCGCAAATCAGCCGGGGCTATACGCCGCTGGCCGCCGAGCAGCTATCGGCCGGTTTGGGCGAGGCGGCGCCGCCCGATCTGAAAGAGCTGATCGATATCGGCCCCATCGAGATCGCCGACGACCTCTACCATACCGGCCCCGATGCGGGCGACTTCTTCCACCCCAATATCTGGCCCGAAAAGCCTGCGGGGTTTCGCGCGACAATGGAAGGATATTATCGCCGGATGAACGGGCTTGCGGATACGCTGATGGAGATCTTTGCGGTAGCACTCGGTTGTCCGCCGGATTTCTTCACGCCGCATCTCGACCGCAATATCAGCGCGCTGCGGCTGATTTGTTATCCCGAACAGCACGCGCCGCCGGTACCCGGGCAACTTCGCGGCGGGGCGCATACCGATTACGGTACGCTGACGATCCTGACCGCCGATCAAGCACCCGGCGGCCTGCAGGCACGACGGCGCGACGGCGCCTGGATCGATGTGATGCCAAGCGAGGGCAGCTTTATCGTCAATATCGGCGATGCAATGCAGATCTGGACCAACGATGTCTGGATCTCGACCCTGCATCGGGTCGTCAATCCTCCCGCGCATCTGGCCTCGACCGCGCGCCGCATCTCGATGCCCTTCTTCCATCAGCCCAATTACGACGCCCTGATCGAACCGTTGCCCAGTTGCGTGCCGGCCGGAAGCAGCCCCAGGCACCCGCCGATGAGTTTCGGGGCGCATTGGACGCGCAAATGGAATGCATCGCGCGAGGTCGGCTAAGCGCGTTGCGCCCGACCGCCGGCAGGCGCGGGCAAGGCCGAACCGAGCAGATCTTCGGGTGCGCGTCCCAACCGATCCTGTACACCCTCGGCCTTCATCTCGAATAGGTTTGGCTATCTTGGCGGGTTCGAAATGCCGCCGAGGCAGGCCATCGCACGTCGCCCCGCGCTACGCCACAGCGCGTCAGACGGGGCGCAGCGCCGGGGTCTGCAACCGGGTGGATCGGTTGAGCGCCTGAGCGGCGGCGCACAAATGGGGGGCAAGCGCTAAGCGGCGGCGCACATGGCCGGCGCCCACATGGTCAGCTTGGCCGGCCTATTCTTCGGGCAAGGCGAGCCAATCCTCGGTCGGATCGAAACGGTCGATCTCCGCGGCCAGTTCCAGTGTCGCCTCGCCAAGATCTGCCTCGTAGACCACGCCGTTCTCGCCGACAATGAAGCTCATCACCCCGGTGTCGCGGTAACCTGCCGGAAAGGCAAGCAGCGCATGGCCAGCCACCATGTTTCCGTTGACCAGATAGTCGAGCGCTCCGCCAGGCGCGGCGGTGCCCTGTTTTTGCAGGATTTGAAAATAGTATCCCAAAAAGGGCTCCGGCGCCCGGTCGATCCCGTCGACGCTATAGCCGCTCGCCGCCGCCCGGGCCGCGATGTCGCCTAAGGGGCTGGCCGGCGTTCCCGGCTCTTCGGGCCAGAAAAGGCCGTCGCGCTTGCCCGGTGCGCCAAGGATACTGGCGGCGAACTCCATCACGCCATCGCCATCATGATCGACCCGCCGATACGCCGCCTGAATGGCCACATAGCGGCGCATTACGTCGATGACGTCGAGCTCATTGCGCCCGATCCGGGCCAGGGCAATCTCTTCGGCCGCCGCGGCGGCATCGAAGAACCAGCCGCCACCGCCCTCGATCATCGACACCGGGAAGGGTTCCTGCTGGCGGCCGACATAAAGCCGCGCCGACCCGTCGGCCTGCACCGCGATGCGGTTAAGCTCGGAATAGGCACGATAAAACGCGGTCCAGTCGTCCCGGTCCTGTTCGGGGTCGCCCGACAGGATGACCTCTTCGTTCTCTGCCCCGAAGACGGCAAGCAGGTCGTCGCGGCTGCGGGCCTCGAGGGCGGCGATCAGCGCTGCAACCGCCGCGTCCGGACTATCATAGCGCGCCGGCTCGGCAGAGGCGGCAAGCGGCGCGGTCAGAGCGAGCGAGGTTACGAGGCAAAATCTGGCGGCTTGGCAAGACAGGGCGGCGATGCGCATAGGGCGGCTCCTTTGGGATGGAAATGTGCGCATAAGGGGCATCGATCAGCGCTGGCGCCGCGGCGTGCGTTGCCGGGTGGTGCGCTCGCGAACCTTGGGGTTGCGGGCCGCAGGCGTGGTTGCAGTCGCCCGCGGGCTTGTCCGGCGCTGCAGCCGATTTGCGGGCCGGGTTGCGGGCCGGGTTGCTGGCCGAGTCGCTGGGCGCGTGGTCGGTCGGGTGCGGGTCTCGCGGGTGGGTCGCTCGCGTGCTCTGAGGCTTTCTGTGCCCCGTCGCAGGGTCTCGGCCCGCCGCGGGGTCGACTCGCGACGCAGCTTCAAGGGTGTGTCGGGCGTCGTGGGCCGCATTTGGGGCAGCCTTTGGGGCCTAGCTTCGGGCCGTGCCGGCCGGGTGGTTGAGGGGCTTCGCGCGCGCAGACGCTCCGAGACGTCGCGCGCAGCCGGGTTCCGGTCGCGCAGATCGGGTCGCGCCTCCGGGCGCTGCCCTGGAGGCGGAGTGGCGCGACGGTCATTGCGCAGGCGGTCGCGCGCCTCGTTGCGCCGGCGGTCCGACGGGCGCCAGGCGCCGTCGCGGTCGATGTCGATCCGCCCACGATTGATGCTGATATCACAGTTGATACAGGTGTTTGGCCCACGATAGCCCGGGCGCGGATAAACCCGCCGATCGTGCCAGCCGACATAAGGATAACCAGGGTGCGGCCGCCAGTAGCCATACCAGTAATCGTCGTCATCGTCGAAGATGCTGCCCACGATCAACCCGGCGGTGAAGCTGATCAGCCCGGTCGCCAGGAGATCGCCGCTGTCATAGGTCGCGCTAGAGGGCGTGCTGACCACCGCCGCGCTCGTCGCCGGTTGGGTGTAGACCGTTTCGGTGTAGCTCGGAACATAGATCACCTCCGTCTCGGCCGGTTCGATGGTGATCGCATCCTCCTCGACGGTGACGGTTTGGGCCGCGTTGCTGTCGAGATTGCCCAACGCCTGGGCCACCGCACGCTGCCGCTGGATTGCGTCCAGCACATCGTCCGTCTGTGCGACCATCGCGTCGCCCAGACGCTGGGTCCAGTCAAGTTCATCGGCCATCATGGTCACGATCCCGGGAAAGCCGGCGGCCAAGACCTGAACGCTGGGGTCCCAGCCCTCGGCTTCGGCCGCGGCGGCCCGCGCATCGTCGGCAAGCGCCGCTTTATCGGCCACCCAGCGCTGGGCCTTGACGATGTCGAGCGGAACGGTCGCCGCCACCAGGATCTGGGTGAGGAGCGCGTCGGGATAAAGCGCAATCGGCCCAACCAGCGTATCGAGCTCGTCCTCGGGCAACACATAGGCCTCGTCATCGGCAAGCGTGTCGGGTGCAGTGTCTTCCGCCACGCTCTCTTGTGCCACCACCTCTTCCGCCGTCGCCGCCGTATCGGCATCGGCTGGATCCTGCGCATGGCCGGGACCGGTCAGGAATAGCCCCAAGCACAGCGCTGGCGCTATGCGCCCGACAAGCCGGTTCAATAACGGCATTCTCCCGCCTCCCGATGCATTTTCTTCGATCCTTCCGGCAAAGCTGTCATGATTACATGCCGTGGGAAAGGACTTCCTGCGCGCCCGCCGCCACTCACGCCGCTACGCCCTCCGTTACTCACGCCGTAGCGCCCGCCACTAGGCCCGACGTTGCAGCTCGATCCGTACCCCATCCTGCGTTGCGAGGAGCGCCCCGGCGCGACCCCCCGCCGGGCGCCTTAGGCCAAGGTCTCACCCTGTCTTGCCCGTTTGTTGGCCGTTCACGCAGCATGCGCCGCAGCCGCATCCCGGCGTGCGGTTCGAATAAAGAAGAGCGCAAAGAGGCTGGGCACGAAGACCAGCGTTAAGAGCGTGCCGATCAAAAGCCCGCCGGCCACCACAAGGGCGAGATCGTAAAACAGCACATCCCGGGCCAGGATGATCGGCAACAGCCCCAGCGAGGTGGTGCAGGTGGTCATGACGATCGGGCGCAGCCTTTGCACGCCGGCCTCGATAATTGCCGCGCGAAGCGGTTTGCCCCCATCGCGCTCGATTTCGATACGATCGATGAGCACGATGGCATTGTTGATGACGATGCCCATTAGCGCCAGCAAACCCAGAATGCCCATAAAACTGAAGTTGGCGCCGGGTGCGAGCAGCAACGCCAGTGCGACCCCCGGCAGCACCAGCGGGATGGTCAGGAAGATGATGACCGGCTTGATCAGGCTGTCGAATTGCAGGATCAAGACCAGCAGCATCAGACATAATGCCAGCGGCAGGCTGGCAAAGAGCCGCGCCTGCGCGTCGGACGAGCCCTCAATCTCGCCGCCTTTCTCGATGCTGTAGCCGAACGGGATATCGCCACTCAGCGTCGCCAGAACTGGGCTCAGCATCGCATCCAGCCCAACCGCCGTGGTGCCGCTGGCTACTGCCGAGACGGTGATCACCCGTTGCAGATCGCGCCGCTGGATCCGGCTGAAGCCGGGCACGCCTCCGAGCTGGGCAACCTGCAACAACGGGATCGCCGAGGCGTCCTCGCGCCCGATACTGAGCGTGCGGAGCCGGTCGAGATTGGTCCGCTGATCGCCGATCGCGCGCAGCACGACGGGGATCGAGACGTCGCTGGTGCGAAAATCGGTCACCGATACGCCAGAGAGCTGGGTGTTTAGCGCATTGGCGATGTCCTGCGACGTGACCCCGGCGCGGCGTGCCGCCTGTTGATCGACGATGACCCGAATCGTCACGGTGGGGTTTTCCCAATCCTGCTTCACGTCGCGCGCAAAGCCGGTCTCGCGCAGGGCCATCTGCAGCCGGTTTGCGATGCCCGCCAGCACCACCGCGTCCTCGCCGGTGACGCGGTACTCCACCAGACCCGCCTCATTGGGCCCCATCGACATCGGCTTGGGAATGATCCGTGCCTCGGGCGTGGCGTCCGCCGCAAAGCCGCGCAGCCGGTTCGAGACCACGGCAACGTCCTGCGGCGTTTGCACATTGATCAGCAAATAGGCCTGATCGGGGGTGCCGTCGATCGGCGCTAGGGCCAGGTAGAAGCGCGGGCCGCCATTGGCCACATAACCCACCACATCGGTCACTTCGGGGTTTTGGTCTTTGTCGAGCGCCCAGGCCGCGACACGCTGGGTGACCTCGGCCGTCAAACTGCTCGAAGAGCCCACCGGCAGGTTGACCTGGACCTGAAGCTGGGTGCGCTCGGAGTTCGGAAAGAAGGTCGCGCCGACAAAGCCCATCAGCCAGACGCCGAGACCGAAGAGACCGAGCCCGCCGGCGATTACCGGCAGCGGGCGGTTCACACACACGCCCATCAGGTCGCGATAAACGCGCAGTCCGCGGCCTTCGCCGATCGTCTTGGCTTTGGTGCCTGGCTTGAGAAACCACACGCAAAACAAAATCAACGCCGTCAGCGCCACGACCCAGGAAACAATGAGTGCAAGCGCGATCACCAGCGAGATGGACCGTGTGTATTCGCCCGCCCCGCCCGGCGCCAGCATCAGCGGCATGAAGGCAAGGATCGTCGTGACCGAGGCCGCCAGCAGCGGCGTGGCCAACGCCTTTCCCGCCGCGAGGGCGGCTGCCACCCGCTCCATCCCTTCTTGCAACCGCACCTCGATCTCTTCGGCCACCACAATGCCGTTATCCACCAACAGACCCAGCGCAATGATCAGCGAAGCAAGCGACATCCGCTCCAGCTCGATGCCGGCCTGGCGCATTACCAGCACGGTCAGCACCATGACCAGCGGCACCATCGCGCCAACGATCAGCCCGGCCCGCAGCCCCAGAAAAGCAACCACCACGATCAGAACGATCACCACCGTTTGCCAAAGATTTTGCAGCACACCGAAGATGGCGATACCGATATCGTCGGGCTGATAGGTGATGAAATGCGTCTCGAACCCAAGCGGCATCTGGGCCGATTGCGCGGCGACAACGGCCTTGAGCGCGGCGCCGAAGGCAAAGCTGTCAAAGCCGTCGATCATCGAGATCGACAGAACGATGGTCGGTCGGCCATTGTAGTAGGCCGGCGTGCCGGGCGGCTCTTCATAGCCCTTGCGCAGGGTTGCGACATCCTTCAGGAAGACCGATGCGCCGGGTTGGTCGGGCAGTGCGACGATCAGATCGGTGATCTGCTCGAGTGTTTCGAAATCGCCCGACGGTTCGACCTCTAGCGACAGGCCCTCAGCCTCGATACTGCCGCCGGGCAGGACCACGTTCTGGGCCTGGATCGTGTCGATCACCACCCGTGTGTCGAGTCCGAGCTCGGAGAGTTTGACGCTGTCGAACTCCAGATAGATCCGCTCCTCCAAAACACCAAAAAGATCGATCTTCCGCACGCCCTCGACCAGCGCATAGATGTCGCGGCGCAGATCTTTGGCGATCTCGTGCATTTCCCAGTTTTCCCAGCCCTCACCGGTCAGCGCGATTGTCGCCATGGCCACATTGCCCTTGTCGTCATCGACAAAGGGACCCTGCGTGCCCTCGGGCAAAACGGGGGCGACATCCTCCATCTTGTTGCGCAGATCGGCCCAGATCGGCTGCATATCGGTATAGATGTCGTCCACCGTCACATTGATCAGCGCCTGGCCGGGCGTGCTGGTCGATTCGATCGTGTCGACCTCGACAATCTCACGCACCTTCTCCTCAAGCGGCCGGGTGATCAGATCCTCGATCCGATCGGCCGACATGCCCGGGAAGCGTGCAACGACCGCAGCGTTGCGGATCACAACCGCAGGGTCTTCGCGCGAGGGGTGGGTGAGAAAACTAAACGGGCCCATCAAGACCGCGACGATCACCGCAAAGAGAATGAAGCTGCGATTGGCCAGGGCAAAGCGAGTGAGCATCTCAGCGTAACTCGCGCGCACCCAAAAGGCGCGCCGGCATGCCGTCGTAAAGAAAGCTGATGCCGGCGACTGCGACAACGTCGCCCGAGGCGATGTCGCCCTCGATCGCCACCACATTGTCGCGCAGCGCCACACTGCGCACCGCGCGGGCGCGCACCACACCGGCATCGGCATCGAACACGAAGACGGTGCCGCCATCGCCCTCGATCGAGGGCAGAACCGCCGTCAGCGGCACCGTCAGCGCCGTTCCGGTAGCCCCGGTGTCGTACTCCACGATGACCTCCGCACTCATGCCAGGGCGCAACCCGGAGGGCGGCTCGGCGATGGCAAGCTTGATGGGATAGGCATTGCCCTGCTCTGCGACCGGCGACAGCTCCACAAGACGGCCGAGCGCCTCGATCCGCCCCAGGCTGGGAAAGGTCAGGGTCATCTCCTGGCCGATACCGACGCGGTTGATCAGCGTCTCGGGCAGGGCCGCGACCACCTCAAGCGCAGCGGCATCCTGCAGATCGACGATGGCCTCGCCGCTGGATACTTCTTCGAAGCGCTCAATATGGGTACGCGCAACCCGCCCCTCAAACGGCGCCACAAGGGTCGTCAAGGTCAGATCGCGCAGGGCCAGGGCGAGTTGGGAGTCCACGATCCCGACATCGGCGCGGGCGGTTTCAAGCTCTGCCAGCGCACTGTCAAAGGCCGTGCGCGAGACGATGCCGCGTTCAAAGAGGCTTTCTTGCTGTGCGAATTTCTTTTCGGCATCGTCGAGCTGGGCGTTGACCTGACGCAGGCGGCTGCGGGCTTCCTGGACCTGCAGCTCGTACGGGGCACGGTCGAGTTGGGCGACGAGGGTTCCCTCGTTCAACGCATCGCCGACCACCACCGGCAGATCGATCACCCTTCCGGGGATCTCGAAAGCAAGACGGGTGATCGTGCTGGCCTCGACCACCCCGGTTAGCACACGGCGCTGCGCGGCGGCCGTGTCGGAGAGCACCACATACTTGATCGCTCGGACCGGTGGCGTGGAGCTCTCCGCCTCGGCCTCCTCATCCTCGCAGGCGGCCAGCACGAAAAGCGCCGCGACAAGCAAAGCGGCCGCGACCCGATGCGGCCAGCGGCGGGCGAAATGGTCGACGGATGTCATCGAACTCTCCTGCCCATCAAACTCTCCTGCCCAACGAGTATTCGGACCACCGAAACTTCCAGACAACCGAAACGTCCAGACCGCCGAAACTTCCGGACCGCCGAAATTTCCGGACCATCGACATCGACGGCCACACGAATGACGCGAGGATGCTATGACCACGCGTCCTTGGCAACAACGCAACGCGGCCCTCTTTGGAACCGCGCGCGCCAATCTGCAATTGCGGGGTGGCTTGACCCGACGCAAACCCTGTCGCTGGCAAAGACGCCCATGCGGCCCATCTTTGCCCCGAGACGACCTACACGAGACCACCTGCACGAGACGACCTGCACGAGACGACCCGCCCAAGACATCGGCGCCGCGGCCGCAACATCAGGAAGGCGGCAGGGCGGTCGCTGGATCGGGGGACGGTGTAAGAGACGGGCCGAAACAAGGCTGCGCCAGACAACGGCCGGAAGGGCATTGAGCATGATGGACATCGACTGGACCCGGCTTCGCACCGACTGGGCCGGGAACCTGCGCGGCGACCTTATCGCGGGGCTTGTGGTGGCCCTGGCGTTGATCCCCGAGGCGATCGCCTTTTCGATTATTGCGGGGGTCGATCCCAAGGTCGGGCTCTATGCGTCCTTCTCGATTGCTGTGGTCACCGCAATCGTCGGCGGACGGCCCGGCATGATTTCGGCCGCGACCGCGGCCACGGCGGTCCTGATGGTGACGTTGGTCAAGGAGCACGGGTTGGAGTATCTGCTGGCGACCACGGTGCTGGCAGGCATTTTGCAGATTGCCGCCGGCGCGGCGCGGCTGGGTCAGCTGATGCGCTTTGTCTCCCGTTCGGTGATGACCGGCTTTGTAAATGCGCTCGCGATCCTGATCTTCCTGGCCCAGCTGCCAGAGCTGATCGACGTGCCGCCCCTGACCTATGCGCTGGTCGCGGCGGGTCTCGGCATCCTTTACCTGCTGCCGATGGTCACCAAGGCGGTGCCCGCACCGCTGGTCTGCATCCTGGTGCTGACAGGGGCGGCGCTGTTGTTTGAGTGGGATCTGCGTACGGTCGGCGATATGGGCGCCCTGCCCGACACCCTGCCGGTCTTTCTCATCCCCGACATACCGCTAACGCTCGAGACGCTCTCGATCATCTTTCCCTATGCGGCTGCGGTTGCGGTGGTTGGCCTGCTCGAATCCCTGATGACTGCCTCGATCGTGGACGAGCTGACCGATACAGGGTCGGACAAGAACCGCGAATGCGTCGGCCAGGGGGTTGCCAACGTCACCACGGGTTTCATGGGCGGCATGGCCGGCTGTGCGATGATCGGGCAGTCGATCATCAATGTTCAGTCCGGCGGGCGCGGCCGCCTCTCCTGCTTTACCGCAGGCGTGCTTTTGTTGATCCTGGTGGTGTTTCTGGGCGATCTGGTGGGGCTGATCCCGATGGCGGCCCTGGTGGCCATCATGATCATGGTCTCGGTCGGCACCTTCAGCTGGGCCTCGCTGCGCAAGATGCGCGAGCATCCGATGAGCTCGAACGTGGTGATGTTGGCGACCGTGGTCGGCGTGGTGGCAACGCACAACCTGGCCATTGGCGTGCTGATCGGCGTGCTGCTCTCCGGCATCTTCTTTGCCGGAAAGATTTCGCAGATCTTCCGCGTCACATCGGACCTGTCGGAGGATGCGCGTACGCGCCGGTACCGGGTCGAGGGCCAGCTCTTCTTTGCCTCCTCTGATGCCTTTCTGGCCGCCTTCGATCATCGCGAGGCGCTGGAACGGGTGATCATCGACCTTTCGGCCGCCCATATCTGGGACATCTCCAGCGTCGCCGCACTTGACATGGTTGTCATGAAGTTCCGTCGCGACGGCGCTGAGGTTGAGGTACTCGGCCTCAACAAGGCCAGCGAGACAATGGTCGACAAGCTGGCCGTGCACGACAAGCCCGGCGCTCTTGAAGACGTGCTGAGCCATTGAGACGGGAGGGAGCATGAGCAAGATCCTCGCTTGCGTTGACGGGTCGGTCTATGCCGACAGCGTTGTCGATCATGCCGCCTGGGCAGCGCAGCGTCTGTCCCTTCCCGTCGACGTCATGCAGGTGCTGGGTCGCCGGGATGCGCAATCGACCGACCGGTCGGGGCGGATCGTGGCAGGGGCGCGCCGCAAGCTGCTCGAAGAGCTCGCAAGCCTCGATGCGGAACGCGCGAAACTGGCACAGGAGGAGGCATGGCTGGCGCTTGCTGAGGCCAAGACCCGCCTTCAGGACAAGGGTGTCGGCGCGGTAACGACCGCCCTGCGTCAGGGCGATCTGCTCGACGCCATGGTCGAACGCGAGGCCGACGCGGCCCTGATCGTTATCGGCAAGCGCGGCGAGGCGGCCGATTTTGCGAAGCTGCATCTGGGCTCGAATCTGGAGCGGATCATTCGGGCCGCGCGGCGCCCGATCCTGATCGCTTCGCGCGCCTTTCAACCGGTGACGCGGGCGCTGATTGCCTTTGACGGAAGCGACAGCGCGCTCAAGGCCGTCGAAGAGATGGCGCGCAGCCCGCATTTTGGCGGTCTTTCCTGCCGGCTGGTCACTGTGGGGGCGGAGAGCGCTGCGAGCCGAGCGGCGCTCGACCAGTCCGCCGAGACGCTGTCGGACGCCGGATTGACGGTGCAAACCCAAATTGTCGCGGGCCAGCCCGAAACGGCGATTGCCGCCGCCGTGGGCGAAGCGGGCGCTGATCTTTTGGTAATGGGGGCCTATGGGCATTCGCGCTTGCGCAACCTTGTGATCGGCTCGACGACGTCGGCCCTGATCCGCGCCTGCCAGATCCCGGTCATGATCTACCGCTGATACCATGGCGCGCGGCGTTCCGGGCAGGTCGGGACGCATCGGCAAAACACCCGCGGCTGGGGACGCTTCGGCGCGCTTTCGGGCGTCATCCGGGTGCCGGCTGCCGCAACCGGGTTACGCGTCAAGCGGTCGCTTTCCCCGCCGGTCACGTCTTCGGCCAGTGCGTCACCTGGGCTCGCCGCCCCCGAAGTGGGCGATCCAAGCGGCGCCCCACCGGCGTGCAGGGCCTCTCATGCCCGCTGCCTCAAACGCGACGTCGCGGTTGCAGCACCGCTGCGCGCTGGCACGAATGTCACCCTGCCCTTGGGATTGGACGTCGGCTTCGCGATCACCTGTCATCTGATCGCTCTTGCCGGAACCCTGCGCCTTGGCCGTATGGTGGAGCGAAGGCCGCTCTTTACCTCGACGCAACCCCTGCCGAAAAAGCCGGCGGAGCGACAGGATTACGCGCCGCGACGGAGGCTTTCGGCAGCGTTAACGACGCTGCTCTATGCCGACAACAGGGCCGCTCAAAGCGTTGTTGGCAAGCTGATGGCGGCGTTCCCGCCCCACGGAGACGTCGCACCAATCGAGGTCGGGCTGGGCCAGAAACGGCACACCGTTTTGAAGAGGCCGAAGCGGGCCGCGGCGTATGAAAATGTATGAAAATGCCGTGTCGTTTTGGCCTTTAAGGTCATTGCGGGCGGGGCAGTGGTACTCTTCGATGCTTCCCACGAACCCGCTCGGCACGGCGCGGACCCCGGGCGCGATCGTTGCAGACAGCCCGGCGCAGGAACTGGGCGCGGCGGTAACCCAACATCGCATGAAAGAAAGGCCCGACCAACCGCGCAGCATCTTGAAGGCCCATTTGCGCCTTTTTTGCGTCGTGCCCCGCGATGGGCGGCGATCGGGTGGCCCGATCGGCGATGCGACGGGGATCCGGACCCTTTTCAAAGCGGCGCGGTCTTCAGCGCCTAGCGGCAGGCGGTTCGCAACTTTTGGAGCGCATCTGTCGGTCAAAATCAGGCCGCCTTCGACCATGTCCGGAATGCGCCATATGGCCTGGCGGCTAGCGCCTTTGCCGTGGCGCCGCGCGCCGTCGCCATCTTTGATCCCAGACGGCGGACGGCCCCTGTCGCGCCGGTGTCGGGCCGCTGGTCGACCGTTCGCGACGACCGGGTTACACAGCCGCCCGGATGGCGCGATACCGCAGGTGTTGCGGCATGATTTTTCCGGTTTTAGGACCTCAACGCCCGCGCGTGCGTCCATGAAGAAACACGCCCGACGGGGTTTTGGGACGGCATTGAAAGGGCCTTTCGGGGGTCGATCCGCTCGCAAAGCAAGGCGAAACTGGCGTTGCGCCAGGGCATGGGACCGGTCATCGGCGCTGTTTCGCAGCGGCCATCCAAGCGGGTAAGCCGACCAGCCTGTCGCTTTTCGATGATGGACTTCGCGCGATCGCCGTGCCAACTTAAGCTCGATGGTGACCGGCTTCTCGAGTCGGCTGAAAAGGGAACACGGTGCGGTGTCGCCATCCGGCGCCAACTCCGTGACTGCCCCCGCAACTGTGAGCGGCGAGCGACCCCTGAGACGTCCACTGGGCCGGCAGCCAAGCGGTCCGGGAAGGGCAGGGCGAGCCGTGACCCGCAAGTCAGGAGACCTGCCATCGCAAACGCAACTTGACCGGACGGGGTGTGCCGGAAGGAGGAGCCCATGGTCAAAGCGGTGAATGCCGCGCGACATTGTGATCCCGACGCCCCCCCGTCTCAACGGAGGCGGCGATGGATCGGAACCAAGCGCTTAGATCATCATCCGTTGCGCCAGAAGGTCCCCAAAATCGCGCGCGGCTGACCCGCTGGGATAGGCGCGGCGCGCCGGCGATCGGGGAAATGCGATGATCGGGCGCGCCCCGCGGATCGTCGCGGCAGCCCGGCGGATCTGTCTGACCGAGATCAGCGTCGTGGCGCTCGTCTGCGCCAGCCTGGCGGTATCGGCCGTGCTTTGGGCCGCGATCCTGGCGGTGCTTTGATGGCCGTCATCCTGCAGCTTCGCGACATCGCGCTGGGCTATCCCGACCGGGTGCTCTTGGCGCAGCTCTCGATGGATATCGCCTCTGGGACAACGCTTGCCGTGCTGGGAGCCAACGGTGCGGGCAAAAGCACGTTTGTGAAGATGCTGCTGGGGCTGCTCGCGCCGCAAGCCGGGCGGTTGAGCTGGCCGGCCGGGCGCCCGCGCGAAATCGGCTATCTCGCCCAGATGAGCGAATTCGACCGGCGCTTTCCGATCCGCGTCCGGGATCTGGCCGCCATGGGCGCCTGGCGCGGGTTGGGGTTTCGCGGCAGGCTCGACCGTGCGGGGCGCGCCCGGGTCGAAGCGGCACTGGCGCAGGTGGGCGTCGCCGAGCTTGCCGATCGCGCCATACACCGCCTTTCGGGCGGCCAGCTGCAACGCACGCTTTTTGCTCGGGTCATCCTTCAAGATGCGCCGCTGATCCTGCTCGACGAGCCCTTCGCGGCGATCGATCAGACGACCGAGGCGCATCTTCTGTCGATCATACGCGGCTGGCGGGCCGAGGGCCGCGCCGTGGTGCTGGTTGTCCATGATCTCTCCTCGGTGCTCGATCACTGCAGCCATGCGCTTCTGCTGGGCAATGGCACCGCAAGCGTCGGGCCGGTGGCGTCGGTGCTGACGCCGCAGCGTCTTGTCGCCCAGCGATATCTGTCTCAGAGCCAGGCGGACTGGATGTTCCGCCAGCAAGGCGCCAGCCGGCAGGGCCGCCATGGCTGAGTTGCTGGCCGAGATGTGGAGCTTTGCCTTCATGCGGCGCGCCTTTGTGGTGACGACCGCGCTGTCGGCATCGGTCGCGCCGGTCGGTGCGTTTCTGGTGCTGCGCCGGCTTTCGCTGGCGGGCGAGGCGATGGCGCATGCGATCACCCCCGGCATTGTCATCGGGTTCGTGGCTGCGGGTCTGTCGGTGATGTCGTTGCTGATCGGCGGGCTTGTTGCAGGGATTGGCGTTGCGATCCTGACCGCATGGCTGGCCCGCAAAACGATCCTGAGGAACGATGCGAGCCTTGCCTCGCTCTACCTCATTGCGCTGGCCCTGGGCATCTTCATCCTTTCTGCTGCCGGCTCGGCCGTGCCGCTCAAGAGCTTTCTCTTCGGCTCGATCCTGGGCATCGACGATGCCTCGATCCTGCTTGTCGGCGCGGTCGCGACCGTCACGCTCACCGCCTTTGCGCTGATGCTGCGACCGCTCATCGTCAGCACCTGCGACCCGGTTTTTTTCGAGGCGCAGAGCCGCCGATCCTGGCTGGTCGATCAAGCCTTCATGCTGCTTTTGGTCCTCAACCTTCTGGCGGCCTTCAAGACGCTGGGGACGCTGATGGCGGTGGGGCTGATGATCCTGCCGGCGACCGCGGCGCGCTATTGGGCCGGGACGATCACCGGCCAGCTCGGGCTGGGCTTTGCCTTTGCTTTGGCCAGCTGTTGGGTCGGGCTCACCCTGTCTTATGTCCTTCCCGAAACCCCCTCGGGTCCGGCGATCGTGCTGGTGGCCGGCGCGATCTTTGCGGTCTCGGCCCTGCTCGGCCCGCTTGGCTTCGGAGGTCGGTTCAAAAAGCCAACCCCCGTCGATCCCAAACCCCATACCCATCCAGAAGAGAGGACACCATGACCCTTGCAAAGACCCTTTACACCGGCCTCGCAGCGGCCGCCCTTGCGCTTGGTGCAGGGCCGCTGGCAGCCCATGATCTGAAGATCGTCGCCAGTTTCTCGATCCTGGGCGATATGGTCGGCGAGGTGGTCGGCGATCACGCCACCGTCACCACGATCGTCGGACCCGATGCCGATGCGCATATCTACGAGCCCAGCGTCGCCGATGCGCGCGCCGTGGCCGAGGCCGATGTGATCTTCGTCAACGGTCTGGGTTTTGAGACCTGGTCGGAAACCCTGATTGCAGAATCCGGCACCGACGGGGTGGTTTATATCGCCACGGTGGGCATCACACCGCTGCGCGTGGACGGCGAGACCGACCCGCATGCGTGGAACGCGCTGTTGAACGGGGTGATCTACGTGCAGAACATCGCCGCGGCCATGTCGGAGGTCGCGCCGGACCATGCCGCGACATTCGCCGCGAATGCCGACGCCTACATCGCGAAGCTGGAGGCGCTGGATGCCCAGACCCGGCTGCAGCTTGCCCAGCTGCCCGCCGACCGGCGCACGGTCGTTACGGCCCATGACGCCTTCGGCTATCTTGCCGATGCCTATGGGTTGAACTTTCTGGCCCCTGTCGGCATCGACACCGAGGCCGAGCCCTCTGCGCAGGAACTCGCCGCGCTCATCGACCAACTCAAGCAAGAGAAGGTCGCCGCACTTTTTGTTGAAAACATCACCAGCCCGGCGCTGATCGAACAGATCTCGGCAGAGACGGGCATTGAAATCGGCGGCCGGCTTTACTCGGACGCGCTTTCGGTGCGCGGTGGGCCGGCGACCAGCTATCTGGCGATGTTTGAGCATAACCTCGGCACGCTTCTGGGCGCGCTTAGCGACAGCTCGAGCTGAGGCCGGAGCGCTTTGGCAAGGCTGGGCAGACGCCCTGCCCAGTCTTGCCCTGCCCAGTCTTGCCCTGCCCTGCCCTGTCTTGCGAAACAGGTTTTTCGATGCCGATAAGGAGCGCATGATGCTGCTGGCTTTGACAATATCGCAACTCGACATTGGACCTGTGCCGCCAGAGCGCGCCAAGGAGCTCGGCCAGCTGGGCTTTATGCAATGGCTCGGCGCGTTACCGGCGACGTCCGCGTATAGGCGCGAAGCGATGCGCGCCTACCGTATGGCAAGCCCGTTCCGCCACGCCTCGCCGGCTGTTGCGGTTTTTTGCGCCCTGCTGGTCGCCTCGATGTGCCTGTCGCCGCAACCACTGCCCCTTGCCCTGCCGCATCCGCGCCGCCGGGGTGGAGCCGATGCAAGGCGTGCGGCGCTGTGATCCGATGAAGCGTTTTCCGCCCCAGCGTATCGTCTGCCTCACCGAGGAGACGGTCGAGACGCTCTATCTTCTGGGCGAGGATGCGCGGATTGTCGGTGTGTCGGGCTATGCGGTCCGCCCTGCGCGGGTGCGAAAGGACAAGCCGCGGGTGTCGGCCTTTACCTCGGCCGACATTCCAAAGATCCTTGCTCTGGATCCCGATCTCGTCCTCACATTTTCCGACCTCCAGGCCGAAATTGCCGCCGAGCTTATCCGGGCGGGCGTAAGCGTGACGGCCTACAACCAACGCGACGTTGCGGGCATTCTGGCCATGATCCGGCATCTGGGGGCCACGGTCGGCCAGCCGAGACGCGCCGCCGCTCTCGCCGACACACTCTCTGCGCGGCTGGCGCAAATCGCTGATGATTGCGCGCAGGACCCACGTCCGATCGTTTATTTCGAGGAATGGGACGAGCCGATGATCGCCGGCATCGGCTGGGTGTCCGAGCTTGTCGGCATCGCAGGCGGGCGCGAGGCGTTCCCGGGCCGTGCGGACCGGGCGGCGGCGCTGGACAGGATCGTGACCTCCCAAGAAGTCATTGCCGCGGCACCGGATGTCATTCTTGCATCCTGGTGCGGCAAGAAGGTGCGGCCCGAGAAGATCGCCGCACGTCCCGGCTGGGCGGCGATCCCGGCGATACGCCATGGCCGGATCCACGAGATCAAATCGCCGCTTATCCTGCAGCCCGGACCGGCGGCCTTGACCGACGGTCTCGACGCGATCCGCACCGCGCTGACCGTGCCCGCACAATTGGTGACCCCATGACCCAGGCAAGCCCATGCGTCGGAACCTGCCGGCTCGATCCCGCAACGGGGTGGTGCCTTGGTTGCGCGCGAACCGGCGACGAGATCGCGGGTTGGGGCGGGCAGACGGATGCGGCGCGCGCGGCCGTCTGGGAGGCGCTGCCAGAACGGTTTGGGCAGCTGGGCGTCTCCTGTCGCCGCCTGCCCTGGGCGACAGCCGACATCCAGAGCTTTGTCGCCCGCACCTTGCGCGAGGCCGCCGGCACCTGGGTTGTCGGCGTTGTCGGAGCTGTGGCGGAGTTCGCCGCGCAGCCGGGCGCCGCCGTCGCCTTGCGCATTGACGGCCCCGTTGCCGCCGCCGTCACGAAGGGCGGCGCGTTACGCTTTGAAATCGACGAGGATGTGCGTGCGCTCACTTTCGATACGCCCAACACGCCGACGCAGCGCGAACCCATTGTTCTTGCGGTCAAGCGCGCGCGGGGACGGCCGGCATTGGCCGCGATGCTGACCGATCTTGGCCCCGACCCCGCCCCGATCCGCGCTGGGGCCGACGGCGCCCGGGTTTTCGACCTCGGTCTTGGACGCAAGGAGGCGCGGTTCTGCGTGCGCTGCGCGCCGGGGGCGGCACAGGACGCGCTGGCCGCGGCGTGCGGCCTGTCGTTGGGCGCGGCCCTGCCCCGCATCGCGCCGCCTCTCCTTCGCGAAAGCCCGGTGCGCATCGTACAAACGGCGCTCGGCCGGATCGAGGTCTCCACAGCGATCCCGCCGCCGGGCGGACGCTCTCCGGCCGGCCCGCACACCCATCTGCTGCCAGATCATCTTGCGACGGGCCGGGCGCTTCCCGCCGGCATGGATCTTCCGCGAGCCTACCTTCCCGGCGCGATCTTCTATCCGCCCGGATGAGCCATGCCTGTTCTTCCGTCCTGCATCCCCACGTTTATACCCGCGCCTATGCCTGCCCGTATGCCCGCCTATATGCCTTCGCGCAACCAAAGGCGTTTGCGCACAGCATGCTTGCGCTTGCACGCCGTCAGCGGGTTAGACGCAGATAGAGCGCCGGAAGTTTGCGGGCGAGTGCTGTAATATCGGCAATTTGGATGAAGCCGCGCGACCCGAAAATACGTGCCTGCTGCTCGGCATTGCTGAGGCCGAGCCCGACGCAAAACACATCGATCCCCGCAAGGCTCAACGCCTGTACTGCCCGGCGGGCATCTTCGACCAAATAGCGGGGGTCGGGGCAGTCGACATCGGCCGGCTCACCATCCGAGACAAGCAGGATCAGGCGGCGGAAGCTAGGCTGTACGCGCAGCTCTGCACCCGCATGGCGCAGGGCCGCACCCAGCCGGGTCGAATACCCCGGGGCGACACCGGCAAGGGCCGATCCGATCTGCGGCCCGGGCGGGTCGCAAAAGCGTTTGATGCGGGTGTAGCGGACCTCCTCGCGCCCATTTGAATTGAAGGCTGCTATGGCAAACGGGTCGCCCATACCCACCATCGCTTCGGCCAACATCACCACGGCATCGCGTTCCAGATCGATCACGCGACCGCCACCATCGACCGGATCCGTTGTCGATTGCGAGACATCCAGCAGGACCAAGACGGCCAGATCCCGATTGCGCCGCGCCATGCTCTGAAAGACCATCGGGTCTGGCATCTGGCCGGCGCGCAGCGCAGCATGCGCGTCGATGGCTGCGTCGAGATCAAGCGTTTCGCCTTCGGCCTGCCGGCGTAGCCTTTGCGGCCGCCCAACCCGCACGGCCCGCACGAGGCTTGCAATCTTCTGCGCCAAATCGGCGTGACGCTCCAACACCCTGGCCGCGAACCGGACATCGCCCAAAGCCGGCGGATGCTCGACCACTGTCGTCCAATCCGGCCGGTCGCGCGCGGCCTGATAGTCATACTCCGAATAGCGCGCAACGGGCAGGCCGACGTCGCGCGCCACGCTGGCACGCGCGCGGCCTGCTGCCGCCTGCGGACCGTCGGGCCGTTGCCGCTCGGGCGTCTCATCGGGTGCTTGGCGAAGGCGCACACCCTCGACCGCCACCGCATCGTCCTCCTCCGGCGGGGTGTCCTCGGCGGGCGCCCACAGCCCGGCATTGTCGTCGCGATAGGGGGGCTGCGGTGCGTAGGTCTTGGCGTTAAACTGCACCCGCATCTGACCCAGATCGTTGCCCAGGATATTGCCGATGGCTCGACTGATCGCGGGGTCTTCTAGCCGATCGCCGACGGCGTGAAACATATCGCGCCCTTTGCGCACCCAACCGTCGATATCCTCAAAATCGCGGTCGATCAGCGCGCGGGAAAGACGGGCAAAGAGGCTTGGCGCGGTCATCGCGCCGGACGCCTGGGCGATGTGAAACGGCAGCCAGAGCCGCGCAAGCCCGGGCAGTGCACGCATTGCAAGCGCCTCGACCCGAGCATCCTCGATCAGCGAGACGACGGCGATCTGCATCGGCTTGAGCTGACCCAGCGGAAAGGGCGCAGCGCCATAGGTCATATGCGCGCCGATATGGGCGAGCGCAGCGCGGTATAGCGCCAGCGCCTGATCGCCCGAAAAACCGGGAAAGCTTGGCGGCATACGCAGCAGGCCGCCGGCAAAACCGGCACGGCGCCGCGCCCCGTCATGGCGGTCGGGCGGGGCTTCGCGCACCGGCACACGCAGGCCGTAAAGGGCGCCGAGGTAAGCCCGCATGCGCCGCTCGACATCAAAAAAACCGGTCTCGCCCGCCTCGCGCTCGAGAAGTTTCGCGGCATCCGGCGTTTCCAACCGAAAGAATGCCAGGCGTCGTTCGCGATCGGCGCCGGCCAGCCGCACCCCGCCCAAAAGCCAGGCCTCGAAGCCAGAGAGCGTCACCCGTTCGAGCAGCGCTTCGGTCCGCTCCAGCACCGGCAGGACGCAGTCGGGCGCCATGGCCGCAAAGCGCTGCATCAGGCTCATCCAAGAGCGAAAGCGCGGCCCGTCCAGCCGGGCGGCAACCAGAGGGGCTGCGGTGCAAAACGCCGCCCCGGCCCGTCGCCCGGCCTTGATGGTGATGGCCGAAAGATAGTCGCCCATATCGATCGCGGGCTCGGGGCCCACGATGCGCGCGCAGGCCGACCCGGCTCGACGAAATCCCGCCTCGATGGCTGTGCCGTAGCCCGCGCCCTCGATCTTGCGCCGGACCCGCAACCAGGGCGCCAGCCACTCGCCCTCGAACGCGCCTGAAGCGCCTTCCTGTGGCGCGGTCGCCGTCCCGGCGAGCCGAAGGAATCCGCGCGGATCTGGGCTCATCCCCGACGCTCAGGCGCAGGCCGCGACCGCATGGGTCAGCGCGTCGCGCATGTCCGGATCGTCGGTGATCGGCAGGATCACCGCGATGTCGCAGGCCTCTGACAGCGAGATGCCCTCGCGCATCAACGCCCCGGCATGGATCAGCATCCGTGTGGAGGCGCCTTCGCTCAACCCCTGGCCGCGCAAATTGCGCGAGCGCTGTGCGATCTGCACAAGCCGATGCGCGGTCGCGGCGTCGATACGGGCCTCGGCGGCGACGATCTCGGTCTCCACCGTCGGATCTGGATAGCCGAAATCGAGTGCGCAAAAGCGCTGTTTGGTGCTTTCCTTAAGATCCTTCAGGACCGATTGGTAGCCGGGATTGTAGGAGATCACGAGCTGGAAGTCGGGATGGGCGTGCACCAACTCGCCCTTCTTTTCCAACGGCAGCACCCGGCGGTCGTCGGTAAGCGCATGGATGACCACCGTGGTGTCCTGGCGCGCCTCGACAATCTCGTCGAGATAGCAGAGCCCGCCATGGCGCACAGCCTGGCTCAGCGGCCCGTCGCTCCAGACCGTTCCGGAGGGTTCGAGCAGGTACCGCCCCACCAGATCCGAGGCGGTCATATCCTCATGGCACGCCACGGTGACCAGCGGTCGGCCAAGTCTCCAGGCCATATGCTCGATGAAGCGGGTCTTACCGCAGCCCGTAGGACCCTTCAGCATCACCGGCAGACGCGCCGCATATGCAGCGGCGAACTGGGCCACCTCGCCGCCCGTGGCATGGTAGAAGGGCTCGGCCTCGATGCGGTACTGATCGAGATCCATAGATGCCTCCGGTCTATCCTTGGTCCCGGCCGGCACCGCGCGGGCGCCGGCCGAATGTGAATTCAGCGATGCGCCGCCGTCTTCTGGTTGGGGATCCCGTCTACCGGGCACTCATCGGTGCCCACGGTGGGCCTGGTGATCGCCTCGACCATTTCGCGCGTGCCTTCCGGGTCGGTTGCCCATTTGGTGTAGAAATCATAGGGGCAGGCCGCCAGGCCCTGATCTCCATCGCCGGAGTTGATCATCCCCGTATAGCCGCGATGGAGAAGCTTAAAGAGGTGGTTCTGGCTTTGCCCGTTGCGGCGCGCATCGCGGATCGAAGAAAGCGACATTTGCGCGTATTGGATGCCCATCTCCTCCTCGCCGCATTCGCCCAAGGTGCGCCCGTCAAAGCCGATCAGCGCGGAATGCCCGAAAAAGGAGTACACCCCGTCGAACCCGGCGGCATTGGCAACGGCGACATAGACATTGTTTGCCCAGGCCATGGATTTGGCCATGATCACCTGCTGGTCCTTGGCCGGGTACATATAGCCTTGGCAGCGCACGATCAGCTCTGCGCCCTTCATCGCGCAATCGCGCCAGATCTCGGGATAGTTGCCATCATCGCAGATGATCAGGCTAATCTTCATGCCCTTGGGGCCGTCCGAGACATAGGTGCAATTGCCCGGATACCAGCCCTCGATCGGCACCCAGGGCATGATCTTGCGGTATTTTTGAACGATCTCGCCCTTGGGGTTCATTAGGATCAGCGTGTTATAGGGCGCTTTGTTGGGATGCTCTTCATGCCGCTCGCCGGTGAGCGAGAACACCCCCCAGACATTGGCCGCCCGGCAGGCCTCGGCAAAGATCTCGGTCTCCTCGCCCGGGCAGGAGGAGGCGGTCTCATACATCTCCTTTTCGTCATACATGATGCCATGGGTGGAGTATTCGGGGAAGATCACCAGGTCCATGCCCGGCAGGCCGACTTTCATCCCCTTGATCATCTCGCCGATCTTCTTGGCGTTTTCGAGCACCTCGTCGCGGGTGTGCAGCCGCGGCATCTTGTAGTTGACGACGGCCACGCCGACCGTGTCATTGCTGCTGGTGATATCGCCGTGATACATCGTCTTCTCCTCTGGGTCAGGGTCGTCCTATTTCATCCGCGGGCACGGCGGTTTGCCGGTCAGTGCGGTGCGGGCCGCAGCCCAGGCGCGGTGCAGCGCGGCGGTGAGCTGGGCGCCATCGGCCGCAAGGATCCGGGCGATTGCGATCGGGCGGTCCTCAAAGGCCGATGCCCCGGCCCAGAGCCCGTCGCCCTCGGCCAAAGCGCTGCGCAGCTGCGCCACTGTGTCCGCCGCCCCAGGGCCCGCCACGATCAGCGTCGCATGGCAGCGCCACGGTCCCATCCTGACCCGCCAATCGGCGCCGTCCAAATCGACGCGGTCGCGCAGAACCGGGCCGGCGGGGCCATGGATGTCGGTCTCCGCGATCCAGCGTTCGAACGGGGCAGCCGCACCCTCTGGGTCGTGATGGAGCACCGCATCACAGATGATCGCCTGGGCGTTTTCGGCCAGGGTCAGTGAAACACGCGCCGCCAAATATGCCCCGGCAAAGAGGATTGCCGGATCGGGCAGGAACTCCACAAAACCTCGCGGGCCGACCGAGATATCAACCGTGCTGCGCGCCACCCCTCCGCGCGCATGATGCACAACGGTTGAGGCCTGGGTGGTGATATGGGCCGCCGCCTCAGCCTCCACATCCAGCGCCAGCGCGACATTATCATCGCCGTAAAGCCCGCCCGAAGAGGATTGCAGGTAGAGCGTGGCCATCCCATCGGGATCGCCCGCCATGCGGAAGGGCCGGGTGATGTGGAAGGGGTGCGGTGTATGCTGATGCGAAAGATAGCTGCCCGACGGCCCTGGGCGGAAACGTAGCGCGGCCTGCACCTGCCGCCCGGTCCTCACCGGCTCTGCCCGCGCATCGGCCCGCAGCGGGATCAAGCGACCGGCTCCAAGCCGCGAAAGAGCACCGCACCGGCGATCACTTCTGCGATCACGCTGATACCTGCGAGCGCACCGCGGCATTGACAGCCGATCACCGGGCGACCGCCGCGCACTCCCGCCGCCTCGACCAGGATCGCCTCGGCATCGACCCCGACATGCGGCGCAAGGTCGAGCTTGTTGACGACCAGCAGGTCGGGTTGAAGGATGCCGGGGCCGCGCTTTCGCGGGATATCGTCGCCCTGCGCGACATCGATGACGAACATCCACCAATCGACCAGGTCGAGCGAGAAGGTCGAGGCGAGATTATCCCCGCCGCTTTCGATCAGGATCAGCTCAAACCCAGGAAAGGCCGCCTCCAGATCGTCGGCCGCGGCGATGTTGAGCGTGGGATCCTCGCGGATCACCGTATGCGGGCAGGCGCCGGCCTCCACCGCCGCCACGCGGGCCGGATCGATCAGCCCGCCGGCGCGCAACCGCCAAGCATCCTCTTGGGTCACCAGATCGTTGGTTACCACCGCCAAGCCGATCCCGGACCGATGCAGATGAGGGATCAACGCCTCGATCAGCGCAGTCTTGCCGAAGCCGACGGGCCCGCCGGTCCCCACACGGGCAGCGGAAGTGTTGCGGGGGGCAGATGTACTGCGGGGCGCGGATGTGCTGCGGGGCGCGGATGTGCTGCGGGGGGCGGATGTGCTGCGGGAGGCGGATGCGTTCATCGCAGCATATACCGCTGGGCAAGGGGCAACTCCTGGGCAGGGTCGCAATTGGCCAATGCGCCGTCGACAAAGACCTCGAAGGTCGCGGCGTCGACCGTAATCTCAGGACAGGCGTCGTTGAGATGCATGTCGCCCTTGCGCAGATCGCGGGTGCCGCTGGCCGTCAACAGCGCCTTTTTCAGATCGAGACGGCCGGCAAGGTCGCGCTCGATCGCGGCCGGGTTTACAAAACAGGCCGAGAGCGCCGGCGCGGCGCGCCCGAAAGCGCCCCATTGCGGGCGCAGCGCCAGTGGTTCGCAGGTCATAAGGCTTGCCGCACTGTCGCCCATCGCGCCCCAGGCAATGAAGCCACCCTTGATCACAAGCTCCGGCTTGATGCCGAAAAACCCCGGCCGCCACAGAACGATGTCGGCGAGCTTGCCATCCTCTAAGCTGCCGATATGCGGCTCGATCCCGAAACAGCGCGCGGCGTTGATGGTGTATTTGGCGATGTAGCGCTTGATGCGGGCATTGTCGCCCTTCAGCGTCGGCTCCTCGGGCAAGCGACCGCGCTGGGCCTTCATCTTCGAGGCCAGCTGCCAGGTCCGGCAGATCACCTCGTTAATCCGCCCCATCCCCTGGCTGTCCGATCCCAGCATCGAGATCGCGCCCATATCGTGCAGGATGTCCTCGGCGGCGATTGTCTGGGCGCGGATCCGGCTTTCGGCGAAGGCCACATCCTCGGGAATCGCGGGGTTGAGGTGGTGGCACACCATCGTCATGTCGAGATGTTCGTCGAAGGTGTTGACCGTGTAGGGGTTGGTCGGATTGGTCGAGGAGGGCAGGCAGTTGGCCACCCCCGCCACCCGGATGATGTCGGGCGCATGACCGCCGCCGGCCCCTTCGGTGTGATACATATGGATGGCGCGGCCGCCGATGGCGGCAAGCGTGTCTTCCAGGAACCCGCTTTCATTGAGCGTGTCGGTGTGCAGCTGAACCTGGAAATCCAGCTGATCCGCAACCGACAGGCAGCAATCGATAGCTGCAGGCATCGCGCCCCAATCCTCATGGATCTTCAGTCCCAGACAGCCCGCCTCGATCTGTTCGATCATCGCGGCGGGCTTGTGCGCATTGCCGCGCCCCAGAAAGCCGAAATTCATCGGCCATTGCTCGGCGGCTTGCAGCATCTTGCCGGTGTTGAACGGGCCGCCGCTGTCAATGCCCACGGTGATGGGACCCAGCGAGCCGCCCAGCATGGTGGTAATACCGCTCGCCACCGCATGCTCGACGAGCTGTGCGCTGTCGAAATGCACATGCACATCGATGGCGCCGGCCGTGGCGATCAGCCCCTCGGCATCGCGCACCGTGGTCCCAGCGCCAACCACCAGCCGCGGATCGACGCCATCCATGATATCGGGATTGCCGGCCTTGCCGATGCCGACGATGCGGCCATCCTTGATGCCGATATCGCCTTTGACGATGCCGACCATGGCGTCAATGACCACGACATTGACGATGAGCATGTCGAGCACGCCATCGGCCGCACTCGTGGCCCCGGCAACCAGCCCCATGCCGTCGCGCAAAGTCTTGCCACCGCCATGCAGGCATTCCTCACCATAGACCGCGTAATCATGCTCGATCTCGGCCCAAAGCCCGGTATCGCCCAGCCGCACCAGATCGCCGGTGGTCGGGCCGAACATCGCGGCATAGTCGGCGCGGGACATGGTGGCCATCGCTCAGGCTCCCTTGAAATCGGCGGCGCGAGCGCGCGCGAGCGCAGCATCCCGGGTGGCGTCGGTCAGATCGCCATCAGTCAGCGCGTTCAGCCCGCCCACCCGGCGGTTGCCGCCGATGGCAACCAGCGGCACCGTCTTGGATTGCCCCGGCTCGAAGCGCACCGCCGTGCCGGCCGGGATGTCGAGCCGCATGCCGAAGGCCGTGGCCCGGTCGAAATCGAGCGCCTTGTTGACCTCGAAGAAATGGAAATGGCTGCCGATCTGCACCGGGCGGTCGCCGGTATTGAGCACCAGAAGCGTGGCCTTGGCCCGACCCGCATTCAGCTCCAGCTCGCCATCGAGGGCGCGGATCTCGCCCGGGCTCTCGGCGGGCTGGGCCTGCGCGCCGGGGCGGATCGGCTCATGCACGGTGACAAGCTTGGTCCCGTCGGGAAAGGTCGCCTCGACTTGCAGCATCGGCATCAGCGCGCCGACCCCCTGCATCACATCGTCGCTGGTTAGGATCGTGGAGCCAAAGCTGATCAGATCGGCGACCGACCGCCCGTCGCGGGCACCCTCCAGGATCTCGTCGGAGATCAGCGCCACCGCCTCTGGATAGTTCAGCGTCTTGCCCCTGGCACGCCGTTTGCGGGCAAGCTCGGCTGCGGTAAAGATCGTCAAGCGCTCCATCTCGGTGGGTGTGAGCAGCATTCTCCCCTCCCTTACGTTGCAAAGAGGTTCACGGCCGAGCTGTCGCGGCGTTGGGTTGCAATGTCGGCAATCGGGGCGAAGGCCGAAGGCGCCGCCGGCGGTACGGCTAAGCCGTGCGCATAATGCGCGATGGCTCGACGAAGGATACGCTGCGCGCTGATCGCGCCGATCTTTCCAAGCCGCACGGCGGCCGAGGCGAAGCCGGTAAGAAGCCCGTGAAAGGCCACGGCCTGGGCCTCCTCCGGCCCCAGCTCCAGGGCGCGGGCGACCAGAGCCTGGACGACAGCCGCATGGCCCGGCGCCTGCGGTCCGAGCTGCGCGAGATAGGGTGCAGTCTGCGCCGTGCCGATCCGCGCATGGCTGGTGAGCAAGGCCCGGCCCATCCGCTGCGAGGCGGCGGCAAGCTCGGGCAACGATTGGTGAAGATGGCAGTCGCGATCGACCGCCGCGACATGCTTAGCCTGCAGGGCCGCCAGCAGGTAGAAGCGGTCGAATTCCAGCCAGCGTGGCACGATCTGGTCGAAAAGAAGCCCATCGAGGGGGATCTGCGCGGGCACCACACCCTCGGCGACCAGCGTCTCCAACCCGTTAGAGAACGCAAACGCGCCGGAGGGAAAGGCGCTGTCCCCGGTCTGCAGCATAGTCAGAAGCGCCGCGGTTCGGCCCATCACGCGCCCCTCAAATCGCCATATGACGCGAAACCAGCTCATCGCTGAGCGCATCGATGGGGCCGGCGGCCACCGCACGCCCGTTCTCCATCATCGCAAAAGCATGGCCGGCGCGGCGGGCAAAGCCGACATTCTGCTCCACAAGCAAAATGGTCAGCCCAAGCTCGCGGTTGAGCCGCAGGATGCTCTCTTCAATCTGCTCAACGATGTTGGGCTGGATACCCTCGGTGGGCTCGTCCATCAGCAGCACGGTGGGTTCGGCCGCCAGCGCGCGGGCGATTGCCAGTTGCTGCTGTTGCCCGCCCGACAGCACGCCGCCTGGCCGGTCGAGATTGTCCATCAGATAGGGAAACAGCTCCGGCACGATCTCGGGGATCCGCTGCTGGCCGGAGCGCGCGGCAAAGCCGCCCATCAGGATATTGTCGCGGATCGAGAAGTCGGGAATGATATGGCGGCCCTGGGGAACATAGGCGATGCCGGCCCGCGCGCGCGCAAAGGTCTCACGCCCCGCCAGATCTGCGCCATCGAGTAGGATAGCGCCCTCCGAACGGTCGGTCAGCCCTAAAATGCTGCGAAGAAGGGTGGTCTTGCCGACGCCATTGCGGCCGATGATGGCCACGATGCTGCGATCGTCGGCCGAAAGGCTCAGCCCATGGATCACCTGGCTGCGCCCGTAAAAACTGTCGAGGGTGCGGATCTCCAGCATCAGTGGATGCCCCCGCTACCCAGATAAGCCTCCTGCACCGCCGGATCCGCCTCGATCTGGGCCATAGGCCCTTCGGCCAGCAGCTTGCCCATATGCATGACCGTAATCCGCTCGGCGATCGCGCGTACGAAGGCCATGTCATGCTCGACGACGATGATGGTGTGCTTGCCTTTCAGCGCCTTGATGATCTGCGAGGTTTTGTGGGTCTCGGCCTGGGTCATGCCGGCGGTCGGCTCGTCCAGAAGGATCACCCGAACATTCTGGGCGATCAACATTCCCAGCTCCAGCCACTGCATCTGGCCATGCGAGAGGTCCCCCGCACGGGTGTCGAGCACAGCGTCAAGCCGGGTGAGTTCGATCACCTCCTCGATACGCTGCTTCTGGCCGCCTGTCAGTGAGCGGCGCAGATTGCGCAAGACCGCGGTTTCCTTGACCGCGGCGACCTCGAGGTTTTCGCGCACCCGCAGGTCGCGAAAGATGCTTGGGATTTGGAACTTGCGCCCGATGCCGGCGCGGGCGATCTGATGTTCGGCCCGGTTGGTGATGTCGCGGTTAAAGAGCGCGACGCGCCCTTCCGTGGCACGGGTCTTGCCGCTGACCAGGTCCATCATGGTGGTCTTGCCGGCACCGTTGGGTCCGAGCACGACGCGCAACTCGCCCTCATCGACCACCGTGGTAAAGCTGTCGACGGCCTTAAACCCGCCGAAGGAGACGCCGAGCCCGTCAAGTTTCAGCGCGGCGCCCATCTACTCGGCCGCCTTTTGCTGTGCCGCGGGTGCTGGCGCCTTTCGCTCCGGCGTCAGACGCGCGACCAGGTCCTGCGCCAGGCCGGCCAGGCCGCGGGGCAGGAACAGCACCACCAGCACGAAGACCAGGCCAATGATCGCTTTCCAGGCTTCCTGAAACATCTCGGTCTCGCTGGCCGTCGCCTCGATGGTGTTGATCAAGATCGCCCCGATGCAAGCGCCCAAAAGCGAGCCGCGCCCGCCGACCGCCGCCCAGACGACCATGGAGATCGAGAAGGCCAGATCCATAAAGCTGGGCGAGGCAAATTCGGCCGCGATCACATAGAGCATGCCGGCAAAGCCCGCGATGCCCGCCGATACGGCAAAAAAGAAGACCTGAAAGCCCGCGACATTGTAGCCCAGATAGCGGGCACGGTTTGAATCGTCCCGGATCGACTGCAGGATCAATCCCGCCCGGGTCGAGACCAGCCAGCGCGTTGCCAGCAGAACCACCGCCAGCGATACCGCCACGATGTAGTAGGTCTCCACCAGATAGGGGTCGAACTCGAACCCACCGATCATCAGCCAGCCCAGATCGGTAAGCCCGTTGAAACCGTTCGTTACCGGCTGTGCATCGATGATCAAGAGCCGCACCAGCAGCACCATGGCAAGCGTGATGATTGCAACGTAAACGCCCGAGACCCGCAGCCGGAAGATCGGCCAGGCCAGTGCCAGCGCGATCAGCGTCGGCACGACCAGCGCCATTACGATCCCGAACCACTGCGCCTGAAAAGGCAGCCACAGGAAGGATCCCGGCGTGATGCAGCACAGTTCGGTCGGGGCGCCCGGCTCGGCATTCCACAGCATGAAGTCAGGCACCGGCCGGTCCGACCCCTGCTGCAGGCTGGTATAGCTCTGCAGCTTGAGCGACATGGCGACCATATAGGCGCCCATGCCAAAAAAAAGCCCCTGGCCCAGATTGAGCACACCTGCATAGCCCCAAGAGAGGGCAATTGCCACGCCAAGCATCCCGAAGACCAGGAATTTGGCGATCCGGTTGAGCCAAAACACATCGTCCATCCAGAGCGGCAAAAGCAGGATGAATCCGATGAAGGCGGCATAGGCAAAGGATTCGGCGGCGCCCCGAACGGTTATGCCCTTGGCTATGCCCGTGGTCATGGCTGGGGTCATACCCGTGGTCATGCCCGCCCCCTCACCGCGACCGGAAAGAAAAGAGGCCCTTGGGCCGCCAAAGGATCAGCAGGATCACCACGCCGAAGACCACGGCGCGGGCAAGGATGTCGTTGCTGAAGACCGCCACAAGCCCGTTGATCTGGCCCAGTAGCCCCGCCGAGAGCAGCGTTCCGAAGAGGCTGCCCACCCCGCCGACCACGACGACCAGAAAGCCGTCGACGACGACCGCTGCACCCATATCGGGCTGCACCGTCTTGAACCCGGCCAGCAGCACGCCAGCGACGCCGGCAAGACCCGAGCCATAGGCAAACGTCAGCGCCGAAACCCGCCGCACATCGATGCCGCAAGCCGCAGCCATTTGCGGGTCGCGCATGATTGCTCGCACTTGTCGCCCGATGCTGGTGCGGTACATCAGCCACCAGGTCAGCGCCGTCAGCGCCAAGGTCAGAACGATGATGAAGCTCCGATAGGGCTGCACCGTAAAGCCGCCCAGATCGAAAGGCTGGGTCAGAAACCTTGGCACAGCCATGTTTTGCAGCCCCGGCCCCAAGCCTTCGATATGGATGTCAAAGAAGGCCAGGCCGAACTCCAGCCTAATCGCTTGCTGGAGGAGGATCGCCACGCCCCAGGTTGCCAGCAGCGTGTCGATAATGCGCCCGTAAAGACGTCGGATCACCACCCGCTCGATCAGTAGACCCACAAGACCAGAGGTGGCAAAGGCCAGAGGCAGCGCAAAGAACAGGTTCAGGTTTAGATAAATCCCCGCCAGCACGGCGGCATAAGCGCCGATCATCACCAGCTCGCCATGGGCCATGTTGATGACCCCCATCGCCCCATAGGTGATCGACAACCCAAGCGCGATCAGCAGCAGGATCGAGGAAAGCGAGAGGCCGATAAAGAGGATCTCTGACATGAAAAGCGGCTTGTCCGGTCCAAAGATGGGTGCACGCGCCCGGGACCGGCCCGGGCGCGCGAAGCGTCACAGCTTGGAGGTGTCGAGCCCGGCTTGTGTGCAAAAGAGGTTGTCGCCCGCCTCGCCATACGCGACGTAAGGCAAGGGCCGCACCGGCTCGGCATACTCGTCGACGATGGTGCCCTGCCCGTCGTCCCCCCATTGTGCGATGCGCGGTGTCAGATAGGTGTGCAGATTCTCCGCATCGACGGTGACGGTGCCGTTGGGGGCTTCGAAGACCTGGCCCTTGACCCCTTCGCGGATGCCGGCCGGCGTCGGATCGCCCGATTTCTCCAGCGCCTGCTTCCACAAGAAGACCTGAAAGTAGCTCGATTCTAGCGCGTGGTGGGTCACGGCCGAGGCGTCGTTCACGTAAGAGCGGTAGCGCTCAATGAAGGCGCCGTTGATGTCCGTGTCGATGGCCTGGAAATAGGGAAAGGAGGTAAAGCTGCCGGCCGCGAACTCGGCCCCCATCGCCGCAATCTCGATCTCCGAGGTCACTGTGGCGCAGATCGGCAGCGTGTCATGCGTGAGGCCCTGGTTCTTGAACTCGCGGTAGAAGGCGACGACCGAGCTGCCCACGACGTTGGAAAGCACGACATCCGCGCCGGAGTCTTTGATTTTGGAGACCATTGCCCCCCATTCGGAATGCCCCAGCTCCAAGTACTCGTCCGCCACCCATTCGGCGCCGCCCTGTTCGATTAGGATCTTGCAGACCTTGGCCATCTCGCGCGGATAGATGTAGTTCGAGCCCACGATGAAAAACTTCTTCTTGCCCAAATTCTCGATGATCCAGGGGATGAAGTTCGACAGCTGTTGATTGGGAACGGCACCCGTATAGACGACGTTCTTAGAGCATTCGAAGCCTTCGTAATAGGTGGGGTAAAAGTACAGATTACGGCGCTTCTCGAAGACCGGCAGCACCGCCTTGCGGCTGGCCGAGGTGTAAGAGCCGAAAACCGTCGGCACCCGGTCGCGGATGACCAATTTCGAGGCCTTCTCATTGTAGGTTTTCGGGTCGGAAGCGCCGTCCTCCATGATCGGCTTGATCATCATGCCGTTCACACCGCCTGCGGCGTTGATCTCATCGATTGCCATCATGGTGGCATCGGCCAGCGATTTCTCGATGATCGACAGGCCGCCGGTAAGCGAGAAGAGGATACCCACCTCGATCTCGTCGGCGGCCTTGGCCGAGCCCGCATAAAGTGACGGCCCGAGGGCAGCAGCAGCACTGAGCGCGCTGGACTGGCTTAGAAATTTGCGGCGGTTGATGGTCATTCCGTTCTCCGTGTCGGGTGATGTGCCGGTGATCATGGCCCGGTGAGCCGGGCGCACCTTTTCTTGCGGCCCGGGCACGGGCCCTGGCCGCGGTCCTTTGACAGCGTTGCGGAGCGTTCATGATCGGTGGCGTTTTGCCCGCCGGCGCTGCCGGATTTCGCTTGCGTGACATGCTGCAGCGCTTGCTCGGCAAGCAGCCGAACATGCTCAATTACGGCCCTGTCGCAAGCAGGTCACTGGGGCGACACTGCCCGGCCGGGTAGGCGTGCAGGGCAACGCCGGACGGCCGACGGGCCATCCCAGAGCGATCCCAAAACAACAAAGCCCGCCCGGATCCTCAGATCCGACAGCGGGCGTTCCTTGCCGACACGCGGGGCGTCCTTGACCCGCGATGGAAAGAGTTAACGCTCATCGAGGCGTGAACGCAAGAGTTCATTTGCATTGATGATCGCCACGGCCATTTCATCGACTGAGATGCGTTTCGACATCGCTTGCGATCGGATGGTCTTATAGGCCGTCTGCTCGGTAACGCCTTGCGTTTCCATGATAATCGACTTCGCCTTGGCAATGCGTTTCTGACCCGAGAGCCGGGCCTCGACCTTTGCGACCTTGTCAACAAGCGCCTGCTGCTCCAACCAGGCATTGCGCGCAACGGCCAAATTGGTGAGCAGGCCGAAGGGCCGCACGGGCTTTGAGATCACCGCCACCGCTTCGATATCCAGCACAAGCTGCAACATGGCCGGGTTCTCATAGTCGACCAGGGCGACCACCGCCGGTGCTGGCCCTTCGCCGCGTTTCAATGCACGCTGCAACGCCCTTTGATGGTCGCGCGAGATGGCAGCAAAAACCATATCGACATGCGGCGGCAGGGTTTTTGGGGGCGGCCAGACCGCCTCGGTCCGGCAGCCTATGCGGCGCAGCTGGTCGTGCAGCAGCGAGCCGTCCTGATCGGCCGGATGCAGCACCAGAACGAAAAGCTCGCGAAGGTCTTTTAGGACAACACGCGGCATATCAGCGTCTCCGAAACCGGCCGCAGCTCAGCGTGCGGCGGCCTCGCCGCCCCAATCCTCGCGCTCGGGCTCGACCATGTAAGGGTCAGGCCGCACCGGTGCGCGCGCCTCGCGGATGATCTCGAAACTTCCCTGCGGGCCGACGCGGGCGACCCGCGGCCAAAGATAGGTGTGGCTGGTGCGGGCATCGACGCGGACGCTGCCTTGGGGTGCATCGAATGAAAAGGTGGGCAGTGCGGCGAGGATTGCCGCTGGATCGTCCGTTTCTGCACGGCGCGCGGCCTCGGCAAAAAGATGGACCTGCATATAGGCGGCCTCCGTACAGGCCGAGATGGGCGCGTCGGTGCCGTGGATTTCGCGGTAGCGGCGCACGAAGTGGTAGTTCTCCGATCGCTCCAGCGTGCTGAAATAGGGCGCCGAGGTGATATGTCGTTCCGCCGCCGCCTGGCCCATGGCGCGCAGCTCCGGCTCGCCCGTCGTGAGGCTGGCAATCGGCGCGACATCGCGGTCGAACCCAGCCGCATCGTAGGCCTGGTAAAACGCCGTCACCCCGTCACCCACAAGGGTCGAAAAAACCGTGATCGGCGCATGCTTGCGGATCAGCGCGATCATCTTGGCAATCTGCTCGGCATCGGGCTTTAACGGCAGGTAGCGCTCGTCAACGACCCGCGCGCCACGGTTGAGCAGCAGGTCGCGCATGATCCGGTTCGACTCGTAGGGAAAAACGTAATCCGAGCCGACAAAGAAGAACCTGTTGTCAATCTCAGTGGTCAGGTAATGCGCAAGGCCCAGGCTGTTCTGGTTCGGCGCAGCCCCCGAGTAGACGCAGTTGGGCGAGTATTCGAACCCCTCATAGAGGGTCGGGTAAAAGAGCAGCGCGTCGCGCCGTTCGATCCGTGGCAGCACGGCGCGCCTTGTCGAGGACATATAGCAGCCGAAGATGACGCGCACGCCCTGATCAAGCAGATCTTCCGCGGCCCGACCATAGCGCTTTGGGTCGGATGCCGGATCGGGGGCCAGGGCCCTTAGCTCGCGGCCCTTGATGCCACCCGCGGCGTTGATCTCTTCGATCGCGATCAGGGCGGCGTTGCGTTGGGTCGTTTCTACAACCGCCGTAACCCCCGTCTGAGAGAAGAGGACGCCGACGGTCAGGGCGCTCGGGTTGGCTGGCATCATCGGTCCTTTCGCTCGCCCATGGGGGAATCGGCCCCATGCGCAACGTCTTTTGCAGCCACCGCCCGAGACCTAGCAACTGGGCCGTGCAGGCGCAATCGGCACGATCATCGCCCAGAAAGCTCCGCCACAGCGCAAAACGTCCTTTAACAAAGGCGATGGGCGGCCCAGGCCGCCGCTTTGGCGGGCGGTCTTTCAGACCCCTGCCCAGGGACCATCCAAGGGCCTTCGAGGGGCCTTCGGGGGGCTTTCTGGGGGCTTTCCAAGGCGCAGAAGCGAAGGCGCACAGCGCGGTGCGATGTATCCCGGCCGCGACGGCTGGCTCAGCCAGACTTTCGCGGCCTGGGCCGCGGGGCGAAATGGCGGCGCATGGGGACTTTGACGAGGCAGATGAAAGCGCGCCTCACAAGAAAACTGACGGGGCGCCTAAAGGGGCGCCTGGCAAGAAAATCGTCGGGGCAAAGGTGAAGGGGGCGAAGGTGAAGGGGAAAAATTGACGGGGCGCGGAAAACCCGCGGCCCGTCCGGACACGGTGCTACCGGCCAGAGAAAGCGGGGCGCCGGCCGCGAGAAAACCGACGCTGACCCCGGCCCTTTTTAGGAAGCGTCGGTCGAGACGCGCTCAACCCTGCCAAAGGATCGTCTGCGGGTAGAATTGGGACCACGCAAACCAAAAGGCTTGATGGCTCCAGATCGCCGCGCCGTTCACATCGACGGCCCGCAAGCCCCCGGCATCGAGCGTCAGGCGGACATTCTCGACCACGATATCGCCACCCGAGCGGAGCGCGACCAGCGCTTTGCTGCGCTGAAAGGCAACCGGCGTGCCCGAGGCGGTCACCACCCCGATCACATCCTCATGCACCGGAAGGCGCGGGTCGACATCGCCGACCGGAAAAATCGGCCCGTTCGCGTCGCGCCCATTGCGAAAGTCGAAGTCGCGGCCAAGCGCAAGCGCCTCGACCAGAACCGTCGTTTCGGGATGCGCGCGCTTCCAGGTGCCCCAATCGGTCGTGATCACGGTTGCCTGTTCCAGCTGCAGCTTTTTGTCTCCCAGCGGACCGGTTACCGCCTTGCCCAGAAACGTATCGAAGACCGAATAGGTGTTGACGTCGTACATTACTTTGTTCGAGCGGATCAGCAGACCAGAGGTGCGCAGCACCGGCCGCTCGATGCCGGCGGGCAGCCCGTCGGTAAAATAAGCCTGCGCGGCACCGCAGAGGGTACAGTAGGGAATACCCAGATCGCGCCCGCCCAGCGTGTCGTTGACCATCTCGCGCACCTCCATGATGCGGCGCGGATAGGCGCGGTACATGCCGTTCACCTCGATGCCAAAGACGATGTCCTCATCCTTCAGCCAGGTCGCCTCCTCGGCGCTGCTGACGGCAGGGTTGTCGGCTGCCGGGATGCAGTTGCAGGCTTGGTCGGTGGTGTCATAGGCACGATCGTCGATCAGCACGCCGCCCCAGGAGACCATACGCCAGTCGATGTCGCCCGCCACGAAAATCCGGTCCCATCCCGGAACGATCGCGGTGAAGATGGTACGCTTGACAGGCAGGTAGTCGGGTGGCGCTGGGATATCCCAAGCGATGAGATGGTCGGTCAGAATGCCCCAATGGTTTTGCGCCGGCACCTCTTTGCCCAGAAGCGTAAAGGCCGCATCGGCAAGAAGGGCGTTGAGCTGCTGGCCTGGGGCAAAGCGCATCAGATCGCCAACGATCCAGGCGAGCCGCGGATCCTTGGAATTGGCGACGACCAGAAGCGCGTCGGTCTGGTCCGGGCCCCAGGCCGATTGCCGGACACTGTCAAGAAAAGCGGTCTCGATCGCGGCCTTCAAATCGGCGGAGAGCGGGCCTTGGGGTACCGGCGGCGGGCCGCCGAACGTTTCGATAACATGGTCGGGCAGAGCCGCCGTTTCGGCGAACGCGGGGGCGGGGGCCAGAAGCGACGCCGCAAGCGCGCCTGCTGATAAGAGGGTTCGTGCGAGGGGGATTAGTGCCATGGCGGGACCTTCCATTCAGCAAATGGCGCTGCGGCCCTCGATCGGACCGCCCGGTTCGGCGCCGGACAACGCATCGCAAACTGCGCGCGTGGGGCGCTTGCATCCGCATGGTCGGCGCAAGTCTTGCCAAGGACCAATCACGATTGAATCAGCATTCGGTGAGTGTGCAACCGGCCCGATTGTGATGCGGCGGCAAGAAAAAGCGCTGCTCTGTCCTGGCCGCAGCAGGCACCACAATGCTAATGCCTGTGACATGGTTGGGTTTCGGTTCAGCGCAGACCGGCGGCAGAGGGTGTTCGGCCTGACAGGCAGCCCAGGCCTGTTGGGCGGGCGGGCAGGCCTTTTTAGCCCGCGCCCGCGCGGCGATCGCGGCGGCCGGCCGGCCCGCATGCGCCGGGCGATGACGCAGCCAGACCCAAACGGGGAGAAGGGCGGCCACCCAAAGAGCGGCGCGCAAAGCGGACACATCCGATGATCCCCGCCAGAGGCTTTCCCCCATCCGAGTACGAGGCGCGCACAAATCGGGCGCAGCGCTTGATGGCGCAAAGCGGGCTGTCCGCGCTGCTGATGACGACCGAGCCGGAGATCCGGTACTATACCGGTTTCCTAACCCGGTTCTGGGAGAGCCCGACGCGGCCCTGGTTCGTCGTCCTGCCAGAAGCGGGTCGGCCGATCGCCGTAATCCCTGCCATCGGCGCGCATCTGATGGGGCAAAGCTGGGTGTCCGACATCCGAAGCTGGGCTGCCCCCGACTACACCGATGACGGGGTGGGGCTGCTGGCCGAAACCCTTAAGGAGCGGGTGCCGGCCGGCGGGACGATTGGTGTCGCCGACGGGATGGAAAGCCATCTGCGTATGCCGCTGCAAAGTTTCGACGCGCTGAAGGAGGCGCTCGGCTCGCGCCGCATCCTGGGCGATGGCGGCATTACCCGCCATTTGCGTTGCGTGAAATCCGAGGCCGAGATTGCAAAAATCCGCATCGCGGCCGAGATCGCCGGGCGCGCTTTCGACCGGGTTGGGGAGCTTGCGCGGGCGGATGTATCGCTTGCGGCGGTCTTTCGCGGCTTTCAGATCCTGTGTTTAGAGGAAGGTGCCGACTGGGTGCCCTATCTTGCCGGTGTGGCCGAACCGGGCGGTTACCGAGATGTAATCGCACCGGCAACCGACCGGCCTCTGCGTGCAGGCGATGTGATGATGCTGGATATCGGGCTGGTCTGGGACGGGTATTTTTGCGATTTCGACCGCAATTTCAGCGTCGGCCCGCCCGCCCTGTCGATCCAAGCGGCGCATGCACGGCTTGTCGAGGCGTCGCAGGGCGCGGCCGCCGCGGCGCGACCCGGCGCGACGGCCAGCGATCTTTTTCACGCCATGCGCGCCATCCTCGGCTCGGCCGGTGCGACCGGGCGTCTGGGTCATGGGCTGGGCATGCAGCTTACCGAATGGCCTTCGGTCCATGCCGCGGATCGAACGGTGCTTGAAGACGGGATGGTGCTGACGCTGGAGCCCGTCATCGATCTTCCAGACGGCCGGATCCTGGTGCATGAGGAGAACATCGTCGTGCGACCCGGCGGCGCCGTTTTTCTCACCGCTCCGCAGGTACCGGGGATCCGCTGCCTATGATGGACTTGCCCTACAGGCTGGCGACGCAGCGCGCACCGCAAATCGGCCTGATCGTTCTGCAGGCCGACGAAACGCTTGAGCGGGATATGCGGCTGTTGCTGCCGTCGGAGGCCGAAACACTGGTCAGCCGCGTGGCGTCGGCTGCTGAGGTAACGCCCGACACCCTCGCGGCGATGGAACCGAGGCTGAAGACGGCAGCGGGGTTGTTTCCGACCGGGGCGCGGTTTTCGGCGATCGCCTATGGCTGCACCTCGGGCACCGCCCAGATCGGGGCGGCGCGGATCCGCACCATGATCGAGGACGTTGTCGCGCGGGCCGACGCTTCGCCGCCGCCGGTGACCGACCCGATCGCGGCCCTCTTGGCGGCGTGCGCGCATCTAAGGCTTCGCCGCATCGGGCTTATCAGCCCCTATATCCAGCCAGTCTCGGAGCGGCTTCAGGCGGTACTGCAGGCGGCCGGGATCGCCATCGCGGCCTTTGCCAGCTTCAATCAGGCGCAGGAGGCGGCGGTGGCCCGCATCGACCCCCAGGCCGTTCTGGACGCCGCTTGCACTTTGCATGGTCAGGGCGCCTGTGAGGCGATATTCCTCTCCTGCACCAATCTGCGCACGCTTGAGATCCTCGCAGAGGCCGAGCGACGGACCGGCAAGCCGGTGCTGAGCAGCAACCAGGTTCTGGGTTGGCACCTGTCCTGCCTGGCAGGGCTGGACGCACCCGCCGGGGCGCCCGGTCGGCTCTTCGAGCGGCCGGGGGCTGTGCGCCCCTAACGGCCAGCTTTTCGAGGCGGCGAAGATCGAATTCGGCTTGAATCGAATCGCCACATGGCCGTTTTGGCCAAGGCGCGAAAACAACGCCCGACCGCACATAGCGCCCGGTTCAGGACAGGAGGTCTCCCATGCTTTGCCGAACTGCAGCCTTGCTTTGCCTGATCGCCCTTCTCGGCTTTGTAGCGCCCGCTGCCGCGTCCGATCGGGCCGCGCTGGAAGCCGATGCCCGCACATCGCTCAAAACACTGGTCGCCTCGCAACCTTACACCGAGGACATGCTGAACCGTGCGGCCGGCGTCCTGGTCTTTCCCGACATTCTCAAGGCGGGTCTGCTGTTGGGCGGCGCTGCCGGCGAGGGGGTGCTTTTCATCAACAATGAGGCGCATAGCTATTATCAGTCCCACGCGGCGTCTTTCGGACTGCAGGCGGGCGTGGCCAAGTTCGGCTATGTGATGCTCTTTATGGATCAGGCGGCGCTCGACTTTGCCGTGGCCTCCGAGGGTTGGGAGGTCGGCGTCGGCCCTAACGTGACCGTAGCCGATGAGGGCTTTGCCAAGAAACTCTCCACGACCACCACCCAGGAAGGGATCTTTGTCTTCTTTCTCGATCAGGAAGGCCTGTTTGCCGGGGCGGGGATCGAGGGGACCAAGATCTCAAAGGCCGAATGACGCAAGATCGCCCCCGACCGGTGCAGGGCTGAAAAAAGAGGGCCTCGTCCGGGGCGGGTTGGGAAAAGCGCGCGGGCCCAGCCGGGCCCGACACGGGGTTGGGCCCAGCCGGGTTCTGCACGGGTGTTGGGCCCAGCCGAAGCAAGGCTAAAACCCGGGCGCGAACGCGTTGCATCCGGATCTGCCTTTCGACCAAACCCGCCTTCCCCACCCTTCTGCCAAACCCGCCGGCCTTGCTGTAGGCTTGACAGGCGCGCGTTGCGCGGGCCCGATAGCGCAGCCTATCCAATCAGACATGGAGACAGGAATGACGACGCCTTTTCGCCTCGCACCCCTCGGCCTTGCCGCCGGCTTGTTGATGGTCGCTGGCATCGCTTCGGCCCAGGACCGCGTTTCGATCGGCATGCAGCAAGAGCCCACAGTGCTCGACCCCACAGCCGATGCCACCGCCTCGATCGACGTTATCACCGCGCACAACATCTTCGAGTCGCTCACCTCGGTCGATGAAAGCGGTGCGATCCTGCCGCAGCTAGCGCAAAGCTGGGAGGTCTCGGAGGACGGCACCGTCTACACCTTCACGCTGGTGGAGGGCGCGACCTTCCATGATGGCAGCGCATTCGACAGCGCCGATGTGGTGTTCACCTTCGAGCGCGCGATGGGCGAGGACAGCGTGAACCCCTCAAAGGGCATCTTCGGCCCGGTGGCACGCGTCGAGGCGCCGGATCCCGGCACGGTCGTGATCACGCTCAGCCAGCCCGATGCGTTCTTTCTCTTTAACATCGCCCAGGGCGATGCCTCCATCGTGGCACCCGAAACGGTTGAGACCAACACCACCAACCCCATCGGCACCGGCCCTTACAAATTCGACAGCTGGACAAGGGGTGACCGGCTGACCCTCACCGCGAACACCGATCACCGCGCCTATACCGAGGACATGATCGACACGGTCACCTTCCGGTTTGTGGCCGATCCGGCCGCGGCGGTGGCAGCACTGATGACCGAGGAAATCGACGCCTTCCCCGGCATGCCAGCCCCCGAGACGCTGGAGCAGTTCAAGGCCGATCCGCGTTTCGATGTTGTGGTGGGCACCACCGAGGGCGAGGTGATCCTGGCGCTCAACAATTCCAAACCGCCCTTTGACGATATCCGCGTGCGCCAGGCGGTGAATTTCGCCCTCGACCGCGAAGCGATCATCGACGGCGCCTATTACGGCTATGGCGCGCCGATCGGCAGCTTTTTCCCGCCCCATCACAAGAGCTATGTCGACCTCACCGGCGTCTATGCCCGCGATGTCGACAAGGCCAAGGCGCTCCTGGCCGAGGCCGGGGTCGGGGATTTGACCGTCACTTTGCGCCTGCCGCATTTTCCTTACGCCAAACGCTCGGGCGAGATTATCCAGTCTCAGCTCGCCGAGGCCGGCATCGCGGTCGAGATCGAGAATGTGGAGTGGGCGTTCTGGATCGGCGAGGTCTACAGGAAGCTCAACTATGATATGACAATCATTGCGCATACCTCGCCCAATGATCTGGGGAATTTCGCCCGCGGGCCCGACTATTACTACGGCTATGACAATCCCGAGTTCAACGCGCTTTGGGCGGAGATCCGGGCCGAGAGCGACCCCGAGGCGTTGGATGCGCTCTTAAAGGACGGGCAACGTTTTGTGACCGACGAGGCCGTGCATGGCTTTCTCTTCCAGCTTCCGAAGCTTGGCGTCTACAAGACCGGGCTTTCGGGCTATTGGGCCTCGGCCCCGGTGCTGTTTGCGCCGCTGAAAGATCTGCGCTGGAACTGATCCCACATGATGCGCGTCGGGGCCGGCCGTTGCGCCGGCCCCGCGACCGATGACCCTCTTTCTTCTGCGCAAACTCGGCACCCTTGCCGCGACCCTGATCGCCGTCTCGGTGATCGTTTTTGCGGTTATGAACGTGCTGCCCGGCGATCCGGCGCTGGTCATGCTGGGGCTTGACAGCACGCCGGATGCCCAGGCTGCGTTGCGCGAGGCGCTGGGGCTGAACGCCCCGGTTCACATCCGCTATCTCGACTGGGCTGGCGCCGTGTTGCAAGGCGATTTCGGGGTCAGCTATTCCTTCGATATCCCGGTGGGCGACCTGATTGCCGAACGCCTGCCCATGACGCTGGCGCTGGCATTCATGGCCACGCTGCTCACGGTGACAACGGCACTCGCGCTGGGGGTCTTTGCCGCCGCCCGCCATGGCCGCATCGCCGATTGGGGCGTGATGGCGATCAGCCAGCTCGGCATCGCCCTGCCGGCCTTCTGGCTCGCGATCCTCTTGGTGATCCTTTTTGCGGTCACGCTGCGGCTGCTGCCGCCCGGCGGTTTTCCGGGCTGGGAGGATCCAGGTGCTGCGCTGACCGCCCTGATCCTGCCGACCGTGTCGCTGACGTTGGTTCAGGCCGCAATTCTGGCGCGGGTGACGCGCTCGTCGGTGCTCGAGGTGATGCGGCTCGATTATGCCCGTACGGCCCGCGCCAAGGGCCTCAGCCGCGGCGCCATCCTACGCCGGCATGTGCTGCCCAATGCGCTCATCCCCATCGTGACGATCATCGGTCTGCAGATCGCCAATCTGGTCACCGGCACGATTGTCATCGAAAATGTCTTCTACCTGCCCGGGCTGGGGCGGCTGATCTTTCAATCCATCGCCAATCGCGACCTGCCCACGGTCCAGGCGCTGGTGCTGTTTTTTGCCGCCGTGGTGGTGGTGGCGAACTTCCTGGTCGATCTTGCCTATGCCGCCATCGATCCGCGGCTGAGGACGGGCTGATGCGGGTCAATGGCGCAATCGGCGGTGCGCTGGTGGGGCTGGTTGCACTGACCGCGGCGGTTTCGGTCGTCTGGCTTCCGGGCAGCACGGGCATCGATGTGGCGGCAAAATTCGCCGAGCCTTCGCCGGCGAACCTTCTTGGTACCGACCAGCTGGGCCGCGATGTGCTCTCGCTTTTGATGCAGGGCGCACAGGCTTCGGTGCTGGTCGCACTTCTTTCGGTGGGGATCGGGGCGAGCCTTGGCACCGCGCTGGGCCTTCTTGCCGCGGCGCGCGGCGGCTGGGCCGAGGAAGGGGTGATGCGTCTGGCCGATCTGGCTTTTGCCTTCCCGGCGCTTCTGTTCGCGATCATGCTGGCGGCGGTCTTCGGCCCGTCGCTGTCCAATGCCGTGCTGGCCATCGCCTTCATCATGGTGCCGATCTTTGCCCGGGTGGCCCGCGCCTCGGCCAACCAGATCTGGGCGCGCGAATATGTCCAGGCCGCGATTGCCGCGGGGCGCAGCCGGCTTGGGATCACGCTCGACCATATCCTGCCCAATATCGCCGCGGTGCTGGTTGTGCAGGCCACCATCGAGTTTGCCATCGCCATCCTGGCCGAAGCGGCGCTGAGCTATCTGGGCCTGGGCGTGCAACCCCCGACACCCAGCTGGGGCCGGATGCTGGCCGAGGCGCAGACGCTGCTTTACCTGGCCCCGCAACTGGCAATCTGGCCGGGTCTTTGCATCGTTGTCGCGGTGCTGGGCTTCAACCTTCTGGGCGACGGGCTGCGCGACTGGGCCGATCCGCGGCTGCGCGGGCTTCGGGCATGAGCCTTCTCGCGGTCCGCGATCTGCGCGTGGATTTCCCCGCCGGCACCGCGTTGCGCGGGCTTTCCTTCGATCTGGAACGGGGCGAGCGGCTGGGGGTTGCGGGGGAAAGCGGCTCGGGCAAGACCCTGGCTGCACTGGCGCTGATGGGCATGCTCCCCGAGGGGGCGCGGGCCTCGGGCGAGATCCTCTTTGACGGCCATCCGGTCTCGTCGCTTTCCGAAACAGGCTGGACGGCCCTGCGCGGGCGGCGTATCGCGATGATCTTTCAAGAGCCGATGAGCGCCCTGAACCCGCTCCAGCAAATCGGTCGGCAGATCACCGAGACCATCCTTTGGCATGAGGCGGTCACGCGTGCCGAGGCGGCGCGACGCGCGCTTGCACTGATGACCGAGGTGGGAATGCCCGACCCAGAGGCGCGGCTGCGCATGTATCCCCATGCGCTTTCGGGCGGGCAGCGCCAGCGCGCTCTTATCGCCATGGCACTGGCCTGCAATCCGGATCTGCTTTTGGCCGATGAGCCGACCACCGCGCTCGATGCCACCCGCACCGTCCAGGTGCTCGATCTCTTGCGCAAGCTCGCGCAGACCCGGGGGATGGCCTTGATGCTGATCAGCCATGATCTGGCGGCGATCGAACGCGTCTCCGAGCGGGTCCTGGTGCTCTATGGCGGCGATTTGATGGAGGCGGGGCCGGCCGGCGCCGTTCTGGCCGATCCGGCGCATCCTTACACGCAGGGCTTGATTGCGGCCCGCCCGCGGCCCCGGCCGCCCGGCACGCCGCGGCGCGCCTTGCCGACTATCCCGGGCACGGTGCCGGGCCTTGCCAACCTGCCTCAGGGCTGTCGGTTTTATGGTCGCTGCGCTCAGGCGGTGCCTGGCTGTGCCGATGCCCGGCCCGCGCTGCGCCAGACCGGGGAGGGGCGCGTTCTGCGCTGTGTTCGGGCCCTCGGATGAGCGCCGTTCTGCGGCTGTGCGCGATCTCGCAGCGCTACCGCCTGCCGCGCCAACGCCTCCTCGGCCCGGCACCGCGGTTTCATGCCTTACGCGACATCTCTCTTACGCTTGCGGCGGGCGAGACGCTGGGGGTCGTCGGCGAAAGCGGTTCGGGCAAATCCACCCTGGCCCGGATCGCCATGGCGCTGGAGCGGCCCGAGACCGGACAGGTCGAGATCGCGGGCCAGGACCCCTGGGCGCTCGGCGCGGGCGCACGTCGGCAAGCGCGGGCGCGGTTTCAGATGGTGTTTCAGGATCCGATGGGCTCGCTCAACCCGCGCCGCCCGGTCGGCTGGTCGGTGGCCGAGCCGCTGCTATCGGCCGGTCTTGCGCGCGCGGCCCGGCAGGAGCGGGCCGAGAAAATGCTCCGTGCTGTTGGGCTGCCCGATGCTGCGGCGCGGTTTCCGCATGAATTCTCCGGCGGGCAGCGCCAGCGCATCGCGATCGCCCGGGCCATCGTCACCGACCCGGCGCTGATTGTGGCCGACGAGCCGGTCTCGGCCCTCGATGTCTCGGTACAGGCCCAAATCCTGAACCTGCTCATGGAGGTGCAGGCGAATACCGGGGCGGCAATGCTCTTTATCAGCCACGATCTCGACGTGGTCGGCGCGGTTTGTGACCGCATTGCCGTTTTGCACCGCGGCGAGATGCGCGCCATCGGCCCGGTCGCCCAAATCCTGGCCGACCCGCCCGAGCCCTATCGCGCCTGGGCCCGGACCGTGACCGGCTAGGCACCGGCAATCGCCGCCCCTGCCCGCAGTTTGCGGTAGTCCGAGAGGCGCAGCCGACACGGAAACGCACCCGGTGCCGCGGAATAAAGCACCTGCCCGGCAAGCGGCGCAAAATCGGCTTGAAAATGGATGGTGCTTTTCACGCAGATCAGGCGCATATCCTCTAACACCACGCCGAAGTGGCGAAAGAGCGCCTGATCGAGGCACTGGATCCGGCAGCTGCTGACCACAACGCCGGTCCCGGCTACGCCAAGGCTCAACAGGCAAGCGGGGCCCAGCGTGGCCACGCCGCCTGCATACATCGCCCCGCTATAAGGGATCAGCCCATCGCTTAGCGCAACGACCCGGGCCTCGACATGCAGCGGTGCATCGCCGGGAATGCCGGAGCGGCCGCCGAGGGTCGTTTCGATCACCGACCCCTGACCCGCCGCATGGGCCGCCGCGGCCGCTTGCGGATCGCACAGGACGCCGAGCACGGCATCTATGGCCCTTGCCGGGCCGCCGCGCACGCCACGATCCTCGACCGTCTGGGCAAGAAGCGCGCGCAAAAGCCCGGTGGTGTCGGCGGTGCCGCCTGCGCCCGGGTTGTCCTGCACATCGGCGATAAGCGCCGGAAACGGGCCAGAGCGGGCCGCACGCAGCGCGTCGTCGGGCGAAAGCAGCGCTGTCCGAAACGCCGGCGCCGCCCTTTGCAGGGCCGCGGCCTGCGCCTCCGCCAGGGCGGCTGCCCGCGCAGGGCTGGCGGCATAGGCCAGCACGGCAGCACCGCAATCGGGGATGTCAGCGGCCGTGAACCCCAGCGCCATCTCGACCGCCTCGTCTCCTTGCGTCGCCGCGAGCGCCTTGGCATAGAGCGCTGCTGCCGGCGCCGTTCGGGTACTTTGCGCATGTAGCGGGATCAAAAGCGGCACTTGGCGCAGCGCTGCCCAAGAGTGCTGCCCCTGGATGTGGCCGAGCAGACGCACCATCGCCCGCGCACCGGTTTCGGCCATGTCCAGATGCGGATAGGTCCGGAAGACGGTCACGATGTTTGCCTCCCGGACCATCGTTTCCGAGATGTTGGCGTGCAGATCGAGGCTGACGGCGATTGGCAGGTCGGGGCCGAGGACCGCGCGCAAGCGGCGCAGCAGCGCACCCTCGCCATCGGGATGGCTTTCGCTGACCATGGCGCCATGTAGATCGAGGTAGAGCCCATCGAGCGGCCCGGCGGCCCGCAACCCGGCCTCGATCCGCCCGGCGATCTCGTCGAAGGCTTGGTCGGTCACCGGCCCGCAGGGCTCGGCCGCACACCACAGGATCGGGACCAGCTCCGCGTCGCGTGCCGCAGCGGCGGCACCGGCAATCGGCAGGTTCAACCCTCTCGTGTCGTCGATGACCGCTGCGCCGGTCAGCAATCCCGGCCAGCTATCGGCCCGCTCGAACGCCGCCAGATCGGCGCGACCGGGGGCAAAGGTGTTGGTCTCATGCTGAAACCCGGCAAGGGCGATCCGCTTCACCCCGCCGCCGCGATGATCGCGCGCAACTTGGCCGCGACAACCTCCGGGCGGTGGCGCAGCATCGAGACATGCCCGAGCCCCGCGATCTCGTGGAACACGCCTTTGGGTGCGAGATCGGCCACCACCTTGCACACTGCCGGGGCGGTCTGCACATCCTCTGAAAAACTCACAACATGCATGGGCACAGGGCAGGTTCTAAGCCCTTCACGGCAGTCGAAATCGAGGCAGGCCTGCCACTGGTCGATCAGATCCTGCGGGGCGCGGTTGGCAAAGCGGGCGGTATAGCTTGCCTTGATCTGGGCCCATAGCTCGGGATCGTGCAACGCCTTGGCCGGAAAGGCATAGGGCGCGTAGTGGGGGGCCAGGAAGTAGTCCGGCAAGGCGATCCCCGCGCGGCGCAGATCGATCTCGGCCTGCATCCAGTCCCGGGTGAAACCGTCGATATAGGCCGCGGTGCCCATCGGGATGGCAAGCCGCACCCGGTCGGGAAAGTCGATGGCAAGCTGCTGGGTGATCAGCCCGCCCAGCGACAGCCCGCAGACAATCGCCGGCCCGTCGCAGACAGCCGCGATCAGCGCTGCGCAATCGGCGGCGAAATCGGCAATGCGCCAGGGGGCCGGCGGGCTGACGGTCTCGCCCGCCCCGCGCGGATCGTAGGCGATGCAGCGAAACCCGTCCGCGAGATGCGCGAATTGCTGGGCGTAGGCCTCTGCGGTCTGATCGCCACCCGGAATGAAGACGAGGTCCGGGCCCTGCCCGTCCTCGACCACGCGCATGGTCACGCCGTTTGCCGTAAGGGTTCGGGTCATGGCGACAGGGCCGAAGGCGGGAAAGACGCTCATACCAGATCCCGGGGGATGGTCTCGGACCAGCGCTTCTCGGCCACCACCCCATCGGCATCCCTGGCGGTCAGCGTCGCATCGATCTGCCAGTCATGCGCCAGCGCCTTCACGCTGATCTGGGTGTCGAGCTCGGCGCGCCAGTCACCGCGCGCATAGGATTTGTGCCAGATGCAGTGTCCCGTGGCGCTGTTGGGATCGTCGGGATGGATCGTGAAGCGCTCCCGCACCGTGTAGCGAACCGTCAGCCCGGTATGGGTGTGGCGCGCGGCACCGGTGTCGCTGTAGCGCTCCACGGTCTCAAGCCCGGTGACCTGATCGATGGTCCTTATGCGAGAGAATGCCCCCTCGCTGAGCGTCTCTGCCTCCAGCGGTGCGGCCCCCTCCGATGGTTCGAAATGCGGAGCCGGACCGGGGTCGGACAGAAGCGGCAGCGCCAGCTGCGTCTGGGTGAGGATCAGCCTCGCCTTCTCCTGTGACGGCCAGATGACCGGCCAATAGGCTGTAGAGAGCGCGAGCCGCAGACGCTGGCCCGCCGCGATCCGCTGCCCGCAGGCATTGAGCTGCACCCGCACGGGAACGGGGCTGTCAGGCAGTGGCGCTGGGGTCGCATGGCTGTCGCGATGGGTCAGGTTCAGCACGCCATGCGAGACGAAGGTGGCCTTGCCATTGTTATCAACCGCCGAAAGCACCGCGACCAGGTTGGCTTGCGGGGTCGCCGAGGCGATGTGGGCGGTCAGCACCGGAAAGCCCAGCAGATCGAGCGGTTTATCGAGCGGGGCGCTGTCGAAAAACGCCATCCCGGTCTCCTGGCGCTGGTCCAGCGGCCCGTCGGCCACCAGCCCGTAGCCGCACCAGCTGCCCGCGCTGTGGCCGGCGGTTTCGGGGCAGGAAAGCGAGATCGGTGCACCCGGCTCCTCGCCCAGATGCCCCGCACCGACTTGCAGCAGGCGCGTTGCCGCAGCCGCGCCCGTCCAGCCGGTCTGGGTGACAAAGCGTCCGGGCCAGCCCGTGCGGTACGGCGCGGGCGGGCTCGGGTCCTGGATCCAGGCGGCAAGCTGCGGCTCTTCCATGATCCCCGTCTCGATGCCCTTCAGATGCTGATCCCACCAGCGCAGGCATTCCTGCAGGAACCCGATCCGGGGTCCGGGGAGTGCGAAATGCGGGTATTTGTGCGCCCAGGGACCCGCCAGCCCCTTTTTGGGTCCAGGCAGGTTGTCGAGCGCCCGAAAGATCGCGTTGGTGTAGCCATCCGCCCAGCCGCCGACCATGTAGACCGGGATCTCGATATCGGCGTAGTTCTCGCAGACCGAGCCATGGGCATAGAACGCATCGCGCCGCTGATGCCGAAACCAGTCCAGCAGCCAGAGCCCGTTGCCCTCCAGCCGCTCGACCCACATGTCGCGCCAGCGATCGCCGACAATGGCGGGATCGGGCGGTGTGTGGGCAATGGCAAAAGCCGTCGCACCCCAGGCGAGCTTGTCGGTCAGCACCGCTCCGCCCATGAAATGGATGTCATCGGCATAGCGGTCGTCGGTGGAGCAGAGCGAGATCACCGCACCCAGCGCCGGCGGGCGGCGGGCGGCCAGCTGCAGCCCGTTGAACCCGCCCCAGGAGATGCCGATCATGCCGACCTTGCCCGAACACCAGGACTGCGCGGCCAGCCAGGCAATGACGGCCATGCAATCCTCCTGCTCTTGCAGAAGATACTCGCCCTTGCAGATCCCTTCGCTGTCGCCGGTGCCGCGCATGTCCACCCGCACCCCGGCATAGCCATGCCCTGCAAAATAGGGATGGGTGAGGTGATCGCGCTCCACCGTGCCATCGCGCTTGCGATAGGGCAGATACTCAAGGATCGCCGGCACCGGATCGGCCTCAGCATCCTCGGGCAGCCAGATCCGGGCGGCGAGCTTCACCCCGTCGGGCATCGGGATCCAGACATTCTCGATCTCGCGAACGCGGCGGGGAAAATCCCTGCGGGTCGGGATTTCCATCACATGCCGTTCCTTGGAATCTCGTGGTGCCATTCAACGCTGTGAAAAAGCGTCTCGCCATCCCAAGCCTCGACCGTGGCGTCGAGAACGAAGGCCGCGCGGGTGGCAGTCTGACGGGCCTTGGTGACCACCCGCACCTGCCAGTCCGCGCGCGTGAACGTCGCATCCTGCTCCATGCTGGCCTCCGCACTCAGCGGATCGTCGGGCTGGATGCTGTAGACCCGGTCGGAGACGTCGCCGAGTTCGGTACCGATCGCGTCAAGCCGAAGCCGACCGGCCGGGCCGAACACCCCGCCATCGACAAAAAAGCGGGACGTATGTGCGCCTGTGGTCAGATCGGTTTTCAGCGAACGCGCCATCGAGCCTTGCGTGGTCACCGTGACGGCACGGGGCAAGGGCGGCGCCGGCTCCGGCAGAACCCTTGGCTCGGCGGCCTCGACCGGGCGGCGAGCGGAGAGATGCAGCTGCGAGGCGCCGGTCTGGACGCTCAGCGTCACAGGTTCGGGCGCCGGCCACAGGATCGGCCAATAGGCCGACGCGATCTGCACCACCAGCCTGTGCCCTGCCGGCACCCGGTATCCGACCCCATGCAGTCGGACCTCGATATCCATTGCCTCGCCCGGCACCACCGGCTCGGGCGGATCGTTGCGCGCGGGATCCCAGTTGCGCTGCGCCAGATTGGCAAAGCCGCGGGTGATCAGGCTTTGCGCCCCGTCCGGCGCCTGGTCATAGAGCAGGGCTGCAACAATCCCGGCCGGCTTGTCGGCGCTGAGCTTCAGCGCAACCGAGGCCTGGCCCAAAAGATCCAGCGGCGCCTCCAGCGGCGCGCCGGCAAAGCTCAGCGCCCCGCCCGCATCGATGCGGCCATCGGCCGGCATGTCGCCCGGGATCGCAAAGGAGCACATATCGCCCCCGGCAGAGCCGAAGGTCTGGGGCGAGCAGATCTCCAGCACCGGCCCCTCCCCGGAAGGCACGCCCAGCCCGTCCGCGTTCAGCGCCCAGCTTTGGGTAAAGCAGTGTGGCGAGGGCCATACGGTCTCCTCCACCCAGCGCCCTGTGCGCGCGGTCAGCGCGGGGTCGGGCGGCGCCCCGTCCTGCAGGAAGAACCGCAGCCGAGGTTCCTCCATCAGCCCGGTATCGATGCCCTTCAGATGGTGGTCCCAGAACCGCGTCACCTCGGCCACGAAATCGACCTTCGGGGCCGGGATGCCCTCATGCGGGTAAAGATGCGCCCAGGGGCCCATCAGCAGCTTCACCTGCCGAAGATGCTCGGCGATCCGGAACGGCGTGTCGCGGAAAAGATCCGCCCAGCCGCCGAAGAAATAGACCGGGATATCGACATCCGCATAGGCCTCGGAGATCGAGCCGCGCCGCCACATCGCATCCCGCGTCTGGTGCTCGAGCCATTGCGCGGGCCAGAAGCTCATCGCCTCCAGCCGCTCTTTCCACATTGCCCGCCAGCGCTCTCCCACGATCTCCGGATCGGGCGGAAAGGCGTTGTAGAGCTGCATGATCGTGCCCCACCAGAAATTGTCGCCCGCCAGACATCCGCCATAGAAATGGATGTCTTCGAGCCAGCGGTCGTCCGTTCCCATCACCGGTGCGATGGCCTTCAGCGCCGGCGGACGTCTGGCGGCCACCTGAAAGGAATTGTAGGCCCCCCATGACTTGCCGAACATGCCCACATTGCCGTCGCACCAGGGCTGGGCGGCAATCCAGGCGATGACGTCGACCCCGTCCTGGGTTTCAAGGTCGGTGTATTCGTCAAGCATCACACCTTCGCTGTCGCCCGAGCCACGCTGATCGACGCGCAGCGCGGCATAGCCTGCCTCGGCAAAGCGGGGATGCATGCTTTCATCGCGCAGGCGGGTGCGGTCGCGCCGCCGATAGGGGATGTATTCCAGGATCGCCGGGACGGGGTTCTCCTGCGCGCCATCGGGCAGCCAGAGCCGGGCGGCGAGCTTCACGCCATCGGGCATCGGGATCCAGACGGTCTCGATCACGTCGGTCATGCGCTCACTCCGGGTCCTGCAAGGTTCGCCGACAGGAGCTTCTTTGTGTAGTCATGCTCGGGTGCGGCAAAGATCCGATCCGTCTCGCCCATCTCGACGAACTTGCCCAGATACATGACCGCGATGCGGTCGGCGACATGCCGCACCACATGCAGGTTATGGGTGATGAAGATCATCGCAAGGCCCAGCCGCTCGCGCAGATCGTTGAGGAGGTTCAGCACCTCGCCCTGCACCGACACGTCGAGCCCGGCCGTCGGCTCATCGGCGATGATCAGCTTCGGACCGAGCGCGATCGCACGCGCGACCCCGACGCGGCGGGCCTGCCCGCCCGACAGCTGATGCGGGAAGCGGTCGGCGAATTCCGGGCCCAGACCCACCTGGGAGAGCAGGCGCTCGGTCTCCTTGCGCAGGTTCACACCTTCGATCCGGTGGATGCGAAACGGCTCGGCCACCAGCGCACCCACCTTCATGCGCGGGCTGAGCGAGCCGATCGGGTCCTGAAACATCATCGCGATGTCTCGGCGCAGGGGTTGCAGCGCACGCGGGCTCAACGCATGCACGGGGCGCCCTTCAAAACTGATCTGCCCGCCGGAGAGCGCCTGCAATCGCGCCGCAGCCCGCGCAAGCGTCGTCTTGCCCGAGCCGCTTTCGCCCACAAGCCCGATCGTCTCGCCTGCATGCAGGTCGAAGCTGACGCCCCCCACGCCCTTCAGGCTCTTTCGGCGAAACATCGGCCCGGTCCTGAAGGTGACTTCCGCATCACGGATTTTGAGCAGCGGCTCGGTGTCCGCGGGGCGCTCGGGCAGCGACGGCACCGGCACCGGCGTGAAGCTGCCCGGTTCGTCATGCATCGTGGGCAGACGGCGCGTGCGGACATGCTGGTTCGCCGGGTCGCATTCCAGAAGCCTGCGGGTGTAGCCGTGGCTGGGCGCGCCGAACACCTGGTCGGTCGCTCCACGTTCGACGACCTCGCCATGATACATCACCGCCACCTCGTCGCAGAGCTTGGCGATCACGCCCAGATGGTGCGAGATGAAAAGGACCGAGCACCCCACCTGCTCCTGCAACTCCTTGAGCAGATCCAGCGTCACCACCTCGAGCGTCGCATCCAACGCGGTCGTGGGCTCATCGGCGATCAGGAGACCGGGCCGCATCATCAGCGCCATCGCAATCGCGATCCGCTGTTTCATGCCGCCGGAGAACTCATGTGGAAAGCGGCTCAGCGCAGCGGCCGGATCGGGGATGCGCACCGCATCAAGCATGTCTGCCGAGCGTTTGTCCTTCGCAGCCGCGCTGGCATCGTCCCGATACTGGATGTTGCGCATCTGTCGTCCGACCGACAGCACCGGGTTCAGCGCCCCCATCGGGTCCTGGAAGACAGACGAGATGCGTGGCCCCCGCAGATCCCGCATCGCCTGGGCGTCGAGCCGGGTCAGCTCCTGCCCCTCGAAGGTGATCGAGCCGCGATCGATGGTGCCATTGTCCGCAAGAAGCCCGAGGATCGAATTGATCAGCGTGGATTTCCCGCTGCCGCTTTCGCCGACGATGCCGACAATGCTGCGCTCCGGCACGTCGAAGCTCACATTCTTCAGCGCATGGAAGGTCCCGGCCTCCGTCGCGAAGGACACGCTCAGATCCTTGATCGACAAGACGGTCATCCGCGCCCCTTCAGCCGCGGATCGAAGACATCGCGCAGCGTCTCGCCCAGAAAGGTAAAGCCCAGCGTGGTAAGGATGATGGGCAGCCCGCCGGCCACCGCAATCCAGGGCGTGTCGCGGATCGCGGTAAAGCCATCGTTCAGGATCGCCCCCCAGGAGGGCGTAGGCGGCCGCACGCCGAGGCCAAGGAAGGACATGCCGGCCTCGATTGCGATCACCACCGGAATGTCCATCGAGGCGAGGATCAGCAAGGGCCCGATCACATTGGGCAGGATATGCATCCGCAGGATCCGCGCGGTGCTTGCCCCCATGCTCTCCGCGGCGGTTATGAACTCGGCCGATTTCAGCGCCATCGTCTGGGTCCGGATGATCCGCGCATAACCCGGCACATTGACCAGGACGACCACCACGACGACCGCTGTCAGCGACGGGCCGAACAGCGTGACTAGGGCCAGGGCCAGCATGACCGTGGGAAAGCTCTTGATCGCGTCGAACATCAGGATCAGCAGATTGTCGAGCCAACGCGGCCCGAAACCCGCGATCAGCCCCAGCACGATGCCGATCACCAGCGAGGCGAGCGTGGCGCCAAGCGCGACGGAAAGCGCGATCTGCCCGCCATGCAGCACCCGGGCAAAGAGATCCCGCCCCAGATGGTCGGTGCCCAGAAGATGCTCCCAGCTTGGCGCTTGAAACCGGTCGCGCGGCGAGATGCGGGCGGGATCGGCGCTGGCCAGAAGCTCGGCAAAGATCGCGCTGCCCAGCATCACGACGACCAGCGCAATGCCGAACGCGCCCAGCGGCTCGGCCAGGATGCGGCGCAGCGGACGCCAGAAGCTGGGCTTAGAGACGGTTGCGGACACGGGGGTCGAGCGCTCCTACAATCAGATCGGCAAGAAGGTTGATCAGCACGAAGAGCACGGTGGTGACCAGCACCGCCCCGCTCACCAAAGGATAGTTGCGCGTGAGGATCGCGTCATAGACGAGCTTGCCCACGCCGGGCCGGGCAAAGACGATCTCGGCAAAAACGGCCGAGGACAGCATCTGTCCGATCCCCACGCCCAAAAGCGTGACCGTGGGCAGAATCGCGATGGACAGCGCATAGCGATAGGTGATCATGCGCTCGGGCAGGCCAAAGGCGCGGGCGGTGCGGATATGGCTTGCCTCCAGCACCTCCAGCATCGAGGCGCGCACCATGCGGGCAATGTAGCCCACCCAGCCGAGCCCCACGGCGAGGCTTGGCAAGATGAGGTGGGAGAGCTGGTCGCCGATATTGCCGGCCTCGCCCGCCCCGATCGCCGGCAGCCATTGCAGCGAGACCGAAAAGATGAGCAGCGCATAGATCGCGATCACGAAGGACGGCACCGCAATCACCGCCACGCTCAGCACGCCCACCAGCCGGTCGGCAAGGCTGCCGCGCCGGACCGCCGCCCAGGCCCCCAGCGGGATGCCGAGCGCGATCGACCAGATCATGCCCCCGGCAATCAGCGCCAGGGTGAAGGGCAGCTGTTCCAGCACCACCTCCGCCACCGGCCGGTCCGAGAGCACCTCGCGCCCCAGATCGCCCGTCCAGGCGCCGGTGAAGAAGTTCCAGAACTGCACCCAGACCGGCTGGTCGAGGCCCATCTTGACGCGCAGCGCCTCGCGCATCGCATCCGTGGCGCGCGGCCCCAGCGCCACGGCGGCCGGATCCCCCGGGATCAGGTAGATCATCGAGAACAAAAGCAGCATGGCCACCGAGACGATGACGACCGCGAGCCCCAGCCGTTTGAGCGCGTATCCGATCATGGGATGGGGGCTTTCGCCCCCTGCCCCTGTCTCAGGCGGGCTTGAATTCGGAGAGCAGCGATTCCCCGTTCGGCTTCAACCCCGGCGCGATCGTGTCGCGATGGATGGCGCCGACCACCTCATGGGTCAGAAAGACATAGGATCCGCTTTCATCCATCAGCGCCTGCATGGCCTTGTAGATCTCGTCGCGCTTGGCCGGATCGCTTTCGACCAGCCCCTGCTCATGCAAGGCCTTGTACTCGGCGTCGTCGAACCGCTCCCAGTTCCACACGCCCACCTGTTCGGGCGTGAACCAGACCGTGGCCCAGGACGGGTCGGGCTGCATGGAGAACCGGCTGAGCACCAGCTGCAGATCCATGAAGTAGTCGCCATCCTTGGAGCCCAGCGTCCAGAAGGTACCGCTGTCGTTCTGCTTGATCTCGCAGGTGACGCCGACATCGGCGAGGTTGGCCTGGATGACCTGAGCGGCCGTCAGGCGTTCGGACTGGTTGAGGATATCGAGCGTGACGAAGAGGTTCGTCGCCCCGGCCTCCTCCAGCAGTGCCCGGGCCTTGTCGGGATCGTAGTCATAGGTCACGGCGTCGCGCGATCCCGGAAGGCCGGGGGCGATGATGCCATTGCCCACCGCGGCGGCGCCGAAATAGGCGGCATCCACCACGACCTCGCGGTCGATGGCATGCTGGATCGCGCGGCGGATGCGGACATCCTTGAGCGCCTCATTGTCCTGGTTGATCCCCAGCCAGACATAGGCCAGCGAGGGTTTTTCCAGCACCACCGAGCCCGGCGGCGGGCTTTCCTTCAACCGCGGCAGCGAGCTGACCGAGGTCCAGGTATAGTCGATATCGCCCGCCTCGAAGCCGCGCTCTGCCGTGGCGGGGTCCTCGATGGGGATGATGTGGATCTCTTCGAACCCGCCGGGCTCATGCGCCCAATCGGGGTTGCGCTGCAGCACCGTCTTCTGCTTGGGCTGCCATTCGGCCAGAAGATACTGGCCCGATTGCGCCACGGGCTGGGTGGTCATTTTTTCACCCAGCGACTCCATGGCCTTCTTGGAGAGGATACAGGAGGCCGGCGTTGGCAGCGTCGTGGTCCAGAGCGGCACGAACTTGGTCTTCAGATGAATGAGACCGGACAGGGTGTCCTTGACCTCGACCTCCTTCAGCGCCGACCAGTCGCCGGCATAGGGGCTTTCATTGGCAGGATCGGCAATGCGCTCGATGGAGAACTTCACATCCTCAGCCGTCATCTGCCCGAAGCCGTCGGTAAAGCCGATATTGTCCTTCAGCGTGAAGGCCACGGTCAGATCGTCGAGCTGTTCGATGCTGTCGACGGCCATCGCCTTCCAGCCCCAGACATCGCCGGCCTGCGGAATGACCATCGGCGCGAAAATCGAACGAATGATATCGTCCTCGGGCAGCGACAGGCGGAAGGCAGGGTCGAGCACCTGCAGATCCGAATAAGACCGAACCGTCAGAACCGAACCGTCCTGCGACAGGGCGATCCTGGGCACCGCCATGCTCGCCGCGCCAAAGGCCCCCGTCGCGGCCAGAAACGACCGCCGCGATAGATCGAATTCCCTCATCTCATGCACTCCCTGTTGTGCGTGCCTTCTGCCCTTCGGGCTCTCCCGTATCCTTATGGGCTACAACCTCGCGCGGGATCACGATCGGCGCGATCGCCCAGACCAGCTGACAGGGCTGGTCGCTGCGGTTGCGGGCATTGTGCAGGATCTCGGTGGGAAAGCTGTAGCTGTCCCCGGCCTGCAAGGTGATGGTTTCATCGCCAATCTGCAGTTCCAGCGCGCCCGACAGGATATAGCCATGCTGCTCGCCATCATGACGATACATCGGGTGGCCGGGGCGCGAGGAGTGCGGCGCATAGACGGCTACCCCCATCAGGAAGCTGCCGCCGAGCGAGCTGGAGAGAAGCTCGTCGGTCAGTCCCAGCGTCTCGATCCCCTCGCCGTAGAGCGTGTTGAGGTTGCGCCGATTGTGCCGGCGCACAACGTAAGCGCGCTCCATCGGGCCGCGTCCGGGTCGGTTCGCAAAGAACCAGTCCGCATTGATGCCCAGCGCCTCGGCGATCCTTCGGACAATATCGATGGACGGGTTGGCCGCTCCGCGCTCGACCGCGCTCAGATGGCTCAGCGAGATACCGGTCGCCTCGGCCAGATCGCTGAGCGTCATGCGGCGTGCCTTGCGGACCTGTCGGACCTCCGAGCCGAGCGAAACCAGGCTCTCGGCAAGAGCGAACACGGTCTGATCCTCGCTGCGTTCTGCGAGCGGCATGCACCCCACCCCGCTGAGTCGGTCGGGAAATCCTTGCACAGAACTCTCGCCATGTGAGAATTTTCTTGCGAAATTCCACTCGTTACTTCGGCAACCCGCGAGGCCTCAGGTCAGGATCCATTCACAGATGCCTGCAAAGAAACAGAAATACCCGGTTGAGGCGTGTGAACATCAGTGGGTGCCGATGCCGGATGGCGTGCGGCTTTCCGCGCGGATCTGGCAGCCGAGACGCCGCGATCCGTCTCCCGCGATCCTCGAGATCATCCCCTATCGCAAACGCGACATGGTCCGGGCGCGGGACAAACGCAACCACCCCTACTTCGCAGCGCAGGGCTATGTTTGCCTGCGCGTCGACATGCGCGGCTCGGGCGAAAGCGAAGGGCATATGCCCGACATGTACAGCGCGGCCGAGTTGAGCGACACCCGCCATGTCATCGCATGGATTGCCGCCCAGCCCTGGTGCGACGGTAAGGTCGGGATGTTCGGAACGTCCTGGGGCGGCACGGCCAGCCTGCAGGCCGCCGTCGACGCACCTGGCCCGCTCAAGGCGGTCATCGCGAACTGCGCGACGGCGGATCGATTTGAGGACGACATTCACTGGATGGGCGGTTGCGTCCTCTCCGACACGCTGGAATGGGGCGCGACCCTGCCTGCCATCCTCGCCGCACCGCCGGACGCCCGAACGGTCGGGCCGGGCTGGCGCGCGCAGTGGCAGGATCGGCTGGCAGGGTTGCACTTCCCCCTTCAGCATTGGCTGGAGAACCGAAGCCGCAACGCCTATTGGCGGCATGGCTCGGTGCTCGAGCAGGCAGACAGGCTGACGGTGCCGATCCTGGCGATTGGCGGTTGGGCAGACCGCTATGCCAACACGGTCATGCGGCTGTCGGATGCGCGGCCCGATCTCGTCTGGGGTGTGGTGGGCCCCTGGGGGCATCACTATCCGGATGTGGGCGAGCCGGGGCCGGCCATGGGATTTCAGGACCTCTCTCTCGCCTGGTGGGACCATTGTCTGAAGGACGCACCACGGCCCGACTGGCCGAAGCTGAGGGTTTGGCAACGGTGTTTCGACCCCCCGCAAGACCGGCTTGCGACGCGTGCGGGGGGCTGGGTGGCGGTTGGCGGCAGGACAGATGCCGCCACGCTCCATCTCGGCGACGCCGGGCTTCGCTTTCGGCCCGAAAGGGGTGGCGTGTACAGGATCCCCAACGATCTGCGCCATGGCCAAGCGGCCGGGGACACCGGCTATTTCGGTCGAGTGGGTGGCCTACCGCTCGATCAGACCCCGGATGATGCGCGCTGCCTCTGTTTTGACAGCGCGCCGCTGACCAGCGCCATCAACCTGATCGGGGCGGCGGAACTGGTTCTGCCGCTTGTGCGCGACAAGGCGCAGGCCCAGCTGGTCGCGCGCATTTGCGACGTCGCGCCGGATGGGCGCTCGAACCTTGTCGCGCGCCATATCGTGAACCTCGCGCTGAGCGAAACCCGCGACGATCGCGCCGGCTTTACCCCCGATGCGATTCAAACGATGTGTCTGACGTTTCCAACGATGGCCTACCGGTTTGCACCGGGGCATCGTCTGCGTGTCGCGCTGGGGACCAGCTACTGGCCTCTGGTGTGGCCATCGCCAGAGCCGGCGCAGATCGGTCTTCATGGGCAGAATGCGCGGCTTGTCCTGCCCAGCCGTCGGCTGGACACCGCACCGGCGCTGCCCGAGGCCCATCCCCTGCCCCTCGAGCCGAGCTGGACGACGGAAGCGACAGGCCCGCTACAGCGGCGCCCGGAACCGGACGACACCGGCGCGACGGGATGGCAACAACCGGCCGTCACCACGCGCTTTGCCAACCCGGAGCTGGGCATCACGACGGCGATGCGGATGACCTACAGGCTCGGGGCTGGCGAAGAACCGCGATGCGATGCGGCCTTCTCGCTGGAGATATCCCGCCCCGACGGGGTGGCGCGCATCGACACGGATTTGACAGCCCTGGGCAGCGCGGAGGGGCTGCAGGTCGACATGACGCTGATCGCAGTCTGGGACGACGACATCGTTGCCCGTAGGCACTGGCGCGCCGCTCAGGGCGGCGAGCCCTGCCAAAAGGACGATGCGTGATCGTCGCGGCGGATTTGCCGGCAGCTTTGGCCCCAAGCATGTCGCCTAGGCAGATCCAGCCTCCTTTCCGTCGAGCCAGGCCCGGATGATCGCGCGGTGCCGCTCGGCGCCATAGCTTTCAAAATGCCCGCCATGCACGACCCGAACCGGCAGATCGAGAAGCCGACGCATCGAGCGGTAATAATCCGCGGCATCCGCGTGATAGGTGTCCTCCACAAGGGGGCCGTCATAGACGATATCGCCGGAGATCAGGACACCGCTGGCGGCTTCCCAAAGCGCGATGCCGCCCGGCGAATGGCCGGGCGTGTGGATCACCTCGAACTGCCGGTCGCCCAGATCGACGACATCGCCATCCTCCAAAAACCGGGTCGCCGGGGCCGGCTCGATCGCATAGCCAGCCGATGTGTAGGGCAAAGGCGGCAAGGCATCGAAGATCGCATCGGTCACATAGGGGTCCGCCAGCGTGGCCGCGCCGCCCGGTGCGGCGAGGATGTCTGCTTCGGCGCGATGCACCGCCCGGTCGGGAAATTCGTGGTGGCAACCAATGTGGTCAAAATGTGTGTGGCTGGCGACCGCCGTCAGGGGCCGCTCGGCAACAAGCGGCACCCAGTCGCGCAGCGAGACCACCCCCATGCCGCTATCGACCAGCATGTCGCCATCGCGCCCCCGCACATGCCAGATGTTGCAGCGGTAGAAGGGCAGGATGAAGGGCTCGTCGATCAGCGTGATCGCATCTTCCAGCGGCTGAACGCGGTACCAGTCCCGGGCCAGGGCGCGCTTCATGCTGTCCCTTCCTTGGCAAAGACATGCATCGCTTGGAGATCTGCCGACAGTTCGATCCGGTCTCCGGGCGTCGGCATGGCGTCGGGTGCGACATGGGCGATGAGCAGCGCCTCGGGCGCCGCATCGGGGCTCAGATGAACCCGGCCATGGGTGCCGAAAAAGGCCGCCTCGCGGACGGTCGCTGCGCCCAGCGGCGTGCCATTCGCATCGCTGCGCACCGCTTCGGGTCGCAGACAGACAACGAGGTCTCGGGCGGCGGGCGGATCCAGAGGCAAGGTGCCGAAGGGCGTCTCGACACAGCCTGGGCCGGCCCGCGCCGGGAAATGGTTCATCTCGCCCATGAAATCGGCGGCGAACAGCGTGGCCGGGCTGCGGTAGACGCGCGCGGGCGGACCCGCATCCTCGATCCGGCCCGCATTCATCACCACTATACGATCTGCAATCGCCATGGCTTCTTCCTGATCATGGGTGACATGCACGAAGGTCGTGCCCAGCTGGCGCTGAATGGCCTTGAGCTCATCCTGCATCGCGCGGCGCAGTTTCAGATCGAGCGCGCCCAGGGGCTCGTCGAGCAAGAGCACATCGGGCTCCACCGCCAGAGCCCGCGCCAGCGCCACCCTCTGCCGCTGCCCGCCCGAAATCTCATGGGGCCGTTTGCGCGCGGCATCCGCGAGCCCCACCAGCGCCAGTTTTTCATCGGCCCGCTTGTGCCGGGCATGGCGCGCCATCCCCGCCATACGCAATCCAAAGGCCACATTCTCGCGCAGGCTCATATGGGGAAAGAGCGCATAATCCTGAAAGACGGTCGTGGTCGGGCGCGCCGCCGGAGCCAGGCGGGTCACGTCCCGCCCGCCGATCCGCACTATCCCTTCGGAGGGGGAGAGAAACCCGCCCAGGATCGACAGCAGCGTGGTCTTGCCGCAGCCCGACGGGCCGAGGAGGGCGATGTATTCACCCGCCGCAATCTCCAGCGCAATGTCGCTGAGCGCCACGGTCGATCCAAAGCGATGGGAGAGCCCGGCAATCGTGACAGGGGCGGTCATGGGCGGCGCCTCCGAAAGACCAGCAATTCCAAAAGCAGCACCACCGCGATGGAGACCAGAAACACCAGGCTGCCGATCGCATTCAGCCGCGGCGAAAGGCCCGAACGCAGCATCGACCAGATCTCCACCGGCAGGGTCACATCGAAGCGGGTGAGCAGAAAGGCGATGATGAACTCGTCCCAGCTGAGCGTGACCGCCAGGAAGAAGGCCGCCGCCAGCGCCGGCATCAGCATCGGCAGAGCGACGAGCCAGATCACCTGCGCCTCCGACGCGCCCAGATCGCGGGCCGCACGCTCGGCATTCTGTTGCTGCGCCCCCATCGAGGCGTAGAGGATCGCAAAGGCAAGCGGCAGGTTGATGACCACATGGCCGATGGCCGCGGTCCAGAGCGACAGGCCCAGCCCGGCCCGGGTGAGCACGATCAAAAGCCCCAGCCCGACGATCAGGTAGCTTACCGTCAGGGGCGCAATCAGGAGCCCGCGAACGATCGCCGCCCCGGGCAGCACATGCCGCGCAAGGCCGTATGCGGCCAGAAAGCCCAGCGCGACGGCAACGCAGGACGATCCGAGCGCGACAGCCAAGGAGTGCACCAACGCGCCCGTCAGATCGCCATCGCCCAGCACATCGGCATACCAGCGCAACGAGGGCCCCTGAAAGGGCGGCACCGGCAGCCGACCATCCTGAAAGGAAAACAGGACCAGCGCCGCCACTGGCAGGTAGATGAAGACGAAAGCGGCGGCGAGATAGAGCCAGGGCAGCGCGCGGATCACAGCCGGTCGATCCGCAACCAGCGCGCACAGGCAAGATAGGCAAGCGTCACGATCCCCATCAGCACGATCGCCAGCGCTGCGGCCAGCGGAAAATTCGCCCGACGCCCAAGTTGGACCATGATCACCTGCGGCGCGGTCAGCTCGGTGTTCCCGCCCAGGATCTGCGGTGTGACATAATCGCCGATGCACAGAACGAAGGTCAAGAAGGCTCCGGTCACGATCCCCGGCAGGGTGAGCGGCAAAATGACATGGCGAAAGGTCTGAAAGGCGCTCGCCCCCAGATCCATCGCCGCCCGCCGGTAATTCGGCGAGAGCTGCACCAGATTGGCATAGATCGTCAGGGTGAGCAGCATGACGAAGAAATGCACAAACCCGGTGACCGTCGCAAAGCGGGTATTGGCCAGCGTGATCGGTTCGGCCGTCAACCCGAGCCCCATCAGGGTCTGATTGACCACGCCTTCCCGCGCCAAAACGAGGAGCCAGGCGTAGGAGCGCACCACATAGGAGGTCCAAAAGGGCAGGATCGCCAGCAAGAGCGCCAGCCGCTGCCAACGCGGCGGCACCCGAAAGGCGATGATCCAGGCCAGCGGATAGGCCAGGAGGACCGAGACCAGCGTGACGGTGAGGGTGATCTCCAGCGATGCCCGAAGCGCGCGGCCCAGATAGGCCTTTTCGCTCAGCTCCGCATAGTTGGCCAGGCTGAGGCCCCAGATCAGGCTGCGCCCTTCCAGCGTGGCCAGGCTCATGGCGCCCATCACCGCAAAGGGCACCACAAAGAAGGCGATCGTCCAGATCAGGGCCGGGGCGACGAAACCCCAGCCCCGCGCCGCGCCCGTCATTTACTGGGCGAGCGTCTCAAGCCAAAGATCCTGCATCTCGATATCGAGATCCGCGTCGGGCGCCGGGTAAAGCTGGGTCAGCGCCAGATAGGCGGCTTGCTGGTCCCAGCGCAGGATCTCCTTCTGTTCGTCGCTGAGCATCTCGCCGGCTTTGGCATTGGCGGGCATGCCCCAAAAACACGACGAGGTGGCCAGCCGCGCCTGGCCCTCCGGGCTCAGGATATATTTGATGAATTCAAGCGCGAGATCGGGCTTTTCGCTCCCCGCCACGATACCGATGGATTGGGCCCAGCGCACCGCGCCCTCTTTCGGGATCGTCCAGGTCAGGGCGGGGTTTTCGGAACTGAGCACCGCGGTCAGCCACTCGCCCCCGCCGACGACGATATCGACCTCGCCCGTGGCCAGGGCGGTTTGGGCCGCGACCACCCCGGCCACCGAGGCGGCCTGGGCGCGCATGCTGGAGAGAACCGCGCCAATGACTTCCAAATCGCCCGATGCAATCGCGGCCGTTTCGATGCCTTCGGCAATGGCCGCCAGCCCCATCACCGGTAGATAGTAATCATAGATCGAGATCCGGCCCTTGTATTTTTCAGACCAGACCGTCGCCAGGCTTTCCATATCCGCCGGATCGACCTTCTCGGCATTGTAGCTGATGGTGTTGTAGCCGAATTTTTCCGTGACCGCGTAGGTCACGCCGTCCACCGCATTGTTCTCGGCCATCACCACTTCGGGAAAGAAATCCGCAATCGGCAGCGCGTCGGCGGGCAGCGGCGCGAGGATCCCCGCCTCGACCGCGCGAAAGACGTCGATGCCGTCGATCACCAGCACATCCCAATCGCCAGGGCGCGATTGTTCGAGCAAGGCCAGCGCGGCGCCCGTGCCCTCATATTCGCGCAGATTGACGGTGACGTTATGCGCGGCCTCGAACGGCTCGATCAGCGCGGGATCGGTGTGGTCGCACCAGACCAGCGCGTTCAGCTCCTCCTGCGCTACGGCCGTTTGTGCGGCCAGCGCAACCAGACCGCCGCTCAGTAGCCTTGCCATCGTTCGGATCATCTCGGCTCCCCCATTGCCACTGCGTTTTCCATGGAGCCCGGCAACCCTCGCCTGTCGCCGGAATTAAGTTGAAGTCGTTCACTTTTGTAGCCAGTTTCAGTTAGTATGCATTTTTTTGCAGCTGCAAGGAATTTACATGGCCGGGTTACGCGCGCGTCAGAAGGCTGACCGGGAAAGACGCATCTTGGAGGCGGCTGTGACGACGTTTCGGGCAAAAGGATACCGCGCTGCCCGCATCGAAGAGCTGGCGCACCGGGCCGAAGTTTCGGTCGGCACGGTCTATAACTACTATCAAAGCAAGGGCGAGATCTTGGTTGCGGTGGTCGCCATGGAGGTCGAAGAGGTGCTGGCAGCGGGCGCTGCGATGGTGGCGAACCCGCCGGAGGATGTCGATGCGGCGCTGCTCGATCTCGTCTTCGGCTATTTCGACCACTCGCTGAAGTATCTCTCAAAAGAGATGTGGCGCTTTGCTATGGCGCTGTCCATCGAGTCGCCGCAGACCCCCAGCGGGCGGCGCTATACCGAGCTTGACCAGCGGCTCGCCGATCAGGTCACCGCGATGATCGCAGCGCTGCAAAAGACAGGCGAGGTGCGCCCCGACCTCGCCCCCGGCGCAATTGGAACGCTGCTGTTCAACAATCTCAACCAAGAATTCACCGCCTTCGTGAAAGACGAAGCCATGCCGCTTGAGATCCTTCACAGCCGGGTCAGCGCCCAGACCCGTCCGGTCGCCCGGATGATCGCGACGCGCTGACCGGCCCGGCGGGCCATGCTGCGCTAATCCTGCACATGGGCTGCGGAAATGCGCGCGTTGAGCGATTTGCGCGCATCTTCGATGGTGGCAACGGTATCACCGATAGGGGGGTAGACCCATGCCGCATGCAGTGATCACCGGTTCGACCGGTGGGATCGGGGGCGAGATTACAACCTTGCTCGCTGAGCGCGGGTTCAGCCTGACGCTGCTGAACCGGGCGCCGCAGAAGGCGGCCGCACAGCAAGAGGCGCTCAAAGCGGGGCATGGCGGCCTGACGGTCCGCACGGTGACGACCGATCTGATGGATCTCGACAGCATTTCTGCAGCGGCCGCCGACCTTGCGGCAGACGGCACGCCCATCGATGTGCTCTACCAGATCTCCGGGGTGCTGACGTCTGAAAAAAAACTGTCCAAGCAGGGATTCGAATCGCACTATGCCGTGAATGTCCTGGCCCCCTACGCACTGACCAAAGCGCTGCTGCCGCTCCTTAAGCGCGACAAGGATGCAGCGCCGTCGATGATCGTGACAATGTCGTCCAGCATTGTCAGCTCGGCCAAAGCGCTCGATATCGAAGCGCTGCCCAACCCGGCCAAGATCGGCGGGCTCTTCGGCGCCTATGCGGCGTCAAAGACCGCGCTGACCACAATGGGCGCGGCGCTTGCCGAGTCGTTGCGCGCAGATGGCGTGATGATCCGCAGCATCGATCCGGGCGCGACAAGGACCCCGATGACCAAAAGCGGCGACGGGATGCCGACGCTGGTCCGCTGGCTTTCGCCGATCCTTTTTGCCAAGGCCGACAAGCAGGCGCTGAAAGTGGTCAACGCCGCCGACCCCACTGCATTCGCCGGTCGGTCGGGGAACTTCGTGTCCAACGGCAAAGAAAAGGCGCTGCCGAAACCGGCCAAGGATAAGGCCGTGCAAAAAGCCCTGATCGCGCGGCTTGAGGCCGATCTGACCGCGCATGCGACCGCGCCGGCCTAGACAGACAGGCGGTTTTGCCGATGCGCTTTTCGGGCCGCGCGCGCATCTAGGTCGCGCATATCGGGTTGACGTTTTTGCGGCGGCCGGACCTGTCCGGCCGCTGCTGGCTTATGGGAGTGGTCTTATGGGAGGGGGTTTGTGGGCGCTTCGTCAGCGCCAACCGCCGACCGACTTTACCTCAAGGTAATCCTCCAGACCCCAGATGCCGCCTTCGCGACCATTTCCGGACTGGCGCATGCCGCCAAAAGGCGCCCCCCGACCCCGCGACTGGCCGTTGATCTCAACCATGCCGCTGCGCATTTGCCGCGCGGCCCGCTTGGCCTTTTCGCCGTCCTGGGTCTGGACATAGTTGGTCAGGCCATACTCGGTGTCGTTGGCCATCTCCAACACCTCGTCCTCGCTGTCGAAGGGTGTGATCGCTAGGACCGGACCGAAGATCTCTTCGCGCCAAATTGTCATGTCCGGTGTTACATCCGCAAAGACCGTCGGGCGTACGAAGTAGCCGCGATTGAGATCCTCGGGTCGGCCGGTGCCGCCGGCCACAAGCCGCGCCCCCTCGTCGATGCCCTTCTGGATCAAACCCTGGATCTTGTCCCATTGCAGCTGCGAGACGACCGGCCCGATCTGGCGCCCATCGATATGGGCCGGCGCGACCTCGGTCTTTGCCGCAACCGCGGCTGCGGTCTCGACCGCCGCTTCGTAGACCGGACGCTGGACCAGCATCCGGGTCGGCGCGTTGCAGGACTGACCCGAATTGTTAAAGCAGTGGCGCACGCCCCGGGTCACGGCCTTTTCGTCGGCATCGGCATAGATGATGTTGGCCCCTTTGCCGCCAAGCTCCAGCGTCACACGCTTGATGCTGTCGGCTGCGTTTTTGGTGATCAGCCGTCCTGCTCGGGTCGATCCGGTAAAGCTGACCATGTCCACGTCCGGATGCACCGAAAGCTGCGTGCCGACGCCCGGCCCGTCGCCATTGACCAGGTTAAACACGCCTGGCGGGATGCCGGCGGCATCCACGATTTCGGCAAAGAGGTAGGACGACATCGGCGCGATCTCGGAGGGTTTCAGCACCACCGTGCAACCGGCGGCCAGCGCCGGCGCGACCTTCAGCGCGACCTGATTCATCGGCCAGTTCCACGGCGTGATCAGCGCGCAAACGCCGATGGGCTCATGAATGATGCGCCCGCCCGTATCGTCGAGATCATGCTCGAACTCGAACCCCTCCAGCGTTTCGATCGTAACCTCGATATGCGAATTGCCGGCGGTTGCCTGGGCTGCCCGCGACATGGCGATCGGGGCGCCCATCTCGGTGCTGATTGCCTCCGACATTTCTTCGATACGGGCGCTATAGGCCGAAAGCAGACGCCGCAGAACCGCCACCCGCTCCGCCTTACCAGTGCTGCGCCAGCCCGGCAGCGCAGCCTTTGCAGCCGCCACGGCCGCGTCCGTGTCGGCCTGACCGCCAAGCGAGATGATCGCGAAAGGCTCTTCGGTCGACGGGTTGAGAACATCCAGGTCCCGCCCGTCCAGCGGCGCAACCCAGCTGCCATTGATGTAGAATTGACGCGCGTCGCGCATGACATTCCTCCGTCATCTCTTCAGGGGTCCGGCATGCTCAGCCCAGGGCGAAAGCAATGCCGGCGCATGGCCCATCGGTTGGATAGCCCCGCCGCGGATCCAGTCTTGAAAAAGCGCCGGGCAGAGCGTTTCTGGCGCGAATGTGCGCCTGCTAAGAGGGAATGTCCAGACCGCGCCCGGCGCAACAGACCCGGCACAGCCGAGGCTGGTCTGGGACGCGTTCCCGCAACGTCGCTTTGCATTGCCGCGCCGCGGCCAAGGGTCAAAACCCAATCATGGGCTCGAATCTGCGAGTTTTCTCTGCCGCTATTGGCAAAAATTCAGCAGGGGCAGAGCAATGACAGGCGCGTTTCGGCCTTCTGACCGGGCATGGTCGGCGATAGAGCCACTGTTGCCGCAGACCCCGTCCGGTGCAGGTCCTACGGATAACCGCCGGGTGATCAGCCGCATTATCCATGTGCTGAAGTCGGGATGCCGCTGGAAGGATTGCCCTGCCGCCTACGGCCCGCACACGACCATCGACAACCGGTTCAACCGATGGCGTTGGAAGGGGCTTTGGGGCCGCATCTGCGCGGAGCTGGTGGCTCCGGCCGAAATCCCAGCGGATCTCTCCATCGACCGTATCGCAGTCAGGGCGCACCGTTCGGCCCACGGCCGAAAAGGCGGGCGAAGGCTCAGGCCATCGGGCGCTCGCATGGCGGGCTGAGCGCGAAAATCCATGCCCTGACAATCCATACCCTAACAATCCATGCCCTGACAGAACATGCCCTGAAAGACCCTTGCGGACGGATTGCGGCTATCTTGCCAAAGCTGGGCAATATCGCCGATACGTCGGTGGCACCCGTGCCTTTCGGGGCAATGCCCGCACCAAGGCGGCTGATCGCTAACAAGGGCAATGACGCCGACACCCTGCACAGGGCGTTTGCCGCGCTTCGCGCCGAGGCCGCTATCCCGTCATCCGGATCGCGCAAGCAACCCATCCCATAGGACGCGGTCGCATACCGCGAATGCAACCTCATCGCGCGTGCCTTCGGCTTCCTGAAAGACCGGCGCAGGATCGCAACCATCTACGACAATCTCGCACGCAACGTCCCGTCAGCAGTCGCGATCGCGGCCACTATCGGGTGGCGGACGGATCGAGGCTCGACCCTAGCGCCGTCAGCCTTGATCATAGATCGACAGGTTGGATCCGCAAAAGCGGTTGCGAGGCCGACGCAAGATGTCGATCCTGCGGCTTCCGGCCCCAAGCCTATCCTCAGCGAAAAGCGATATGGGCGGGCGACAACTCGGCGATGCTGCGGCAGCCCATTAGCTTCATCCCCCGCTCGATCTCGGCGCGCATTAGAGTCAGCGCCCGCTCGACCCCAGCCCGCCCCGCAGCCGCCAGCGGGTAGAGATAAAAACGGCCGCCCCCCACCGCTTTCGCGCCCAGAGCGAGAGCCTTCAGCACATGGGTGCCGCGCTGCACGCCGCTATCCATGATCACATCGAGCCTGTCGCCAACCGCATCGACAATGGACGAGAGCTGATCGAAAGGCGTGCGCGATCCGTCAAGCTGCCGCCCGCCATGGTTTGAAATTACGATGCCGGTACAGCCGATATCGGCGGCGCGGCGCGCATCCTCGACCGACATGACGCCTTTGAGGCAGAACTGACCGTCCCAAAACGCCACCATCTCGGCCACATCGTCCCAGTTCATCGACGGATCGAGCATCTCGGTGAAATAGCGCCCCACCGACATCGCCCCGCCGCCCATCGTCACATGCGCGTCGAGCTGGGGTAGCTCGAATTTCTTGTTGGTCAGATAGTTAATCGCCCACATCGGCTTGAAGGCAAACTCGGCCATGCCGCCCAGCGTCAACCGAAAGGGGATCGAAAAACCGGTGCGCAGATCACGCTCGCGGTTCCCGCCGGTGATGCTGTCGACGGTCAGCATCAGCACATCCACTCCGGCCGCCTTCGCGCGCTCAAGCATCGCACGGTTGAGACCGCGGTCCTTGTGAAAATAGAACTGATAGGCCTGCGGTGTGTCGTATTTTTTGCGCAGCTCCTCGACGCTGACCGTGCCAAGCGAAGAGACGCCGAACATGGTGCCGAATTTCGAAGCCGCGGCGGCGACCGCGCGCTCGCCATCATGGTGGAAAAGCCGTTGCAGCGCCGTTGGCGAGCAATAGATCGGCATGGCCAGCCTTTGACCCATCACGGTCACCGACAAGTCGATCTCCGAGACGCCGCGCAGCACATTGGGCACCAGATCGCAACGCTCGAAACTCTCGGTGTTCTGGCGGTAGGTCACCTCGTCATCGGCCGCACCATCGATGTAGTTAAAGATCGGTCCGGGCAGACGCCGCCGCGCCAGCTTGCGGAAATCGTGGAAATTGTGACAGGCTGCCAGACCCATTCTTGCTCCTCCCGGCTGTGCGGGTCGCCTTACGCTCATATCGGTCAGGCACCGCGTCTTTGGCGCACACTGCACGCTGTGCCCTTGCCGCACAATGCCGCTGCATAACGTCTTCAAAGCGCAATTCGTCGCTGATAGGCTGCAGCGGACCGCAGGAAGCGGATTTTGGATGCAAAGGACATCCCGCCATGTCGATAAAAGATACCGCGTATGCCTTCTTCGATGCTTGCGAGACCGGCAAGGGCTGGTCGGCCTGCGAAATCTACTGCCATGCGGGGGCGACCTTTTCGGCACAGGCCGATGCGCTTGCCGATATCGCCTTGCTGGAAGGGTATGTAGAGTGGATGAAGGGGCTTTTGGTGCCGGTACCGAACGGGCACTACGCGCTCAAGGCGTTTGCGGTCGACGAGGCGCGCGGCACCGTGGTTGCGGCGGCGGTCTTTCACGGGACGCACAGCGTCGATGCCGGGAACGGCGCGCCGACCGGCAGAAGCGTAGCGGCCGACTATGCTTATGTCATGCAGTTCGAAGGCGAAAAGATCAAGCATATGAGCAAGATCTGGAACGATCTGCATTCCCTAAAGCAGCTCGGCTGGGCCTGAACGCCCAGAGATCGCCGGCCCCGGTTCATTTGCGTTGCGGGCTCTCCTGACCGACCGCTCATCCGACCGCTCGGCAACCGGCATGCGCGGCAGCCCTTTTGCTTATGCCGACGCCGCCACCCAACGCCCGGAAATGACCGTGCCGACCGCCTGGAAGGCCCGGTCGTGATGGACGACCTCACCTTCGACATCGCTGAGCGCGATTTCGGTCTCCACCAGCCGGACAATACTGGCCTCACCCAGGCCGCCCGGCGTAAGGCCTCCAAGATCGGGTCGGCGCACGGCCTTTGCCGGAGCTTTCGTTGTTGCCTCAATAATTTCCGGCAAACCCATGCCTAGCTTGAGAAATTTTGTCATCGTAGTCAGAAGATCATAGGCTGGGCCGTCGATGCAAAGCGTATGCACATCCGAAGAGATGACGTCGGGCCAGAACCCGGCCGCAGCCATCGCGCGGGCCACGGGCCAGGAGAACGACCCCTTGCCATGCCCGATATCGAACAGGACGCCCCGCCCCCGCGCCGCACGCACCGCATCATGCACCCGCCCATCGCCATGAATTGGCGCGTTCGGAAACGGCCGGTAGCAATAGGTGAGCACGTCGCCGCGCCGCAGCCGCTCGACCACCTGGTCATAGCTTGGCGGAGGCTCGTCGATATGCGCCATTAGCGGCAGCCCGACCCTGTCGGCGACTTCTAGCGCAATGTCGAGCGGCGCCAGCCCGGACGCGCCGCCCGCAATCCGCCCCACACGCACCTTGATGCCGATAATGTCGTCTGGGTTGGCCCGCGCCACCTCGACCGCATCGCGTGGCGCCATCAGCCGCAGGTCGCCGCTTTCGCCCACCATGACGCGGTGCGAAAAGGCATAGATCCCGGCAAAAGAGATGTGCAGATAGGCCAGGATCCGGACTTGCGCGGCGGCGATGACATGATCGCGAAAGCCCTCAAAATTGCCAGGACCCGCGCTGCCGGTATCCACGCAGGTGGTCACGGCGGTTTTGCGGGCATAGGCGTCGGGCGCCACCCCCAACGCCGTGCCGCCCGAATAGACATGTGTGTGAAGATCAATCAGCCCTGGCAAAACCAGGCAACCGGTCACATCCTGCCGGGCGGCGCCGGAAAGCCCGGTGCCGATCGCCGTCAGCCTGCCGCCGCCGAAGGCCACATCCGTAACGCTGTCGAGACCCGATGACGGGTCCAAAACCCGCCCGCCGGTCAGAACCAGATCGTGCAAAGCAGCCTCCGCCGAAGCCCAGCCGAAATCCGATCGCAGCCTAGGCCCGCAAGGCCGCGCACGGCAAGCGGTTGACGCATCTGGGCGCGATTTGGGAGCATCGGCAGCAAGGACAAGGCGGCGGCAAGGACAGGGAGGCTGCGCGATGTCAGAGGCCACAGCAGAGCCAGGCATGGATACCGACAAAAAGGCTGCGACAGCCGCAATCGTGGGCTGGCTGTCGGCCTTCGACAGCGCATTGCGCCGCGGTGACAGCGCCGCCGCAGCCGCGCTTTTCGCGCCGGGCGCTTATTGGCGCGACCTCCTCTCATTTACATGGAACATCAAGACGATGGAGGGTCGGGTTGCGATCGAAGACATGCTTGCAGCCACTCTGGCGCATACCGATCCGCGGGGCTGGCAGATCGCAGGCGCGGTCGAATGCGACGGCGCCGATTGTTCTGCTTGGGTCGCCTTCGAAACCCGTCACGCCCACTGCAGCGGCCGCGTGACCCTATCCGAGGGGCGCGCGCATATCCTCTTTACCGCGATGCGCGATCTTCGCGGTTTTGAAGAGCCGCTTGGCCCAAAGAGGCCGCAAGGTCTCGTCCACAAGGCGCTTAAGGGGCGCGAAACCTGGCTCGATCAGCGCTTAAAGGCGGCAGCGCGGATCGGCGTGGCCGAGCAACCGCATACGCTGATCATCGGCGGCGGGCAGGGTGGTCTCTCCCTCGCCGCCCGGCTCAAGCAACAAGGCGTTCCGGCCCTGATCGTTGAGCAGAACGCCCGGGTCGGCGACAGTTGGCGCAACCGCTATCGCAGCCTCGTTCTGCACGATCCGGTCTGGTACGATCATATGCCGTATCTGCCGTTTCCGCCCAACTGGCCGGTCTTTACCCCTAAAGACAAAATGGGCGACTGGCTAGACGCTTATGCATCGATCTTCGAACTCGATATCTGGTGTGACACGCGCTGCGAGCGGGCGGCGTGGGACGCTGCGGCCGGTCGTTGGCATGTTGCGGTGCGGCGGGATGGCGAGAGGGTGACCCTGCATCCGCATGCGCTTGTCTTTGCCACCGGTGCCTATGGCCCGCCGCGGCCCATCGAATGGCCGGGTCAAGACGCGTTTCGAGGCCGTCTGATGCACTCCGCCGTCTATCGGGACGGTCAGGCTTGGGCCGGTAAACGCGCCCTCATCATCGGTTCGGCAAGCTCTGCGCATGATATTGCAGTCGATCTGTGGGAGGCGGGCGCCTCGGTCACGATGCTCCAGCGCTCGCCGACCATCGTGGTACGCTCCGAAACGCTCATGGAGCTTGGCTTTGCGATCTATTCGGAAGCTGCACTAGCCCGTGGCCTGACGGTAGAGATGGCAGATATGCTTGCCGCATCAATGCCCTACAAGCCCTTCTGCGAACACCAAAAGGCGCTTTGGCGTGACATCGCACAACGCGATGCCGGGTTTTACGAGGCGCTTGGCGCCGCCGGATTTGCCTATGATTTCGGTGAGGACGGCACCGGCCAGATGGCGCGCGCGCTGCGCACGGCCTCGAACTTCTATATCGATGTTGGAGCTTCGCGCCTGATCGCCGAAGGCGCAATCGGGATCGCTGGCAAGGCCGAAATCGCCAGCTTGACCGAAACCGGGATCGCGCTTGCCGATGGCCGCCATCTGGACGCTGATCTCATCGTTGCTTGCATCGGCTATCAGTCGATGCATGAGACGGTTGCGCAGATTGTCTCGCGCGAGGCGGCCGATGCGGTGGGGCCCTGCTGGGGCCTCGGCTCGGGCGTGCGGGGCGATCCCGGGCCGTGGCAGGGCGAGCTGCGCAATATGTGGAAACCCACGGCGCATGAGGCGCTTTGGTTTCATGGCGGCAACCTGGCCCTATCGCGTTTCTACTCCAAATTCGTTGCGCTGCAGCTCAAGGCCCGTATGGAAGGTTTGGCCACGCCCGTCTATGGCCGACCAGCCGCCGCTAAGGCGCCAAAGGCTTGAAGGCGATCGCCTCGATCTCCACGGCGATGTCGAGCATCAGACGCGATTCGGCGGTCGAACGGGCCGGCGGATCGGTTGCGAAGAAGTCCGCATAAACAGAATTGAATGCGGGAAAATCATCCCTGTCTCGCAGCCAGCACATGGTTTTTACGACATCCTCCATTCCACAGCCCGCCAGCGCCAGGGCCGCCCTTAAATTCTCCAGTACCTGACGCGTTTCCGCCGCGATCCCGCCGGACACCACAATGCCGTCCGGGCCGATCGGGACCTGGCCGGACACAAAGACGAAATCGCCGGCACGCACCGCGGGCGACAGCGGCACCGGGCTTGTCCCGAAGACCTGCTTGGGCATCACGCTCTCCGATCTCAAAGCCTGTTACGCTGCAGGCGCAAGAAGCTTGGCCAGCGCCGCATCGAGCGCCGCGTTGTCGTCGGGCCGTGTCAGCGCCCCGGTTTCGGCGTCATAGGCCTCGTACCACTTGCCCACGCTTACACTGCCGCGAATGTCGGCCCCGAAGAAGGGCGCCGATGTCTCGGCGGTTTTCAGCACATTGCCGCCGCCCCCGCCGCCCGGCGACGCGGCCATGATCACCATGGGCTTGTCCTGAAAGACGCGCATTTCGACACGGCTCATCCAGTCGAAGGTGTTTTTCCAGGCTGCGGTGTAAAAACCGTTATGCTCGGCATAGCCGATGAGGAGCGCGTCGGCGGCGCCGATCTGGGCAAAAAACGCCTCGGCCGCTTGGGGAATGCCGCCCTCATTCTGCTTGTCGATCGAATAGATCGGCATCTCGTAGTCGTTGAGATCCAGCGTCACGATGTCCAGCGGTTTTCCAGCCAGCGCCTCTAGCCGGGCGGCCGCAAGGCGTACCAAGATGCCGTTGATCGACTGCCGGCTGGTAGAAGCTGAAAAGGCGACAATCTTCATACTACGCTCCTCTTAAGGTTGTAGAGCCATCACTCGAAGATCAAGCCGCCCTTCATTTGCCTTCGCTGGGAAACTTGCAAGTGATTCCTGCGGCGTTGTGAACCGATTTTCGTATGCAAAGTACATTGAGCGGGCCGCAACGCGCATCGTATACTTGCGTGGTGAATCACTGGACGCAACTTCGAACCGCTTTGCTGGTCGCACGATTTGGCACGGTCAGCGCCGCCGCCGAAGCGCTCGGCGTCCACCGCGCAACGGTAAACCGCCATATCGACACGCTGGAGGCTGCGCTGGGCGCCACACTGTTTCAGCGGCATGCGCGCGGATATACACCCACCGATGCTGGGCGCGATATGCTCGATATCGCCGGCCAGGCCGAAAAAATGTTCAGCGATCTCGAAGGCCGCAGCCGCAGCCGTGCGGGCCAGCTTTCGGGCAATCTCGTTGTTGCAACGCTGAGCGAGAATGTACCCCTGATCGTGCCGGCGCTGGATATGTTTCGCCGGAAGCATCCGGAGATAAGCCTGAACGTCATCGGCAGTGCAAAGCGCGTGCGATTGGAACATGGCGAGGCGCATGTCGCACTGCGCAATGGCGAGCGGCCTAAGGAAGACGATTACGTGGTTCTGCCTTTCGGACGCATCCGGTTCGGCATGTTCGCACATCGCAGCTACGTCGACCGGCATGGCGCACCCGAATCGATCGCAGACCTCGCCCGGCACTGCTGTATCGCGCTACAGGACGACGATATGGCGGGCAGCCAGTGCGGCCGGTGGCTTTCGGACCGTTTGCCGGAGCAAGGCGTTCAGATCCGCACCAACCAGCACCGCCATGTCGCAGAGTTCGTGATGGCGGGGATTGGCATCGGCATTCTCGCCAATGACGAGGCAAAGCACTATCACGACCTCGTGCCGGTGTTGCCCGAGCACGAACCCTGGGTCACCAATATCTGGATCGTGACGCATGTCGATTTGCATCGGACGCCCAAGGTGCAGGCCTTTTTGAGCTGCCTTAAAGACAGGTCGGTGGCCTTCGACAAAGCGGCCGAGTGACGGCGCCCCGCTCGGGTGCCGTGCCATTTTGCCGCACCCCGCACAGCCAGGCGCGCCAATGCAGCACAGCACCATCCGCGATGTGGCGCCTTGGCATCTTGCCTTTTCCGACCAACATACTCAGACTAATCACATTTGGGACGTCTGAATGGACCACGGATGAGCGCTGCCGTCGTCAAAATGCCGAATCTGCCCGATCGGGCGGTGGAACCGCTTCCCGATCATCTTCGGCAATGGGTGAACCGCCTGCGTTTTCATGCGGCGGGCTGTCGGAGTGCGGCGCGGCTCGACCTTTTTCGGGCATGCGCCTTGCTCTCGCCCGTTACGGAGGAGGCCGAGGCGGCGGGCTGCTCGGCCCTGATCCGCGTGCTAGGACAGGCGCTGGAGAAATCGCCGGTCTTTTTCAAGCCTGGTGTTGATCCGTTGAGCTTTGACGAGGCCTGGTTGGTCTCGATCATCGATGCGCGACTGCGCGGCGATCTCGACAGCGTCGCCTTTTTGGTGCTGCGTCGCGTGGCACCCGAGAAGCGGCGCGCCTTTATGTTGCTGATCGATGCGGTTGCCGAGTTGATGGGACGCGACGTCATTTAGGTCGGCCATTGAACCGATCGCATGGCACGCTACGTACATCGCTGTACGCAAGCGAGCCGTTCGCGTGCCAGCCAGCAAGCCATCAACCAGACCCGAGGAACGACCATGGTCCAGACAGCCACGACACTCGACGCAAACGCACAGGCAAAATTGTGCGAGGCGCTCAACCAGTGCGTTGCCGAGACGGCCGTGACGACGATGCTCGCGCAGAATTTTCACTGGAACGTCACGGGTATGTCCTTTGGGCCTTTGCACGATTTGTTTCAGAAGATTTATGAGGACCATTTTTCGGCCCAGGACGATCTGGCCGAGCGGATTAAGGCGCTTGGCGGCCATGCCGAAGGGCAGCTTTCCGGTATACTCGCGCGCTCGAAGGTCGAAGAGCATGACGGTCACGCCACGGCCGAGGCGATGATTGCGATGCTGGCTGAGGCGCAGCGCCTTGTTGCGGCGACGCTGGCCGGAACGGCCGAGCTAGCCGAGGCGCAAGGCGATGTTCTGACCCATGATCTATGCGTCGGACGCGGCCGTACCCATGAAAAATTCGCCTGGCTTCTGAGCGCGCATATCGCCTGATCAGGGCGTTCTGGCCGGGCTGGACGCCGCATCAGATCGGAAAAGGCACGCCTTTTTTTGTACAACGCTTAGCATAAAGTCCGCGCCAGGCGCTGTATTTGCCAAGCTGGTCCTGCTGCGCACAGAGCATTTGCAAAAACGCACGGCGATGCGCGTCTGACTTGATCTTTTTGTAGAGCGATTTCTGTGCCTTGGTCATCGAGCAGGCGATGCAATGCCCTGCCCGCTTGTATTTGCACACGTCAACGCATGGGCTGGGGAGCTTCTTGGACATCCGCGACCTGGCCTGAACGGGGTGCGGCACACGTGCCTCTGCACCGCTTATCCCGTTTCTGAACCATCATCGGCGGCTTGTCGAGCCTGCCCCGCCGGACTGCCCCGCCGGACTGCCCCGCCGGACTGCTCCATGGAGCCCCACCACACGCAAAACCGGCCCGCATGGTGGACAAGCGGCCTGTCCCGGGTCGCGCTTGCGGCCTTCGGGATCGGTGCGGCCTGTAGGTCGTCGGCCTATTTCGTCAGGATCAGCTTGCCCAGGCGCGTGATCCGCAGCGTGTAGACGGTGTTGTCGAGCACGATGCGCGCCAGATTGCCGCCATCGGTCAGATCGCGGGCGCTATAGGTCGGGGTCACGTCTTGCTGGAACGTCTCATGCTTGGTCATGGCGCGGCGCGGCTCCTGTGGATTTTGGGCGGCTTCAAGTCGGTCGGAGAGCCAGCTGCGCTCGGCCTTCTCCGGGGCGCCCGACCCCGAAACGGTTTCCCAAAGATCGTCGCTTTTCGACGCTTTGCCCTGTGCTTGCGTATCGCGGCGCTTGTCGATGCGGTGCGCGAATGTCATGGCGCTTCTCCAACCTTCGTCGCGGGCCGAACGGGGCGTGCGAGTCGTCCTGTACGGGCCGATCAACCGAAGCCTGATAATTTTTGTAAGCTTTGTCAATCCGACTTATTTTGTCGACAAGCGTCACCGGCCCAGAGGAGCGCGGCACCGGCATGGCGGGACGGCAATCTGCAACAAAATCGCGGCGAACCCTGTCGATTTACCTTGAAATGCGGGGGGATCCGGATAATTGAGCGAAACCGTAAACTTTCTGTCAGGGAGCCCATCATGCGACTAACCGCGTCACTGTCCGTGCTCGCGCTCTCCGCCTCCACCATTCTGGGGTCGGCTGGAGTTGTGCTTGCGAATGGCGAGGTCAACATCTATTCCTCGCGGCACTACGACACCGATGAACGGCTCTACTCGGACTTCGAGGAGATGACCGGCATCACGGTGAACCGGATCGAAGGCAAGGCCGACGAGCTGATTACCCGGATCCAGGCCGAGGGCGAAAATTCGCCGGCCGACATCCTGCTGACGGTCGACACCTCTCGGCTTGAGCGAGCCAAAGATGCCGGCATTCTGCAGCCCGTGAATAGCGCGGTGCTGGAGGCGCGCATCCCGGCCTATCTGCAGGACACCGAGAATGAGTGGTTTGGCTTCTCGCAGCGCGCGCGGATCCTGTTCTACGACAAGACCGACGTGGCAAACCCGCCGATGACCTATGCGGATCTCGCAAAGCCCGAATATAAGGGCATGATCTGCATCCGCTCCGGCACCAATGTCTACAGCCAGACCATCCTGTCGGCAATCATCGAGCATGCCGGCGAAGCAGCGGCCAAAGATTGGGCCGCCGCAGTCGTGGCCAATTTCGCGCGGGAGCCGCAGGGCGGCGATACCGACCAGCTGCGCGGGATCGTGTCGGGCGAGTGCGATATCGCGATGTCCAACACCTACTACTTTGCCCGCGCAATCCGGAAGGATGTTAGCGGTCTGTCCGACAGCATGGACAATATCGGCTGGGTGTTTCCCGACCAGACGGGCTTTGGCGCCCATATGAACCTGTCGGGCGGCGGTCTGACCGTGAACGCGCCGAATGCAGAGAACGCCATCAAGTTTCTGGAGTATCTGGCCAGCGATCAGGCCCAGCAGTACTTCTCGGCCGGCAATGATGAGTACCCGGCGGTGCCGGGCGTCGCGCTCAGCCCCTCGGTCGCGCAGCTGGGCTTCTTTAAGCCCGACGATGTCGATCTGAGCGAGGTGGCCAAGAACGTTTCCGCCGCACAGGCGATCTTCCAGGAAGTCGGCTGGAAGTAAGCGCTTAGCACGCAGATTTAGGCGGCCGGGCGGACAATGCGCCCGGCCGTTTTCTTTTGCACAACCGCTGTTTTTTGATACGCGCTGGGCGGCTTTTTCACGCGTTCTGCCGCCGCATGCGCCGGATCAGAAAGATAACTGGCAAAAAGCCCAGCGCAACAATCATCAAACTTGGCACCGCCGCCCCTTCCAGCCGCTCGTCCGAAGCAAGTCGGTACGCCTGCACGGCCAACGTGTCATAGTTGAAGGGACGCATGATCAGGGTTGCTGGCAGCTCCTTCATCACATCGACGAAAACGATCAGCGCCGCGGTCAGCAGGCTTGGTTGGATCAGCGGTATATGCACGCGCCCGATGGTGCCAAAGATCCCTGTGCCCAACGTGCGCGAGGCTTGGTCGACGCTGGTGCTCACCGCGGCGATCCCACCCTCGTAAGCGCCGATCGCGGCGGCCAGAAACCGGATCATGTAGGCCCCCACCAGCAGCCAGATCGAGCCGGTAAAGAGTAGCCCTGTGGAGAGCTCGAACCGGCTGCGCATCCAGGCGTCCAGCGCATTGTCGAATGCAGCGAACGGGACCAGAAGACCGACCGCGATCACCCCGCCCGGTACCGCATAGCCCAGGCGCGCCGTATAAAGCGCGGCGCCGGAAAGGCGGTTCGGCGCCAGGCGATGATGGCTGCCGATCAGCATCGCCGCGGCGACCGTCACCAGCGATGCGGCACTTGCAAGGGTGAGCGAGTTGACCACGAAGCCGACATAGCGGCGCCCGAAAATGTCTTGTTCGGACGTCTGGCCCATCATGAAGAGCGAGACGACCGGGATCAGAACGCCGCAGAGCACCGGCAGGGCGCAGGCGCCCGTTGCAAGCCAGCCTCTGAGCGGCGCAAGGGCCATGCGTACGACCGGCTCGCGCTTGCGGCCCTGATCGTGGCGCGCCTGCCCGCGGCCATAACGTTCGCTAAGCGCCAGCAGCAGCGCAAAGGCAAGCAGGCCAAGCGCAAGCTGCGCCGCCGCCGTCCGGTCGGCCATAGAAAACCAGCTCGTATAGATCCCCGTCGCAAAGGTTTGCACGCCGAAATAAGAGACCGTCCCGAAATCGGCGATCGTTTCCATAGCCGTCAGCAACACCCCCGCGGCGATCGCTGGGCGCGCCATCGGCAGGGATACAAGCATAAACGCCTGCAGCGGCGCGCGACCCAATGCGCGGGCGGCCGAAAAGGCCGTGGCGCTTTGGGCCAGGAAGGCCGCACGGGCAAGGAGGTAGACATAGGGGTAAAGCACCAAAGTGAGCATGCTGGCCGCCCCGCCCAGCGACCGCACCTCGGGAAACCAATAGTCGCGCGGACCCCAGCCGGTTATCGCGCGCAGCGTGGTCTGAACGATGCCGGGGTGATCGAGAATATGCGTATAGGCATAGGCCAGCACATAGGCGGGGAAGGCGAGCGGTATAACCAGAAGAACTTCAAGCAGGCGGCGCCCGGGAAACTCGGTCATGACCACCAGCCAGGCCGCACCCGCCCCGATCAGAAAGCTGCCCAACCCCACCAGCGCGACCAGCGCAAGCGTGTTTGCGACGAACCCGCCCAGCACAGTGCGGTAGAGATGCGCCAGCGTATCGCTTTCCGAGGCGATTGCGGCCAGGAAAACCGCAAGATGCGGCAAGGTGCAAAACAGGATCAAAGCCGTGGCGATCCCGGTCAGAACCCAGCTTCCCGACCGCGCTGCGCGCCGGGCGCGTACCGGCTTGCATGTTGCGCCGCTCTCCATCCTGAAGGCGTTATCTCATGCGTTTTTGAGATTGGCTACGGTCCGCCGACGCCAGGCAGGAACTGGGCGGCAGGAACTGGGCGGCAGGAACGGGGCGGCAGGAACGGGGCGGCGGGAATATGGTGGCGGGAATATGGTGGCGGGAAATGGGCAGCGAGGAAGGCACTTCTCACAAGGCTCCATGCCCAAAAGCACCGCGCAACCAGATGGACGGGCGCGCCGAATGACGCCACCCCGGCTTATGCGCGCCGTTTCAGGGCGCGCGCGATCCGGTCGAAACCCGACCGACATCCAAAGGACGCATGGGGTTGGCAGATTGGGCGGCCAAGTCGCCTGAGACCGCCTCCTTTTTAACCCTGCGTCTCCGCCCCGACCCAGACAGATCGTTGCGGGGCCGGGCTGCGCGGCGCGGTGACCGGTTCGGGCCGTTCAAAGGCCCGGTCGGCCAGCGTGTCGAGCGCATTGAGCAACGGGCGCGATTCGTTGCTTTCACACAGCAGCGCCGCATGACCTTGCGCGGCCTCGTAGCGGTACCGTGCAATGGCGCGCAGCGCGCTCATCAAGGTCTGCTCATGCGGCGTCACATAAGTCGCGCAGACCGGACAATCCGGCGCGTTGAACCGGAAAGTGGAAAGCCGCGCCCGACGCATGGTCTGCACGGCCGCCAGTACCGCCACGGCGATCTCGGGCCCGCGGACATCGCCGAAACGCGACAGGGCGGTCGAGATGCCGGCAATCCATCCCTGCTGCTCTGGCGCCGCGAAGCTTGTAAAGTAGTAGCGCGCGATGGCCAGCACGGCCTTTTCCCGATCGCTATAGGCAAAGGCGGCGATTGGCGTTCCGCGGCCATGCGAACAGGGTTCGCAACGATCTTCCCCGGTCATGAAATCGCCTCGCCATACCTTATGCCTGCGTGGGTGCGCGCCCTGTGCCGTCGGATCATGCATCGCCCTCTTGCCTGGCCGATGTCGGGACCGGCCGCGTCGTCGCATCTGGAGTGTAGGCCTAGCTAGACAGGACGGCTGTCAGGGCTGGTAGACAAGATTGTCGACTGAAACGATCTGGATTGCAATGCCCGAATGCCGGTCCGGCCCGGATGCGTCGTCGCATCTCTGCCCTTAGGCGTACCGCTATATGATCTACTCTTCCAAAACAGCCTCGAACCCTTCGAACTGCGGATGCCCCAGATACATGCCGCGGTTGTCGCCCGCATTGGCATGAGCGGCCCGAAAATGCTCCGACCGGGTCCAGCTTTCGAACGCCATGCGACTCTCCCATATGGTGTGGGACGCATAAAGCGTGTGCTCGTCATTGGTTGCGCCGCGCAAAAGCTTGAACTCCTGAAACCCAGGCACTTCGGCAAGCCGGGTGGTCCGATTGCGCCAGACATTCTCGAAAGCTTCTTCGTGCCCCGGAACAATTTTGAACCGGTTCATTGCGATGAACATGCGGTGTCCTTCCCCTTCTCGACAGTTCGCGGCGAACGGCGTGGATCGACGCCATGCAATGACGCCGATGTCACACAGCGGCACGCCGAAGCCCGCCATATTGAGCCCCTTGCGGCCTGCCGGCGTCAAGCGTTTGCGGGCTCGCCGCCGGGCGACCATGCCGGTTAACGCCGCACGCCGCCATCGGCGCTGTGGTTGGTCCGGGGCTGTGGTTAGTGATGACGACAAATCTTGTCAATTAAGTGACCCGCTCGGCCCGCCGATGGCTGCAACGATGGACGATGCGGTTGCAATCGGCGGCAGCATTGCGCTCGACGTCGGCCCCCTGTTAGCTGCAGGCTGCGCAGCGCGCGCAGGCCGGGGCGAGCGCTCGGGCCCTCAGGAAGCGGGGATAGGCGTGATGGCGACAGTGCTGGGATGCATCGCAGATGACTTTACCGGTGCCACCGATCTCGCCGGGCTACTGGCACGCAGCGGGATGCCGGTCTCGCTGCGACTGGGGGTTCCAGAACCCCAGGGTTCGGGCGCGGATGCCGTGCAAAAGGCCCCGGCCCCTTTCGAGGTGATTGCGCTGAAATGCCGGACAGCGCCGGTCGGCCAAGCCGTCGCCGACTGTCGGGCGGCGCTCGCTTGGCTCTGCCAGGCCGGGGCGTCGCGGTTTTACTGGAAGTATTGCTCGACCTTCGACAGCACCGCAGAGGGCAATATCGGCCCGGTGGCCGAAGCGTTGATGGCCGATATCGGCACCGAGCGCACCGTCTACTGCCCGGCTTTTCCCGAGAACGGGCGCAGCGTTTTTATGGGCAACCTCTTTGTTGGGCGCCAGCCTTTGGCCGAGAGCCCGATGAAGGACCATCCACTGACGCCGATGCGCGACAGCAACCTGATGCGGCTGCTGGCGCCACAGGTCGCCCGCCCGGTCGGTCTGGCCGACCGTTTGACGGTCGCGCTGGGGCCCGAGATGCTGGCGGCCGCGCTTGGCGAGCTCAGCGATGCAGGCACTGCCCATATCGTTGTCGACGCGGTGGCCGATGCCGATCTTGCCACCCTTGCCGCAGCCTGCCGCGACTGGCCGCTGATCACCGGCGGCAGCGCGCTGGCAATGCCCTTGCCGGCCCTCTACCGCGAGGCAGGGCTGTTGGAGGCGACACGCACCGACGCGGCGTCACGCCCAGGACCGCCCGGCGGCGCGCTGGTTCTCTCGGGCAGCTGCTCGGCCATGACCCGGGCGCAGGTGGCCGCTTTCGCCCAGACCAACCCGTCCTACCGGCTGGATCCGCTTGCCCTTGCAAAAGCGGGCAGCGAACCGGCGCATGCCTGGCTTGCCGCGCAGCCCGCGGATACAGCCCCGCTGGTCTATGCCACAGCCGAACCCGAGGCTGTACAGGCTGCGCAACAGGCGCTTGGCGCCGCGCAAGCCGGCGCCCTCGTGGAATCGACGCTTGCCGAACTGGCGGTCGCGGCCGTTGCGGGCAACCGCAGCCGGATCGTCGTTGCCGGCGGCGAGACCTCTGGCGCCGTCGCGCAGGCCTTGGGCGTCACCCGCCTCGATGTCGGCCGCGAGATCGCCCCCGGCGTGCCTTGGACCTTCGGCGAGAGCGGCGGCAGGCCGGTCGCACTCGCCCTGAAATCGGGCAATTTCGGCAAGGAGAGCTTTTTTACCGACGCGCTGGCGGCGTTGGCTTGGGCATGAGCGTGGGCCTCAACGCCAGCGCACGCTCGGGCTCGGGCTCGGGCTCGGAAGCACGGCTGCGCGAATCGATCTGCACCCTGGCCAAATCCATGTTCGATCGCGGCCTTACGGGTGGCAGCACCGGCAACATCTCCGCCAGGACGGGGGATGGCGGGCTGCTCGTTTCGCCCACCGGCACCAGTTTCGGTCGGCTCGATCCGGGACGGTTGTCGCGCTTTGACGCGGCCGGGCGGCTGATCGGTGGCGATAAGCCGACCAAAGAGATGCCGTTGCACACCGCCTTTTACGACACACGCAGCACGGCAGGCGCGGTGGTGCATCTGCATTCGTGCCATGCGGTCGCGCTTTCGATGATGCCCGACGCCGATCCCGACAACTTCATTCCGCCGCTCACCCCCTACGCGGTCATGCAGCTCGGCCGGGTCAAGCTGCTGCCTTATTTCCGACCCGGCGATGCAGCGATGGGTGCAGCGGTTCGCGGGCTGGCGGGCAAACGCTCGGCGGTGATGCTGGCCAGTCACGGGCCGGTTGTAGCCGGCAAGGATGTCGAGGCGGCCTGCAATGCGATCGAGGAGTTGGAGGCGACGGCGCGGCTTGCTTTGCTGGTCCGCGGGACCGATGCGCGCGCGCTCAACAGCGCCCAGATCGCCGATCTCGTGCGCCATTTCGATCTGGAGTGGGAGGCGTGATCCGATCCTGGGCCGGGCAGGCTGCGCAAGACCCGACCCCCGGCCAGGCAAGCGGCCCGCGCCCGGCCAGCGGACCTTGCCGGCCCGCAAGATGGCGCCTTTGCCCGCGGACGCATTCCCGCTTTTGTGTCCGCATGTCCTGGAATGGCTGATCTCTCTGCCCCGCCATTGCGTGAGGACCGCCGGTTTGCCGGCATGGCCCTGGCGCTTGCCGCTTTTCTGGGCTTCACCGGCATCGACAGCTGCGCTAAATGGCTGGCTGAATCGGGCATGCCGACCATGCAGATCGTTTTCGTGCGCTATCTTGCGCATCTGTTGCTGGTCGTTCTGATCGCCCTGCCGGTGAGCGGCCTGCGGTTTGCGCGCGCAAACCGGCTTGGCGCTGTGTTGCTGCGCGGTGTCTTCCTGCTGGGTGGCACAGCACTGAATTTCTGGGCTGTGCGCTACCTGTCCTTGACCGTCACGGCCGCGATTTTTTTTACCACCCCGCTATTTGTCTGTCTGCTCTCGATCCCCATTCTGGGCGAGCGGATCGGCTGGCGGCGCTGGGCCGCGATCGGCTTTGGCTTTCTGGGTGTATTGATCGTCACGCGGCCCTGGTCGGCCGGCGCGCATTGGGCGATCCTCCTGTCGTTCGGCGCGACGCTTGGGGGTGCGCTCTATCTTGTCTACACCAGACGTCTTGCTGGCTCGGACAGTGCCACGACCCAGCAGTTTTACGCCGCCCTTCTTTGTACACTCTGCGCAGCGCCCTTTGCCGGCGAAGGCTGGGTCTGGCCCGAGGAGGCGGCCGACTGGACGGCCTTCGCGTTGATCGGCGTTTTCGGGTGGGCGGGCCATCAGCTGGTCACGGTTGCGCATCGCTACGCACCCGCAACGACGCTTGCGCCCTTCGTCTACGCGCAGATCGTCTACATGACGTTGTCGAGCTGGATCCTCTTTGGCGATACCCCCGATCTCTGGGTCGGTGTGGGCTCGGCCGTGGTGATGGCAAGCGGCCTCTTCATCTGGCGACGCGAGCGGCAACTCGCCAAACGCGCGTAGGGAGATTTTTGGGCTTGTTTTTGCGGTGAAGCCGGTTACTAAATCGATTTAGATCGTCATTTCAGCTGAAAATACGCGCAGAGAAACAGCATGCCCGTATCCTACACCACTTCGACCGCAACGCTTTCGCTTGCATCGATCGGCTTTGTCGGCACCCGGTTAAAACGGCCCGAATGCGTGCTTGCGCACAGCTCCGGCCTGCTGATCGCACCCGACTGGACCGACCCGGGCGGGGTCAGCCTGATCACCCCCTCGGGCAGCGTCGCGCGTATACTTGCAACCCGGCCCGATCCCGGCGTGGATCTTCCGATCCGCCCCAACGGTATCGTGCTTGAGGCGGGGGGCACGATTTTGTGCACCCATTTGGGCGCCACGCGGGGCGGCGTATACCGTCTATATGCGGATGGGCGCTGTAGCGTTGTGACCGACCGCGTCGAGAGCGCGCCGATGCCGCCGGCCAATTTTGTGGCGGTCGACCCGGCCGGCCGGCTCTGGATCACCATATCCACCCGGCGCACACCGCGCGCAGACGACTACCGGCCCGATGCGCAAAGCGGCTTTGTCGCGGTGCATGCGCACGGCAAGACGCGCATCGTCGCCGACGGTCTGGGCTATACCAATGAGTGCTTGTTTTCGGCCGATGGGCGGCGGCTTTACGTCGTCGAGACCTTTGCGCGGCGTCTGACCGTCTTTGACGTTGCGGACGACAGGCTTCTCAACCGCCGCGTTCATGCCCGGTTCGGTTCGGGAGACTTTCCCGACGGTATCGCCGAAGCGGTGGACGGCTCACTTTTTGTCACCTCGCTGGTGTCGAACCGCATTCTGCGGGTGTTTTCCGACGGTCGGGTCGAGCGGCTGCTGCAGGACGCCAACGAGGCGCATCTGGCCGAGGTCGAACGGGCCTTCCAGAGCGGCCTGATGGGCCGGCCGCATCTCGACAGGATCCAATCCACCCGCCTCGGATCGACCTCCAACATCGCTTTCGGCGGGCCGTCGCTGCAAACGGCTTTTCTAGGCTGCCTCCTGGGCGATGCGATCGCCAAGTTCCGGGCGCCGGTTGCGGGTCGGGCCCTGGCGCATTGGGACGCCGATCTCGGCGCGCTCGCGAAGTATCTGGAGGCCGCATGACCCCGACCGTGGAGTTTCGGATTGCCGTCTTTGAAGGCGACGGGATCGGGGCGGAGATCACCGCCCCAACGCTGCGCCTGATCGACCGCGCCGCGGTGCGGGCGGGCGGCTTCAGCTTGCACTACGAGCCCTGCGCAGCCGGGGCCATGGTCTATCGCGATACCGGCGAGGCGCTGCCGAAAACCGCACTTGCCCGGGCGGCGCGAGCCGATGCCATTTTGCTGGCAGCCATGGGATTGCCGGACATCCGCTACCCCGACGGGCGGGAGATTGCACCGCAGATCGATTTGCGTATGGAGTTGGGGCTCTATGCCGGGGTGCGCCCGGTCCGCTCCATCCCGGGGGTGCGACCGATCCTGGCCAACCCGCGGGCGCATGACATTGACTATGTGATCTTGCGCGAATCGACCGAAGGGCTCTTTGCCCGCCAAGCGCCGGGCAGCCGCGACGGCGATCGCGAGGCGCGCGAGACGATGGTGATCACCCGCGCCATCTCTGAAAAGCTATTCGATTTTGCCTTCGCTCTGGCGCAAAAAAGGCGCCGACAAAGCCACGTAACCTGTGTCGACAAGGCCAATGTCTTCCAGGCCTTCGCCTTTTTTCGCGAGATCTTTGCCGAGCGGGCCGCCCGCCATCCAAGCCTTGGCCATGACACCGCTTATGTCGATGCCTTTGCCATGACTATGGTCCAGAAGCCCTGGGTGATCGATGTGGCGGTCACCGAGAACATGTTCGGCGATATTCTATCCGATCTGGGTGCAGCGCTGATGGGAGGCATGGGCTATGCGCCATCGGCCGATATCGGCGATGCGCATGCGGTGTTTCAGCCCTGTCACGGCTCGGCCCCCGACATTGCGGGCAAAGGGCTTGCCAACCCCACCGCGATGATCCTTTCGGCAGCGATGATGCTCGATTGGCTCAGCGAGACACAAGGCGTCGCCCAAGCGGCGCGCGCCGGCGGGCTTCTGCGACGCGCTGTCGAGGCAAGCTTTGCCGGCGGCGATCTGGTGACCTGCGAGCTGGGCGGCGATGCGGGCACCGAGACGGTGTTTGCGCGCGTGGCCGCTGCGCTTGAGCGGCTCGATGTCTGAACCGCTTCCCGTTGCGGTGGTCGGGGCGGGGTATTTCGGGCAGTTTCACTATGATGCCTGGTCGCGCATGCCCGAGGTTCGCCTCGCCGCGATTTGCGTGCGCAACCCCGACGGCGCGGCTGAGACGGCAGCGCGCTGGGGCGGCGGCGGCACACTGCCGATCTATACCGACCCGGCGCGGATGATGGCTGAGGCCGCACCCAAAATCGTCGACATCACCGCCCCCCCGACGTCCCATCTGGCGATGATCCGCGCCCTGGCACCGGCCCAGCCCTGGATCGTCTGCCAAAAACCCTTCTGCGACGGCGTGGCGGGCGCCCAGGCGGCCGTCGATTGTGCCCAAAGCCATGGTGCACGCCTTGCGGTGCATGAAAACATTCGTTTTCAGCCCTGGTACCGCGCGGCCAAGCGGCTTATCGCGGCTGGCGTTCTGGGGCAAATCTATCAGGCCAGCTTCCGTCTGCGCCCCGGCGACGGGCAGGGTCCGCAGGCCTATCTCGACCGTCAGCCCTATTTCCAGGCGATGCCGCGGTTCCTTGTTCATGAAACGGCCATCCATTGGATCGACACTTTTCGCTATCTTTTGGGCGAGCCGAGCGGGGTTTTTGCGCGTCTCGCCCGCCTCAACCCGGTGATTGCGGGCGAGGATGCAGGCCTGATCCTTTTTGACTTTGCCGACGGGGCGCGCGCAGTTTTCGATGGCAATCGGCTGTCCGACCATGTCGCGCAAAACCGGCGGCGGACGCTGGGTGAGCTGGTCATCGAAGGATCCGAGGCAAGCTTGCGGCTCGACGGAAACGCGCGGCTCTGGCTGCGCCGCTTTGGCGAGAACACCGAGACCGAGCAGAGGTTCGACTGGTCCGATCACCTTTTTGGCGGCGACTGCGTCTATCTGTGCAACCGGGCGATCCTCCGTGCCTGGCTTGCCGGCGAGACGCCGGAAACCGAGGCCTCGCGCTATCTGCGCAATCAGGTTATCGAGGAGGCGATCTATGAAAGCGCAAGCGCCGGTCGCTATCTGAGCTTGCCGCAACCGTGAGTCGTTCCGATGCCCCGCTTTGCCGCCAACCTGTCTATGATGTTCACCGAACACGCATTCATAGAGCGCTTTGAGGCGGCTGCGGCGGCCGGGTTTACGGCAGTGGAGTATCTTTTTCCTTATACCGAATCGGCTGCGCGCATCCGCGACGCGCTGGATGCTCACGGGCTGACCCAGGCGCTTTTCAACGCCCCGCCCGGCGATTGGGAAGGCGGCGAGAAGGGGCTTGCCGCCCTGCCCGGCCGCGAGGCCACATTCGAGGCTGCCATGTTGCAAGCGCTCGACTATGCGGCGGTCATTCGGCCCGCTGCGCTGCATGTCATGGCCGGGATTGCACAGGGCGCCGATGCCCGCGCAACCTACATCGCCAACCTCAAGAAAGCCGCCCGGATGGCCGGCGATCTGACCCTAACCATCGAGCCGCTCAACACCCGCGATAATCCGGGTTATCATCTGACATCGGTCGAGGACGCGGCTGCGGTGATCGCGGCGGTCGGCGCGCCCAATCTGACGCTACAGTTCGACTGCTATCACACCCAGATCATGGAGGGCGATCTGACCCGTCGGCTGGCGCGCCTTGCCCCCATCATCGGGCATATCCAGATCGCCGGCGTGCCGGACCGGCATGAACCCGATACGGGCGAGACGGCGCTGGGGCATCTGATGGACCAGCTCGACGCGCTGGGCTATTCCGGCTGGGTGGGGGCCGAGTACCGCCCAAAGGGCCGCACCGAGGACGGTTTGGGCTGGTTTGCGCCATGGAGGACGCGATGAGGCTGCTGATCACGGGCGGGGCGGGGTTTTTAGGCCAGAAGCTGGCACGGGCGCTGGCGGCCCGGGGCACGCTGCGCGGGCGCCCCATCGCGGCGCTGGTCCTGGCCGATCTCGCGCCCCCTGCCCCGGTCGATGCACCCTTTCCGGTCGAATGCGTTGCCGCCGACATCACCCAGCGTGCGGATTGCGACGCGCTGATGGACCATCGCCCGGATGTGATCTGGCATCTCGCGGCGGTGGTCTCGGGCCAGGCCGAGGCGGAGTTCGATACCGGCATGAGCGTAAACCTCGCCGGCTCGCTGAACGTCTTTGCGGCGGCACGGGCGATGGGTTCCCGCCCGATCGTCGTCTTTTCGTCCTCGATTGCCGTCTATGGCGGCGAGATCCCAGAGATGATTGAGGATTGGACCCAGCTCAACCCCCAGACCTCGTATGGCGCGCAGAAAGCCGCTGCCGAGATGATCCTCACCGATATGTCCCGCAAGGGCTATCTCGACGGGCGCGGGCTACGCCTGCCCACGATCACCATCCGCCCCGGCAAGCCCAATAAGGCGGCCTCCTCCTTCATGTCCTCGATTTTCCGTGAGCCTTTGCAGGGTCACGAGGCGGTCTGCCCGGTCGATCCCGACTACCCGCTTTGGGCCTTATCGCCGCGCAGATGCGTGGAGAACCTGATCATCGGGGCCGAGATCGAGGCGGCGGCCTTCGGGCAGAATCGCTGTCTGGCGCTGCCCGGGCGCACCTACACCATCGGCGAGATGGTCGAAGCGATGCGCCGCGTAGCCGGCGCGGCGCCGGTTGAGCGCATTCGCTGGAAAAAGGATCCTGAAATCCTGAAGATCGTTCTGGGCTGGCGCGGTCATTTCAACCCGCAAAAAGCCCTGCGGCTGGGCTTTCAGCGGGACGCAGATTTTGCCGAACATGTGCAGTACTTTCTGGAGGATGACATCCAGCCCGGCTGATGGGCACTCACGCAACCGGGGTGAGCAGCGGATCGCCGGCGAAATGCGCGGCCAGGTTGCGCACCACCAGATCGCCCATCGCCGCCCGGGTCTTGTGGGTGGCCGAGCCCTGATGCGGCGAAAGCACCACATTATCCATCGCCCAGAGCGCCTCGGGCACCGTCGGTTCGGCCTCAAAGACGTCGAGTGCGGCCGCGCCCAGCTTGCCTGCGCCAAGCAGCTCGATCATCGCGGGCTCATCGACCAGCGAGCCGCGCGCGACGTTCACAAGCGCGCCTTGCGGGCCGAGCGCTTCCATCACCGGGCGCGAGACAATGCCACGTGTGGCCGCTGAGCCCGGAGCAATCACCACCAGCCAATCGACCGCGCGGGCCATCTCTTCCAGATCGGCGAAATAGACATAGGGCTGGTGCGGCTGCGCGCTGCGGCCGTGATAACTCACCCGCATCTTCATGGCCTGCAGGCGGGTCGCGATCTCCTTACCGATGCGCCCAAGGCCCAGAATGCCGGCATGGGCGCCCGTCAGCTCACCGGTCAACCCGAACCCGGTGCCGGCCCAGGCCCCTGCCCGCACATGCGCATCGGCCTGGGGAATGCGCCGGACCAGCGCGATCATCAGCCCCACAGTCAGCTCGGCCACAGCGTCATTGAGCACATCGGGTGTGTTCGTCACCCGAATGCCGCGCGCCTTGCAAACAGACACATCGATGGCGTCATATCCAACCCCGTAGCTGGCCGCGATCTCGATCTGGCCGCAAGCCGCAAGCACATCCGCCGGCAGCCCCCAATGCCCGTCCGTCGCCACGCCCCGGACCCGTGGCCCGATCTCGGCCAAAAACGCCGCGCGATCCTCTGCCGTCCACAGCCTGTGCACGGTATAGGCCTCGGCCAAGGCGGTCTCGACGCTGGGCAGCATTGGGCTGACCTGCAGGATTTCGGTTTTCACAGCCGCACCTCTCCCATGAAAGGAAAATCTAAATCGATTTAGATTTAGTATTGACCACATCGCGACACCGGCACAATAGTTTTAACGGAGGGACCCGAGACCGAGATCCGGGCTGCATCTGGGAGGGCCGGCGCATGGCGTCCGTGAAGATTCGAGACGTGCGCAAGTCGTTTGGAACCGTGGAGGTGATCCACGGCGTCAACATCAACATCGAGGATGGCGAGTTCGTGGTCCTTGTCGGACCCTCGGGCTGCGGCAAGTCGACCTTGCTGCGAATGATCGCGGGGCTGGAATCCATTACCTCCGGCGAGTTGATGATCGACACCCGCGTGGTCAACAAGGTTCCGCCCAAGGAGCGCGACATCGCGATGGTGTTTCAGAACTATGCGCTCTACCCGCATATGAAGGTTTTCGACAATATGGCGTTCTCGATGAAGCTGCGCTCGGCCCCGAAGGCGGAAACCGACAAGCGAGTGCGCGAGGCGGCCGAGATCCTGGGTCTGACGCCGCTGCTTGATCGCTATCCGCGCCAGCTTTCCGGCGGGCAGCGCCAGCGCGTGGCCATGGGCCGCGCGATTGTGCGCGACCCGCAGGTCTTTCTCTTCGACGAGCCGCTTTCCAATCTCGACGCCAAGCTGCGCGTGGCCATGCGCACCGAGATCAAGGCTCTGCATCAGCGGGTCGGCGGCACCACCATCTATGTGACCCACGACCAGATCGAGGCGATGACCATGGCCGACAAGATCGTGGTCATGCAGGGCGGGTATGTCGAGCAGATCGGCGCGCCGCTGGAGCTCTACGACCGCCCCGACAACCTTTTCGTTGCGGGATTTATCGGCTCGCCGGCAATGAATTTTCTGCGCGGAACGCTGCAGCGCCAGGACGGTCCGGTTCTGGTGACGCCGGAAGGCGAGCGCATTCCAGTGCCGGAGGTGTCTACCGCCAAAGAAGGCGCCGAGGTCGTTCTAGGCACCCGGCCCGAACATCTGAGCCTGGTCAATGGCGATGGCGGTGCAAACGGCAATGCAGGCTTTGCGGCCGAGGTTGTGGTGACCGAACCCACAGGCGCAGAGGTGCAGATCGTCGCCCGCCACGGCTCCGACGAGGTTATCGGCGTCTTTCGCGAAAGGCTGCAACCGCAGCCGGGCGAGGTGCTGCGTTTTGTCCCCGATCTGGCGCATGCGCATATGTTCGACGCCGCAACGGGACAGGCCATGCGGGTCTGACACCCGCGTAACGCAACGCCGGGCCAGGCCCGGCACATCACGCGCAGGCTCGCGCGAGAAAAATGGGAGGACTACGATGCGTTTCACACGGCGGAAATTCCTGACGACCTCGGCCATGGCGGGCGCTATGATCGCAGGCGGAGACCTGCTGACGCGGTCGCGCGCCTGGGCGGCCACCGAGATGAAGTGGACGCCCGAAGACGGCGCCAGCCTGCAGCTCTTGCGCTGGAAGCGCTTTGTGCAGTCGGAGGAGGACGCGTTCCTCAAGCTCGTCGCCGCTTTCACGGACGCGACCGGCGTTGCGGTCGACGTACTCAATGAGAGCCTCGACGACGTGCAGCCCAAGGCCTCGGTGGCCGCAAATGTCGGATCGGGTCCCGACATGTTCTGGGGCCTCTACTCGCTGCCCCATCTCTTTCCGGAAAAGTGCATGGACGTCTCGGATGTCTGCGACTACATCGGCGGAAAGTATGGCGGCTGGGCGCCGTCGGCCGAGGTCTACGGGAAATCCGGCGACAAGTGGATCGCGGTCCCCGTGGCCTACAATGCCAATCTCATTAACTATCGCAAATCGGCCATCGAGGAGGCCGGCTTTTCAGAGATGCCGGTCGACAATGAGGGCTTTTTGGAGCTCTGCCGTGCCCTTAAAGGCGTCGGCAAGCCGGCCGGCATGGCGCTCGGTCACGCCTCGGGCGATGGCAACGCCTGGGTGCATTGGGCGCTCTGGTCGCATGGCGGCTACCTGGTCAATGAAAATGACGAGGTCGTGATCAACTCGCCTGAGACCGAAGCGGCGCTGATCTACGCCAAGGATCTTTTCGACAGCTGGATCCCGGGCACCGCCTCCTGGAACGATGCGTTCAACAACAAGGCCTTCCTGGCCGAAGAGGTCTGGCTGACCAACAATGGCGTGTCGATCTATGCCGCGGCCAAGCGCCAGGCCGGCGAGGACGCCAAGATGGCCGAGATCGCAGAGGACATGGACCATGCCTTCTGGCCGATCGGCCCCTCCGGGCAACCGGCGGAGTTCCACATCTGCTACCCGCTGCTGGGCATGACCTACACCCAATATCCCAACGCGGTGAAGGCCTTCATGCAGTTCATGATGGAGGTCGAGAATTACGAGCCCTGGTGCGAAGGCGCCGTGGCCTATCTCAGCCACCCCTACAAGGCCGGCGACGACTTCGCCTTCTGGGAGGCCGATCCCAAGCTGGTCGCCGCCAAGCCCGCCGCATACCGGACCTCGACCGCGGGCCATCTCGGCTCGGTTGGCGAGAAGGCGGCCGCGGCGCTGGCCGATTTCATCGTGCTCGACATGCTGGCCAATGTCTGCACCGGGCGACAGACGCCGGAAGGTGCGATGAAGCTGGCCGAACGTCAGGCCAAACGGCTCTATCGCGCCTGACCGCGAAACCCGATGCGCTGAGAGGGCCGTTTGGCGCGGCCCTCTCCCTGATACTCCCCCCGAGCGCCCGACGCTCGAAGATTACCGATGGGAGAAACTGGTTTGGCTGATGTAACCCGAGGAGAAGACGCCCCCAAGCGCACAGGGCGGGCAGCCCAGCCCAAGGAGGCCTCTGCTTGGACCCAGCTTCAGACCAACCGCAACTGGCTGGGCTTCTGGTTCATGCTGCCGGCGGGGCTCTTCCTCATCCTGTTCCTGGCCTACCCGCTGGGCCTGGGGGTCTGGCTGTCCTTTACCGACGCCAGCATCGGCGATCCCGGCGAGTTCATAGGGCTGGAAAACTATGCCTGGCTGATCGGCGACTTCTCCGAAGGCTGGCGGTTCTGGGAGATCGGCGATCCGGTCTTCTGGCTCTCGGTCTTCAATACATTGCTCTACACGATCGTCGCCAGCGTCATCAAATTCGCCATCGGGCTCTACCTGGCACTGCTTTTAAACAAGCATATGCCCTTCAAGGCGATCATCCGCGCGGTGGTGCTGATCCCCTTCATCGTGCCGACCGTGCTGTCGGCGATCGCCTTCTGGTGGATCTTCGACACCCAATTCTCGATCCTCACCTGGATGCTGCAAGGCATCGGCGCGATTGCCGAGGACTATCAGGTCAACTGGCTGGGCGAGCCGCTGATGGCCCGCGCCTCGGTGATCTTTGCCAATATCTGGCGCGGCGTGCCCTTCATCGCAATCACCCTGCTGGCCGGCCTACAGACCGTGCCGCCCTCGCTCTACGAAGCGTCCGTGATCGACGGCGCCACCCGCTGGCAGATGTTTCGCTACATCACCTACCCGCTGCTTACCCCGATTATCGCCGTGGTGATGACCTTCTCGGTCCTGTTCACCTTCACCGATTTCCAGCTCATCTGGGTGCTGACCCGCGGCGGCCCGGTCAACACCACCCATCTAATGGCGACGTTGAGCTATCAGCGCGCGATCCTGGGCGGCAATCTGGGCGAGGGAGCCGCGATCTCGACCGCGATGATCCCCTTCCTGCTTGCCGCAATCATGTTCTCTTGGTTCGGCTTGCAGCGGCGTAAATGGCAGCATGGAGAAGGCAATGACTGACGCGACAGCTTCCGCTGCCAAGGACGATCACAATGAAGGTCTGCAGTATCTGGAGACGCCGCTTAACCGTCTGGTCACGCTGTGGATCCCGCTGCTGATCATCATGGTCGTGCTGCTGTTTCCATTTTACTGGATGACGCTGACCGCGGTCAAACCCGACAAGGAGCTGATCGATCTGGAAACCACGCATCCGCTGTGGACCTGGAGCCCGACCTTCAAGCATATCCGGGTGCTCCTCTTTGAAACCGAGTATCCGACTTGGCTCTGGAACACCATGTCGGTGGCCATCGGCGCAACGATCCTGTCGCTCATTGCCAGTGTCGGCGCGGCCTATGCGATCGTGCGCATCAAGTATCGCGGTGCGAACTGGGTCGGCGGAGCGATTTTTCTGGCCTATCTGGTGCCACCGTCGATCCTGTTCATTCCGCTCGCCTCGATCATTGTCAATTACGGACTCTTCGACACGCCCTTCGCGCTGATCCTGACCTATCCGACCATCCTGATCCCGTTTTCGACCTGGCTTTTGATGGGCTATTTCAAGACCATCCCCTTCGAGCTTGAGGAATGCGCGCTGATCGACGGCGCGACCCGCTGGCAGATCCTGACCAAGATCGTGCTGCCGCTGGCGATCCCCGGGCTGATCTCGGCCTTCATCTTCTGCTTTACGCTGTGCTGGAACGAGTACATCTACGCGCTGACCTTCATCTCCAACGCCTCCAACAAGACCGTCCCGGTGGCCATCGTGACCAGCTTTACCGATGGCGACATCTTCCGTTGGGGCTCGATCATGGCCGGCGCGCTGATCGGCTCGCTGCCGCTGGTGATCCTCTATGCCTTCTTTGTCGAGCATTACGTGGCCGCGATGACCGGGGCGGTTAAGGAGTGAGCTGGGCACTCCATCACGTCAATCTTCAGGCCAGCGATGTCCGCGCTTCGGCCCGGTTCTATACCGAAATCCTCGGCATGGCCGAGGGGCAATGGGTGTTTCCGCCAGCCGATCAAGTCGGGTTTCTGCCGGCCGATCCGGCGCGGCTGGCGCTCTTTCCCACCGGCACCGGAGCAAATGGGGCCAATGGCGGGTTGCATCTAATCGCCCCGGACCCCGAATTCGCCCGCAAGAACGGGTTCGACCACAACCCCTCCATCGGCGGGCATGTCGCGATCCAGGTGACCGATCTCGATGCGGTGATGGACCGACTGCGCACCGCCGGCATCCCGTTTTCCTTCGCGCCGACCTTCGCCATTCCGCAGATGCGGCATGTCTATGTCTACGACCCGGCGATGAACCTGCTGGAGATCAACGAGGTTCGGCCGTGAAGGTGGCCGTGATCGGGCTGGGGGCGATGGGCGCGCGCATGGCCGGCGTGCTGATCGGCGCCGGTCACAGCGTTGCTGGGTTCGACCCTTCGCCGGCCGCCAGCGCCGCTTTGGAGACAGCAGGCGGAATAGCGCATGGCAGCGCCGCCGCGGCAAGCGCGGGTGCCGATGCGATCCTGCTGATGGTCGTAAATGCCCAACAGGCTGCGCAGGCGCTCTTTGAGGCCGACGGTGTTGCCAAGACGGTCCCGAAGGGCGCGCTGGTGATCGCTTCGACCACCATGCCGGCGCGCGATGCCGCAGCCCTCGGCGCAAAGGCGGATGCGGCCGGGCTGCTCTATCTCGACGCGCCCGTATCGGGGGGCAGCATCGGCGCCGAGGCCGGGACGCTGACCTTTATGACCGCTGGCTCGGATGCCGCCTTTGCTGCGGCCGAGCCCCTGCTGCATACGATGGGCCAGGCCATCTTCCGGCTTGGCATCCAGCCCGGCGCGGGCTCCACAATGAAGATGGTCCATCAGCTCGCTGCCGGCGCCAACCTCGCCGTCGCGGCCGAGGTGATGAGTTTCGGTGCCCATGTGGGCCTCGATCCGGCCCAGGTTCTGGAGATCCTCAACCGATCGGCCGGGGGCTCCTGGATGATCGCCGACCGCGGCCCGCGCATGCTGACCGAGGGCAAAGAGCCCCGATCTGCCGTGGATATCTTCGTCAAAGATCTTGGCATCGTCCTCGACGAGGCGCGCAGCGCGCGCTTTCCCGTCCCGCTCTCGGCAGCCGCGCTGCAGGTCTTCTTAGGCGCCGCAGCGGCCGGTTTCGCCCAGCATGACGACAGCCAGGCGACGCGGTTTTACGAGATGCTCGCCGGCAGCCAGGTCCGAAGCCCCGATCCCAAGGGCCAAAACAAGCCCGTTTGAAGCAAGCGGTTTTCCTACCCGCCCCTTCGCTTGCCCGCCCCTTCGCTTGCCCGCCTTGCGCCCCACCCGCCCTTCTTCTTGGCCGCAATACTCCGGGGTCCGGGGCAGCGCCCCGGGACGGCCGATAGCACACCGCTTAGCCCGTCGCGCGGACCGGCCCGCCGCAGCTCTCCCGGATCACCAGACGCGGCGCAAACACTTCGCGGCAGGGCGGTGCGTTCGGATGATCCAGCCGCGCGATCAGCATCACCGCAGCCCGACGTCCGAGCTTTGCGGGGTTGTCAAGCGCTGTGGTCAGCGCCGGGTGATAGGCGGCCGCCTCCGCCGTGCCGCCGATCCCCACGATCGCGACGTCGCGGGCGGGTTCGAGCCCGACCATCCGGACCGCATTGAGCGCCCCGAACGCAACAAGGTCGTTAAAACAGACCAGCGCCGTCGGTCGCGGTGTGCGTGCCAGCGCCTGCCGGGCTGCCTCCGCTCCTTCGCGTAGCCGGGGCGGGGTCTGCAACCACCGATTTTCCTGCCAGGCGATTCCGGCCGCCTCCAGCGCCGCTCGAAACCCCTCCAGCCGATCGTCGGCGGTGTTCACACCCGGTCGCCCCCCTAAAAGCAGGATATCCCGATGTCCCAGCCCCGTCAGACGTGCCGTGGCCTGTCGCATCGCCTCGCGATCGTCATTGACCACCCAGTCGCTGACCGTGTCGTCCTCGATCCGGCGCGATGCGTAGACAACCGGCACGCCGCGCTCGCGGATCGGTGCCAGCGCCCGGGTGGTCACATGCAGGGGGGGCGAAGCGATCAGCCCGTCCGCGCCGTAAGACGCCAGCGTATCGACGAAGCGTGCGAACCGCTCCGGATCATCCCCATGGTTGTTGATAAAAACCGCCGCGCCATTTGCCGCAAGCTCATCCTCGATGGCAATCAGCATCTCCGCGAAGAACTGATGCGCAATATTGTGAAAACTGACCCCGACAATGCGGCTGCGCCCAGTGCGCAGGCTCGCGGCCGCAGCATTGGGCACATAACCCGCCCGCGCCACCGCATCGCGAACCAAGGCCCGGGTTTCCGCCGCGATCATCGGGCTGCCGCGCAGAGCCAGCGAAACCGTCGCCGGGCTCAAGCCCAACTCGCTTGCAATCTGGCGCTGTGTCGGACGCGCCAAACCTCAGCCTCTCTTTTCCACAGATACGCCAAGCCGGGCTTCGAGCGCGCGCATGGCGGCCGAGAAGTCGGCACCGCCATACCCTGCTGCGTCTGCCTCCTCCAGCGTGGCAATGACCGCGGCCAGCATCGGATAGCGCGGTCCAGCGCCGGCCGCTCTTGGGCCGGTCATTTCGCCCCCCGTGTCGCCCCCCGTGTCGCCCCCCGTGTCGCCCCTCTTGTCGCCCCCAGTGCCGCCAGACCCATGACCACCTGCATTCTGGACCATATCGCGGGCCAGCCGTGCATCCTTGAGCATGAATTGCAGCATGAACAGAGGTGAGAAATCGCCGTCCCGCATCCGAGGAACACGGTTCTCGAAGTAGCGCGAGTAGGCAAACCCGGTGCCCTGGGTGACGATGTCATAAAAATCTTCGATGTCGATCCCACACTCCAGACAAAGGCCCATCGCCTCGGCGACCGCTACGGCGTGCCCGGCAACCAGCGTCTGGTGCACCAACTTCATCTGTTGCCCGGCGCCGGAAGGGCCACAATGCCGGACCAGCCCACCACAGGCCGCCAGCGCCGGCCGGGCCGCTTCCAAGGCCGCCGCCGCGCCGCCCACGACAAAACTGATCGTGCCCTCATGGGCCTGCTTGACCGAGCCCAGCATCGCCGCGTCAAGATGCGCCCGGGCTTTTTGGGCGACCGCTGCCGACACCTCTCGTGTCACGGCAGGGCTGACCGTTGAGCAGTCGATTGAAATGCCCTGGGACGGCAGATGCGCAGCCACCCCGTCGCTCTCCAGATAAACCGCACGCAGCACATCGTCATTGGGCAGGCAGGACAAAAGTAGATCGACCGACCCGGCAAGACCCGCCACCGACGACGCCGTCTCAGCACCCGTCTCGGCCGCCACGCGGGCAAGACGAGCGGGATCGGCATCAAAGCAACCGATCTGGCCGGGAAAGGCCGCGACAAGGCGAGCCGTCATCGGCGCCCCCATGGCGCCCAACCCGACAAACCCAATTTTCATCGCATGCCTCCCATCAATGAATATGCGAGCCGCCATTGGGGTCGATCTCGCTGCCCGTGCAGTAGCTGGAAAGATCGCTGGCCAGAAACAGGCAGCAACCGGCGACCTCCTCGGCCTTGCCGGCCCGACCCATCGGGATAGCCGCCTCGACCGCCGCCCGCCGATCGGGCGTCATCATGCCAGCGGTGATGTCGGTGTCGATAAAGCCGGGGCAAAGCGCGTTCACGCGGATACCTTCAGGGGCAACCTCGCGCGCACAAGCCTTGGTAAAGCCAAGCACGGCCGCTTTCGCAGCCGCGTAATGCGCCCCGCCAAACACCCCGCCGCCGCGCTGGGCCGAAACCGAAGACATATTTACAATCGAGCCGGATCTTTGGCGCCGCATCTGCGGCAGCACGGCCTGCGTCATCAAAAGCGTGCCGCGCATCGATATGTCCATAACCCGCTCATAGGTCGCGATGTCGATTTCGCCCACCCGCTGCGGCGAGGTAATGCCGGCGATGTTGACCAGAACGTCGATCCGCCCGAAGCGGTCGAGCGCGGCAGCCGCCAGGCCGGCGCACTGTTCTGCCTGCGTGACGTCGCAGCCTAAGGCCAAGGGCGCCGCGCCTTCGCGATGCGCAACCGCGCCGGCCATCGCGCCGGCCAAAGCATCCGCCGTATCGCCCGCCGCGTCGGCGTCGATGTCGCCCAGCACAAGCTTTGCCCCATGCTGGGCAAAGATCCGCGCGGTTGCGCGCCCAAGCCCGCGTCGCGAGCCCGCGCCGGTGACGATTGCAACCCGATCCTGCAGCAGCCTTGCCTCTGTCATCTCCGCCTCGACAGCCTGAGGTTTTTTGCAATCTAAATCGATTGAGAAGCACGTGGCAATGGAAGAGCGTCCCCGACGGGTCAGGAACTGCTGCCGGTCGCGACGTCAGGCGGTCTCGGCGCTAGGCTCGGCCCGCCGCCGCAGACCCGGGGCCGGCGGGGTTTCGCGCGTCCCGGCAAAACACTGCGCCGTCCGCATCCAGCTTGCGCCCACCGGTCCGCTGGTCTGAAGCTCGGTATCGGCGACATTGCGGGTCTGGGTTACGACCATGGCGAAATCGGCGGCGCGTCCCTCGATCCGATCCGGGTTGTCAGCCGCGCCATAGCGCCAGATCGCACCCGAAGGTGCGGTAAGCCGCAGATAGGGCATGCGCTGCGGCAGATCGAGCCCCTGGACCTTGTGGGACCAGGCAAAAGTGCTGACACCCAGATGCACGATGTTGGAAAGACGGTCCCGCTCCGTCCGCTCGCGCCCTAAAAGATCCCAGATCGCCAGCCCATGCGCCCAGGTCTCCATCTGCCGGGCCGTCATGGCCGAGCGGGATGACATCTCCGGCCCGACCCAAGGCAGGCGGCGTTTGGGATCGACCGCCGCCCAGCGTTCGGCCATCTCGGCCGCATAGCCCGCCCAGAGCGCACGGAGCGCCTGTCCGCGTTCCCCAGCCTCGGCGGCCTCGGCGGCCTCTGCCTGCCGCGCGCGACCCTCAGCAATCGCAGCAACCATCTTCGCAACCCTTGCTTCGAAGGCCGCAGGCTGGGTCAAGGCGCTGTCCTGTGCGCGGTTCCAGTAGTGCAGGTGGATCACGATCTGGTTGGGCGTCCAGCCCTTGAACCCGGTCGGGCGATCCCAGAACGCGGCCGGCATCGCGCGAAGCAGCGCGTCGAGCGCCGCGGATTCCGCACCGAAATCCAACGCCTGCCGCATTAGCTTGTTTGCGCCTTGAATTTCTGCGCAAGCGTCTGGATATGGGCCGGGCCGACCTCGCAGCAACCGCCGATAATGCTTGCGCCGCAGCCCACCCAGTCTTGCGCATAGCGCGCATAGTCTTGCGGCGAGAGATCGGTCCGGCTGTCGAGCCCGTCGACAGACGAAAAAACGTCGAGATAGTCGGGTTCGACCCGAACAAAGCCATTGGCATAGGCGCCCATGGGCAGACCGGCCTGGGCGAGGATCGGCAGCGCCGCCGCCACGGCTTCGGGCGGCGAGCAATTGACCAGCAGCGCATCGGGCCGAAGCGCGCGCAGCAAGGGCAGGATCGCGCGCAGGGGCTCGCCCGAGCGCAATTGCGCGCCGTCATCGTCGCTGACGGTAACGGCCAGCCAGACCGGCAGGCCGGAAGGCAGCGCGGCCAGCAGCGCAGAGCGCGCCTCCAGAACCGAGCCCATTGTTTCGATCAACAACAGGTCGACCAGCGGAGCCTGTAGCGCGACGACCTCTGCGTAAAGCGGCACCGCCTCGGCCAGTGGCGGCGCCATATCCGGGCGGTAGGACCAGCCCAGCGGCCCGATTGCGCCGGCCACGCGCCCGCTGCCATGCAGATCACGGGCTTCGCAGGCGATGCCGCAGGCCATGCGCTGCAGCGCTTCGAACTGATCGCCCTGCCCCGCGCGGTCGAGACGGTCGCGGTGGATCGCGTAGGTGTTGGCCGTGGCGATCTCGGCCCCTGCGGCAAAAAACCCGGTATGGACCGCGCGCAACGCCTGCGGATGGTCGCGCATCGCCTTGGTCGCCCAAAGCCCGGTTGGCTTGGCGCCGCTCAGGTGCAAAAGCTCTTGCCCGACACCGCCATCAAGAAGCGTGATACTCATTCTGGCGCCTCCACCGTTAGGGGCATCTCAAGGTGATGTTCTACAAGGTTAGCGCCCTGGCCGATCCGGTCGATGACGGCAAAAAGGCCACCGCCGGCAACAGGTGTCAGCACCGCATGCCAAATATCGCGATGGTAGTTCACCGCTTGGTCGCCTTGGGCCACAAACGCCCGCGGCGCGCCGGGTACGCCGCCGGCATCCAGGGCGACGACGACGAGGTAGCCCGCGCCACCCATCGGCACAAAGCATTGCGAGCCCAGCGGGTGGCGCTCCAACAGGGCGATCTCGACGGGAAAGCGGCAAAGCTGCGCTTGAAACAGGCTGACGCCGGCCCGCCCATGAGCAAAGTCGAGCGCGGCAAGGTCGTGATAGCGGCGACAGCGCCCGGCATTGATGCGCCGATGCGGCGCATCGCCAGCCTCCAGCACATCGCCGAAAGGTTCGAAGGCCTCTGCCCTCAACCGCCTGGCGCGCAGCCGCTTCATCGCCGCCCCAGCGGCCCGGCGCCGGGCGGGTCGAGCGGCGGCAGGCGATTGACATCCTTATAGAGAAGATACCGGAACGAGCCGGGGCCGCCCGCATAGCAGGCTTGCGGGCAAAAGGCGCGTAGCCACAGGAAGTCGCCCGCCGCAACCTCGACCCAATCGCCGTTGAGCCGGTAGACGGCCTTGCCCTCCAGCACAAAAAGCCCATGCTCCATAACATGCGTCTCGGCAAAGGGGATGCACCCGCCGGGCGCAAACCGCACGATGTTGACATGCATGTCATGGCGCAGATCGGCGGGATCGACAAAGCGCGTGGTTGCCCAGGCGCCGGACGTGTCGGGCATTGGCAAAGGCTCCTGCGCCGTTTCCTCGGTGACGAAGCTTTCCGGGGCGGACAGACCGTCGGCCGGTTGGTAGCGCTTGCGGATCCAGTGCAGCCGGGCAGGGGTTTCTTCGGCATTGGAGAGTGACCAGGCCGCACCCGGCGCCAGGTAGGCATAGCCGCCCGGCCCCATCGCATGGCGAACGCCGGCAAGATCCAGCGTCGGCGCGCCGTCGGTGACGAAGAGGACCGCCTCGGCCTGCGCTTCGGGCTCGGGCCGGTCGCTGCCGCCCCCCGGCGCGACCTCCAAAATACTCTGCGAAAACGTCTCGGCAAAACCCGAAAGCGGACGTGCGAGGACCCAAGCCCGGGTACCGCGCCAGCCCGGAAAGGCGCTGACCACGATATCGCGCATGACCCCGCGCGGCAGCACGGCATAGGCTTCGGTGAAGATGGCCCGGTCGCTCATCAGCGCAGACTGCCCCGGCAAGCCGCCCGGCGGGCCGGCATAGCGCGGTGCGGAGGCTTGCGCGGTCGGGTCGGTCGACGACATCGGACGGCTCTCGAAAAAAGGCGGGGAAGCGCCGCTCAGCGCGACGCTTGCTTTGGCGCCACGCTAGCCGAATCCGGGATTGGCGCAAAGCCCTTCTCGATCAATGAATTCGCGCGCGCGACCCAGATGAAGCAGTCGGGCCCAACAGAGGCAAACCGGCATCGGGCCTTCGCCGCCATGCCCCTTTTTTTCGGCCGCGGCGCGGGTGACGTTCCAACTGGCCGGGCAGGTCCTTCTTTTCGCAACGCCATCGACGGCTCAGCGCTTTTCCAGCACCCAGACCTGCTCGGCTGGCCAGGCTTTCGCCCAATCGACAGGGATATGCACCGGCGCCGTTGTTGCGTCGAGAGGCGCATAAAGCTCGCGATAGTCGCAGACCGACAAGCCGGTGCGGCGAAAGAGGTCCAGCCAACCCTGAAAGGTCAGGTTGAACTCGATACCGCCGGGTTCGATCTCCACCTCGGTCCAGTCGGCGCGCGACAGTCCGCGATACGGGCGGTGGAGGACCGGCGCGCAAGGCGCCCCGTTCGGCGGCGTCGTAAGAAGCACGAAAGGATGGCTGCCCAAAAACGCCAGGCGACCGCCGGGGCGCAGCAAGCGGGCCGCTTCCGGGATCCAAAGCGCTGGGTCGCACCAGATCGCAGCGCCGTATTCAGAGATGGCGAAGTCGAAACTGGCATCGGGGCAAGCGACGCTCTCGGCATTGCCTTCGATGAAGGTGATTGCGTCGGTCTGGCCATGCTCTGCGGCCAATCTGCGCGCAGTGGCAAGCTGTTCGGCCGCGATGTCGATGGCGGTCACCCTTGCGCCGCGCCGTGCCATCCAGCCCGAGACATAGCCCGTACCGCAGCCCAGTTCGATTGCCGCCATCCCGGTCATATCGGCCGGCAACAGCCCCAAATCGGCTTCCGGGAAAAACCACTCACCCCAATCGGGCGCTGCTAGGGCCCAGTTCCGGGCGCCGGAGGCGGCCCAGTCGGGCGCCATCTTGTTCCAGTAATCCCGGTTGATCGCGACATAGGGTTGCATGCTGTCCCTCCGACCATCGCTTTTCGCCGCATTGCTGATAGCCGCAACCGGCACCCCGTCAAGCCGCCGCGCCGTCCATCTCGGTCTGGCGGAGCGGCAATCTTTGGTGCTGCCGGGTGCGCTGAGGGATGCGACAGTGCGCAACACTGCATGACGCTGCGTGACTTTGGGCGGCGCAGATCCCGCAGATCGGACAGCCTGAACGAACGCCACGCAGGCCTTTGGGCGGGGCGTAGATTGAACGCGCGGCAAAGCGAGAGGCGTTGCGGGATCCATCGCGCAGAGCCAGTGTTCGCGAACAGAAGGGGGAGGGCGCGGGATGCGTCCAAGCCAGGGCGGTTCATCGGCGGTCGTCCAGGGGCTTGAGGGTGCCGCCGGCAAAGATCGGTGGCAGCTATGGCCGATCGGCGGGCTTTTGGACAACGCCCGCCCTTGCAGCTCCAAAGACCGGCGCCGCTTTGCAACCCGGTTCCCGCGCGCCCCTTGCCAAGCCGGTCGCGCGCCTGCACCAAACGCACCGCGGCGGCGCTTACAAAGGGCGTCGGCGCGACGATGTTTCCTTGGACCCGATCCCGACCGCGCTCGCCCGTATCGCCCGTATCGCCCGTATCGCCCGACAGTGCGTGGGCGAGCGCCGGTTTCAAGCAACCGATACGCATAGTCTGCTTTGCGCAGCAATTCCGTCAGGCATCTGACATACGCGCGGGGGCCAGCACCGAGAAGGCCAGTGCGAGCGTGGTTTGCACCGCGACCGGATCCACACCCGAAGCGCGTTGGGTCAGCGCAAGCCCGATCTGCTCGACCAAATAGCGCGCGGCCAGCGCGGTCGGCAGATCGGCAACCTCATCGCCGTCTTCTCGACGCGCGTCGAGATAGGCCTCAAAGCCTTGCACAGCGGCCGCATCGATCTCCTCGACCCGACTTCGCGTCTGCGGACCCAGCCGGTGCTTGCCCGCACGCATTTTGTAAAAAACGCAACCGGTTTCCATTTTGGGGTCGGTACCGGCGAACCGAACCAAGGCGGCCAAGGTCGTCTTCAAGGGCGCGGCCTGCGCCAACAGGTCGAAGACGTCGGACAGCACCCGATCGGCGTAGCGGTCGAGCGCTGCCCGCATCAGGCCGTCCTCGCTGCCAAAAGCACGATAAAGCGCCGGTTTAGACGCGCCGGCCATCTCGCAGATTGCGTTGAGCGAGACATCCAGAGGGTCATTTTGCCAATAGGCCCGCATGGCGACCGCCAGAATCGCCTCCGGATCGCGCTTTCTCGGACGGCCGGGTTTTGCCTTTGGATTTTCGCTCATAATTTCGTACCATATGGTATTTTATTATTGACCGGTCGCCTCGATATTCGTACCACTCGGTACGTTAAATCGCAACCAGCGCGGCGCCCACCCGCGCTCCGTTCACAAGCCAGGAGTCGCTCCGATGAAAACGATCCTCATCTCCGCCGCCATCGCCCTTAGCGCCATAGCCAACCCGGCACGCTCGGATGACATGGACACGGTCCGCACTTTCTACACCGACATCCTCACAAACCCCGCGGCGACGACCGAAGAGCAGTACTATGCTATCTTCTCGCCCGATGTGGTCTCGATCCCCACACCGCCGGGCGGCACCGGCGCGCAGGGCATGCTCAACACCATAGCGTTTTTGGGTCAGGTGGTCCCGGATTTAGAGTGGATACCGCAGGAAATCATCGATCTACAGGATGGCCGCTTCGTGGTGCGCAGCCTCTTTCGCGGCACGCCTGTCGGCCCGTTTTTCGGCGTGGACCCGGCAACGGGCAAGGGTTTTGAGGCCATGTCTATCGACATCGTCACGGTACAAGATGGGCGGATCACCCACACCTATCATCTGGAGGACTGGACCGGCGCAGTCGCGCAGCTGGTGGGAGAGTAAACGCGGCCTGCGGGCGGGGATCATCCTCCCGGCCCGCACCGCGCTGCATGCGCCTTAAGACCTTCCCGCACTGCAGCTTTCGGCCTAGCAGCGTCAGGCCCAGCAGCTTCTGGCCCGAACAGGCCGGCAGCCCCAGCAGGCCCAGCGAAAACAAGGCCAAGACCCAAAACCCTGCGGAAACGGCAATCATCCTGGCCGGCTGCGCGGCGCCGCCATCTGCAGACTGCGACGAAAACCAATCCAAGGCAAAGGCGTTCGCCTAAAAGCCCGGCGCGGCGAGGGCTTGGCGGGTAAGAACCGCGGCCCAAAAAATTTCCAAAAGGCAGCCACCATCGGTCCCGGAGATATCTCGACGCTTGAGGATGTGGAGACCGGCCGAAAAACGCGGTCGCGGTAAAGCCTCGTCTCCGGTGCGATCTCACCTAGGCGGGGTTCAGATCCCGCTGGTGCCAGGCGCTTCTCCTCGACTGAGGGCCGCAGCGGCAACCCGCGTCCACCGGCATTTCCAGAGGCCCCTCGAAAGCGGTGTCAAGACATTGCCGGCGTGACTTCGCGCAGGCCGAGGATCGTTTCGTCGAGGGCGTTATGCTTCCCGGCAGGCGCCGCGGATGGCGCTAGCGACCGTCGGCCAGAGCCGGCTGTGGCCCGGCCAGCGCATCGACCTCGTCCACAGCACGGCGTGCCGCCGCACCGATCGCAGACATATCCGCTTCGTCGAGATCGGTTCGCTTCTCGATATCGGGGATGCGCACGGTGACCTCGCGATGGGCGAACTTGATTCCCTCTTTCTCGAAGACTTCGCGGATGCGCTGATAGGCAAGCTTGCGCGTCGTCCACTGATCGCCCGGCCGGGTCATGAACTTCACCCGCACGATCATGGCGCTGTCTTCCATCATATAGACGCCCTGGCTTTTGAGCGGTTGAACGAATTTGTGCCCCTCCAGCGGGTGTTCGAGCAATTCGTTGCCAAGCTTCTTGATGATCTTGCGGACCTTTTCGACATCGGTGTCGTAGGTCAAGCGAAGCGGCAACTTCATGATCACCCAGTCGCGCGAATAGTTGGTCAGGAACTGGATCTCGCCGAACGGGATAGTGTGCAGCGCGCCCAGATGATGGCGCAGCTGGAAAGAGCGGATCGAGATTTTCTCGACCGTGCCTTTGACGCTTCCGACATCGATGTATTCGCCGCGCCGAAACGCGTCGTCGAGCAGATAGAAGACGCCCGAAAGGATGTCGCGCACCAGCGTCTGTGCGCCAAAGCCGATCGCTAGACCGACAATGCCCGCACCGGCAAAAAGCGGGGCGACATTCACGCCCAGCCGGGCAGCAATAAGCAGGAAGACCGAGGCGGCCACGACCAAAAGCACAAAGCTGCGGATCAGCGGCAGCAGCGTGCCCAGCCGCGAGGTCGCCGACGCAGCGGCGCCTTCGTCGAGCATTTCCGTGCCGCCCGACTCGTCGACCCCTTCCTCGGCAATGCGCCGATCCATCCAGATCCGCAGCGCATGATAAAGCAGATAGCCGAAGAAAGCCGTGTCCAGCACGTCCTGCAGGACATTCCAGGCCGAACTTTCCTCGAAGATCTCAGCGCCGATCCAGACCCGGATCATCACAAAGCCGCCGACCCCGATCGCAAATAGCGAGGCGGCGCGATGGGCCAGATCCTCATATGTGTGCATGCCGCGCCGGTGGCGCGTATCGCCCTCTTCCTCGCCGGTTTCTTCGGCGTAGTCCTCCAACGGCTCGGGGCGCCGGGTTATGCCGACCGCGCCGCCGCCGCCCTCCTCATCGCCGTCATTGTCGACATCCGCCGCATCGCCCGCGATCTCGACCGGAGCGGTGAGCGCGGCGGAATCGCGGGCCGCGCGGCGCTCCTCGGCCGCTGCTGCCGCGGCGGCATCGGCGTTGATCCGTGCGCGTTGCCGGGCCCGGCTGAAGACAAGCTCCACAATATAGCCGAGCACTGCGTAAAGCACGATGGAGACGAGGAAGACCGAATAGGCCGCGACCAGACCTGCGGGCGAGAGGAGACCCATCACCAGGTCGAACGACTGCTCCAGCCAGACGATGATCAAATAGGCAATCACCGCAGGCAGCCACAAAAACGCCCCCGCCGAGGTGATCCAGGAGGAGACCGCGCGCGGCCGCCCCGCAAGGATCGCACCGGTAATCGCACGTCGATTGCGGACCACCAACAGCACAAAGAACCCGGTGGTCAGCGTGCCGGCGACAATCCGGAAGAAGGCAACCACCTCGGGCTTGACCTCAATGACATCGAGCCAAATACCAATCGCCATCGTGGTGATGCCCAGCAGCGTGCCGACCGAAAAATACCGGTAGAGGAAGATGGCATCGCCATCGGAGATATGCGGAACCCGGTAATTCGGCAGGTAGGGCGAGAGGATCATCCGCCAGGTCGTGTCGATCAGCACATAGGACACGAAAGCGCCCAGAATGATCGCCCCGGTCTGAGACGTCGGTGCATGTTCGTCGAAAAAGGGCGCACCGACGGCAAGCGAGATCAGGATCATAATGATCAGGATCGCAACGGTAATCGCCACCCGGGTGGCCAGCACCGGCAGCTTCTGGATCAGCCCACGCGGATGCGGTCGTTGGATGCCCACCATGATCGGGCGCGCGACATAGACAGCAAAAAGCAGGCCGCCGGCGCGGCCGATGATAAGCAAGATGGCAAGAAAAATCGCCACGCCCACGAAATAGAGCGGATCGCCATCGGGCGACTTCGCCGCCATTGCCGAGGCAATCTCGTCAAAGCTGTCTGGGATGCTCTCGACGATCCGGCGCAGACGCTGCTGAAAGATGTCGACCTGACGCGTCGCCGTATCGATCATTGCACCGGGCGACAGCTGGTCGATCCGGCCATAGGCCTCCAGATCGGGCGCGTTGGTCGCGGGCACCGGCGTCGCATCGGTCGTTTCGGTCTCGGCATCGGTGCTCTGCGTCAGCGTGCCGTAATCGGTCAGCGACTGCGCAAGCGTCGGCAAAGCGGCCATCACCGCGCAAAACGCCAGCAGCGCGGCGGCGGCAACAAGGGGCAGGCTTGAGCGTTTGATCGGCCGGATTCCTCGGATCATGGCGCCCGGACAGCCCGGCCGCAGCGCTTCACAATAAGTGTTCGTCGGCGAGGTGAAAAGGTCACATGCGAGAAGTTGTTGCATTGCGATCAGGCCGCCGGCCCGCAAATGCAGCCCTATGGGCGTTTCGGGGCTTTCTTCGGCATGGACAGGCTCCTATAGTCCGGCCGGGATGTGAAAGGCGTGACCGACAAAAAAGCGCCGGACGAAATGAGGGGGCGCAGGATGATTTCACGCCGAGTCCTGCTCTACAGCCATGATACGTTCGGCCTCGGGCATCTCCGGCGGACCCGAACGATTGCCCAGGCCCTGGTCGCGGCGGATCCGCAGCTGGCCGCGCTGATCGTGACGGGATCGCCCGTTGCGGGACGGTTCGACTTCCCGCCCAATGTCGACCATGTCCGCCTGCCGGGTGTGGTCAAGCTTTCCGACGGCAGCTACGCAACGCACAATCTCGGCACTCCGATCGACGACACGGTCAGGCTGCGCAGCGCGATCCTGTCGGCGTCAGATCGTGCCTTCCTGCCCGATCTGATCATTGTGGACAAAGAAGCCTGGGGCTTTCGCAGCGAGCTTGCCGAGACCCTGGCCGCCGCCCGCGCGCGCGGCGCGCAGATCGTGCTGGGGCTGCGCGACGTCCTCGACGCGCCGGACGTCGTGCAGGCGGAGTGGGAGCGCAAGGGGCATATCGAGGCCATCGAGCGGTTCTATGACGAGATCTGGGTCTATGGCTTGCCCCAGATCTGCCGGCCGCTCGACAGCGTGCCGCTATCGCCGCGTTGGCGCCATGAGGGCCGCATTATCTACACGGGCTATCTGCGCCGGCAGGTTCCGGCACGAGTGCGCCCCAGCCGGGCGCAGCGCGAGCCTTACATCCTGGTCACGGCCGGCGGCGGGGGCGATGGCGAGATCCTGATCGACTGGGTGCTCTCGGCCTATGAAAGCGATCCCGACCTCGCGCCCCGCGCCGTTCTGGTCTATGGGCCGTTCTTGGGACACGCGCATCGAGCCGCCTTCGAGCGTCGCGCCACGGCGCTGGGCAAGCGGGTGCAGGTGCTGAGCTTCGACAGCAAGCTGGAACGCTGGATGAAATACGCGCATGGGATCGTTGCGATGTGCGGCTATAACACGTTTTGCGAGATCCTGTCCTTCGACCGTCCGGCGATCGTGGCACCGCGCAACGTGCCGCGCGAAGAGCAGCTGATCCGCGCTCGGGCTGCAAGCGGCCTTGGGCTGATACGCCTGCTCGACGAAAAGAAGACCGGGCGCGATCCGCAGATCATGGCCGATGCGATCCGCAACCTGCCGCGGCAGCCCTTACCGTCGCAAAACGCCCTGCCCGGCATGCTCAACGGGCTCGACCTGATCGCAAGTCGCGTCAGCCAGGCGCTGAGCTGGCCGCTGCCCAAGGCGGGCGAGTAGCGATGCCCGCCCTAGCGGTGGTGGTCAAGGGCTATCCCCGGCTCTCCGAGACCTTCATCGCGCAGGAGCTTTGTGCGCTACAATCGCGCGGCATGCGGTTTGATATCTGGTCGCTGCGCGCGCCCTATGATGATCGCGAACACCCCATGCATGCCGAGATTACGGCCAGAAGGCGCTATCTGCCGGACTATCTGCATGATGCGCCGGGCCGGGTTTTGCGCGGCTGGCGGCGGGCTCGGTCCTATGCCGGCTATGCTGCGGCCCGGGCCGATTGGCTTGCCGATCTGCGCCGCGATGCGACCCGGAACCGGGTGCGGCGCTGGGGCCAGGCGCTTGTGTTGGCCGCCGAACTGCCGCCCGAAACCCGGTTTCTTTACGCGCATTTTCTGCACACGCCCGCCTCGGTGGCGCGGTATGCGGCGCGGATCCGCGGCCTGGGCTGGGGCGTCTCGGCGCATGCAAAGGATATCTGGACGATCCCGGATTGGGACAAGCGCGCCAAGCTTCGCGATGCCGCCTTCGCCGTGGCCTGCACCGGCAGCGGTGCAGCGCATCTGGCCGCACTTGCCCCTGCGCCGCAAAAGGTGACGCGGCTTTATCACGGCCTCGATCTTCGCCGTTTTCCCGACCCGCCGTCCCGCCAGCCATCAACCATCCAACCACCAACCCGCCAACCATCATCCGGCCAACCGCCGCCCCGCCAGCCCTCAACCGAGCCGCCGTCGCCCGGCCGCGCAACGCCGCAAGACGCGCCGACCCCGCCGCTGAAACTGGTCTCGGTCGGCCGTCTGGTCGCGAAGAAAGGCTATGACATCCTGCTTGAGGCGCTCGCGGCACTGCCCGAGCGGCTCGACTGGCAGTTCACCCATATCGGCGGCGGCGCGCTGAAGGCCGATCTTGCCGCCCGCGCCGCAGCTTTGGGGCTGAGCGACCGGATCGTATGGCAGGGAAAGCGCGACCAGCTGGCGGTGATCGCGGCGCTTCGGGCGGCGGATCTTTTCGTGCTGCCCTCCCGCATCCTGGCCGATGGCGACCGGGATGGCCTGCCCAATGTGCTGATGGAGGCGGCAAGCCAAGCCCTGCCGATCCTGTCGACGCGGGTCTCGGCGATACCCGAGTTCATCACCGACGGCGTTCACGGCCGGCTGGTGCGGCCCGAAGATCCAGCTGCATTGGCCGCAGCGATCGAGGCGCATGCCCGCGATCCGGACGCGGGGTTCGTGATGGCCCAGGCGGCCTATGCGAGGCTGCGCAACGAATTCGGCATGGAGGCGGGCATCGATCTGCTCGAAGCGCGGTTGCTGGCCGGCTTGGGCGCTGTCCGGCCGCAGCCGGAACCGGTTGCCCTATGAGCCGAGTGGCTTTTTACGCGCCGATGAAGCCGCCCGACCATCCAACCCCGTCGGGCGACCGCCGGATCGCGGAGGATTTTATGGCGCTTCTGCGCCGCTGCGGGCACCGACCCTTCATCGCCTCGCGCCTGAGGCTTCGGGACGGGCGGGGATGCCAACAAACCCAGGCCCGGCTGACCGAAGCGGCGCAGGCAGAGGCGCAACGCCTGCGCGTGGCCTTCGCCGACGATCCACCGGCGCTTTGGTTTACCTATCACTGCTATTGGAAGGCGCCAGATCTGCTGGGCCCCGCGGTGGCCCAAGCGCTTGGCATTCCCTATGTGATCGCCGAACCCAGCTATGCCGCCTCGCGCTTGACCGGTCCTTGGGCGGGTTTTGCGGCTGCGGCGCGGGCCGCGCTTGAACGGGCCGACCGGCTGATCGTGACAAAACCGCGCGACCGCGCGGGTGTGGCGTCGCTCGCCCGGGCCGAAGCGCTGGTCGAACTTCCCCCTTTCCTCGATCCCGGCCCTCGGCCGGGACCGCGCGCGCCGGGACAGGCTGTGCCTGCCGGTCATTTGCAGCTGCTCACCGTTGCGATGATGCGCCCCGGCGACAAACGCGCCTCGTACGACGCGCTGGCCGATGCGCTACGCTTTCTTTCGCAACCCTGGCGCCTTACCGTTGTCGGCGATGGGCCGGAGCGCCCAGCGATCGAGGCGCTTTTTGCGGCGTTTTCCTCCGTCTCGTTCTTGGGGATGGTCTCGCCAACCGCGCTGCGGGCGCTTTACGAAAGCCATGACGTGATGCTCTGGCCGGGGGTGGGCGAGGGGATCGGCATGGTCTATCTAGAGGCGCAGGCCGCCGGCTGCCCGGCCCTTGCGGCAGCCCATCCCGGACCTGCTGCGGTGCTGCGCATGCCCAACCTGCCCGCGCCCGGCGATGCGGTCGGCTTCGCCCTTGCCGCCCAGGCGCTTGCCGCCGATCCCACGGCACGAGAGGCCGCGCGGGGCCATGTGACGACGCATCACGGGCTCGACCGTGCTGCGCAACGCCTGCGGGCGATCCTGAGCCCGCTCACGGCTTGCGCGACGCCATGATCGAGATCGGTCTCGTCCGGCATTTTCCGACCGACTGGAACGCGGCCGGCAAACTGCAGGGCCGGCGCGATATCCCCCTTTCGGCCGAGGCGCGCATCGACCTGGCCCGGCACAGCCTGCCGCAGGCCTGGCGGGGTCGGCCGGTCGTCGCCAGCCCGTTGAGCCGCGCGCGCGAAACCGCGGCTTGGCTGGCTGACGGCCCCGTGCGGCTTGAGGAGCGTCTGCAGGAGGTCGATTTTGGGCTTTGGGAGGGGCGCACGGCCGAGGCGCTCCGCACCGATCCGGCGATGGATTACCGTCCGATCGAGGCGTGGGGCTGGGCGTTTGCGCCGCCAGGGGGCGAGTCCGTGCAGGATCTCGCCTTGCGTTTGCGCAGCGTTCTGGCCGAAATCGAAACGCCCAGCGTTCTGGTCACGCATCGCGGCGTGATCCGCTGCATCCTCGCGCTGGCGACCGGCTGGACCTATCGCGGCCCGGCGCCCTTTCGGATCAAGCGCGCCAGCCTTCACCCGGTAAGCCTTTCGGCCCAGGGCGCGCCGATCGCCATCGCCCCTCCGATCAAGCTCGACCGCGGCGCGGCGTGACACCGCGGATCCAGATCGCCGTCACGCATCTGATGGGGTCGGGCCATCTGGTTCGCATGGCGGCCCTGGCGCGGGCGCTGATGCGGGCCGGGGCCGAAACCCGGCTTCTGGCGGGCGGGCGGCCGCTTGCGCATCTCGACCTGTCGGGGCTCTCTATAGACTGGCTGCCGCCGGTGCAGTCGGACGGGCTGGACTATACGCGGCTCTGCGACAAAACTGGCGCGCCGGTTTCGCCTGCGCTTATGCAGGCGCGCCTGAAAAGCGCGCTGGGCGCGCTTAAGGGGTTTGCGCCGCATCTGCTCGTCACCGAAACCTGGCCGTTGGGGCGCGGCGCCCTACGGGCCGAGTTCGCGGCGCTGGCTGAGGCCGCCAGGGCCAGCGGTGCGCGGCTCGTCGCCTCAATTCGCGACATTCCCGAGCCGCCCTCACCCAAAAAGGCCGAGCGCGCGCGCATGGCGCTGGCAGCCTTCGACGCTCTTCTCGTGCATGGCGCTCGGCAGATCCACGATGTCGGCCGGGTCTGGTCCCTGCCGCCCGCTCTCCCGCTCCACTACACGGGCTATATCGCAACGCCCTTGCCGCCCGCAATTCCAAGCGACGCGGTTCTGGTCGCCGTCGGCGCCGGCAGCATTGGCCGGTCACTCCTGCGCTGCGCGGCCGAAGCCGCTTGCCTGTCGCGCCATCCCTTTCGCCTTTTTGTCGGCGGTAGCGATGCCGAGGCGTTCGCCGCGCGTCTCTCCGGCCCTGCGATCGCCGAGCCGGCACGGCCCGACTACCGCGCCCGGCTTGCAGGCGCCGCAGCCTCGGTCTCGCTTGCAGGTTACAACACGGCGACCGATCTGCTTGCCTGCCGAACGCCGTCCCTGATCGTGCCCATGGCCGAGGGCGGCGAGCAGGAGCAGGTCCTGCGCGGGGCAGCGCTCGCCCGGCTGGGCTTTGCAACGGCAAAGAGCGATGCGCTCACTCCGCTCGCCCTGGCGCAAACCATCGACGGGCTCGTTGCCGCAGGTCCGCGAAACCCGACCGACCTGCCGCTCGACGGGGCAAAACGCGCGGCCGATCGTCTGTTAACATTGCTGGCGGAGAGCTGAGCGCGCGCCGCGAAGCGTTTGGGAGGGTATGGACCGCGGCCCGGCGCGCGCGACGCGGCCGAGGGGTAACCACCCCGAAATCTATGGGTTGTCCACTTAACCTTCTTGTTTGACAAATGACATGACGGTTTCGATGGGGCGTCTGCCTTGGTTGCGGTAGCCCAGATGGGGGCGCTCGGTGTTGTAGTGGACGAGCCAGGCATCGAGATCGGCCTGGAGAGCTTCGACG